>DATMKS010000091.1:0-82496 GCA_035571045.1 Verrucomicrobiia bacterium
GGCTTGGAGAAATTCTTTCCGCTTGACACGGCTCCCGGCTTTCTCTAAGTTTGCTGGATTATAGTAAGGTTTCGGGGGCGCAGCAACCTCGAAGAATCCGCTGCCAAGAGAATTCTTCGAGACAAGGGGTGAGTTCATGAAGAGGTTTCGAGGACTTTGGCAGCGCTATCCGCACTGCCACCGCAACATTCTTTCCCTATTTTCTCTCACGCTAGCGATGATGCTCGCCTCGCCGTTTGCCGGGGCGCAGAGCACTGGCGGACGAATTCGCGGAACGGTCAGCGATCCCAGCGGCGCTTCGGTGACCGCCGCCATGGTAACACTTGTCAATGAGGCGACGCATGCCGCTCACGAGGTGCAGAGCGGCGCCAGCGGAGAGTACATCTTTATCGAAGTGCCCGTTGGCAGCTACGAGATTGACGTCACCCAGGCCGGCTTCAAGAAATTTATCCGCAAGGCAATCACGCTGGATCTGAACGAAGTTATCAGTGTCGATATCACGCTGCAGCTCGGCGCGGCGACGGAAAGCGTAGAAGTTACGGGCGCGCCGCCCGTCGTCGATACAAGCTCGACGCAACTGGGCGCGGTGGTCAATGAGCGGGCTTCGACGCAATTGCCATTGAACCAGCGCGACGTCTATCAGCTGCTGCAATTGCAGCCTGGCGTGCAGTCGCAGCTGGGTAATGATCTCTTTTACGGCTCGGACAAGCCCGGAGTCGTGACCGTAAACGGCGGCCGCGGCCGCTCGAACAATTACTCCGTGAACGGCGGCGACGGCAACGACCTCTTCGCCAACCTTCCCGCCATTGAGCCTTCTCCGGACAGCATTGAAGAGTTTCGCGTGATCAGCAATTCCTTTGACGCGGAATACGGCCGGAACTCGGGAGCCGTCGTCAACGTTGTGACCAAGTCTGGAACAAACAGCCTTCACGGCAGCATTTATGAATTTTTCCGCAACGACGTATTGAACGCGCATCCTTTCACGTTCTTCGCCGCGCCCAAGCCGGAATTCAAGCAAAACCAGTTTGGCGGCACGATTGGCGGCCCGATCAAGAAGGACAAGACTTTCTTTTTTGGTTCGTACGAAGGACGCCGGATTATTCAAGGTATCGTGTCGCAGCCAATCAGCGTGCCCACCGCGGCCGAACTCACCAGTGGAAATTTCTCCGCCAACGGGATTGCCAACGGCGTCGTGGATCCGAACGGAGTTCCCGGTTTTGCTGGATCCTTATCCGACGCGACTGTCGCGAATATTCTGGAGAACCGCTGTGGCGCAAATCTTAGCGCAACGGCCAATGGAGCCGTCCAGTCTGTGATCAACGGCGGCGCTCCGCAGCTGTATAGCAAGATTTTTCCGAACTTCCAGATTCCTACGCAATGTTTTGACCCCGTGGCTCTCAGCCTGTTGCAATACGTTCCCGGAGCAGGCGGGAGTGGTGGGGTGCAAATCACGCCGAACGAAACGGACCGCGGCGACCAGTTCCAGATCCGCGTTGACCACAACTGGTCGAACAATCAGAAGACCGCGTTCTACTACTACTTCGATGACGACAACACCGTGGACCCCTTTGCAAAGTTTCAGGCGTCCGGCGCCACGACGGGCAATTTCCCCGGAGACTACGCAACCCGCACTCAGCAGCTGAACGTCACGCACACTTCAACGATCGGCGCCACGGCGGTGAACGAATTGCGCGTTAGCTATTTCCGCGAAGGGCAGCTGAAGTTTGATACTCCGACGCGCACCAATTCCATCCAAGCTTCGTGTGGAACCGGGGCGGCAGCGGCATTTTGCTTTACGGGCACCTCCGACACGCCTCTGGTGGATGACAACGGCAATGCACTCGGCACGAATCCTGACTATGGAATCCACTCCGGTCTCGGAGCGAGCAAAGAGGGAGTTCCCTTCATCAGCGTGGGCGGTGGTTTTTCCATCGGCAACAATTTCAATGGACAGTTGCCGCAGATCGGCAACACGATCCAGTTCAGCGACAACTACAGCAAGATCATCGGCCGCCACAGTCTGAAGTTTGGGGTCGATACGCGCTATCAGATGTTTAACCAGCTGCTCTATTTCGACGTCAACGGCGATTTGTCCTTCCTCTCGTCCACCACCTCACCGGTGGGGGATGACCTTGGCTATTCTGACGCCTATCCCGACTATCTCCTCGGGCTGGGCAACAGCTATTTCCAAGGATCTGCGCAACACGAACTCGTGCGCAGCACTTCCGTCTACCTCTTCGCGCAGGATAGTTGGAAGATCAAGCCGAACGTCACTTTGAACTACGGGCTGCGCTGGGAAATGAACACGCCACTCACAGACATCGGTCAGAAAGTGCAGACCTTCCGGCCCGGCCAAGTGTCGACGATCTATCCTTGCACCCTTCCGACGACCAGCCCTCTCTACGTTGCCGGCAGCGTCACGACCTGCGATGAAGCTGGCGTCACGCCGGTCGGGTTGGTTTTTCCGGGTGACAAAGGCGTGCCCGAAGCGTTGACGAATACCTACTACAAAGGATTCGCGCCCCGCCTCGGCCTCAATTGGAGCCCCGGCTGGAAAGATGGATGGCTCAGCAAGCTGACCGGCGGTCCCTCGAAGACCAGCATCAGCATGGGCTACGGAATTTTCTACAATCCGATCGAACAACTCGTGCTCGAGCAGTTCAGCGCCGAGCCCCCCTTTGGCGGAAGCAACTTCATTACGAGTCCGCTCTTGCAAACTCCTTATGTCAATCAAAGCGGCGGCGTCTTCCCGAATCCTTTCAACGGAATTCTTGATCCGCCGCGAGGCAGCTCGATTGATTGGGAACAGTTCCGGCCGATGACTTTCTTCGGAGAGTTTCCTCCCAATCTGCGTTTGCAATACTCCGACCAGTATAATTTGACGATCAAGCGCCAGCTGCCTGGACAAATTCTCTTTCAAATCGGATACGTCGGTTCGCAAGGTCATCGCCTCCTCGCGAGCTATGAAGTCAACCCCGGAAACCCTGCGACCTGCAACGTCTTGGCGGCCATGGCTACCGCAGGCGCCGGCAACGTCCTGAGCGGGCCGGGAGGTGGTTCGACGACTTGCGGTCCTTTTGGGGAAGACAGTTCGTACTTTATTCCCAACGGCGCGGTCATCCCCGCCGGCGGACTTCCGCTGCCCTACAACGCGGGAACTGGCGGCTTGACCATCCCTGCAGGCGCGGTGAACGCTCCCGGCGGCGGCATCACGCTCGTAGGTCTGCGCCCATACTCCTCTCCACTATGCCAGCCTCTGACGGGCACGGGATGCCCGTCCGACGGTACGCCGGTTTTTTCCGGCATCTTCAGCGAAAACACCGTCGCGCGGTCGAACTACAATTCGTTGCAGGCCATGCTGCAGAAGAATTTTTCGCACGGCTTGCAGTTCCAGGCTGCCTACACTTTCAGCAAGACTATGGACAATGCCTCGAGCTTTGAAAGCGCGCTTAATCCGCTGAACTTCAATGCCACCTACGGGTTGTCCGATTACGATGCGCGGAATCGTTTTGTGGTCAATTACGTTTGGGATCTGCCCGTTCCGAAGTATGACGGTTTTAAAGGAAAGCTGCTGGATGGCTGGGAGGCGTCTGGAATCCTGACGTTCCAGAGCGGCTTCCCCATTCGAATCACCTCTCAGGATGACATCGAAGAATTGGATTCCACCGACCTGTTCGAGTTTCCGGGTGAGCCGAATCTCACCGCCCCGTTTCACACGCAAAATATTCGTCAGAATAACGGGTTCGTATTCAACCCGAATCTCTTCACGAATTCCACTGTTCTCCCAGGCACGATTGGCAACGCTCCTCGCACCATTTGCTGCGGGCCGGGCATCAACAATTGGGACATGAGCTTCATGAAGGAAACGAACTTTGGCGAAAGACTCCAGATGGAATTCCGCGGCGACATCTTCAACATCTGGAATCACGCGCAGTTCTACAGCGTGGATGGAGACGTATCGGATCAGGGCAGCACGTTTGGCCAGGTGCAGCATGTCCACGATCCGCGGCTCGTTCAGTTTTCGCTGAAGTTCCGTTTCTGAGGCGATAGCGGAGAGCAAAACGGTTCCAGAGGCGCCCCAGCCTGGCCGGGGCGCCTTCCTACGTAAGAAGAAAGTGAGACAATCAATACAGTTGTGAGATTTTTGTTACTACAAACTGACCGCAGGGAACAGACCTGCTAGCGTTGGCCGCTTCGCGGCTACACAGCAAATGGAATAAGGAAATGCACGACGCATTGCAGAAGGAAATCGCCACCTACGAAAAGCGCACGCCCAAATCCGCGGACGCTTACAAGCGCGCTTTGCAACGTATCCCCCTCGGTGTTGCCAGTAACTACCGCCACTACGAGCCGTACCCGCTTTTTGTTAAAGACGGTAAAGGCAGCAGGATTCACGACATCGATGGAAACGAATACCTCGATCACAATCTGTGTTTCGGCGCGCTGATGGCCGGGCACTGCCACCCCGCGGTGGTTAAAGCCGTCGAACAAAAGCTGCATGAAGGGACGACCTTCGGCATGCCGCACGACATGGAGTGGGAGCTCGCGGAAGAAATCTGCAAGCGCTACCCCGTCGAGATGGTTCGCTTCGGATCGAGCGGTACTGAAGTGACCATGCACGCCTGCCGCATCGCCCGCGCCGCTACGGGTCGCGATAAAATTCTGAAGTTCGAAGGCGCTTACCACGGTCTGCATGACACGGCGCTCGTCAGCGTCAAGCCCAAAGCAGAAGACTACGGCGATCCCGACGCGCCCAACTCCGTCCCCGGAGGCGGAGGCGTTCCTAAAGCTTCGATTGCCAATGTTGTTGTCGCCGCTTTCAATAATTTGCCAAGCGTCGAGCGCCGCTTCCGCGAAAACCCCGGCCAGATCGCCGCAATTATCCTCGAACCTATACTGATGAACGTCGGCCTGTGCATGCCACAGCCAGGTTTTCTGCAGGGTTTGCGCGATATCGCGACAAAAAACGGCGCGCTGCTCATCTACGACGAAGTGAAAACCGGAGCAAAACTCGCCTGGGGCGGCGCCAGCGAATATTTTGGCGTGAAGCCGGACATGATTTGCCTGGCGAAATCCATCGGCGGGGGCTTGCCGCTCGCCGCGTTTGGCGCGAGCCGGGCGGTGATGGATTTAATCTCCCAGCACAAGGTTTTTCACGGCGGCACGTACAACACGAATCGCGTCGCGATGGCGGCGGGCCTCGCAACGTTTCGTGATGTCCTTTCGCGTGAGAATTACGCACACGTCGACAAGCTCGGCAAAAAACTCACCGAGGGCTATCGCGCCATCGTCAAGAAAACCGGCTTGCAGGCCTACGTCATCAGCGCCGGGGTCAACGGCGCGCTCATGCTCTATCCTCAGGAAATTCGCAATTATCGCGACTGGACGAAAATCGATGTCGATCTTTGGCGCCACTACTGGTTTGCGATGGTCAACCGCGGCGTCCTCCCTCAGCCCTATTGGTGGGACGAGCAGTGGACCATCTCCGTCCAGCACACCGAAGCAGACATCGAGAAGCACCTCGCCGTGTTCGATGAAGTTGCTCCCACTCTCGCAAAAGCCCAGCTCGAGCGCGGCGCACACTTCGTCGGGGCCGCGGGCCACTGATTCTGGGAGACCGCTCCATTGCAGAACGAGGCCGCCATTGCGTCCACCGCGCCCATCGCGCCAGTAGCCCAAGGCGCGCCGAACCTGCGCCGAGTGTTGGGACGCATGGACCTCGTTCTGCTCTTCGTTGTCGCCGTCTTCAATCTGAACGTCGTCCCCTCGATCGCCGCGAACGGCGGGGTCACTGTCTGGCTTTGGCTTATTTCGCTCTTGCTGTTTTTCTGGCCGCAAGGGATCGCCGTCATCGAGCTTGCCCACCGCTATCCCGGCGAAGGCGGAGTTTACCTCTGGGCCAAGGAAGTCTTCGGAGACTTCCACGGTTTCCTCTCCGGCTGGTGCTACTGGACCAACAACATGATGTACGTGCCAACGGTAATGCTCTACTTCGTCGGCGTTTCGGTCTTCGCGCTCGGTTCCGGCCACGAAGCGCTGGGAGACAACAAAACTTTTGCGTTGACCGCTTCGCTCTTGCTGCTGGTCGTTCTCGTCGTTCTGAATATTGTCGGCCTCGGCGTCGGCAAATGGATCAACAACTTCGGAGCGATCGGCACCGGCATCGCCGCCGCCGTGCTGATCGGCTTGGGGATCGTCGTGTGGCTGCGCTTCGGCACGACAGTGGCCTGGGCCGACTTTCGAATTCCGCCCAATCCAAAATTCGTCCTGAATTCTTTCGGCGTGATTTGTTTCGGATTGGTTGGCCTCGAGCTCGCTTCCGTTATGGGCGACGAAATCGAAAATCCACAAAAGACCCTGCCTGGCGCCGTCGCTTGGGGCGGCGTGCTTTCGGGCTTGCTCTACATCGGCGCGACGCTCACGCTGCTTATTGCGATCAACAAGAGCGACATCAATGTGCTGCAAGGCATCGTGCAAGCTGTCGGGCACATGGCCAGCCGCGTCGGCGTAGCGTGGATCGTCGCGCCTTTCGCGCTTATGCTGAGCTTGTCCATCGCTGGCATTGCGTCCGCCTGGCTCGGCGGCTCGGCGCGCATTCCTTTCGTCGCTGGGCTTGATTCCTATATGCCGTCCTGGCTTGGCAAAGTGCATCCGCGTTATCACACGCCGTATGCCGCGCTGATTGTCCACGCGGCGGTCTCCATGGTGCTCGTCGTGCTGAACTTCAGCGGCTGGTGGATCTGGAATAAGTTCATCGGCTTGTCGCTTGTGAGACACATTCTGCAGTCGTTCGGTTTTGTCGTCGCTAGTCTGTCGGCTAGCGAAACAGGCGTGCAGGAAACCTTCCAGAAACTATTGTCGCTTGCCGTTGTGCTTCAGCTGATCCCGTTTCTCTATATGTTTGGCGGGCTCCTGAAAATCGCGTTTGGCAATTCTTTTGTTAAGGCTGTTTACAGCAAGACAACGCTGATTTTTTCCGGCGCCAGTGGACTGGTCACAACGATTCTGGGAATTGCGCTGGCTTTTTTTCCGGCGCAGCAGGTTACATCTCTCCGCTCCTACGAAGTGTGGATGTTCGGCGGCACGCTTTTGTTCATCGGGCTTGCCGCGTTTTTCTTTTTTATCTACGGCCGGCGCAAGACTGCGAGAAAACTTGCGGAAGCCGTGCCGGTAGTCTGAGCGCCGCGCGCTTCGGGCGAGGCGCTCTGCGAGCGGCGATTTTGGGAGGCTGCAATGTCCAGCAGTGCGACAGCGGGAATTCGAACGTATAAGAACTACGTCAATGGCGAGTGGGTTGCCAGCGCTTCCGGAGAAACATTTCCGGTTTATGATCCTTCTACCGAAGAAGTCATCGCGCACGTCGCTGCGGCCGGTGCCACCGACGTCAATCTCGCGGTAAAAGCCGCGCGCGCCGCTTTCGACTCTGGTCCATGGGCCACCACCACCGCGCAGGACCGCGGCCGCATTCTTTTCAAGCTAGCCGAGAAAATCCGCCAGAACAGCGCCCAGCTTGCCGAAATCGAATGCCGCAATACAGGCAAGCCCATCGTCGAAGCGGAATACGACATCGCCGACGTCTCCACATGCTTTGAATACTACGGCGGCCTCGCCAACAAAGTTCTCGGTAGCGTAAATCCCGTTCCTGCCAACGCGCTCAGCTTCACGCTGCGTGAGCCCGTCGGCATCGCCGGCCAAATCATTCCGTGGAACTATCCGCTGCTCATGGCTGCATGGAAACTTGCACCGGCGCTTGCGGCCGGCTGCACCTGCGTTCTAAAGCCTGCCGAGCAAACGCCGCTCACCGCGCTCGAATTCGCAAACTACTTCAGCGAAGTGGGCCTGCCGCCGGGCGCGGTAAACATCATCAACGGCCTCGGCGAAACCGCAGGAGCCGCGCTCGTCGCGCATCCTGGCGTCGATAAAATCGCCTTCACCGGCAGCGCCAGCGTCGGCAAAATCATCGTGAAAAGCGCCGCCGACACTCTCAAACGTGTCACACTCGAACTCGGCGGCAAATCACCCAACATTTTTTTCACGGACGCCGATTGGGAAGCCTCCATCGACGGGGCGCTCTTCGGCGTGTTCATCAATCAAGGCGAAGTCTGCTCCGCCGGCAGCCGCATTCTCGTCGAAAAGAAAATCTACTCCAAGTTTGTCGAAGCCATGACCGAGAAAGCCAAGCGCATCAAGCTCGGCGCGCCGCTTGAGCGTGAAACAAAGATGGGTCCGCTCGTCAGCAAGGAACAATACGATCGCGTCAGCTCTTATCTCGAGCTTGGCAAAAAAGAAGCCAAGGTTGCCATCGGCGGCGGCCGCGCAAAACAATTTGGCAAAGGCTACTACGTTGAGCCCACCATTTTCTACGACGTCGACAACACCGCGCGCATCGCCCGCGAAGAGATTTTCGGCCCGGTCGCGTCCGTAATTCCTTTTGACGGTGAAGCGGACGCGATTCGCATCGCCAACGACACACCGTACGGGCTCGCCGCCGCCGTCTGGACGCGCGACATCTACAAAGCTTTCCGCGTCGTGAAGTCGCTCCGCGCCGGCATTGTCTGGGTCAATCACATGCAGCCGACGTACGTCGAAGCTCCCTGGGGCGGCTACAAACAATCCGGCTTCGGCCGCGAACTCGGCCCCTGGGGCCTCGAAGAATATCTCGAAACCAAACAGGTCTTCGTCAATCTCGACGAAACCCCCATCGGCTGGTATTAGCATTCGGGACGCCGGCAATCTTGTGGCCGGCGGCCAGAGAAAAAAAGGAAGAGAAAATGTCTACGATTCAGATTCGAACTGAAATTCCCGGCCCGCGTTCGCGCGCGCTGATGGCGCGTCGCGAAGCTGCCATCCCGCGCGGACCTGCCAATGCGACTCCTGTTTTCGCCGTGCGAGCTGATGGCGCCACGATCGAGGATGTTGACGGCAATCGCTACATCGATTTTGCCGGAGGAATAGGCTGCCTCAATATCGGCCATCGCTCCCCGCGCGTCATCTCCGCGATCCAAGCACAGCTCGAAAAGCATTTGCATCTCTGCTTTGCCGTCACGCCCTATGAAGGCTATGTCGCCGTAGCGGAAAAACTGAACTCGCTCGCTCCTGGCAATTTTGCGAAGAAAACTATTCTTCTCAATTCCGGTGCTGAAGCCATCGAAAATGCCATCAAGATTGCTCGCGCCTACACTAAACGACCCGCCGTCATCTGTTTCGAAGACGCCTTCCACGGCCGCACGCTTCTGACAATGTCGCTAACCAGCAAGACGCATCCTTACAAGGCGGGCTTCCAGCCTTTCGCGAGCGACATCTACCGCATTCCGTTCGCGTATCCATATCGCAATGCTCCCGGAACATCGTCCTCGGAATTCGCGCATCATCTCGAAGACGCCTTCAAACGCTCGGTCGCGCCGGAATCCGTCGCCGCAGTTATTGCCGAGCCCGTTCTCGGCGAAGGTGGCTTCGTCGTTCCGCCCCGCGATTACTTCAAGCTGCTTCAGAATATTTGCCGCAAACACGGCATTCTCTTTATTGCCGATGAAATTCAGTCTGGCTTCGCGCGCACCGGCAAATGGTTCGCTTCCGAACATTTTGGCATCGAGCCCGATTTGATCACCTTGGCGAAGTCTCTTGGTGGCGGCATGCCCATAGCGGCTGTTACGGGCCGCGCCGAAATCATGGATGCGCCCGGGCCAGGCTCTCTTGGCGGCACCTACTGCGGCCATCCTCTTTCCTGCGCGGCCGCGCTTGCCTCGATCGAAACCATTGAAAAAGATGGTCTGCTCGCGCGCTCGGCGGCTCTCGGCGAACATTTTGAGAAACGCGCGCTCGGCTGGCAGAAAAAATGGCCCTTGATTGGCGAAGTTCGCGGCCTCGGCGGTATGTGCGCCATCGAACTGGTTCGCGACGCCGGCACTCGTGAACCTGCCGACACCGAGACAAAAGAGATCGCCAAATATTGCTACGAGCACGGCCTCATCATGATCACCGCAGGCACGTTTAATAACGTGATTCGTATTCTCGTGCCCCTCGTTGTCACTGACGAGCAGTTCAACGACGGCCTCGACGTGCTTGAAGCCGCCCTGACAAGCGTCGCCGAACGCAAGCAAGCCGCGCTCTCTCACGCATAATTGCGTGGTAGTTTGTCGAGAAGCGCCAAACAATCGCCTGCCGCATCTAAGCTAGGAAGACCTTCAGGAGCATTCGATGCAAGACACCTTGTCGAAATCCGCGGGCGTTGCCGCCGAACTGAAAGACGCGCGCCTCTTCCGCGAAGCCTGCTATGTCGATGGACAATGGATTCGAGCAGACTCAGGCCAAACAATCAGCGTGGACAATCCCGCCACGCGAGAAATCATCGGCAGAGTGCCGAAACTGAACGGCCCAGAAACGCGCCACGCCATCGATGCCGCCAACAACGCCTTTCCCGCATGGAGCAAAAAAACGGCAAAAGAGCGCGCCGCCGTCCTCCGCCGCTGGTTCGATCTGATGATGGCCAACCAGGATGATCTCGCGCGCCTGATGACTCTCGAGCAAGGCAAGCCGCTCGCCGAATCGCGCGGAGAAGTCGCCTATGCCGCCTCGTTTCTCGAATGGTTCGGCGAGGAAGCTAAACGCGTCTATGGCGATACCATTCCTCAGCATCAGGCCGACAAACGAATCGTTGTCATCAAGCAGCCCATCGGCGTCGTCGCCTGCATCACTCCGTGGAATTTTCCGCTCGCCATGATCACTCGTAAAGCGGCGCCCGCCATCGCTTCCGGCTGCACGGTGGTCGTCAAGCCCGCCGAACAAACTCCCTTTTCCGCGCTCGCTCTCGCCGAGCTTGCCGAGCGCGCTGGCGTTCCAAAGGGCGTCTTCAATGTTGTCACTGGCTCGCCCACGGAAATCGGTGCCGAACTCACTGGCAATCCCATCGTTCGAAAGCTTTCGTTCACCGGCTCCACGGAAGTCGGAAAAATCCTGATGGCCCAGTGCGCGGGCACAATCAAAAAGCTCTCCCTCGAGCTCGGAGGCAACGCCCCGTTTATCGTTTTTGAAGATGCGGATTTGGATGCCGCGGTCGAAGGCGCGATCGCTTCCAAGTATCGCAATACTGGGCAAACTTGCGTTTGCGCGAACCGCTTGCTGGTCGAAGACGCCGTCTATGACGCATTCGCCGAAAAGCTAGCCGAGGCCGTAAAGAAACTGAAGCCAGCCCCGGGGTTGGAGGCGGGCTCAACGCAAGGACCACTGATCGATGACGCCGCCGTCGAAAAAGTGGAAAGCCACATCCACGACGCCCAATCCAAAGGAGCAAAAATTCTCGTCGGTGGAAAACGCCACGTTCTTGGTGGCCGCTTTTTCGAGCCGACGATTCTTACCGGTGTCACTACGCAAATGGCTGTCGCCCGCGAAGAAACCTTCGGGCCGGTCGCGCCGCTCTTCCGTTTTAAGAGCGAAGCCGATGCCATCGCCCTCGCAAACGACACGGAATTTGGCCTGGCCGCTTACTTCTACGGCCGCGATATTGCCCGCGTCTGGCGCGTCGCCGAAGCCCTCGAATACGGCATCGTTGGTATCAATACCGGAATTATTTCCACCGAAGTCGCCCCTTTCGGCGGCGTAAAAGAATCAGGCCTCGGCCGCGAAGGCTCCAAGTACGGCATGGACGAATATCTCGAAATCAAATATCTCTGCTTCGGCGGCATCACTTCTTGACGCCGCCGGCCGCGCTCCTCGGAATTCTTCGTTGGTGCAGGTACTAAATCGGATTGATGTCCTGGTTTTTCTCCAGCCGCGCGATCAATCCCTGGATTTGTGATTTCGTTGCATCTGGCGCTCCGGCAAGCGCGAGCTTCATTTCTTTAAGCGCAGTTGGGAAGTCGCCCTTTGCCGAGGCCATCCTGGACATCTCTCCGTGCGTGTACCACTCATTCGGATGCTTCTGAATATTTATCTTGAAAACGGCGAATCCCTCTTCTTGCTTTTTCTGAATTTGCAGGCCCCGCCCATAGACGTGCAGCTGCACACCAGTGGCCTTATCAAGCGCTTTTGCTTTAATGGCATCCGCTTCCTGTTTCTTCCCCATCGCCTCCAAAATCTGCGATTTCGTCAGCAAGTTTTCAAACCTTTCCTCGTTCTGAATCGAAATGTCTTCCCACTTCAATCCCTGTTCGAGGCTGCAGTTCCCATCCAGGCACCACATCGCCGCTTCGTCATACCCCGACCACGAAAAACCCCCGGTGTTCCGCAGCTGGTTGCGAATGCTTCGTTCGGTGATCGCTTTCACGTCCACGGAAATGTGAAACGGCACTGCCAGTTTTTCCCAGCGCAGCGTCGCTGCCGCCGATTCCGGCTTGATGTCGTCAAACGTATACGTTAGCGCTTCGCGAAATTCCGCTGGCTGCGGTTTCACGTCCACGCGCAAGGCATCCTCTTTATCGTCGTAGCTGAAACTGCCCCAGGACGTCGAATTCTTCGAAAAGATAATCGTCCACTGGTCAGCGTTCGGGATCGCGTGCAAGCCATATGTACCCGCCGCCAGTGGTTTGCCTTCCACCGAAACGTCATCCGCAAACGTAATCGTCGTGTTCTCATTCGCTCCGGCGCGCCACACTTTGCCGTACGGGATGACCTTGCCCCACAGCTCGCGTCCGCCCACGAGCGGCTCATGATAGATGATCGTAATATCCGTCAACCCAATTCGCTGCGTCACCATTGCGCGCTGGCTTATCGTCGGCAAATTCAGTTCCGTCGCCTGAGCGCCATTCTTGAATTGTGCGTCCGCCCGGCCCGCCAGGCAGCCCACTCCAATCATCATCCCTAGAAAAATCCTTGAAACGTTTCGCATGAACACACCTTTCCCTCGTTCTCTAACAGCAAAAATGGACCGGGCGCAAAACTCCGGCGTTCGCCTCGCACCCTAGTTGGCATAGACGCCGCGCGGGCTAATCTGTGAGCAACGCCTGCCTAACGCGCGAGATCCTATGGTTTTGTCGGATCGGAGGGTGGCTGCGGTGTAACCGGCGTCGTCGGCTTGTACACGGTCGTGGGCCTGGCCGGCTGATACGTCACCTTGACTTCCTTTTTCTTCGGCTTCTTTTTCTCTCTGCTTCTCACATCTCGATTGCCCATCGCTTTGTCCTCTCCAGATTGGTCTGTGACAGCGGGGACTAGTTTACCTGACCCGCCCCTCGGATGCTTCCGCCAGCCCCGCCCAAACCACTTCGAACCACTCCGGCCGCCCGGAACTCCTGCCTTCCCGCTCGATTGGTGGTACGCCTATATATGTGGCGGCTGTGAATAAAGTTCACGACAGCCGGTTGGGCGTGAATCGCGACGTCATCTCCAACACCCGCCGGTAATAATCCCGCTGCTTCAATCGCGCCCCCGCCGCTTCGTCGATCACAAACGTAACGTCCGGATGCAGCTGCAAGCACGAAGCCGTCACCGACGCCGTAATCGGCCCTTCAATCGCGTCCGCCACTGCCTCCGCCTTCGCCTCGCCGGTCGCCAGTAGCAAGATTTTCTTTGCTTCAAGAATCGTCCCAATCCCCATCGTGATCGCGCACTGCGGCATCTCTTCTCCCGCGCCGAAAAACTTCCGGTTATCCTCAATCGTCTCGTTCGTCAAAACTTTCAGCCGCGTCCTCGATCCGAAACTCGAAGTCGGCTCGTTAAAGCCAACGTGCCCGTTCCGCCCAATGCCCAGAATCTGCAAGTCAATCCCGCCCGCCTCACGAATCGCGCGTTCATATGCGGCGCAGTACTCCTCGTAGTCGCCGCCGATCGTCCCATCGGGAATATGAATATTCCGCTCCGCAATATTCACGTGCGCAAAAAAATTCTCCTGCATGAAACAATGAAAACTCTGCGGATGCTCCGCCGCCAACCCCAAATACTCGTCCAGGTTAAACGTCCCCACCTTCGAAAAATCCAGCTGCTGTTCCCGGTGCAGCCGCACCAACTCCTTGTACATCCCGAGAGTAGTGCTACCTGTAGCCAGCCCGAGCGTCACGGACGGTTTGTTCTTCACCGTCGCGGCCACAATCCGCGCTGCCTCCCGGCTCAATTCCTCATAACTCGAATTCAGTAGTACCAGCATTGCCCCGCCATTTTCCCCACTCTCGGCAATCTCTCCTCAGCAAAACAGTCAGCACATCCTCGCCCGCACCGGCCATTCCCGTGTACCATCCTCATCGGCCTCAAAGCCACTCAACACTATGCCAGCCGGTGCTATATATACCAAGTCCCCGCCTCGCTCAAATCGTTTGGGGAAATCTGCAAAAATTCTGCGAATTAAGAGTAAAATGCGCCGTCCCGAAATTAGCTTGCCTCTCAGGAGCTATATAGCAGTATACTAGGCCGCTTCACGCACTGCCAGCACTCACACGAGCGGAGCAAAACGAAATATGGCCCTCACCGCCACCGATTGGATCGTCATCGCCGCGTACCTCCTCCTCAATCTCCTCATCTCTCTCTACTATCGCCGCCGCTCCTCCGGCAGCACGGAAGAATTTTTTGTCTCCGGCCGCAACGTTTCCTGGTGGCTCGCTGGAACCTCCATGGTCGCCACCACTTTCGCCGCCGACACGCCGCTCCTCGTCACCGGCCTCGTAGCGCGCAACGGCATCTCCGGCAACTGGCTTTGGTGGTCGCAATGTCTCTGCGGCATGATGACCGTCTTCTTCTTCGCGCGCTACTGGCGCCGCGCCGAAATCCTCACCGACGTCGAATTCGTCGAGCTTCGCTACCAGGGCAAACCCGCCGCCTTCCTCCGCGGCTTCCGCGCCATCTACCTCGGCGCCCTCATGAACTGTCTCATCCTCGGCTGGGTCATCAAAGCCATGATCAGCATCACCACAGTCCTCCTCGGCGACGCCATCGCGCAAGGCCGCGTCCTGAGCATCGGCCTCGCCGGCCATAATCTCACCACCTACACGCTCGGCACTCCCGAACACACCGCTCTCCTGATCTGCGTCCTTCTCCTCGTCCCTTTCACCGGCATCTACACATTCATCGGCGGTCTCTGGGGCGTACTCGTCACCGACCTCTTCCAATTTGCCCTGAAAATGACCATGATCGTCGTCCTAGCCTGGATCGCTGTAGCCAAAATCGGCGGCATGGCCCTCCTGAAAGTT
The DNA here is from genome assembly GCA_035571045.1 of Verrucomicrobiia bacterium. Lineage (GTDB taxonomy): Bacteria > Acidobacteriota > Terriglobia > Acidiferrales > UBA7541 > Acidiferrum. The sequence goes on from DATMKS010000091.1 coordinate 15,114, forward strand.
CAGCTCTCTCACGTCGACGCCGTAGCCCGCCAATCCGGCGAAACCACAGGTTCAATCCTCTCGTTTTTTCCGTCGTTCCACCTAGGCTGGACGACCGACGCCCTCTGGACACTCCCCGTCATAACTTTCGCGCTGTATCTCGCCGTCCAGTGGTGGGCCAGTTGGTATCCCGGCGCCGAACCGGGCGGCGGCGGCTACGTTGCCCAGCGCATGTTCAGCGCCAAGGACGAGAAAAATTCCCTCGGCGCCACTCTCTGGTTCAACATCGCCCACTACGCCATGCGCTCCTGGCCCTGGATCATCACCGGCCTGGTCGCGGTAGCCGTCTACTCTCCCCACGGCGGCCTTCACCCCAGCGCCGAGTTCGCCGCCGAACCCGAAAAAGGCTACGTCATGGTTCTGCGCGATTTTCTCCCGCCCGCTCTGCGCGGCCTGATGATCGCCGCCTTCCTAGCAGCTTTCATGTCCACGGTCGGTACTCAGCTCAACTGGGGCACGTCCTATCTCATCAACGATTTCTACCGCCGCTTCCTCGTCCGCAAAGCCAGCGACAAACACTACGTCTTCGCGAGCAAAATAATCATCGTCCTGCTCGTGATCCTCAGCGGATACGCCGCCGCCAACATCACCAGCATCCAATCCGCCTGGCAACTTCTCCTCGGCATGGGCGCCGGCACCGGTTCCGTCCTCCTCCTCCGCTGGTACTGGTGGCGCATCAACGCTTGGAGCGAAATCTCCTCCATGATCGCCGCCTTCGTCGTCTCCATGTCGCTCATGCGCGTTCAGTTCGCCGGCAACAGCTCGGTCGTCTTCGCCAAAACCGCCCTCATCACGACGGCCGCCACGACGGCAGTCTGGCTTGTCACCACGCTAATCACCAAGCCCGAACCCGAAGCCAAACTCCTTCAGTTCTATCGCCGCGTCCGCCCCACGATCCACGGCTGGAAGCACATCGCCGCCCTCGCTCCCGACGTCACCCCCGTCCGCGACCTCGCCGCCAGCACCTACGACTGGATCGCCGGCTGCCTCCTCGTCTACTGCGCCATGTTCTCCATCGGCGAACTAGTCCTCCACGAATGGTTCGCCGGCATCATCCTGCTAATCATTGCCGCCCTCTCCGCCTACTTCATCTTCTGGAGCCTAAGCCGCCGCGGCTGGCAAACCCTCTCCGGCGCCTGACCTCTGCTCCCCTTCCGCCGGCCATCAGAGAGAGAAATCTCTCTGCATTTATTCTCTTTCTCCGCTCTGCGCCCTCCGTGTAAAATCCTTTTTATTCATTCGGTAATCTTCAGAAGAAACGCCGCCCAGGCTTTCCTCGCACCCTCCATACCGTATCTACCCGACACGAAAGCCCCTCGCAGAGTGCTAAGCTTCCTCAAGACGATCCAAAACTCGCTATCGATCAAGGAGCGCCCATGTCCACCAACGCCGCAACCTCACAAAATCCGCGCGCAAACTCCACCACCCTCGGCGCCCTCTGGATTGTCTACGCCATCCTCCGCCTCGTAGCCGTAATCCTCCTCGTCCTTTACGCCGGCACAGCCACGGTCATGTTCGGCGCGCTCCTGACCCGTGTCGTCGATTACGTGTCCCTAATGGCCATCTTCCACATCCTCTATGTCGCCGCCATCATCGTAACGGCCCTCTCCGGCCTCTTCGGTCTCTTTGCAGGCTTAGCCCTCATCGCCGGAAAATCCGCACGCACCCTCTCTCTACTCGCCGCCTTCTTCTCTCTTTACGACTTGCCCTTCGGCACAACTCTAGGCATCTACACTCTGATAGTCTTCCTCCCCTGAACTTCGGTCTCGATGCCGCCATTGCGACACGCGCGCGAAAGGGCAACCACTCCGCTTGACCCCTTGAGTGCCCCGAGGGAGATGGCGATACGAGTTCTCTTCGGAGATAATGCCCAAACGCTCTAAAGCGCCTTAAACGATGCATGGCCGCCTTCGAGGAAGATCCAAATGATCGGTTCAATAGCGGGTGACATTATCGGATCGGTCTACGAGTGGAACAACATCAAGACCAAGCAGTTCGATCTGTTCAGTCCGGATTGCTTCTTCACCGACGATACAGTCCTCACCGTTGCCCTCGCTGAATCGCTCCTGACCGGCACCGACTATGTTTCCCTGATGAAGGCCTACTATCGGCGTTATCCAGACGCAGGCTACGGAGTCTTTTTTCACCGATGGGCGCAAGCCCCCGAATCCCAGCCCTACAATAGCTGGGGCAATGGCGCCGCTATGCGAATCAGTTCGGTAGGGTTTGCGTTCAATACATTAGACGAAGTGCTGGTCCGGGCGGCTGAATACACTGCCGTGACACACAATCACTCAGAGGGGATCAAGGGCGCGCAAGCAACTGCAGCTGCAATCTTTCTAGCGAGGACAGGAAGTACGAAAGCCGACATCAGGCAATACACAACGGCGACCTTTCACTATGATTTATCTCGAAGTGTTGATGAGATTCGGTCAGGATACCAGTTTAACGAATCATGCCAAGCGACCGTTCCTCAGGCGATCGTGTGCTTCCTCGAATCAACGGATTTTGAAGATGCCATCCGAAACGCGATATCGCTTGGAGGAGACAGCGACACACTGGCCTCGATTACAGGCGGAATTGCCCAGGCGCACTATGGCGTGCCGGCGGCCATCGCCGACCGGGCTATGTCCATCCTCGACAACGATCTTAGAGGCGTAACCGCGCGCTTCCTGTCGGGTTACTGCTCCGGCACGCCGCCCGCCTTCCTGACTACGACGAGTTAAATGAGTGCCGAGTGCCAAAGCCTTATGATTTGTTCTTGCGGTGCTTTTCTAGCTTCTCAACCACGCTATCCAGCTCTGGATAGCCAGCGCCAAAGCTCCTTGTGAGCCAGTTCCCGCCTCGCTCTGCGATCTTCTCGCCATCCGCGACCACATCAAACTGACCAGTTTTTCCCGGAGTAAGCACCACGTCCATGTTGAGGCGATTCTTGATGAGGTTCACGAGACTCGCGACCTTTACCTTGTTGTTTTGTCACGTCGGGCAATGAACGATTTCGACCTTCATTGTATTCTCCGATCTGCTTTCCATAAATCTGATGTCCTCGCGACACCGCTCGGGACAGCCATTCCTGGCTGTTCACTTCTTCAGCTTCTCACGGGTCACCGGTCAAAGGACACGCCTTTCGCCCTATCGTGAACTCGCCTCTCTCCACGGAGGACTGCTCTACGGAAGTCCTTCTTATCCCTGCGCGTTCTCCGGAACTCTTCACTTCGCCGGCTTGCCCGTCTTCGCTTCAAACTTCACCGACCGCACAATTCCAGCACCCTCTTTCACCACGATCAACTGGTTGGGCTTTACATCCTTCAAGGCATCCACCGCGCCGCTCGGCCAGCGAATTTCGAGCAACTCAACCTTTTCCGCTTTTCCGATACCAAAATGAACGCGCAAATCATTTTGCGAAATGTAGCTGCCGCCGCTACGCACTTCATCAATCTGCTGGTGTGGCTTCGTTTCCCCCGGCGGGTGCGTCACGCAGCGCAAACGCGCGCCGATTCCGCTGCGATTCGATTTTGTGCCGATCGTTTTTACCTTCAGCCAGCTATTTTCAAGCCGTGAATCGCAGCGCAGCAGTTGAGGAAAATCGTTGATCGTATTCACCACTACGTCGATGTCGCCGTCATTGTCAAAATCGCCAAACGCCGCGCCGCGCGACGCAACGGGAACCATGATGCCCGCGCCGCCTTCGGAAGAAACATCTTCAAAATGGCCGTTGCGCAAATTGCGGTACAGAATTTTCTGCTGCGGATAACCGGCTTCGGTGCGCAACTGCTCGACTTCGGGATAAACGTGGCCGTTGCAAATTAAAATGTCCGGCCAGCCGTCATTGTCCATGTCGAAAAAGCCGCAGCCCCAGCCAAGGTACTGCGTATGTTTTCCAAGTCCGGCGGTGAAAGTAGCGTCCTCGAAATTTCCGCCGCCGATACCGTGGTACAGCGACGGCGTGTCGCCCGCGAAATTCGTTTTGACGATGTCGAGGTTTCCGTCGAGATCGTAATCTGCGGCGGAAACGCCCATGCCGGCCTGGGGTTTGCCGTCGGCGCTCAGCGCGCAGCCCGCTTCCATGGCCACATCGGAGAAGGTGCCGTTTTTTTTGTTTTGATAGAGCGCGCTGGCCGTAGAATCGTTCGCCACGTAAATATCTGGCCAGCCATCGTTGTTGAAGTCGGCGGTGAGCACGCCGAGGCCGTAGGTTCCGTTGGCCTGGAAGAGTCCGGCGCGCTCGGAAACATCCGTGAAAGTGCCGTCGCCGTTGTTGTGAAACAAAATGTTCTTTCCACCGTTCAGTCCCGGCGGGCCGCAGGCAACGAGAACGCCTTTGTAAACGCACGGACCAGATTCAGGCACGGGCGCAGTTGCTAAATCGAGATCGATATAGTTCGCAACGAAAAGATCGAGGTGGCCGTTGAGATCGTAATCGACGAACGCGCAGCCGGTGTTCCAGCGTTTTCCATTCGTGCCGACGCCGGCTTTTTCGCTTACGTCGGTGAACGTTCCGTTTCCGTTATTGTGATACAAAGTATTTTTGCCGAACGAAGTGATGTAAATGTCGTCGAAGCCATCATTGTCATAATCGCCGACGCAAACGCCTTGTCCCCAGCCGTAGTGGGAGATGCCGGATTTCGCCGTGACATCGGTAAATGTGCCGTCGCGATTATTCTTGAAGAGATGCGAGACGGGTTCCTGCCCTTTCGGAAAACCTTCGAGGCGCCAGCCGTTTACGAGAAAAATGTCGAGCCAGTCGTCGTTGTCGTAATCGTAGAAAGCGACGCCACAGCCTGTCGTTTCCAGCAGATATTTATTTTTGTGTTCGCCGCCGTAGACTGTTTTTGCATTCAGACCGGATTCACGCGCGACGTTTAGAAAGCTGACGCCGATTTCCTTTGGCGGCGGAGGATATTGGTTTGCATTGGCGGCAGTTTGGTTTGAATTGTTCTGGACTGCTAGTGACTGCTTTAAGTGAAGGGGACGCGCAAGAGCGAGGACGCTTTCGAGCGGGAGGACTAGCACGGAGCGGCTCAGCGATTTAAGAAACGCGCGACGTGAAGACAAATGGAATCATACCTTCCCGGGATGGCTCGTGCTAAGATTTGCCGCCGCTCCGTATTGTACGGCAAATGGCCATTCAATCTTAGGGTCGCAAGAGATCGAAGGTTTTCTCTTGTGGCAGGACCTTCCTACCGTGAACGAAAGAAAAACCGCATTTCGAAACATGCGTGCGTCTGGCGTGGGTCTTCTTGCCCTAGCGCAGTTCGTTTTTTCAGGAAGCGCGAGGGCGCAGGCGCCAGCGAAAGAACCGGCGACCCTGGAAGCCACGGCGCCTTCGGCTGAGCCGCCAAAGCCTATCGAACTAACGCGGGCAGTTCGACCGTGGGAATTTCTCTCGGCGGTGGGAACGAAGGCAGGGCTTCTCGGAAATGAAGCGGGGCGGATGGAAGCGTGGGTTTATCCGCTGAAGATTCTTCGCGACTTTCATTTGAAGTTTCACGTGGATGGCCAAACGCTGGCAGCGGACTCGCTGGCGAGGACGCTGATCGCGCGGCCGGAATCGAGCACGATCGTTTACACGGGCGATACATTTTCGGTGCGCGAGACATTTTTTGTGCCGGTGCGTGAGCCCGGAGCGGTGGTTGTTCTGGAGGTGGAAACGGAGAGTCCGCTGGAAATTGAGGCGGTGTTTCACCGGGATTTTCAGCTGGAATGGCCGGCGTCGCTGGGAGCTACGTATATAGGATGGGATTCGGGGCTGAAGGCATTCGCGTTTGGAGAAGAGCAGAGAAAGTTCGCGGCATTTGTGGGATCGCCGACGGCAGGAAATCCGGAAGAAGAGTTTCAAACGAATTATTCGGAGTCGCAGGAGAATTCGTTCCGGCTCGGGACGATTTCCAAGGGCAAAACGTCGCAAATCGTGGTGATCGCAGGCTCGGTCACGGGCCGCGCAGACGCGGAGAGCGAGTATCGGCGGCTTAGTTCTGGATACGGCGAAATGTTGCGCGAATCGGCGGACTACTACAGGAACTATCTCAGCCAAACGGTGAGCGTGGAGTTGCCGGACAAACAGATTCAGCAGGCGTATGACTGGGCGAGAGTCAGCCTGGTGCAGGGGATGGTAACCAATCCATTTCTTGGAATGGGGCTGGTAGCTGGATACAGAACGTCTGGTGAAAGTCAGCGGCCTGGGTTTGCCTGGTATTTTGGGCGAGACTCGTTCTGGACTTCGCTGGCTTTGAACGCGGCGGGAGATTTTCGGAATACGAAGACGGCGCTGGAGTTTGTGAGCAAGTTTCAGCGGGAAGACGGGAAGATTCCACACGAGATTTCGCAGGGCGCGAATTTCGTGGATTGGTTCAAGGGCTATCCATATCCCTACGCGTCGGCGGACGCGACACCGCTCTACATCATCGCGGCGAACGATTACGTGGTTAGCAGTGGCGACACGAGTTTTGCAAAAGAAAAATGGGCGAGCCTCTGGAAGGCGTATCAGTTTTTGAAGTCGACGTATGACGCGAAGGGGCTACCGCAAAACCAAGGAGTGGGGCACGGTTGGGTGGAAGGAGGGCCACTGCTGCCGGTGAAGACGGAGTTCTATCAGAGCGGACTCGGGGCGGAGGCGCTGCGGGCGCTTGCGAATTTGGCGCGATTTGCGGGGCAGGCGGATGCCGCGGCGACGCTCGAAATCGAATTCGCTAAGCAATGGCCGCTCGTGAACGACAGCTTCTGGATCGCCGACAAGAAACGATTTGCGTTTGCGCTGGACAAGAACGAAAAGCAGGTGGATGAGGCAACCGTGCTGGCGACCGTGCCGATGTGGTTTGGATTGCCGAGCGAGGAGGCGGGAATATCCACGATCCGGCAACTGGCGGATGCGGACCAGCAAACGGACTGGGGAATGCGAATTATTTCCAGTCACTCTGCGGTATTCAGTGGTGGTGGTTACCATTACGGATCGGTGTGGCCGCTGTTCACCGGCTGGGCATCCGTTGCGGAATACCTTTACCACCAGGAATTTCCGGCTTACGAGAATTTGCGAGCGAACGCGTTGCTGGCTCTTGACGGGTCGCTCGGGCATGTGACGGAAGTGCTTTCCGGGGATTATTACCAGCCACTGGCAACGAGTTCGCCGCACCAGATATGGTCGGCGGCTATGGTAGTAAGCCCGCTGCTGAAGGGAATGTTTGGGCTGGAAAAGGACGCGACGAAAAAGACGCTGACGTTTGTACCGCATGTTCCGGCGGACTGGACAAACTTCAAAATCAACAACGTGCGCGTTGGCGATAGTGTGCTGAATCTGAGCTACCAGAAGAGTCCGGACGAAATCACGCTGGAAGTGACCCGCGCAGGCGGGGAATGCTTGCTGGATTTCGAGCCCGCGCTGGCTAACACGGCATTGGTCGGCCGCGTGAATGTGAACGGGCGTACAACCACTTATGACCAGCAGATCTTGGCACAGCATCATCACCTGAGAATAAAAGTTTCGTTGAAGGAAGGAAAAAACGTCGTTCACATCCCGGTAGCGAATGATTTTGGCGTGTCGTATGCGTTCCGGCTGCCGGAGCTGGGAAGCGCGAGCTCCGACTTACGCATCCTATCCGCCAACATGGAAGATGTGACGGCGCCGATGGAATTGGTTACGGCTGGTCGAGCGGGAGCAAGCTACGACTTGGCAGTTTGGAACCCAAGCATAATCGAATCGGTTCGCGGAGCGGAATTGGTAAAGGATGCGAGTGGCGGAACGAATCTGCGAGTTCATTTTGCGGAAAAAGAAGGTGAAGAGTACCCGCACCAGCGAGTGGTGATCTTTTTCCACCCACCGAAGGTACCTCGGAAATTTTTGAAGAAATAATCTAGTGACCTGCCTTGGCGGCAACCTGTTGAGCCGGCGATGGAGAAAACCGTCATGAAGAATTATCTACGCGGGGCCTTGCTTGCGGCACTTCTGCTCCTCGGGTCATTCAGAGACATGTTCGAAGAAGAGGAGTCGCGCATGAAACGACAGATCTTGGCGGCGCTGTTGGCGGTGTTGGGAGCGGCAGCGGGCTTGGCCATCTGCCCGCCCGGAGCGGGGGCGCAGGCGAAGGGAGTGGATGCGGAGGGACACGCTTGGTGGCAGCATGCGGTATTTTATGAGATTTACCCGCGAAGTTTTGCGGACAGCAACAACGATGGCGTGGGTGATTTGAAGGGAATTACTTCGAAACTGGATTATTTGAAAGAGCTCGGAGTGAACGCGATTTGGATCACGCCGTGTTTTCCTTCGCCGCAGGTGGATTTTGGATATGACGTTTCGGATTACGAGGCGATCGATCCTATGTACGGGACGATGGAGGATTTCGACCGGCTGGTGGCAGAGGGAAAGAAACGGGACATACGGGTGATTTTGGATTTTGTGGTGAACCACACTTCGGATCAGCACAAGTGGTTCATCGATTCGAGGTCGTCGAAGACTTCGGCATATCGCGACTGGTACATCTGGCGGGATGGAAAAGGGCCGGGACAGCCGCCGAACAACTGGCTTTCGACATTTGGGACGGCGGCATGGACGTTTGATCCGAAGACTGGACAATATTACTACCATTATTTTTATCCCCAGCAGCCGGACCTGAACTGGCGAAATCCCGCGGTGGAAAAGGCCATGCTGGATGTGACGCGCTTTTGGTACAAGCACGGAGTGGCGGGATTCCGTCTGGATGCGGTGGACACGCTCTATGAGGATCCGAACCTGACCGACAATCCGGTGGTGGCGGGAAAGGACAAATTCGGGCGGCCGAACATGGACGAGAAGTACAACAAGAAACTGCCGGAAGTGCATGAGGCGATGCGGAAATTGCGGAGTGTTGCGGATGAATATGGTTCGGTGCTGATCGGGGAGACTTGGACAACGAATGTGGATCAGCTGAAGGATTATTACGGAGCGAAGAACGACGAATTGCAGATGCCGATGGATTTAATGATGACCGGTTTCAAGGGACTCTCCGCGGCTGAGTACCGGAAGCATATTGCGGCGGTGAATGCGGCGGGGCACTGGCCGGTGTACGTGATTACGAATCACGACATCGTGCGGTCGTATACGCGGTATGGAGACGGGATACATAACGACGACATCGCGAAGATAATGGCAGCGCTTTATTTGACGTTGCGCGGGTCGGCGATCATGTATTACGGCGAAGAGATTGGGATGGAGAACAACGACCCAAAACGGAAAGAGGATGTTGAGGATCCCGAGGGGAAGCTAGGCTGGCCGCTGGAGATTGGGCGCGATGGCGAGCGCACGCCGATGCAGTGGGATCACAGCGCGAACGCGGGTTTCAGCAAGGCAAAGCCGTGGCTTCCCGTTCCGCTCAGTGCGCATACGCATAACGTGGCGGACGAGATCAATGATCCCGACTCCGTTCTCAGTTTTTACCGGAAGCTTCTAGCGATGCGGCATACGGAGACGGCGCTATTGGACGGGGATTATGTTTCGCTTAACGAAGGCAATCCGAATGTCTTGACGTATGTGCGGCGGTATAAGGGTGAGGCGATTTTGGTGATTCTGAATATGTCGGCGGCGGAGCAGAAGGTGCCATTTGAGCTTTCGGGGGCGGGATTTCTGGCGCCGAAGGTGGAGGTTTTGTTGACGAGTTTTCACAAGCCGTTGAAGGGAATGTTTGCGGAGTTGCCGATGGAGCCTTACTCGGTTTTTATTGCAAGGGTTACGAAGTAAAGAAAAGGAACTTTACTCAGAGGACCGGGAGAGCCGAGAGGTCACAGAGAAGAGTTAGCGGAGGGGCGGGGAGAAGTCAGTTAGCGTCATGAAGGTGGAATCGACTTTTTCGACGATTTTGCCGTTGGCTTCGGATTTGTCGCGGACGGTTTGCCATTCGGTGTCGTCTTGGAAGGCTTTCCAGTTGGCGGTGGCAGCTTCGCGGCTGGGGTGGGCGATGATGTAGACGAGAGTTTTGCCCTTTAGCGGGTCGTCGGTGGGCGTCCAGTAGGCGATATTCTTGATGCCGTGCTTTTCGAAGAGCTGCATGGTGTGTTCGCGGAAGCGGCGGAGGAGGTCGTCGAGCTTGCCTTCGTAGGTGTGGTAGACGCGGAGTTCGTAAACGGTGGTGGAAGATTGCGGGGCGTCGGCCAAAGTTGCGGTTGGAAGCAGAGCGGCGGCGGGAAGCGATTGCAGCAATGTGCGTCGGTTCATGTACGGAATTGTAACAGAGGTCTGCAAAATGTGAAGAGGCGGTCTGACGTTTCAGAGGCAGTGCCGGTGTCAGGCAGGAAGAGGTTGTGCGTCTGGCCCTGGAAAAGAGAGAGGGTTTAAATGGGTTCCGAGTCCGCAGAGGAACAGGCAAGCATCACGATTCGGCGGAAATCGCCGGAGGATGTGCAGCAGCGTCAAATCATCGTGAAGCTGGACGGAGAAAACGTTGGGGAGTTGTATTACGGGGACACGATTTCAATACGAGTGACGGCGGGGCGGCACAAATTGCGCGTGGACAATACTTGGAATTGGAAGACGGTGGAGCTGGACGTTGTGCCTGGGGATCATCTGAAATTCCAGACGATGAGCCGGGCAGGGCGTTTTAGCTGGTTTCTGGTGAGTCTGCTGGGCGCGGGGCCAATTTACGTGTCGATCAAGCGTGAAGAATGAAGGGCGAAGAGCGGCGCGCGAAAATGGAGAGGTGACGGGTTTCGATTGTTAAAGCCAAAGGAGGAAAGAGCATGTCGCGAAAAACTGTGGTGAGGTCGGTTGTTGCGGCGGTAATTTTGCTTGGCGGGTTGGCGATGGCGCGGGCGCAGACGCAGGCCCCGACGCAGGCGCCGAGTCCATATGGAGCGAACGTGAGCCTCGAGAATGCCAAGAAGGTGGCGGCACCAGCTTTGGCCGAAGCGGAGAAGAATCACTGGAATATGGCAGTGGCGATCGTCGATACGAGCGGGAATCTGGTGTACTACGAGAAAATGGACAACACGCAATTGGGCAGCGCGAACGTGGCTATTGAAAAGGCGCGGACGGCGGCGCTCTTTAAACGGCCGACGAAGGCGTTCCAAGATGTCTTGGCGGCGGGCGGAGACGGGCTACGAGTTTTGACGCTGAAGGGAGTTGTGGCCGTGGAGGGAGGAATTCCGCTGGTGATGGACGGGAAGATCGTCGGGGCGATCGGAGTGTCGGGAGCAGCCAGCTCGCAAGACGCGCAGTGTGCCAAAGCTGGGGCGGATGTTTTGAAATAGCGGCCGCCGGCAGCCTGCGAGGCAATTCATTTGGCCGATTTTTTCTCGGCGAGGGCGATAGCCTCAGCGACTACCTTTTCGAGGCGCCGAGCGCGGGCTTCGGGCGAGCGGTAATAGAAGATCGCAATCAGCTGGCCGCGTCGATGCGACGGCGACATGAGGCTCCAGCCTTCGAGGGCTCGGGGCTCGCGCGTGAATGCCAGCTTCAAGGCGGGAGGGAGTTCCTGCTCAGCTTCCATGGCGGAGAAAAGCTGCTCGGCGACTTGTTCGGCGCGGCGGGTGCGGGAAGCAGCGCTTTTCGGTTGGGTAACCCAGTCACAGATCCACTTGCGAATGGAGTAGCTCAGCGCGTCGAACCATCGTCGAAAGGTCTTGTCTTCGGCGAGGATGCGCTTCAGTTCAGCAGGCACGATTACAAAGCGTTCTTCGGTGTCGGGTTCGAGAAAAAAGTCTGCCGTTGTGCCTTCGGACGCGCGCGCCCCGACTTGCATTTTCTTGTTGACGAGCAGGAAGTGTTCGCCTTTGCGCGTGGGAAAGAGCGACGTTCGAAACCGAAAGCCGTTGATTTCTCCCTTCACGCGAAACATTCCGCGCGTTCCCCAAATTTTCTGCACCTTGAATGGGATCCAAACGATCACCCAGCCGAGATTTGATCGGAGACGCTCGAGCGTGGCTCGGAACGATTTGCTTGCCTGCCTGGGCTGAGGCTTGGGTTTGGATTTCTGCTTCATGGCGCGATCACCGAGAACGGGGGAATTTTAGTATGACCGGTGAAAAAAGAGAGAGTTACTTTTGCGGCCGAGGCTTGACGGCAGCGCCGTTGCCTTCCTTGAGAGTGTGGAAGGTATCCACGGCGAGACTCTCGAAATTTTCGACGAGGCCGCTGGGCCATCGGACTTGAACGGAGTCGAGCTTGGTGGCGGAGCCGAGGCCGAAGTGGACGCGCATGTCACTGTTGGAATCGTAGCTGGAGCCGCTGCGGACTTCGTTGACGAAGAGGCGCGAGCCGGCTTTCATGGTGATACGCGCACCAATGGCGTCATGGGCGGAACGATATTTTTCGGAGGGGGTGGCGTAGGAAGTGCCGATCAGATGGAACGCGATCCAGTGATTGGAGGTGCGCACGTCGTTGACGAGTAGGCTGGGCGGGGCGTTCATGTTGCTGATGACGGCGGAGAGACGGCCGTCGTTCCACAAATCGCCGATGGCGAGGCCGCGCGAAGAACTCGCCGTGGTGATTCCGGGGCCGGCATCGGCGGAAATGTCGGTGAAAGTGCTGTTGCCGTTGTTGTGATAGAGGATGCGGGGTTCTTGAAAGGTGCTGCCGAGATGCTGGCTGTCAACCTCGGGATAGACGTGCCCGTTGACGAGAAGGAGATCGGGCCAGCCGTCGTTGTCGAAATCGAAAAACATCGCGCCCCATCCGAGATATTTGGTGTTGAGGCCAAGGCCGGCGGGAAAGGTGACGTCGTCGAAAGTGCCGTTGCCGTTATTGCGATAGAGGGTGGCGGTGTCGTCGGAAAAATTAGTTTTGAAGATGTCGAGATGGCCGTCGCCGTTGTAGTCGGCGACGGTCGATCCCATGCCTGCTTGCGCGCGGCCGTCTTCGTTGAAGGCGGCGCCGGCGGTGATGGCGACGTCAGTGAACGTGCCGTCGCGATTATTGTGGTAGAGAATGCTGGCGGTGCTGTCGCAGGCGACGAAAATGTCTGGCCATCCGTCGTCGTCGTAATCGAGCGTGGAGACGCTCAAGGAATAGTGACCGTCGGCTTTGTCGATGTGGGATTTTGTGCTGACGTCTTCAAAGGTGCCGTTGCCGTTGTTGTGATAGAGAATATTTTTTGAGGCAGGGAGTCCTTGCGGGCCGCACATCACCGGAGCTCCTTTCCAGATACACGAGGCTCGGGCACCGGGAACAGGCGCAGTAGCGAGATCGAAGTCGACGTAGTTTGCGACCATTAAATCGAGATGGCCGTCGCGGTCGTAGTCGACGAAGGCACAGCCATTGCCCCAGGCTTTTCCGGAGCCAGCGACGCCGGCTCGGTCGCTCACGTCGGTGAATGTTCCGTTGCCGTTGTTGTGATAAAGGACGTTCTTTCCGTAGTAGGTGACATAGAGATCTTCCCAGCCGTCGTTGTCGTAATCGCCGACGCAAACTCCCTGGCCCCAGCCGGTGTGGGTGAGGCCGGCTTTTTGCGTGACGTCGGTGAAAGTGCCGTCGTGATTGTTGTGGTAAAGATGGCTCGTAGGCGCTTTTGCGGAAGGAGGCGCATCAAGGCTTGTGCCGTTGACGATGAAAATGTCCGGCCAGCCGTCGTTGTCGTAGTCGAAAATGGCGACGCCCGTTCCGGTGGTTTCAATGATGTATTTCTTGGTGTCCACGCCGCCGAAGACCACCGGGTCGGCGAGGCCTGCTTTTTTCGCGATGTCGGTGAAATGTGCGAGAGGTTTGGGAGTGCTTTTGGGGAGCTGGCTTCGGGCGAAGAGAACGGAAAGAGGCGGGAGCAGAACAAGCGCGACCCAAGAGGCTTTGAAGCGGAATAGCGAACGATGAGTCGGACCGGAAATCATGAACTCTTGGCATACTAAGGGGCAGGTCAGGCAGGGTCAAGGCGAAGCGTTCCGCTAGACTCCGCCATATGGATGCACGTATCGATGGTATTGAAATACCCAACTGGTGAGGAGATTCTGAAAGGTGACCGCATATTATTCCATCGCGAACCCGGCCGAATCGAACTCATTGCAGCTGAGCTAGGCGACCCGGAAACAGACTGGTACATACACGAATACGGGGGCGGTGTCATGATCACCGAGGAAGGCGCCGGCCGCACATTCATTCCCGCGGATGAAATTGACGAGTGCGAGGATTTGCAGTTTGTATCGAGAATCGATGCGCCATAAATCGAATCGGCTTGGATGGGGGGCTGGGTTGAGAGCTGGAGCGCTGGGGCTGGCATTTCTCCTTGTTTCGACGGGAGGGCGAGCGCAAACGAAAAACTCGAATCCTAGCGCCGACGCCGCGGCTGCAAATTCGCTTTACAGCCAAGGCCTGGAGGCGCTGGAGCGGAAAGATTTGGCGGGGGCGCGAACGGCATTTGAAAAGACGGTCCAGCTGATTCCCGGGAGCCCGGAAGCGCACAACTCGCTTGGATGGGTTTTGCTGGCGCAAGGTGAAACCGACGCGGCCATTGCTCAGTTCAAAGCGGCAGTGAGCTTGAACCCCGATTTTGCGCAAGCGCGCATGAATCTTGCCCGGGCACTGCTGCAGAAAGGAGATGCGCCGGGTGCGGTGCGCGAGGCGCGAGAAGCGGTGCGACTCGCTCCCGCAGACTCGGAAACACACCACGTTCTGGGGCAAGTGCTTTCCAACGCCGGTGATCCTGGCGGTGCAGTCGAGGAATTAAAGAGAGCGATTGCCATCGAAGCGAACCGGCCAGAGCTGCATGATGATCTCGGTTCGGTTTTGATCCAACAATCGAAGGCGGAGGAAGCTGCGGCCGAGTTTTCTGAAGCGCTGAGGCTTCAGCCGCAATTCGCTCAGGCTCATCTGCATCTCGGTGTTTTGCGATTGCAGCAAAAAGACCTTGAGGGAGCGGAGTCCGAATTGCGCGCGGCCGCAGACCTCGTGCCAAGCAATTCGCTGGCGCATTTCTATCTGGGGCAGACGCTCGAATCGAAAGGAGAGGTGGACGCGGGGTTACAGGAATTTCAGTACGCGGCAAAGCTAGATCCCGATAATGCAGATGCGCAAAAACAGTTGGGGATTCTCTTGCAGCGCTCCGGCAATGGAGAAGGCGCGATAGCCGCATTTCGGGAAGTAGTGAGGATTCGGCCCCAGAGTCCTGATGCGCACAACGATCTGGGGCTGGCGCTCCTGCAGATTGCCGACGCGGGGAGCAGCATTCGGGAATTTGAGGCGGCGTTGAAATTGAGACCGAACGACGCCGGGTATGAAGGCAACTTGGGCGCAGCCTATTTGCAGAAAACGGATTTTGACGCCGCAGTAGAACATTTTGAGGCGGCACTGAAAATTTCGCCTCAAGACGCCACATTTCACTACGATCTCGGTCTGGCGCTGAAGATGAAAGATCGATTACCCGAGGCCATCCGAGAGTTCAAGAGAGCCGAGGACCTGGACCCTAAGCTGGCCGATGCTCACTTCACGCTTGGCGTGACGCTTTGGCAGCAGGGAGAATTTGCGGCGGCAGCTGAAGAACTGCGCGCGGCCATCCAAGCAAGACCAAACTATGCGGAGGCGTATTACACTCTGGGTTCTGTGCTGAAGCAAAAAGGGGATTTACAGCAGGCGGCCGATGCGTTGAGAGAAGCAATCCGGTTGCAGCCGGATTTTGCCGGGGCACACACGAATCTCGGGGCCGTTCTTCGCCAGATGGGGGACACAGAAGGTGCTGCCGCCGAGAGCCGCGCCGGCATGGAGCTTTTGAAGCACTTATCGAGTGAGCAGGCGGCGACGTTTGCGACGAACTCCGGACGCAGGCTTTTGAACGCCGGGGATCTGGATGGAGCGATTTCGCAATTCCGCGCGGCAATTCAAGCGTTGCCGGGCTATGCTCCTGCACACTATGAGCTTGGAGTGGCTTTGCAGCGGAAGGGAAACAAAGAGGAATCGAACAGGGAATTTCAGAAAGCGTCGGAACTGGACCCTCACTTGAGAGCGCCGTTCCAGTAGCCGGACTCGAACGCTCCGCCGGTTCTATATCGTGGACTTACGAATGGCGACAAGTTCGGTTTCGACAGGCACGCCGCGGGCTACTTTCACTCGAATGACAGCTTCAAACGGCTTTAGTTCGCCATTTTGCGAAACGGAAAGCCGCAAAAGCAGCTCTTCCACCGAGCTCTGCCGACAAACGTATTCGACGGCGGCCTGTGTGCCGATGGTGGTGTTCCCTGCGAGGATGAGCACGGATTGACCCGGATTCATCCCCTTCACAAGACCCAGAAGGGCGTAGTCCTCGGTGAGAGGCATACCCGAAGGAGTTGCGAAGAATTCCTTGCCTTCATCGGGTTGTGGGTGCTTGTTGATAATGGCGTGATCGCCTTTGCGAGGACCGGAGGTCAGCTGCTCGAAAAAGAATTCCTGAGTGCCCGGAATTTCCAGCAGAGAAAGATTTTCTACCGGCGAACCAATGAAAATCAGGTTGTTGTTCTTGGCATCGTCGAGCGAAAAGAGGCTCCCGCGTTTGACGCGGATGCGGCGATGGAGGAGGGCGAAGACGCGATCGAGTTCGTGGACTGCCAATACTTCGCCCACGCCGGTATAGTGGTCCAGGATAGGGACGCCCGCGTCATGCGTTGGATCACGGTAACGCATACCCGTCTCAGGACGGCCTACAAAAGCGGCGTTGCTAAAAACAACCCACGGCTCTTCCGGTCCCGAAGCAAAACCCCTCCAAAAGACACGAAAAGCGGCTGGCACAGGTTCGCTCTCGCTCGCGAGACCCACCGGTGCCGAAGTTCGAGTTGCCAGAAGCCAGACGATGACGGTGATGGCCGCAGCCAGAAAAATAGAAAGGGATATGACCTCGGTACCCCATCGGCGCTCCGGGCTTTTCTCCCGCGCCTCCTTGCCCACTTCTCCGTTCAGGGCGGCGGAGGCGGATTTTGTGCCCGAGGCGTTGCGATGATGAAAAGAAAGGACGTAAGTTCCCTTGGGGAGTTCCACGACAATGGGATCTTCAAATCCGTCCGAGCTGTAATACTCGGTAAGCTTGGAACGCAGGCGGCCGGCTTGGACGCGAACCATAGAGTCAAGTTGCGGGTCGAAATCGGCGGAACGTCCAAAGACTTCGGTAGCGATTTGGAATTCTTTAATGGGCGTGCCGGGGTGATCGACGGCATGCTTAGCCAAATAGCGGAGCAGTTTGCAGAGGGACTCCGAGCCATGCAGAGCATGGCTGCCAACGAGCCGGTTAACCTGCTCGAGAAGATGGTCCCGGTCTGTCACAAAGGTCCTTGATACGTCGAAGTAACAGGAGTGTAACAAGCCTCGCATCTCTCTGCAAGATGGCCATTTATTGGTTGTAACCGTATCAGACGCATTGAGACTTCTAAGAGTTCGCCAAAAAACGAATAGTACGCATCAATATAGCCGCATCATGCGCCTGTGTATTGGTGCCGACGCGCGGTTTGCGTCTAGGGCGAGACGCGGGGTCTAAATGGCCGGGTGCTTTAGTGCGAGGCGCACGTCGAGGGCGCCTAAGGGTTTTTAGTGGGGGTGCCTTTAACGGCTGAACTTGGCTCGTTCCTTGCGAGTTGGCGTTCAGCTTTCCTTTGTAACACTTAGCCAACCAAATCGAAAATGTACGGAAATTGGCCGTATTGGCACAAGTGGTGGGCTTGGCTTTTCGACGGTTGGAGTTGAGATTCTCTTAAAAGTTGCGGGAGACGGATCTGCTAGGAGGGGTGGGATGGCAAAACGACTCGTAGTTCTAGGTTTGGCTGTTCTGTTTTGCGTAGTTTTGGTGAACGCGCCAAAAGCGTCCGGCCAGGCGGTTTTTGGAAACATCATCGGGACGGTTACAGATCCCCAAGGCAATGCGGTTGTCGGAGCCAAGGTAACTGTCACTTCAACGACCAAGAGCTTTGCCTATGATACGACCACCAATGAAAGCGGGAACTACTCTGTTACCCACTTAATTCCGGACACCTACAAAGTACACATTGAGGCAACAGGGTTCCAGGTAACGGAAATACCTAACGTGGTTCTTAATGCGGACTCTGCCGCGACCGTCAATGCACAGCTTCTTGTCGGAGCAGTGACGCAAACTGTGGAAGTCACAGGAGACATACCGCAGCTCCAGACGGACCGCGCGGACGTGGACGTCCAGTTCAGTCAGAGATATGTGGAAGATTTGCCGGTCCTCAACCGCAACTTTACGAGTTTCGAATTGCTCACCCCGGGCACGCAGAAGCTACCGGGTTTCAACCACGCTGCCACGGAAAATCCGCAGGGTAGCGGACAAATCGAAGTAAATGGACAGCACTTCAGCGGGGTTGGATACGAGTTAGACGGGACGGATAACCAGGATCCTATATTGGGGATTATCGTCGTTAACCCCAACCTCGACGCCATTACTGAAACCAAGTTTGCGGCTCAGGATTACGACGTGGAGGCGGGCAAGGCTATTGCGGGCCTCATAACGGTGCAGACTAAGTCGGGCTCAAACGATATCCACGGCACTGGGTTCTTTTATTATCGGAACAGCGACCAGCAAGCGCGCGACCCCTTTACGAATAAGCCCGGTGTCCCTCTCGCTCCGGCCACGTGGAAACAGTATGGCGGTTCCATCGGCGGCCCCATCATCAAGAACAAGCTGTTCTTCTTCGGTGACTATCAGGGCACGCATCAGATTCAAGGCATCACGAACCAGTATAACGTTCCGTCGTCGGAAGTTGACCAGACTTGTAACCCCGCGACGAATGCCGCGAGCGCGACGCCTGGGTTTTGTGACTTGAGCCAATATTTGAACGCTTACGGGCCTCCCGTCGGCGGTGTTGCGAGCGGCCAGATCTTTAATCCCAGCACTGGCAATTCTCTAACTGGTGGCGGCCGCACGCCCTTTGCAAACAATATGATTCCCATCGCCGACATTTCGCAGAATATAGGCAGTGTCCTCGCCTTGTTCCCGACGCCTACGGTTACCTGTCCCACGCCGGCCACGGCCTCCTGCCTGACAAACAATTATGTGGCCACAGGCTCCGGTCCTTTCAATCAGTATTCGTTCGACACGCGCGAAGACTGGAGCGCACCACATGGTATTCAAGTCTTCGGGCGATTCAGCCTGGACTACTTCAACTTGTCCGGCAAGGGTGGCCTCGGTGCGCTTGGCAGCGCAGGATTTGGGCCGGGAACCTTAAACGGAATGTCGACTAATCACGACTACAACGTGGCGGGTGGTTTCACGAAAACCTTTGGCACAAATTTGCTGACCGACTTCCGAATTGGGTGGTTTCAATACAATCCGACCACCGCGTACTCCGACGCCAGTCAAACGCCCATGACGACTTTCGGCTTTCCCGGGCTGAATATCCCTGGGCAGGCCGATACAAATGGCCTTTCCGGCTTCCTCTTCACCAACAATGGCAACAATGGGGGAGTGAACGGCGCGCTTGGTAACAATGGTGGTGGCGCCTACGCCTTTGGCAATGGTTTGGACGCTGCGCGCTGCAACTGCCCGTTAACCGAGAGAGAGCATCAGATCCAGTTCATAAACAACTGGACGTATATCAAAGGAAATCACACTTTCAAGTTCGGCGCAGACATCCGATATGCCACGAACCTTCGCGTGCCGAGCGACGAGAGCCGCTCCGGCCTTTTGTACTTTGACCAGCTTAATACAGGGAATAACGGCGCCTTCGGATTGGGGATCAGCACATTCCTACTCGGGGATGTTTCTCAATTCCAGCGTTTCGTCAGCAGCACCACCGACGCCATCGGACACCAGTATCGCACTTTCTTCTATGGCCAGGACTCTTGGCGCGTGAACCCGAAGCTCACCTTCACCGGCGGTGTGCGCTGGGAGATTTACACACCAGAGTCTGTCAACGGCAAGGGCAACGGCGGGTTTGCGGATTTGCAGGAAGGCGTTCTCCGCGTCGCCGGGTACGGCGGCATCGGACTGAACGGCGACGTTCAGGACACTTTGCATGCCTTTGCTCCGCGGCTTAGTCTTGCATACCAGTTCGATTCGAAAACCGTACTTCGCATGGGTTACGGTCGCAGCTTTGATCTTGGAGTATTTGGTTCCAACTTCGGCCACGCCGTGACGCAGAACCTGCCGGTGCTTGCGGCACAAAACATCTCGGACGCAAGCCTCAATGCGGCCGCAGCCAACAATCGCAGCGCCGTATTCAACCTGGGTGTGGGCCCGCCAGCATATAACTTCACCACGCTTCTCAGCGATATCGGCGCAGGGAGCCCTGCAGGCACGCTACCCTTGCTTGGTCCAGACGGCACCGCATCCCCCTACATCCGCCCGACCATTCAACGGCTTCCCACTGTCGACGAGTGGAACGCGACGGTTCAGCGTCAGCTCACGCCGACGCTAAACCTTAGTGTCGGTTACGTCGCTAATAAAGGAACTCACGTGTTCGCTGGAACGGGTCCGTCGTACAACATCAACCAAATTGCGGTAGGTCCGGGCACCGATGTTGTAGAGTTGGGTTCTGGAGGGGCGGGGTTTGCGCCAGGATTTACTGGCCTGCAGAATCCGAACGACCGGCGACCGTTCAACCTGAACGGCATCCCTGCCTTCACTTACCCCGGGTCTACCTTCGTTTCCAACGGCCAAACGTTTCCAACACCGCCGTGTTGCGCGGTCGACCTTGGCAACTACTTTGGCAATGACGCCAGCAATGAATACGAATCGCTACAAGTCAGCGCCGAAAAACGGATGAGTTGGGGACTCCAGTTCCTCGCGCATTACACTTTTTCCCACTCCAATGGCTACGACTCAACCTACAACACAATCAACCCGAGGGTCGCGTTCGGTCCGAACCCGTACAATCGCAACCAGGTGTTCCTGTGGAGTGCCATCTACGACTTGCCGATTGGGAGAGGCAAGAGGTTCCTGAGCGATGCCGGCCGTGCCATGGATCTGCTAGTCGGCGGTTGGCAAATTTCCAACACGACAACGTATGGCACCGGCCTACCCTTCACACCCAGCATTGCGGAGTGTGGTCTGATTGAAGATGCCGGCCCGTGCCGACCGAACGTAACGGGAAAGCTTGCCACCGGTGTCACCCACGCGAACGGCAATACCTACTGGTTTACGCCCGTAGCACCGCTCGCATACCCCCAAGCCGAGCTCAATGCCAATATCGGCGTGGATTCCTGCACCTTCGCCCGGCCTGTGTCGGGACCGTTGTCACTGCCAGCTTGCGGCCAAATCGGCAATATGGGATTCAACTCCTACTGGGGTCCGCACGCCTTCTATGACGACATGTCGTTGACGAAGACTTTCAACATCACAGAACGCTACAAGGCGCAATTCCGCTTTGATGCCTACAACCTCTTCAATCATCCGGTCTTGGCAACACCGGGCAACACCTGCCTCGATTGCCTGGGCAACTCGTCCGCGGGCCAGATCACGGACATCGAGGCCGATTCGGCCCCGGGTGCTCCTATTGGCATGCGGCAATTGCAGTTCGGCGTTAAATTCATTTTCTAACAAAACAGACAAAACACCCCAAAACCCACGGGGAGCCCTCACGGGCTCCCCGTTTTTTATGTTCTAATTTGTTTTCGCCATAGTGGGACGGACTTCATGGTTAGGATTCATTCGTCGGGTGTTGCTCTCGCAGGAAGTTTGATCGCCTGCTGGCAGGTTCTAGGCGCTGAAATGCCACAAGCGGCGCGGTCCGGTTCGCCTGTCGAGTCTTCTCGTCCCGCACAATCGCAGGAACCTCGAGCCGAGTTCGATGAGGCGAGACACCTCATGCAGCAGGGCAAGTACGACGAGGCGATCAACGCGCTCCATGAACTGGAATCAGCACACCAGGGGATGAAGGGACTTTCCCACGAATTGGGTGCTGCCTACTACAAGAAAGGCGACTATCCGAACGCGATCGCATCCTTGAAGAAAGCGCTCGAAGAGAATCCAGCGGACGCGGAGGGGGAACAACTGCTGGGATTGTCGTATTACCTAGCCGAGCGGCCTGCGGAGGCGATTCCAGAGCTGGAGAAGGTGCAGACGTGGTTCGCCAGCGCGAATGTCGATGCGGCGTATATCCTTGGGATTTGCTACATCCAGACGAAGGACTATCCCAACGCACGCAAGGCCTTTGCGAGAATGTTTGATGTCCCGGCGGAATCGGCGGCCAGCTATCTCTTCACGTCGCGCATGCTGCTGCGGCAGGATTTTGGGCCTGTGGCTGAAGAGTATGCGCGCAAAGCAGTGGCGCTCGATCCAAAGCTTCCCTTAGCGCACCAGCTTCTCGGCGAAGTGTATCTCTATCATTCCCAGATAGAAGAGGCCATCGCGGAGTTCCGCAAAGAGTTGGAGATCAATCCTGGTAACGCCGTGGCGTATTACAAACTTGCGGATGGCTACTCGCGTGTACAGAAATACGACGAGGCGGAGCGGCTTCTGCAGCGTTCTATTTGGCTGGACGCCACTTCCACGGGGCCGTACATCCTGCTCGGCAAAGTGTTAGAGAAGAAAGGCGAGACGGAACTGGCTGTGCGCGCGCTGCAGCGGGCGCTTGCCATGGATCCCAATAATCCGATGCCGCACCACCTTTTGGGGCAGGCCTACCGCGAATTGGGAAAAAACGAAGACGCGGACCGAGAGCTGAAGGTGGCTGGACAGCTGGAGCAAGGCAAAAACGCGAGGCCTTGAAAACGACGCCCTAGTCTATGAAGATTTCCGACCTGATATTTCGCGGGCGCGTAGCAATTGGGTTCGCAAGGCGTTAGCTCAAACGAACAAGGGCGCGATGGAGTGCCGCGCGAACGCGCCGTCTTGACAGGGGAATGCGGGTCGTCCATGAAAAAGTTCACGACGGTCGGGCTGGGCGAATTGCTCTGGGATATTTTCCCGGCGGGCCGCCAGCTTGGAGGCGCGCCGGCAAACTTTGCGTATATGACGAATCTTCTGGGCGATGAAGGTATCGTCGCCAGCCGCGTGGGAGACGATGAGCTTGGGGAGGCAGCCAAGAACCGCCTCGAGCATCTCGGTCTCGGCACTTCCTGCATACAGCTCGATCCAACTTACCGGACGGGAGTTGTTCAGGTCCAAGTGGATTCGAAAGGCCAGCCGACATTTCAGATCGCTGAGCCCGCCGCTTGGGATGCGTTCGAATGGACTCCGGCGTGGCAAGCGCTGGCGCAGAAAGCGGACGCGGTGTGCTTCGGTTCGCTGGCGCAAAGGTCTCCGCAGTCCCGCCAGACCATCTTCTCTTTTTTGAAAACCATCCGGCCGGAGACTACGCGCGTCTTCGACGTCAATCTCCGGCAGTCTTTTTATTCCGCGCAGACTCTTGCGAATTCGGCAAAACACGCCGACATCATCAAGCTCAACGACGATGAGTTGCCAACAGTTGTCCAGTTGCTCGGCTTTCCATTTCACGACGAAGAGTCCGCGGCGCAATGGCTCCGGCATACATTTCATATAAAACTGGTATGCATCACGCGCGGCGCGGCGGGAAGTTTCCTGGTAAGCGAATATGCCAAGCACGAGCATCCTGGCATTCGAGTGCATGTGGCGGATACGGTGGGTTCGGGTGATGCGTTCACTGCGGCGCTTGTTTATCACTATCTGCGGCGCGATCCTCTTGCAGCCATGAACGAGGCAGCCAATCGAATGGGTTCGTGGGTCGCAAGCCAGACAGGTGCTACTCCCGCACGCGACGAAGCCCGGCTCGAATCCATACGCGCAGCGGACGCTTGAGCGATACAAGAACGAAGTACCAAACTTCAGTGAATTGCGACCGGGACTTGATCCTCTTGTTTGGCCAGCCGCGCGACTTCGCTTGGCGGGAGTTCGTGCAGAAGAGCTAAAAACACGCCGTTGGTCCAGCCGAAGCCCACGATATTCATGTGATAGCCAGCCGTGACCTGCGTTTCGGAAGAGCGCTTTACGGCGTCGTATTTCTCGCGAATCGTGCCGTCGCGCCTGAAGTTCTCCATCACCATGGAAAGAAATTTGTAAGACAGCCTGTTTGCATCGTCATTGAAGCCCGAGCGGCGCATACCTTCGATGGCCATCAATTGATTCGGCGCCCACGCGTACGGAAAGTCCCACTGTCCTCCGGTTTCGTACGGGCTCATCACCAAACCGCCGGGCTGCTCGAATTTGCCGACGTTCTGCATCACGGCGCGCGCTTGTTCCGGAGTCGCGATGCCGGCCCACAGCGGATAAAACGCAGTCACGTATTCATATGTGGAGCGAGCCTGTTTTTCGAAATCGTAATCGAAGAAGAGCCCTCGCTCGCTGTCCCAGAGATATTCTTGGACGCTGGCCTTTCGCTGCTCGGCACGCTGGCGCCATTTCTCCGATTCTTCCTCATGGCCCAGCGCCGCGCTCATTTGTTCGAGATCTTTTTCAGTTTTGTAGAGCAGGCTGTTGAGGCACACCGGCGCGAAATGGTGCGTTGCGGCGCCATATGGACCGAAGCGAAAAGAAATGTCGAAGCCGGACTCACGCATGGCGCGGTCACCTTTGTAGTATTCCGCGCTCAGTGCGACGGTTCCCGCCGGATCGCACGCCGCTGGCGCCATGGTTTTCGCGACATCGCAAATCTGCAACGCAAACAGCGGCCCTGCTGCAAGCGTATTGCGCTTCGCCGCGCTTGATTCCAGCACGTAGTTCCGGCCGAAGTCGGTTTGCTCGAGAAAATATGCCGCCACCTGACGATAGTGCCCCGTCTCGTCCTTCACGCTCTCGGCAGCAGGGCCATTGCCGAAATCGAAATAGCGCGAGAGCCCGGTCGATCCCGCGCGATGCGGTTCGCTCGTCCACAGTTCATGATCTTTGACCGCATAGTCATACGCTCTCGCGAGCCATTCGTTACTTGCGCCTCCGCTGGCTTTTTGCGCGTCATAGACGGCGAGGATCATGGACGTTAGGAACGGGGGCTGCGAGCGCGTTAAGTAATACGTGCGGTTCGCGTTCAGCACCCCGCCATAGTGCTCAATCTCAAAGAAAAAATTTTCGACCATACCTTTTGCGAGATCGATCCTGCCATCGCGCACTAATCCACGAATGATGAAGTAGCTGTCCCAACCATACATTTCATTGAATCTGCCGCCTGGCACGACGTAACGATTTTCCAGGTACAGCAGCCCGGCGGGATCGATATTTCCGGGATCCATTTCGCCGATGTGATGAATCACCGCCGGCAAATGCTGAGCCTGCACATTGCATTGTTTCTGAAGCTGCTGGACCGAGGCCGGGACGGCAAAATCGGCGGGAAGATAAAGTACGGAAGCCGAGGAAACTTTGGTGTCCACCACCGTGGCGCAGTCGGTAAGCGATCGCGTGAGTGAATCCCACCCGGTTGAAATGTAAGCGCGAATTTGCTCGAGAGAGCTGCCGAGCGGTTTCGAGTCGGTTCCTGCCGAGGAAGGGATAGCGTTCAGCAAGCAAACGCAGAACAGACAGGCGAAAAACTTCTTCAGTTTTGGCATGAGGGTCAGCACCCCGCAGCGCACCCTTGAAGGCGGCAGTGCGGCACTAGAAGCATAGTCCGATGTCCATCTAGGAGCAACCTTAGGGGAGGGGCCGAAAGGCAGGAGGAGTCTGTATAGTAAGGATGCGCTCTTTAGGTGTAAGTCTTTTTTATGTAGTTAGTTACGAAGGAACTAAGCGCAGATTGCACAGCGTTGATTTTGCGTCCGAACGGCACTCTACCGCGATATTCGGGCCTCGTATTTAACCGGGTAGTTAAATACGAGGCGACGCAAAATGCTCGTCACGTTGCCCGCAATTCCAGGGTGAAAAATCTGCCTACGCGGACGCAATCTGCATCTTCGGGGCCGGCAGACTTTCCACTGGAATGAAGAGGTGCTCGCAGCGTTTGCACTGAAAGCCGTTTTGTTTCATGTTGTCGGAAAGATCGGCAAATTTGGATCTGGTCTTTGCCTTGACCCATTTCCGCGCAAAGAAGCCGGCAACCAAAGTGCCGGTGAACGCAAAGAATCCTAGATAGCCGTTGAACAGACCAAATGCAATTCCGAAAGCAATCCCGAAAAATACGGAGGCCACGGGAATCCAGACGTTATAGACGTACACCGAACCAAAACGCAGGATTTTTCCAAACAAGCCTGACGCCGACATGACCATGGTGAGTTTCTGGGTGTCCTCGCTTTTGCACTTGGGGCATGACAGATCCATCGTAATTCTCCCTTCTTGGAGTATTCAACGCCGTTAACCGGGGTCCAAATTCTAAAAAGTCTGTAACTGCAACTCTTCCGCGCGAATGACCACACGCTTCAGGGAAATTCACCTTGCCCGTTGCCGCCTAGCCGCCCTGGTGATAAAGTTCCGTCCGACCAAGGGGCGAAAGTCCTCGAGCCCCCATCAACGAATCTCTAGGTTTGCTGCTTCTCACTACGCAATGCGTAAAAGGGATTAGGAAACCGTCATGACGGCGAGAAATGCGCGAGGAAACTTACCTCAATCTTCGCCCGGCGCGCCCCCCATGGAGCCCTCCGAGGTGGGTTTGCCAGTTAGGGAAAGAAACGCTTTAGACCATTTGTTTAGTGCGACTTACGAAGAGTTGCGGCGTCTGGCGTCTAGTGTGCGACGGGGCGATCCGAGCGCCACACTCAATCCCACGGCCCTCGTCAACGAGGCTTGGATGAAAATGGCCAACTCGCCTCGAATTGCGGCGACCTCGCGCCTGCATTTCAAACGGATCGCCGCCCGCGCAATGCGCCAAATTTTGATTGAAGCGGCGCGCCGCCGCAAAGCCGGAAAACGCGGCGGAGGGCAGGACATTACATTAAGCTTCGACGACTCGTATCAAAAGGCACCTTCCTGCGGAGAGGACTTGCTTCGTCTTGACCGCGCACTGGATGAACTTGCGCGTATGAATCCACGCCAAGCGACGATGGTGGAAAGCCGCTTCTTCGGAGGGTTGGATATTCCTGAGACGGCGGCGCTTCTAAACGTGTCGGAAGCCACGGTACTGCGCGACTGGCGCGCAGCGAAAGCGTGGCTGGCGCACGAACTTCGCCAAGCCGGCTGAGGGACGGCCTTTTTCTTGCGCGTGCTCAAGGGGCGGAGATGGACAGTGCTCGCTGGCAAAAAATCCAGAATCTGTTTCACAAAGCCGCCGACCTTCCGGAGACCGAGCAACGCACTTTTTTGGAAAGTGAGTGCGCCGGAGACCCGGCACTCGTCGCAGAAATAATCATCTTGCTGAGGGAAGACGCCCATGGCGCTTCCATGCTCGACGGCGATATTGCTCAAGTAGCCCATCAGATTCTTCACGATCCAGCCGGCGCGCCGCAGGCGTTTAAAGAATTCGGTCCTTACCGAATTCTGAAGACGCTTGGCGAAGGCGGCATGGGCATCGTTTACCTCGCCGAGCGCAAGGATCTCGGCAGCCAAGTTGCCATAAAAATCCTGCGAGATGCGTGGCTTTCGCCGGCTCGCCGCGAACTATTTGCCGCGGAGCAGCGCACTCTCGCGCAACTCAATCATCCTTCCATTGCGCGGCTTTACGATGCGAACACCTCGCCGGACGGCTCTCCCTTTTTCGTCATGGAGTATGTTGAAGGCGTTCCTCTCAGGCTTTATTGCGACAAAAATAATTGTTCGATCCACGGGCGCTTGCGGCTTTTTCGATCTGTTTGCGAGGCGGTCCTCTACGCTCATCAGCATGCCGTCATTCACCGGGATCTTAAACCCTCCAATGTCCTCGTGAAAAACGACGAAACGATTCGACTGCTCGATTTCGGCATCTCCAAACATATCGAAGGCCTCGGCGAATTTGCCGATAAAACCACAACTGGCTTGCGTCTCATGACACTCGCGTACGCTGCGCCGGAGCAAATCCGCGGCGAACAGGTCGGAATCCATTCGGACGTGTATTCCCTCGGAGTCATTCTGTACGAGCTACTGGCGGGACGCCTCCCGTTTGATTTTTCCAATCGAACGCCGGCGGAAGCCGAAAAAATTCTGTCGCAACAAGAAACGGAGAAGCCATCAGCCGCCGCGGACAGAATTGTGCGTCTGCCGAGGTACGGCGACGATGCTGCCCCCGCCAGTAAAGCCGAATGGGCGGACCTCGATGTGCTTTGCCTCACCGCGATGCACAGGGATCCCGAGCGCAGATACCGATCCGTGGAAGCCTTGATCCGCGACATCGATCATTACCTCAAAGGCGAACCCCTGGAAGCGCAGCCAGACACGCTGGCCTACCGCTTTAGAAAATTCGTCACGCGGAATCGGCAGCCGGTTGCTGCGGCGGCCCTTGTGTTCACGCTCGTTGCCGGCCTTGTGATTTTCTTCACTGTGCGACTGGCCATCGCTCGCAATGCCGCGCTTGCCGAAGCCGCGCGAACGCAGCGCATACAAAAATTCATGACCAATCTCTTCCAGGGCGGCGACGCTTCCGCCGCGCCTGCGGAAAGCCTTCGCGTTGTGACTCTCCTTGACCGCGGCGTCCAGGAGGCGCAGTCGCTCAACGCGGAACCGGAAGTGCAAGCCGATCTCTACGTGACGCTTGGCACCATTTATCAAAAACTGGGAAAACTCGATCAAGCAAACACGCTGTTGAATTCCAGCTTGGAGAAGCGCAAGTTGCTCTACGGCTCCGATGCGGCGCCAGTGGCGGAGAGCATGGTCGCGCTCGGCCTGCTGCGCGATGATCAGGCTCACCTGCCCGAGGCAGAACGCATCGTGCGGGAAGGTCTGGCCATGACCAAGCGCCATCTCCCTCCCAATCACCCCGCCGTTGGAAAAGCAACTTCAGCACTTGGAAAAGTGTTGGAAGATCGCGGTTCTTACAGCGAGGCCATCAAGACGCTGGACGAAGCTGTGCGGCTCCAGTCCACGAAGGGGGTAGCAACTCCGGAACTTGCCGTCAGCTTGTTCGAACTGGCGAACACGCATTTCTATGCCGGTCACTATGACATCTCTGAGTCTATTAACGAGCGGCTGCTCCCCATGTACCGCCAAATCTACGGCGAACGCCATCCTCGCGTCGCGGATATATTGATTAATCTCGGCGCAATCAAATTTGATCTCGGCCATTATCCTGAGGCTGAAAATTATGACCGCCAGGCTCTGGAAATCGTTCAGGCCTGGTACGGGAAGGACAATCCGGAAACTGCTTCCGATCTGACTTTGCTTGCTCGCGCGCTTGTTCGCGAAGACCGCTACGACGAGGCTGTCGATTTACTGCAGCAATCGCTGGCCATCAAGGAGCGCGTCTACGGAAAGGTCCACCCCACCGTGGCTTCCACACTCAACGAATTGGGATCCGCAGCGCTCCGGCAGCACAAGAACGACGTCGCGGAACAAGACTTTCTGCGTATGGTCGAAATCTATCGGCAGGTTTACGGAGAACATCACTATCTCTTTGCCATCGCGCTTTCAAACCTGGGCAGCGTGTACTCGGGCCGGGAGGAGTGGCCCCGTGCCGAGAAAATCTACCGGCAGGTGATTCCTATTTTCACGGAGTCGCAATCCGCGACTCACATCAACAGCGGCGTCGCGCGAATCAAACTGGGAAGAACACTGCTCCGCCAGAATCGTTTTGCGGAGGCAGAAGCGGAATCCCGCGCCGGCTATGAGATTCTAGTCAAACAAATGGATCCAAAGGTGAGCTGGCTCGTGAATGCGCGCAAAGACCTGGCGGAAGAATACGACGCGCTGAAACAACCCGAGCAAGCCGCAAAATTCCGCGCCGAAACCGCCGCTCTGGATACCAAGGCTTCCGACTCAGCGAAGAAATAACCCCAATGCGCTCAGCAGGAAAACGCGAAAGCTGGACTTGAGGCGAAGGCCCTTGTAGCATGGCCCGCGTGAAAAAGGTTAATTCCCACGGTCGCGGTGGAGCCGCCAAAGCCGGCGTTGCTCCAAAGACCATCGACGAATATCTCACCGGCGTCCCGGAACCTGCCCGCAGCACTCTGAAGAAGATTCGGACAACGATTCGATCCGCCGTACCACCAGAAGCTACGGAGACGATCAGTTATCAGATTCCGACATTCCGTTACAAAGGTCCACTTGTGGCATTCGCCGCATTTTCGAAGCATTGTAGTTTTTTTCCTTTGGGTGCTTCCGTGCTCGATGCCTTCGAAGACGAACTCAAAAACTTCCGTACATCCAAAGGAACGCTCCAATTTCCGTTGGATAAGCCTCTGTCACCGGCGCTATTGAAAAAGCTGGTCAAAGCCCGCGTTGCGCAGAATGAACAAAGGAACCGGCGCTGAAGCGGACTCCCTTCTTCAGCTTTCTGCGGTTCCGGTCGACAAAGCTGGTAAGATGCGCGTCGCAAACTTTTTTCCGCTCTTCTTTCAGAGCGCAGATTGAAGAGGCAGACTATGGATCGACGAGATTTTCTGAAGACCACGAGCACCGTCATTGCAGGCAGCACGCTTGCGCCGGGACTACTTGCTGGCAAGTCCGTTCCTGCGGCTCCCGGTTCCAACGGCCGGCAGGTTTTTCCCATCAGCCGGAATTGGCGTTACAACCGTGCTTTTGTCGAAGGAGCGCACGCGCGGGAGTTCGACGACTCCTCGTTTGAGCGCGTCGTTATTCCGCACACGAATGTCCGACTGCCCTGGCACAGCTTCGACGAAAAGCAGTATGAGTTTGTGTCCATTTACCGCCGCCGTTTTCGCCTCCCAGCGGAGGCTCGTGGCAAGCGCGTTTTCGTCGACTTCGAAGGCGTGATGACCGCCTCGACCGTTTGGATCAATGGTGTGCGCCTCGGCGAGTACAAAGGCGGCTACACTCCCTTTTCTTTTGATCTGACGCCGCACGTCAATTTCGACGGAGAAAATGTGCTTGCGGTGGATGTGGACTCGACGGAGCGGCCGGACATTCCGCCTTTTGGCTATCAGATCGACTATTTGACTTTTGGTGGGATCTATCGTGAAGTCTGGCTGCGCATCGTTCCAGCAACATTTATCGAGAATATTTTTGCGAAGACCAGAGGCGTGCTCAGCGAGCATCCCGGCCTGGATGTGGATTGCTTCCTTCAACATACGGAAGCGTCGCGAGAGGCCTTGACGCTGGAAGTGGAGCTCCGCGAGGGCGATCGCGTAGTGGTCAAAGCGACGCAGCGTGTTCCACTGCTGGAAGCCGCGGCAGAGCCGATGGCGCACACCGTTCACATCGACAACCTCAGCGGAATCAAACTTTGGGACCTTGAGCACCCGAATCTTTATTCCGTTCACGTCCGTTTGCTGAAGGGGTCCGAACTATTAGACCAAGACCACCGCACGGTTGGTTTTCGAGAGGCGCAGTTCACAGACCACGGCTTCGAGTTGAACGGCAAGGTCATCAAGTTGCGCGGCCTCGACCGCCATCAAACATTTCCGTTCGTCGGCCAGTCAATGCCTGGCCGCACCCAGCGCAATGATGCGCGCATCCTGCGCAAGAATCTGAAGTGCAACATCGTGCGCACATCCCACTATCCGCAGTCCCGACATTTTCTTGATGCCTGCGACGAGATGGGACTCCTCGTGCTCGAGGAAATTCCCGGCTGGCAGCACATAGGCGACGAACCATGGAAGCTGATCTCCATCGATAACGTGTCCCGTATGATTCGCAGAGACTGGAACCATCCCAGCATTATTTTGTGGGGAGTGCGCATCAATGAATCGAAGGATGACCACGATTTCTACGCGCGTACCAACGCTTTGGCGCACAGCCTCGACCCAACCCGCCAGACGGGCGGTATCCGCTATTTCCAATCCTCCGAATTTCTCGAAGATGTTTTCACAATGAACGATTTCGGATTCCCCTTGCAGAAGCCGAATCACCCGCGCTACCTCAACACGGAATTCGTGGGCCACACATATCCGACCAAGACCATCGATCAAGTCGAGCGACTGACCGAGCACGCAATGCGTCATGCGCGTATTCACGATCAGCTTGCCTCCGATCCGCAATACGCCGGCGGCATCGGCTGGTGCGCCTTCGACTACAACACGCATGGAGACTTTGGCAGCGGCGACCGGATCTGCTATCACGGAGTGACCGACATGTTTCGCGAGCCCAAGCCGGCGGCCGGCTTCTACAAATCGCAGTGCCACCCCACCGAGGAAGTCGTACTCGAACCCGCCTTCCACTGGGCGCGCGGCGACGAATCGATCGGATTCACCAAGGCGGTTGTGTGTTCGAACTGCGACCACTTGAAATTCTATATTGCCGACAAATTGGTGGCGGAAGCCGACCCAAACAAAGCCGAATTTGCCCACCTCCTTCATGCGCCATTTGTCGCTGATTTGAGTAAGGCTGTCTTTAACTGGGGAGACCTGCGGATTGAAGGCTATATCGATGGCAAGCAGGCAATTGTTAAGACACTTTCTGGAAAGGGCGTCGACCAGAAATTTTCGCTCCTGCCCGACGACACGCGTCTCAACGCTGACGGAGCCGATTCCACGCGCGTCGTCTTGCGCGTCACCGACGAATTTGGCGCCATTCGTCCGTTTGCGAACGAAGCCATCAAACTGGAAGTGGAAGGGCCCGCGGAAGTTATCGGTGACAATCCATTTGCGTTAGTCGGCGGAACGGGCGCTATCTGGATCCGCGCGAAAGAACAGGCGGGGACGGTGAAACTCACGGCAAAGCACCCCGTGTTAGGCACACAGCAGCTGAGTTTTGAAATCGTCCCCAGCGCTCCAGAAGTCGTGTAGAGGCCTCTGAGAGGTGCGGGGATTATTTGCGCCGAAGCAGCATGAGCGCTTAAGCAGCTGGTGTCAAAGATCAGAAGAAGAAACCGCGCTCGCTCCCTCCGCCGGTTTGCAAATGTAAATTTGAGGCACGAGGCCAGTTTCTTTCTGATACGCCTTGGCCATTTTTTCCTTAAATTCCCCGGCGTAACGCGCATCCACTAGATTGATGGTAGCGCCGCCGAAGCCACCGCCCGTCATGCGCGCGCCGAAAACGCCTCTCTGCTGGTAAGCCAAGTCGACCATCAAATCCAGCTCGCGGCAGCTGACTTCGTATAAATCGCGGAGGCTGCGATGAGATTCGGCCATGCGCATCCCGAATCGCGCGATATCGCCCGAGCGGAGCGCCTCCGCGCTGTCGAGCACGCGCGCGTTTTCCGTGACAATGTGAAGCGCGCGCTTGTAGATGACCTCGGAGAGGACATCGCGATGCCGTTCCAGCTGTTCGAGACTCACGTCCCGCAGAGCGCGAATCCCGGGCAGGACTTCGGCTAGTCGGCGGACGGCCTCTTCGCATTCCGAGCGCCGGCGATTATATTCGCTGGAGGCCAGTTCGTGCTTGACCATAGTGTTGCTGATCACCAGCTTGACGGAATCTGGAATCAAGAGCGAATCGAAGCTTAGCGCGCGGCAGTCGAGCATAAGTGCGTGGTCTTCTTGTCCGTGCAGCGAAACGAATTGGTCCATGATCCCGACACGCGCGCCGACGAATTCGTTTTCGGCTTTTTGACAGAGCTGCGCCAATTGCACGCGGTCCGGAGACCAGCCCGACTGATCGGCGAGAGCCAGGGCCGTCGCTACTTCAATCGCTGCGGAGGAGCTGAGCCCTGCGCCCATGGGGACTTCACTTTCAATGAGCAGGTTCGCTCCGCGAAGCCGGAATCCGGCCTGTTCCAATTGAAGCGCCACGCCGACGGGATAGTCGCTCCAGGTTTTCGACGGTTGATGCGATTCCGAATCCAAATTCGCATCGGCCGCGGCTGAGAACTCCTCGGAGTAAATGCTGAGCTTGCGGTCCTCCCTGGCGCTGACGGCGACCCAGCAATAAAACTCGATGGCCGCGGGCATCGCGAAGCCCTCGTTGTAATCGGTGTGCTCTCCGATCAGGTTAACGCGTCCAGGGGCGCGATAGACGTGCGGGTCCGCGCCAAAGCGCAAACGAAACCGCTCAAGGATGGTCGAACGTCTCGTCATCACCTTTTATCTAATCCAAAAACGAGTGAACCTGGAACGTGGAGCGCAATTTTTTCTTCTCCCTAAGTATAACGGGGCCGCATCCCCCGAATGGGCTTCACAAAGTTGGGAGGGTACATGAGGTCGCGGGTTGCCGCAAGCGCTTGTCCTTTGGGATGTCCTTTGGGATTCATTGCGGTGGATTATTGCCGGGGATAGAATGACCAGAAGCGGGAAAAACGAGCGCGATTCTGCGCGTAGAGAAAAGAATTTGGTCTTGCTGATGAAATCGTGGAATCGAGTGCGGCGCTTTTCCGGAAGAACCCGGAATCGAGGAGGAGTCCTGCTCGGCGTGGCGACTGTCGCGCTGATGAGTTGTTCGAATGCTGCAGCGTTAAAGCAGGACCCTCTTCCCCAACTGTCTTACGTCGCCACAGTCCAAGGCACCATTCGGGATGCTGCCGGCATGCCCGTGGCGCTTGCGACTGTCTGCCTCGAAGAAAAGGGCAGCCCAAAGAAAGTCGAGACGAAGACGAATGCGGCCGGTGATTTTGTGCTTTCTGCGGGGCACGCCGGAACCTATACCGTGCGGGCGCAGAAGGCAGGATGGAGTGATGCAGTTGAAGAGTCGCTGGTCTTGTCGATTGGCGACAGAAAGCACATAGATTTGGTGCTCCTGACTTTCCAGCCGATGAATCCCGATTCTTCCGCGTCGCAGCCGCCTCCTAAGCCCTCGCCTGGCGCGATGGAATTCAAGGACGAGCCGAATTTCACCGTGGCGGGTGTTACCGACTGGAGCGATCTGGGTTTGCATGGGTCCGCTGCCAGTTCGCGCACCAGCGAATCGCTCGCAAAGGAAACGCTGACACTGAAATCGGGCGAGCCGGAGAGGACCTCCGCTAGCGTTTCAGAAAAGCGGTACGAAGCGGCTTTGGCTTACCGAGACAAGGGCGACTTCACGGGGGCGCGTGAGCAAGTCCGAAAAGCACTTTCGAGTGGAGACGACGCAGAAGGGCATCGTCTGTTAGGCGAACTTGGCGAGCGACTGAATGAGCCTTTGGAAGCCGTGCGCGAATACGAACTGGCGGCTCGCATGGATCCTAGCGAGCAGAACTATTTCGAATGGGGGGAGGAGTTGCTCCTTCACAAAGCAGCGGAGCCTGCGGCCGAAATTTTTGCGCGCGGGTCGAACGCGCATCCGAAGTCGGCAAGAATGCTGACTGGGCTTGGCGCGGCTCTCTACTCCAGTGGTTCCTTGGAAGAAGCGGCGAGACGCTTGTGCGAAGCTTCTGATTTGGAACCGGCAGACCCCGCGCCGTATCTCTTTCTTGGCAAGATCGAGAAGACCACGCCCGCGCCGTTGCCTTGCAGCGAGCAGAAACTGGCGCGGTTTGCCCAGCAGCAGCCCGGAAATGCTCTGGCCAGTTTCTACTACGCGATAAGCCTTTGGAAGCGCGAGAAGGGATCTGAAAATTCCGAGGGTTTGAAACAGGTCGAAGCGCTCCTAGAAAAGTCCTTGGCTATCGATCCCAAGCTCGACGAAGCTTATCTTCAGCTGGGAGTTTTGCAATTCGCGCGTGGCGATTTCGAGCAAGCCATCGAAGATTACAAGAAAGCCATTGATGTGAACCCGCAACTGGGCGAAGCACATCGACAGCTTGGTCTCGCCTTTCAGCGCATGGGCCAGAAAGAAAAGGCGGGGCAGGAATTTCAAGCCTACGAGCAGATCGAAAAGGCAGACGCTAGAGAGATTGAGCGACAACGGCGGGAACTTAAGCAGTTTTTGATCGTTCTAAAAGATCACCCACAGGCGACTCCGCCGCACTGAGGAAACCGGGCCAAGCTATTTGTTTCGGCTACTTGGTTTTGGGTTTGACGGCTGCGACGATGCCGCTGCCTTCGCGGATGGTGAGAATCTGATTGGCGCCTACATCCGTGAACTTATCCAACTTCTGCGTGGTTGGCCATTTCACTTCGATGAGATCCACTTTTTGAGACTTTCCGATGCCGAAGTGCAAGCGCAGGTCGCTTTGGGACATGACGCTTGTGCCGCTGTGGACTTCGTCCATTTGGGCATGCTTTCCCGTCACTACGCGGACGCGAGCGCCGATGGCCGTGCGGTTGCAGTTAGTCCCGATCAATTTTATTTTGATCCAATTTTGTTTGTTGCCGCCGTCGTTGCGGAGAAGAGAAGGCAGATCGTTCATGTTCAAAATCAGGGCATCGATGTCGCCATCGTTGTCGTAGTCGCCGAACGCGGCGCCTCGGCTCGAGAAGCGCTCGCTGATGCCGGCGCCCATCTCAGCGGAAACGTCTTTGAATCGACCGTCGCCGAGATTTTTGTAGACGAGACGCGGATTCTTGAAAGTCTGACCGGTGTCATGCCCTTCAATTTCCGGGTAAACGTGACCATTGACCTGGATTAAATCCTGCCAGCCATCGTTGTCGTAATCGACGAAGCCGCAGCCCCAAGCGACGTACTGGTTGTTGACACCGAGTCCGGACGCAAACGTGACGTCGTTGAAGGTGCCATCTCCATTGTTGTGGTAGAGGTTGCAAGTGTCGTCGGCAAAATTTGTCTTGAAAATGTCGAACCAGCCGTCGCAGTCGTAATCGGCAACTGCTACTCCCATTCCGGCTTGTTCGTGCCCATTCTCGCTATAAGCGCAGCCAGCAATCACCGCGACATCCGTGAACGTGCCGTCGTGATTGTTGTGAAACAGGATGCTGGGTTGCGAGTCGACAGCGACGTAAATGTCCGGCCAGCCGTCGTTATCGAAATCGTAGGAGACCGGAGTGATGGAATATCGCGGGCCGGGTTTCAAGATGCCCGATTTCTCGGAGACGTCGGAGAAAGTTCCGTCGCCGTTGTTGTGATAAAGGAGGTTCGTGTCTCCCGGAAGGCCGCGCGGCCCGCACATCGTAGGAATGCCTTTCCACTGGCAAACGGGAGGGGCGGTCGGCGAGGGCGTCTTTTCCGGATCGAGCTTTATGTAGTGGCAGACGAAAAGATCAAGGTGACCGTCGCGGTCGTAGTCGAGCCAAGTGCAGCCGGAGCCCCAGCGAATCTGTTCATCGTAAACGCCAGCTTTGCGGGTGACGTCGGTAAACGTTCCGTCTCCGTCGTTGTGAAACAGGATGTTGTGTCCCCAGAAACAGCAAAACAGATCGTCCCGGCCATCGTTGTCGTAATCACCTATAGAAACGCCGGTCTGCCAGCCCGTGCGCGCGAGCCCGGATTTTTCCGTAACATCGGTGAAAGTTCCGTCGCGGTTGTTCTTGTACAAATGGGAAGTGGGAACCTTGCCCGGCGGCCAATTGGTGTTGAAGCGCGTCCCATTCGTCAAGTAAACATCGAGCCAGCCGTCGTTGTCGTAATCGAAAAAAGCCAGACCGCTGCCTTTGGCTTCGATGATGTATTCTTTGCGATCGACGCTGCCCCAAACATTCGGGGAATTCAGGCCAGCTTCCTTGGCCACGTCGACGAAGGTAACAGGTGAGGCCGCTGGTGAATTGGAAACGCCAGGTTTTGCCGCTTGAGGATTCGTGCAAGCGTCCGCTTCGAGGACCAGGGAACGCTTCCATTTCCATAGCGGGTTTGTGATCGCGTCCAACAGTGCGCTGCCCAGAAGAACCGAAGAAGAACCGAGGAAACGGCGCCGGAAGGGATTCATGACTGGTGGCTTTTCCAGCCCGAAGCTTGGCTCGGCACAAAGTCTGGATCGGAGCAATCCATCTGTAGCGCTTTAACGAATTCCGCCACGTTTGCGAAATTCCATCTCTTCATCGGCTCGCTACCTTTGGCACTACCTTTGGAAATGGTTGCGCGTCGCCTGCCTGTCTCCGGTTTTTTCCCCATTCCAAGTTTATCTCGACGGTGTCCGTTCTATCAGCAGCGCCGCAAAGAAGCTCTCGACGTTTTCAATGCAATATTTTCAGATATTGGGGCGCTTCAAGCATTCTAGCCCCGCCCAATTGCGCGTTCAACCGCGGCTTCCCGCTGCGCGCTTCAAAGCGTGCGATCGGCGAGCGAAAGTGCCAGCTGCACCAGCTGGTTTCTGGCAGCCATCGGCATAGGTTCGCGAATCGTGGAAGGCCCGTCCGGCGCCCGGGACAAAGCTTCTTCAATGCGATTTATGTCCAAGCCGCCGGCGGCGTTGCTGCCCTTGAAGCGATTCAACACTTCCCGCGCCTTGCCGATTTCTCCCGTTTGAAAATAGAAAAAGCCAAGCGTGGAATAACTGCCGGGCCATTCCGGCAGCAGGTCCACGGCGCGTTCGAAATCCTCTTCGGCTTCGGGAGTCTTGCCCTCGAGGACGAAAACAATTCCCAATCCCCAAAATATTTTTCCGGAGCTAGGGATCCGTGCCAGGCCTTTTAGCAACGTTTCGCGCGCTCCGGCGGCATCATTCCCGCGAAGCTCGACGAGCGCGAGCGACAGGTAGTACTGATCGTTATCCGGATTTCGGTTGATTGCGTTCAGAAAAATCTGCGTCGCGCGGGCGCCATCGCCAAGATGCGCGTAGATGTCTCCGAGCAAAGAAAGGAACGCATCGTCCTGCCGTCCCGTCGCCGACACTTGGTTTGCAGCCAGCAGCGCCTGGGCATAGTCGCCTTTTCGGAAGTACGCATCGGCCACGTCGAATTTCACGTCATCCAAGTCGGGGCTCGCGCTCAAGGCCGTCTGGAAATGCCGGATAGCTTCATCGTACAAACGATAACGCGCCAGCAGCACGCCCACGCCGGCCTGCGTCTGGTAGTCGCCAGCGCTGATTTGGTCAAGCTGGCCGATGGTCGCGCGCGCTTCCTCGAGTTTCCCGAGCTTTAGATAGGTCTGCGCCAACAAGTAGAGTCCTTGCGGGTGGTCTGGGTTTTTCTGGAGTTGCTCGGTCAGATCGGCCAAGTCTTGTTGCGTCCGGGCCTCGCGAGAAAGGCTGGAGCGTTCGTCAAGATAATCAAAGATGTGCTGATAGGGCTGCGGACCCGATGCAGAATCTTTTGAGAGCGTCTGGAATACTTTCAAATCTCGCAGCGAGGCCTCCGTCTGATGAAGGCTCTTCTCCACCATTGCGAGCTTGTAGTATCCCGAAGCAGGCTCGCGGCTGATCTTTACGTACTTCCTGAGCAGCGCCGCGGCGTCCTCGAATCTTTTGCTGGCGACGCGGAGATCGGCCAGTTCCAGAAGCGCTTCGGGGAAATCGGGATTGTAGCGGAGCGCCTGTTGAAAAAAATCTTCGGCGCGTGCCGGATGGCCCTGCCGCTCTTCGATGTAGCCAATATTGAATAAGCAGGAAGCGTTGTGGGGATCCCGCTTCAGTCCAGCCTCAAAATATTCTCGAGCTTTGTCGAAGCGCCCCAAACGGCGGAAGGAAATTCCCATGAAAGCATACGATTGCGCCGTGGGGGCAAGGTCGATCAGCTTTTGAAATTCCGCAATGGCCTTTTCTGTTTTCTCAGATTTGAAATAGCTTTCACCCAGGGCGGCGTGGAGATCGGCGCGCTGCGGTTCGATGGTCACGCCTGACTCGAGCAGGGGGATCGCGTCTTCGTAATAATTTTGGCTCATGCTTACCCGCGCGAGAAGCAAAATGATGTCGGTATTTTGTGGAGCCAGCTTGTGGGCGCGCACCAGCAAGTCCAGAGCATCCACCGAACGGCCTTGCTGCTGATAGACCTGCGCCAAGATGTAGAGCGTTTCGGGTGAATCGGATTTCAGTTTCAGCGCCCGATTCAATACCAGTTCGGCTTTGGCGTATTCGCCGGCGCGAAGATAAGCTTGTCCGAGGTTATAAAGAATCTCGGGCGTTTCGGGCTGCAACGCGTCGGCTTTTTCCAGTTCAAGTTGAGCCGCGCGGTATTGTTTTTCCGAGGCCAGCAACACGCCCAGCGTGAAATGCAGCTGCATGTCGTCCTTATTTTGCGTGGAAAGCTCGGTCGCCATTTTCAACGCTTCTGGGGTTCTACCAGCGCGCAAGTAAGCGCGAATCAGGTTGGAGCGAGTCGCATTGTCCGGAGGGCGGACTCGCTGCAGGTAAGAAATTGCCTCTGCAGGGGAACCCGCGGCCATCAGAACAAGGCCCAAATTATAGTTTCCATCGCGGTTGCCGGGTTCAATGCGCAAAACCTTCCTAAACTCTTTCTCCGCGAGATCCAGCTTTTTCTCGGCGACGTTTAGGTTTCCGAGGTTGTTAAGCGCCCTGGTGGAGTTGGGGTCCAGCTTCAACGCCTCTTGGAAAGATTGCAGGGCGCTCGCATAATCTTTTTCGTCGGTGTAGACAATTCCCAAGAGGGTGTAGCCGTCGACACTGGAAGAATTCCGCTGGAGTTCTTCCTGTATTTTCTTTTTGGCTTCATCGATGGAACCTTGGCGAAGCAGTTCTTCGGCTTCCTGAAGAAGCGGCGAAATCTTCGGGAGTTGTCGAACCTCGCCACTCTTGGGGACGGTTTGCTGCGCAAATCCTTTGGCGGGAATAAGAATCACCAGCAGCGCGAGGAATTGAGAGAGGCGCGGCCGGTTCCAGGCGCATTTTGAGGCACCCCGAAATGAAGCGCCCCTAGGCATTTCGCAACTCTCCGCCGAGTGCGTTGCAGCGCTGCCGTTGAAATCTCAATTTAGCATCTCCAGCGCCTGCTGAGCCAATTTGTGCTGCGGTTGTTGGTGCAACAACGCGAGCAATACCTCTCTGGCCTTTGCTTTATCGTTCAAAACGACGTAAAGGCGCGCCAGGTTGAGATAGGCTTGGTCATAATTGGGAGCCACGCGGATGCAAGTCTCGAATTTTTCTTTTGCTTCGGAATAGTTCTCTTGGCGGACAAAGAGGACGCCCAGGTTGTTCAGCGCGTCCGGATAATCGGGGCGCAAGCTCACTGCTTTTTCCAAATAGCTCGATGCGCGTGGAAGTTGGTCTTGCCGCGCGTAGAGCATTCCCAAGCTGTAATTTGTCTCCGGGTTTTCTGGCTCCATCTCGAGCGCGCGGTTCAAAAGCTTTTCGGCTTCATCCACCGCTCCTTCTCGCCGGTAAAGGTTTCCGAGATTTAGCATCGCCGTGACATAGCCTGGCCTCAGCGACAGGGACTGTTGGAAGTTACGAATGGCTTCATCAGCCCGGCCTTCTTGCCCGGCGATCATTCCCAGATTATTCCACGCTTCCGGATAGTCCGGACGGAGCTTCACGGTCTGCTCGAGGTAACGCCGCGCGTCCGGCAAAGCGTTTTTCCGGAGGTAGAGGGTTCCCAAATTGTAATAAGCTTCCGGATCCTGCGGCTTGGCTGCAATCACTTGTTGGAAAGACGAGGCCGCTTGGTCGAGATAGCCGCGCTGAAACATCGCTACTCCGTACGTAAAATCGTTGCGTTGAAATTCGTCTTGATAGAGTGTTCCTTCAAAGGGAAGGGCTCTCTTCATTCGGGCAGCGGCGGTTCCCGCCGCTGATTTCAAATCTTCTGTCATACGCTCGGGACTTATCGCGCCTTGGTAGACCTTGACGATCATGCCTTCCGCGTTGACGAGAAAAGATGTGGGGAGCGCCAGATCTCTGCGGCGATCAAAGAGGTAGCGGTAAACAATATTGTAAACGCCGGCCACATCTTGGGTCGCATAGAAGTTCAGGAAAGTAAGTCCTTCCTTCAGCGTGAAGGGAGGCGCTCCTCGAACCTCGCCGGGACCATCCACATTAATGGCCAAAATGCGAAGCCCGCTTGCGGCGAAAGCAGGCTGGCGCTTTTGAAAAACTCGCAGCTGCTCAACACAAATGGGCGAACCCGCTGTCCAAAAATGGAGAAGCACAAAGCCGCCTCGGAACGACGAAAGATTGCGTAGATTGCCGGAGAGGTCGGGCAAGGGAAACTCCGGCGCGCTCAACGGCTCGATGAGCCATGTCTCGAGCGACGTTGGCAGTGCGTCCGGTTTTTGAGTTTCGCCGGGTCGGCCGTATGGCGCCGGCGCAGCCAAAAATGGCCTCGCCGCAAAAACCTCGGAACCTTCCTCGATTTCGATTCGACGGTTCACCGGCACATGCTCGAAGTCCTGAGTCGCCCCGCTAGGCCAGCGAATGGTTACACGAACGATGCCTCGCGTTTTTCCAACTCCAAAGAAAAGCTCCTTGGTGTGCTGGGACAGAAATCCGGAGCCGGCTTGGAGATACTTCGTCTGCCGGTGCCCATCGGCTTCCACCGTCACGGCCGCACCGATTGCATCGCGATTGCTTTTTGTTCCGCGCAATCGAAAGGCAATCGAGTTGCCAATCTCCTTCATCGCGTTGCGCAAAATCCGCAGTTGCGGTGCGTTCCGATTCTTGAGAATAACTTCCAAGCGCCCGTCGTGGTCCAAGTCGGCGAGCACGAACGAGCGGCTGTCGTCGGGAAAGTCCAACCCAGAAGTGCCCGAAACATCAGAAAACGTTCCATCGTGGTTATTCGCGTAGAAAACGTTTCGCTCGAAGCCGTTCCAAGAGGCGTCCGAGCGGATCAGCTCGTTGATAGCGTTCCAGCCCAGCTCATACTTTGGCGATGACGCCTGATTTTGAGGCGAATTCGCCACAACTTGCCGCCAGAAAAAGCCCGCTACGTCATCTGCGTCGCGCCCTGCAGTCTTCGGCCTTCGACTCACCGGCCCCGATATATAGCCATTGGCGATGTAAAGATCCGGGTAGCCGTCGTGATCAAAATCCCAAGCGTCGGAAGCCCATGCCCAGCGCCCCGCGTCAACTCCCGCCGCATGGCTTACATTTTGAAATTTTCCATTCCCCAGATTTCGGTATAGCGAGTTACCCCGCGCATGTTGGCGATAAAACGCGCGGATAGTTTCCGGATCTTTTTCATGAAAACTCTTCTGTTCGGAAACGCGCATGCCGGCCGCGGACCACATATTCGAAACATACACGTCCTGGTTGCCGTCGTTATCGAAATCAAACCAGCTTGCACTCATCCCTGCCCCGACGTCTTCGACGCCCGCTTCCCGAGAGACCACCGTGAATTTTCCATCGCCGTTGTTGCGGTAAAGATTGTTTCGCCCAAAGTCGTTGGCCACATACAAATCCGGCGCGCCGTCGGAGTTATAGTCCCCCCAGGCGCACGCGAAACTGTAGCGGTCGTTGTCCGCGTTCAATCCCGCCGCCTCGGTGCGATCCTGAAAAGTCCCGTTGCCCTCGTTGTGAAGCAGAAAATTGGGAGGCCCGTTGCGCGCGTCAAAATAGGGAGCGGGGTAGTGGTACTGGTCGAGGCCCAGGTAGTAGCTGTACAAACAAAAATAAATATCGAGACGTCCGTCGCGGTCGTAGTCGGCTACGGCAGCGTGCGTAAAAGTTCCTTGCGGCGGCTCGGCAAACTGAAAGGCATCGCGCTTCAGCAAAAACTTTCCATTCCCTTGGTTCACAAAAAGAAGCGGTCCACTGCCGCACACGACCAAAAGGTCCTGCCGCCCTTTATTCTCAAAGTCCGCGAACAACGCGCTCGCCGCGCCGTCCAGCACGCCCACTCCCGCCTTCTCCGTCACATCCTCAAACGTTCCATCGCCGCGATTGTGATAGAGCCGGTTCGGGAGTCCCGGAGGCTGGCAGACGTAGAAATCATCCAGCCCATCGTTGTCGAAATCGCCCACGGCCAAGCCGTTGTTTCCGTAAACATCGATGCCGCAGGCTCCGTCCAAAACGGTGCGCCAATAGTCGACTCCGTGAAGCATCTGCTTCTTGTAGGATTCCGTTTGGCCGAGCGCTTGGGAAGTAATGTCGATGAATATCGGCGTGCTTGCCCGGCTGAGGGTTTCCTCAGCCGCTTCCCAGCGAAGCACGCGCCATTCCTTTGCGGCATTACACGACCACTGCGTCAGCCAACGTCCAACGCGCTGCTCGCGCGTTGCCTCTGTTCCCGTGCCGACAAAGTCATACCGAATCTCGATACGCACCAACGCCGGCGATTCCGAGATTTCCTCGATCCCGGTAATCTCAAACTCGGCCGTCTCCAAGCGCGACATCGAAGCCAAGTAGGTCTTCATCTCCTGAAGAAAGCGTTCGCGGC
This sequence comes from Verrucomicrobiia bacterium, assembly GCA_035571045.1. Classification (GTDB taxonomy): domain Bacteria; phylum Acidobacteriota; class Terriglobia; order Acidiferrales; family UBA7541; genus Acidiferrum. The sequence goes on from DATMKS010000091.1 coordinate 58,927, forward strand.
CTAATGCGACGTTGGTCGAAAACTTTCTTCGAAAGACTTCAAGCCCATTCCCGCTCCGCACGGCGGTTTGCTGCATTGGAACGAGCGAACACGCTTCGAGCGAACTGTCCAAAACTTTCTCGAAAACATCAAGAGCGGGTGACACTGCCTTAAGAGCCCGGCTCCATCCATCAAGCAACCGCATGATCTCAAACGCGTATTTCTCCGTGACGTATTCGTCCGTGCCCGGAACCACTTTGCGAAGAACATCATCAAGAGGGGACTTCGCCGGATAGTGCGGGGTTACGCGAAAATCAGCCAAATCGAAAGCAAAGTTCCCCTTGTCCGGAGTTCTCGCGAGTAGCGGCCGGAACGATGAGGAATAAAGCGGCGCCGGGAGGAAAAGCACCGGCGCCCAACGCATCCCTCGTAGAAAAGTGCGCCGCGAGAACGCGTGATCTTCGTTTTTTTGACGCGCCATTCTTAAGTTTCTCCGCTCCGTTCGCCCGCCATTCGAATGCTAGCATCGAGGAGAAGCTGTTCCAAAGACCAACGTGGCGGAATCAAAGCTGGAGCAACTGCCCACGGCGCGCTCGATTTGTGCGAACTGCAAAATACCGGGATTACGATTAGGACTTTTCGGCGGGAGCGGGCCCTGAAGAATCTCGCAAGATCAGTTCAGCCGGAATGTGGTATTCCCGGCCTTGAGGATTTGCCGAGCAAGAGAGTTCGTGCAGGGCGTCGGCTGCCATCTGCCCCAGCATATCCCTGTGGATGTCCACGGTCGTGAGTGAGGGGTTGCAGTATTCGGCCAACCGAGTGTTATCAAATCCTGTAACCGAAATATCTTCCGGAACGCGGCAGCCGCCTTTCAGCAATCCCTTGATGACGCCCACGGCCGTAAGGTCATTCACGGCCATCACAGCGGTCGGTCTTGGCGAAAGTTTTGCGATGTGCAAGCCGGCCGCCAAGCCACCTTCGTAGCGCAAGTCTCCGTGTACGATCGGTCCAGGTTCCAATCCCCAATCCCGCATGCAACTTTCGTACGCTTCCATCCGGGCGATGTTGGACTTGAGCTTGGGTCGCCCGGCGATGAAGGCAATGCGCCGGTGCCCGCTCTTGTGGAGGTACTCAACGATTTGTTTGATTCCCGAAAAGTAGTCGATTCGCAGTTTGCTGACGTAACCGCGAACGGGCGCGAGGTCCAGGAAGGTGACAGCAATTCTTCTGCGTTCCAGTTCCTGAATGAGTTGCGAGCTGATCTCGGAAGTCATGATCGCCACGCCACGCACATTGTGCTCCATCATGCGTTCCGCAGCTTCACGCGTCCTCCGCGGATCGTAATTCGTATCGCTAAGAATCGCATCGTAGCCGAGCTGGCGCGCGCGCGTTTCGAAACTCTTGATGACCTCGGGGAAGAAGGGGTTCACGATGTCTGAAACAATAATTCCGAGCGTGCGGCTGTCGCGCGAAGCCAGATGGCGCGCATGTGCGTTCGGAAAATAGCCAAGGCGTTTCACCGTCAACAGCACCAGACGGTTCGTGCGCGGGCCCACTTTTCCAGTCTTGTTCAAGACGTTGGAAACCGTGGCTGTGGACACACCAGCAGCCTTGGCGACATCTCGAATCGTTAGACCCATAACGCTAGCATTTCGCTTTCCTCGACCAACTCCGAAGCTACACCAGAACCTCGCGGATGCGGAACTCCGCAAGCTGCTCAGAGTATAAAGCAAAAAAAGTGCTTGACACTACGCAAAATATGGTGATATTAGCTGGGTTAAGCGGTTAAGTGCTCTGGGGTCGCTTAATTGGGGTTGTGAGCTTTTTATCCATTCCGGGGCTTTGGGTTTGTCCAATTAATGACGTTCGTGGCGCGAGGCGGAGGGCTTTGAAGCCCGGCGGGTTCGATCGGAAAGTCGAATCCAGCGACCTGCCGTAAGCACGACTGACGGCGTGGTCTGGCGGGCGTTGTGGAATGACGGTCCACGCCGCTCTTGACTGCGCGAAAAACGGCACCGTGCGGGTGCCGAGGAGGAAGTTCATGAAGCGAATGGTTAGTTCAAGGTTCACCCGGCGGGCATTCTTGGGGATGACCGCCGCATTTCTTCTCACGCTCTTGTGCGTAGCGCCGCTCCGGGCTCAAGTGGATGCCGGCGCCATCTTGGGGACCGTTACCGACGCTTCGGGTTCGGCCATCCACGGCGCCACCGTCACATTGACCAACGAAGGCACGAGCGCCACTACCTCCACCACTACGGGGAACGATGGCATCTACAAATTCACGCCGGTAAGAATCGGGAGCTATAAGCTCACCGTCACCTTTCAAGGCTTTGAGACGAGCACGCGGCCGCATGTCTCGGTCGACGTCGGTGAGAACGTGGTTGCGGATTTCACCCTTAAGCCCGGCAACGTCACGACCACCGTCGAGGTCACGGCTGCCGCTCCTGTGCTCCAGTCACAAGACGCGTCCGTGGGCCAAGTCGTCGACTCGCGCAGCGTGAATGATCTTCCCCTGAATGGACGCAATTTTACCTTCCTCGCCCAGCTAGCTGCCGGCGTCAACACTCCTCAAGCCGACACGCGCGGCAATGCGGCCAGCGGCGCTTTCTCTGCCAATGGACTTCGCCCGGCGCAGAACAACTACCTCCTGGATGGCATCGACAACAACTCGGACACTGTGGACTTCCTCAACGGCACCAACTACGTGGTGCTTCCTCCGGTCGACGCGGTCGAAGAGTTTAAAGTGCAGACCTCAGACTTCAGCGCAGAGTTCGGCCGCTCCGGTGCCGCCGTTCTCAATGCCACCATCAAGTCCGGGACCAACGAGTTCCATGGCGACGTCTGGGAATTCTTCCGCAACGATAAGCTCGATGCCGCCGATTTTTTTGAAAACGAGCATCAGGTTCCGAAGGGCGAACTCCGCCAGAACCAGTTCGGCTTCACCGCCGGGGGACCGGTCTATCTCCCGAAACTATTCAACGGCAAAAACAAAGTTTTCGTCTTCGGTGATTACCAGGCTTTGCGACGGGTTCAAGGGACCATCCTAAGCGGCTCGGTTCCGAGCGTCGCCGAGCGCAACAGCGGTTACACCAACTTCCAGGATCTGATCCTCGCTCAAACGGGAACAGAGACGCAGGGACTGTGTTCCGTCAACGTTTCGCCGTGCCCCGCTGTCGACCTACAAACCTATTCCAACGGCACGGTCTTCGATCCAGCGACTACCCGGGCCGTCACCGCTGGGCAAGTGGATCCGGTCACGGGCCTTTTTGCCACCAGCACGGGATTCGTTCGCAGTCCGTTCGCGGCCGGCTGCGCTGCCAATACTTTGGCCGTTACGGTTGCCAGCTGTCCAACGCTGAACATGATTAACGCCAACCGGCTCGATCAAAACGCTATAGCCTTGTTGAATCTGTATCCTTTGCCCACAACGAATGCAGCTGGCTCGCTTTTTTCGAACTTCGCCGATTCACCGAAGCTCTTTGAACACGCCAACTCCTTCGATACCCGGATGGACATCAACTTTAACGAGCAGAACCAATTGTTCTATCGGTTCAGCTTGGTCGACGACCCGCAATTCATTCCCGGCATTTTCGGCGGCGTCGCGGACGGCGGCGGCTTCCAACAGGGAACCCAGACTGCCATCGCTGAACAGAGCGCGTTAGGCTATACGCACACGTTCTCTCCGACGTTGATCAACGAGGTTCGCGCGGGGTTGAATTACCTTCACACGACACGCGTTTCGCCCGAAGCCGATGATCTGACGAATATTCCTGGAGAGTTTGGCATCCAGGGTGTTCCTCAGGTCTCCTTGAATGGTGGGCTTCCCGCCTTTGGAATCAACGGGCTCTCAACACTCGGCAGTAACGCTTTCCTGCCTTCCGACGAAGTCACTTCCACGTTCCAGCTGACCGACAGCGTCACAAAAATCTACGGCAAGCATACTTTTAAAATGGGCTTCGAGTGGCAACACGTTAAGTTCTCGACGCTGCAACCACCCTGGTCCCGCGGAGAATATGACTACAACGGCGATTACACCTCGATTCCTAGCGTCGACAGTGGCAATACCGGACGCGCGGACTTCCTGTTGATCCCAACCACCTCGACCGTGGGTGGCGGCAATTACATCGGCGGCTCAAGCAACATAGACCTGTCCAACATCTCTTTGACCGACAACGGCAAAAACTACTATGGCGGCTTCTTTAACGACGACTGGAAGGTCAGCCGCAAACTGACCGTAAACCTCGGCATTCGCTACGACTTCTTCGGCTTGGTCTTCGAGCACCATGGCAACCAGGCAAACTTCATCCCCGCCGGTGGTCCGTTTGGAGGGGCAGCCTACTTGCTTCCTTCTTCTACCTCGTGCAGTCCGGGCGTCGACCTTTCCTCGAGCTTTGTTGCTTTGTTAGCCCAGGACAACATCCTGTGCGAAAGTACGGATTCTCAAGGTAAGGGACTCGGAAACTCGCAGAAGAACAATTTTGCCCCTCGCGTGGGTTTCGCATATCAGGTTAACTCGAAGCTCGTTCTTCGCGGCGGGTTCGGCATCTTCTACAACGGGTTTGAGAATCGCGGATTTTCCCCGAACCTTGGCGAAAACTATCCCTTCCAGTTCAATTTCACCTACAGTTCGCCGAACGACGTTACACCCATCAGCGGAGGCACTCCTTTTGCAAATTGCGCGACGACTGCCCCGGTTGGAGGGACAGCCATTTTTGAAGCGGGGTTTTCATGCAACTCTCTGACACCGCTAGAGGTTAACGCCAGCGGCTTGGCGTTGCGCGGGATTCAGTTTAATTATCAAACGCCCTATTCCATGGGCGGCAATCTGACCGTCCAATACCAGCTTACGCCTTCGCTCTCCATACAAGCCGGTTACGTGACGTCGCTGGCCCGGCATTTGGAATCGTTTCCGGGCTCTAACGAACCCACCACCATCGCTGCCGAGAACACTCCTGAGAGCACTCTCGTGCCATTTCCCGATTTTGGATTCGGCGCAAGCTACGCAGCCACTGCCGGTATGAGCGCTTATCACTCGCTCCAAACCAAAGTCGAAAAGCGGTTTGCGAACGGGCTGAACTTCCTGTTCACCTACACCTATTCCAAGACTATGTCGGACGCCGGCGACTTGCTCAACGGCGGCAGCGTGGCAGGCTTCCGAGCGCCGGACGTTCCTGGCCTCGGAATGGCGTTCGACTACGGGTTGGCGGATTTCGACATCCGCAATGTTTTCCATTTCAGCGGCGGATACGAGTTGCCTTTCGGCAAGGGCAAGCGCTTCGCAACCGACGCCTCCGGGGCTGTGGATAAGGTTATCGGAGGCTGGAGCATCAACTGGAGTTCCACATTCCAGGGCGGCCAGCCGATAAGCATCGGCTGTCCCAGCGGTACGGCATCTGCCCTGGGTTGCGGCGCCCTCTATACGGGACAACCGCTGGACCTCGGACTCCACAATGACGCGAACGGACTCTTGAGTTGGTATGGCAATCCGGCAGCGTTCACGCAGCCTTGCGTGCTAGGTGCTGGCGGCGTTCCGGAGCCCAACACCCCGGCGGGCTGTGTTCCTCTGACGGGTGCTGCCGCTTTGGGCGGCGTCACGCAGGTGCCGGGCCCGGGATTCCATAGGCTTGACTTTTCCGCCTTCAAGCAGATCGCGCTCAGCGAGCGCTTCCGCATGGAGTTCCGCGCCGAGATCTTCAACATTTTCAACCACCCGAACTTCAATGCACCGAATTTCGGCGGCAACGGCGTTGTCGCAATTTCCAACTCGGGCAATTTCAACAGCTCGACCTTCGGCGAAATTGGCTCCACGCGCGATGCTCCCTACGATCCGCGGCAGATCCAGTTCGCTCTGAAATTGTACTTTTAACTTTGCCACACACCTCCCCGCAGAGTGCTCGTCGAGGGCGCTCTGCGGGGAGCCCCTTTTTGCAGGAGCTTTTCCGCTCTTGCCGTGCGGTGATAACCTAGGACCGTCGTGTACATCGGAAGCCGTTCTGCCAGGGCCGTTTTTCTCGTTCTCTTGCTGTGCGCGGCCGCAGTGACGGCACGCTCCAGCCAGGACCAGCACCTGGATCGCGATTTCCAAGCGGCTGTCGCTCAATTTGACTCGGGCCACTACAGCGAGGCTGCGGCAAAGCTGGAGGCCTTGCTGCAGCAAGTCCCGGAGAGCTTTGAAGTTCACGAGCTATTGGGCCTGGTGTACTCCGCACAGTCTCAGGACGCCAATGCCAACACGCACCTCGAGAAAGCCGTCCGGCTGAACCCCCGCTCCGCCCCCGCTCGGACCAATCTCGCTGCCAATCTTGTGCGCCTCGGAAAGATCGATCGCGCCGGAGAGCAATTCAAGAAGGCAGCCGAGCTCGAGCCGCAAAGCTTCGACACCAATCACAACCTCGGCGAGTTCTACGTCCAATCCAAGAAAATCGCCGACGCCGTGCCCTTTCTCGAGCGTGCCGAGCGTATCGATCCCTCCTCCTACGACAATGGTTACGACTTGTCTCTCGCCTACCTGGTCTCCGGGCGCCTTGCCGACGCGAGGCAGCAAATCCAGGAGCTGCTGAAGCAGAAAAACACCGCCGAACTGCACAACCTGCTGGGCGAAGTGGAAGAAAAAGATGGGAAGTTCGTCGAGGCTGCCAACGAATATGAGCTTGCCGCGCATGCCGATCCGAGCGAAAGCAACCTCTTCGATTGGGGCAGCGAGCTCCTGCTTCACCGTACTCTGGGACCGGCCATAGAAATCTTCCAGGATGCCTCCCAGCGCTATCCTGCGTCGCAGCGGCTGGCGATTGGCCTCGGGATGGCTCTTTATGCGCACGGTAACTACGACGAGGCCGTCAAATCGTTGTTGCGAGCGGCGGACCTAAACCCTTCCGATCCGAGCTGCTACCTTTTTCTTTCCCGGGCCTACGACAGTTCACCGAGCCAGGCCGACGACGTCATCCAACGATTCCGCCGCTTCTCCGAACTTCAGCCTCGCAATGGGCAAGCCCTTTATTACTACGCGATGAGTCTGTGGAAGGGGAAGAGGGCTCAGGACCCAACCTTGGATCTCCGCCAAGTTGAAACCTTGCTCAAGAATTCCATCGAACTCGATCCGAAACTGGCCGAGTCGCACTTGCAGTTAGGGAATCTTTATTCCGACCAGAGCAAGTATGCCGAGGCTATCCCGGAATACGTTCGGACACTGGAGCTGGACCCCGATCTTGGTGATGCCCATTATCGCTTGGGGCAGGCTTACGTTCGCACCGGGCAGAAGGGGCCCGCCCAGGAGCAACTCCAGATTTATCAGAAGATCCGCGAGCAGCATCTTGCGGATATAGAAAAACAAAGAGCGGAGATACGTCAATTTGTCTATGCGGCAAAGGACAGTCCGTCCGGCAAGCAGTGAGATAGGTCACCGAATGGTTGAATACGTGGCCCCATTCTAGATAAGAGGTCCCGCTTCTGGAATTAGCGAGACGGCCCGAAGAGAGGAAAATGCCTAGCGGCGAAGTTGATTCCTGCCAATACTTGACTTCGACGGAGGCCCGGCGTAGCTTACGCTAAGCTTTGCGTTTGCAATGACCTACGACATGTCATCAGAGTCCAAAATAGCGCGGAACTTAGGGGGTCTTTCAAGACCTAGGTCAAACGGTCACGCCTCTAATGCCTGGGAACTTGCCAGGCAATTAGCTTTCTCCCGTCGCGAATTCTTGCGCAGCGCCGCCGGGGTTACCCTGGGCGGTACCCTGCTTGGATCCGGTTTGTTCGCCCGAACCGGGGTTCCCCAAAAAAGAAGGAAAGTGGTGGTTATCACCTTCGGCGGCGGGGCACGCGACCAGGAAACGTTTGCGCCCGAAGGTCAGGAAAATATTCCCCACTTGATGCGGGAACTGATTCCGCAATCCACATTCTTTACGCAAGTCGTTAACCGCGGCATCCTCGGGCACTACGTGGCGACGGCAAGCCTGGCCACGGGCGTCTACGAAACCATCAACAATTTTGCGTCACTTCCACCGGAACACCCAACGGCGTTTGAATATTTTCGCAAGGATTTGAAACGGCCCTCTTCCGATGCATGGGTGGTTGCGCCGAGCAACGGCTTCAATCGCATCGGCGAAAGCAATCACCGCGCCTACGGCCCGGGTTTGGGCGCTCGCGTGATTCTGCCCAAGCATCTCTTAACTGCGGCGACCTCGGGCGGTGCGGACTACGAACATTTGTTACGCGACAACTATGAGACACCGTTTTACACACCGGAGCTTGGCGGCAGCGAATTCGAATTGCAGCAGCTGCAGATGCTGTTAAAGCTCTCCGTGGACGACTTCAAAAAACACGCGCGCACGCTCTCGAGCCCCGATGAACTCTCCGTTTACATCACGCGCCAACTGATGCAGCAACTCGCTCCAAGCCTTTTGTGGATCACGCTGCACGACATCGATATCGCGCATGCAGGTGCCTATTCGCTGTACATCGAAGGCATACGCCGCACCGACCGGCTTTGCGCTGAGCTCTGGAAAACGATCCAGAGCGAGCCGGAATACGCCGGCAATACCACACTCTTTATCCTGCCGGATTTTGGCCGTGACTCCGACGATGATGCCGGCGGCAACGGATTTCAGCATCACCGCACTGGCGATGCGCTTTCTCGCACCACGTGGATGATGGCCATGGGCGCGGGCGTTCGCGAAGGCGTGGTCATCGACCGCGCACTCGAGTCCACCGATCTTGTTCCGTCGATCGGATCGATCCTGGGATTTTCTGCTGCGCTCGCCGAGGGCAAGCCCATTGCTGAGCTGGCGTAACTCCATGCTGCCGACCGATCTCAAAGCCGAGCAATTTAACGGTTACCCGCCGGAAGCAAGAAAAATGGTCACGAACGACCTTGCCGCGCTGCAGCGCCTGCCGCTGAGCTTTTTGCCGAGCTTATTGCGCGAAGTGATCGAATACGATTTCAAGTTTCCCGCCGAACGCAAAGCGCTCGATAGGGAACTGGCAAATCTGAGTTCGCTTTCCGCGGAACAGACAAGAGACTGGTTTCAGGGTTTCGCGCAGATCAAGATTTCGCCGCAACTGGAACAGTTCGACTGGGTGAATGCGCCGGCCCAGTTTGTCGAGCAGCTCTCGGCCTATCTTTGGAGCACGCACCAACTGGATGCATTTCGCGTGGCGGCGCTGGCTTATGCGGAGCGTTTGCAGGCGGCCGTGCCGCCGGAACCACCGGCGATGCCCAGGATGGGAATTACTGTCGTTGGCCAGGGTGTCACCACTCCGGACGAGCCGCTGTTTCGCAAACTGCGTCCCCACGGCGTGTACTTCAGCCGCGTGCAGCCAGAGAACGGGATGAAGCAGTTGTTGGATGCGGTGGCCGCTCGCGCCGAAACGCGTCCCATTGCTCACGGTCACTGGTATATCGATGGTGGACAAGAACTGGCTCACGATCCGGCAATTACGTGCGTCTCCTATCACGCACTGGAGCCGGCGCGTGCGGCTTTATCCAGCAAAATACGCGTGGAGATCGAACGGCCCGGCATGGGGCCAGAGACGCTGCGCACCTTACTCGCGCAGATGCGTCCCGCGGATCTTGGTTTGAACGGTGGGCCGGATCAGGGCCCGATGGGGAACCCGGCCAAGCCGGGACAGGCGGTGCTGGATCGCTTTCAGGTCAAGCTGTTGACGGAGGGCTCGGGCACGCAGATTTTCAGCACGACCTTCGCACAGTGGGCGGCACGGGAAGCGTTGCGGCGCGCGCAGCCGCTCACGCTGCTGGTCCGTTTCGCGCCACGGCAACGGCAGAAGCCGATGAACGAAATGCTCTCCGCTGCAACCGACGCACGCGTGGAACTCGATCCAATGGGTTCACTCGTCGATGCCGATTTCGGAGCGTATTACAACTGGCTCAACCAACAACGTTTGACGGGAGCCGAGCAATCGTCGTTTTTGGTGTGGTTCGAAAATCACGGCGAGGCTGTGGCGGTCGGGCCCTCGATGCCGCGCGGAACCGAGTCGACGGCGCCCGTCGATCTGCGGACGGTGCTTTCGTGGATGACCTGAAAATTCTCAAGATTAAAATCCGCGCGAGCTGGGAATATGCAAGAATTGGCGGCGAATTTGGTTAACCGTTTCACTCTGCGAACTGGATGAACCACTCGAAAGGGGAACGAACCGGTCGACGCCTGGCCCGCAACCAGCTTTCTCCGGTCAACTCTGTGTGAACTTCTATGACTAAACAACTATCGCGGCGGACGATGCTGAAGAGTGCCATTTCGGGAATTACCGTTGCTTCCATGCCGTCCATGGCTTGGCCGGAGCAGAAAGAACCGATTCAGCGCAAGGGCCGGATTAAGCAATCGGTTTCACGCTGGTGTTACGAGAAAATTCCGCTCGATGACCTGTGCGTGTACGCGGCTAAGATTGGTTTGAAGGCGGTGGACCTGCTCGGTCCGGAGGAATACGAAGTGCCGGGCCGTCATGGGCTGGTTTGCAGCATGGCTTACGCTGGCGGCGGCGAGATTCCGACCGCGCTGAACCGTGTTGAAAACCACGCGAGGATCGAGGAGGGTTTTCGCAAGAACATTCCTCTGGCGGCGAAGGCCGGCGTGCCGAATGTAATCACCTTTTCCGGAAATCGCGCAGGCATGTCCGACGAAGAGGGCGCCAAGAACACCATTCTTGGTCTCAATCGCGTGAAAAAGATCGCCGAGGACCACGGTATCACCATCTGCATGGAATTGCTCAACAGCAAGGTGAACCACAAGGATTACATGTGCGACCACACCGCTTGGGGAGTGCAAGTGGTGCAAGCAGTGAATTCGCCGCGAGTCAAACTGCTCTACGACATCTACCACATGCAGATCATGGAAGGAGATCTGATAAGTACGATCCAGCAGAACATTCAATGGCTTGCTCATTTCCACACGGGCGGCGTTCCTGGCCGGCATGAACTTGACGGTACGCAGGAAGTGCAGTGGGATGGAGTGATGCGTGGAATCGCCGCGACCAACTTTCAGGGCTACGTAGCGCACGAGTTCGTGCCCTCGCGCGATCCTCTTACCTCTTTGCGGGAAGCGGCGGATTTGTGCGATGTCTAAGAATAAAGAATAATGTGCGGGAACTCGGCGGTTAGGAGTTGCTCTCTCCGCTAGGAGCCGCATGAACCCGGGCGAAATTCGGCGTTTGGGCAGCATTCGGGATGTCCATCACTTTGAGGAACATCTCGCTGCGCTGCGTCTAACCATTCCGTGCGATCGAGAACTTCTTCGCGGAGCAGAATCGCCGCTGGCACAGCCCATCCTGCGCGCTGGAATTAAGATTGGCAATCGCTTCGCAGTCAATCCCATGGAAGGCTGGGACGGAACGCCCGATGGCAATCCTAGCGAACATACGCTTCGCCGATGGCGGCGCTTCGGGAGCAGCGGAGCAAAGCTGATCTGGGGCGGCGAAGCGGTGGCCGTCTGTCACGAGGGGCGCGCCAATCCGAATCAGCTTTTGGCGGCTTCAGACACCAGAAAAGGTTTGGCGCGGTTGAAGGCGGCGCTAATTGCAGAGCACCGCCAGGTTTCGGGTTCGGATGACGGACTTTTCGTTGGACTGCAATTGACGCATTCGGGGCGTTACAGTTGCCCGAACCAAAAAGGCCGTCCTGAACCGCGCATTCTGTATCGTCACCCTTTCCTGGACCGCCGATTGAATCTGCCGCCGGACTATCCGCTGCTCACCGATGGGGAAATCGAGAAGATCATCGAACAGTTCCACGGCGCCGCGGTCATGACGAGCGAACTGGGTTTCGACTTTGTCGACATCAAGCATTGCCACGGATATCTGGGGCACGAGTTTCTCAGTGCCCATACGCGGGAAGGGAAATACGGCGGAAGCTTCGAGAATCGCACGCGGTTTTTGCGGGAGGTGGTCGAAGGAATACGCGCGGCTGCGCCTGGGCTGCAAATTGGCGTTCGGCTTTCGGCGTTTGACGCGATTCCTTATCGGCCGGACCCTGCGCTTTCGACTCCCGGAAAGCTGGGGCCAGGAATTCCCGAGGAACACAGGCATTTGATTCCCTACAGGTGGGGATTCGGAGTCAATCAGAGCGATCCGACGCAACCGGATCTCAGCGAGACGATACGATTTTTCAGTTTACTCGAGGAGTTGGGCATTCACCTCGTTAATCTTACGGCGGGGAGTCCTTACTATTGTCCGCACATCCAACGCCCGGCGTTTTATCCGCCCTCGGACGGATATCAGCCGCCAGAAGATCCACTAGTTGGCGTAGCAAGGCAATTGGAAACAACCCGAAAACTGATTCAGCATTTTCCAGAACTTATTGTTGTTGGGACCGCGTACAGTTACTTGCAGGATTTTCTGCCGCATGTGGCGCAGGCGGCGGTGCGCCTGGGATGGGTCGATTCGATAGGATTGGGGCGAATGGTGCTCAGCTATCCCGAAATGCTCTCCGATGCGGTGAATGGTCGGGCGTTTCAGCACAAGCTCGTTTGCAGGACATTCAGCGACTGCACCACTGCTCCACGCAACGGCTTGCCATCCGGATGCTATCCACTGGACGATTATTACAAAAAGTCGGCGTCGGCGGAGCTTCTTAAGGTTACCAAGGCGCGACAAAAGCGGAGCTGATTGTCGGCACTAGGCTGGAAAATTTCGTCATGACCATCACAAGAATGCAGCGGCGGCGAAAATCACATCGCGAGGTGCACGGCATTGCGGCCGCGCTTCTGCCGTACGAGGCGAACGGTCGCGTGGCTACTGCGGCATTTCAGCGGCATCTCGTGGCGACGCACCGGGCTGGATTGATGAATGCGGTCAACATGGACACGGGGTATGTAAATTATCTGAGCGATGTCGAGAAGCTTGAAGTGCTCGAGTGGACCAGAGAGGCGCTGGGCAAAGACGTTCCGTTTGTCGCCGGCGCGTATATCGAAGGGCGTGGGGGCGACGTTGTTTCGTTGTACAGAGAGCAGATGGACGCGGTCGTCGGGATGGGCGGCATACCGATCCTGTTTCAAACCACGCGGCTGCACGGGAAAACGTCGAAAGAAAAAGTAGCGGCGTATCAGGCGGCGTGCCGCGGATATGCGCATGTGCTGGGTTTTGAATTGGGACGCATGTTCGCGGCGAACGGCGAGATTTTCGACACGGACACCGTGCTGGGTTTAATGGATATCCCGGAATTGAAAGGGATAAAACATTCATCGCTGGACCGGCTCGTGGAGCTCGACCGGCTGGAGCTGCGCGATGCGCGTCGCCCGGATTTTCACATCTACACCGGCAACGATCTGGGCATCGATATGATCGAATACGGTTCCGACTACTTATTGGGACTAGCGACTTTTGCGCCGGAAAAGTTTGCCGAGCGAGACCGCCTCTGGAAAACGGGAGACGCAGCCTATTACGCGCTTTCCGATGCGTTGCAATATTTGGGGAGTGTTGCTTTTCGCGATCCGGTTCCCGCTTACAAGCATTCGGCGGCGGCTTTTCTGCACTTGACCGGGCGAATTCCCTCGATGCGCACTCATCCCAAGAGTCCGGAGCGGCCAGCATGGGAGCCGGAAATATTGCGGTCGTGCGCCCAGCGGCTTGGGTTAGCCTGATTCCGGGATGGAATCGCACTTAGAACCAATATTGGCCGATGTTTTCTAGGGTGAAATCCAGCGGCGACCCCATCACGATTTTGCGCGTCTCCGGGAGCACGCGGATCCGTCCGACGCCGGAAACGTCCATGCCGTCGCGCGGAGTTTCATGGCGGAGCATCATCGCACCGACAGCGGCAGTCAGGCGGCCTAGCTTGCCGGGATCCCAAAGCGTGATCGTCTTCACTGTTTTGCTTTCGATGTAGTGCCGCATCAGATTTGGCGTCGAGAGCCCTGCGATGGCAATTTGGCCGGAGAGTCCCGCTTGCTCGATGGCGCGGGCGATGGCTGGCGGGGCGGCGGAACTGTTTCCGATAAATCCCCGCAAGTTTGGATAGGCCTGCAGCAAGCTTTGCGCCTGCACGAATGATTGCTGCTGATCGTCATTGCCAGGAACCACCGCAACCAATTGCATTTCCGGATATTTTTCCTGTTGTTGCTTTTTCATCCAGAAGAGCCAGGCGTTCAGGTTCGAGGCAGTCAGCGAACCAGTGATGATAGCGTACTGTCCGCGGCCGCCCAGCTGTTCGGCGAGAACGTCCATGACGTGGCGGCCGAGCGTTTCATCTTCCACCTGGCTGACAAACCAATCGCGTGCGTCCGGCTGCGCGTCGGCGTCCCATGTCAGCACGGAGATGCCGTAGCGGCGGGCGCGGCGCAGTACCGGAGCGAGTGCGTTGGCGTCATCGCAGGAGACCGCCAGCACTGCCGGATGTCTTGCAAGCAATCCGGCGATGACGTCCACCTGCAGGCTCGCATCGGCGGCGGTCGGTCCGGTGTAGAAAAAATGAAGACCCAAGCGTCCTGCTTCCTCTGACGCTCCGTCGCGCGCGGAATTGAAATACGGGATGCCCACAAGCTTTGGGACCATGACGAACAGCGTCTTGGAGTTGCGCGGCAGCCGCGAGCAACCCGCCGCGATCAAAAGCGCCGCAAACGCCAGGCTCGCTAGCGCGCGGGCGCGATGGCTACTCATCCCCGCTCCTCGCGATTTGCCCCCAAGAGAATTCCAGCGGCGACGGCAACCAGAAGCAAGACCGACGTAAGGGCGTGTTGAACAAAAGGCGGGACATCGAGAAGCAGCAAACCATCTTGAACAATGTAAAACGCGGCAACGCCGACCACGGTGGCGATGACGGAAGCGGAGCCGCCTTTGATCGGAGCGCCGCCGAGGACTACCGCGGCGATGGCCATCAACATCAGTCCTTGGCCCATGTCGGCGCGAGCACTCGCAAGCCGCGCCACGAGCAAGATGCCGGTCATTCCACAGAGCAAGCCTTGCAAGGTGTAAACGCCAAACAAAGTGAGAGCGACTGGATAGCCGGAATATCTCGCGGCGATGCGGTTGCTGCCAATCGCGACGACGTAGTGTCCCCATAACGAGTAGCGCAGAAGGACGGCAGCTACCGCGGCGCCTGCCAGGAACAAGAGAAATTCCACGGGAATGCCAAGTAGCGTTGCGTCATTCCACCATAGCAGTCCGTCGGGAAAACCCGCGAAGCTGCCGCCATCGCTGAGGGCCAACGCAATACCGCTGAGGAGAATCATGCTGCCAAGCGTGACCAGGATGGAAGAGAGGCGAAAAACTCCGATCAGCAGACCGTTGAAAGCGCCGCATAGCGTGCCGGCGGCCAGCGCTGCGGCTTCGATTGCCGGGACAGGCAAATGGTGATGCGCGGCAATGCCCGCTGTTACTGCGGCGGCGCCGACGATAGAGCCCACGGAAAGATCAATTCCTCCGCAGGCGATGACGAACATCATTCCGATAGACACGAGGCCCGCTTCGGCGAGCGGTTGCGCGAGGAGTTGCCAATTTAGCGCCGACCAAAAGTCGCCGCTGCGGTAGCCAGAGTAGACGCAGAAAAAGAGCACCAACAGAATTACAACACCGGGCTGGAGATTGCCCGACCGGCGCAACGCCATCATTCTCCCGCTCCCCGAAACCTTCGGTGCAGGATTCCCGAACTTTTCGAGAGAGGCCGATGAGGACGAAGTCATGCGGAAGGACTCTGCTGTAGCGTAAGAGTTCGATGAAGTCGCGGGGCGCTGCTGAGAATCACGCCAAGAAGCACGATGGCGCCGGTGGCGATGTTTTGCCAAAACGTGGCCACATGCAGCAGCACCAGCGCTTGTTGCAGGGAACACAGGAGCAACACGCCCAGAAATGTGCCCACCAAGCCGCCGCGCCCTCCCAGAATGTCCGCGCCACCTAGAACGACAGCGGCAATCACCGTGAGTTCGTAGCCATTTGCGGCATTGCCCTGTACGGCGCCTAGCTGTGCGGCATAAAACACCGCTCCGATGGCAGTCAGCAGACCAAGCGAGATGTAAGCGAAGTAAATCGGTTGTCGAGCGGAAACGCCAGTGCGTGCGGCGGCCAGCGGCGAGTCGCCGAATCGGAAGAGAGAGCGCCCAATCTGCGTGCGATGAAGGATCCAGGCTGCGGCGAGCATCACTAACGCCGCGGCTAAAACGGAAAGATCGAGGCCTCCCCACCGCGGACTGCCGACGGCATTTAGCCACGACGGAATGGAACTTTCCCATTCGCCCTGGGTCCACTCGAGAAGGAGGCCGCGAAACAAACCGGCGGTGCCCAGCGTGGCGACGATCGGAGGAATTCGTAATTCGGCGATCAACGCAGCGTTTACTGCGCCGAGGGCGGCGCCTGTCAACAAACCCAGCGGCAGAACGATGGATGCCGGAAGACCGTGATTTCCGAGACGCACCAGCACAACGCTCACCACGGCCAGGATGGCGCCAGCCGAAACATCGATTCCTCCGGCCAAAATTACGTTTAGCATGCCAACGGAAATGATCAGAAGTACGCCCATGCTTCTGGCCAGAAGAGCCAGGTTCACAGACGAAAAAAATCTTGGCGCGGCAACCGTGAGTGCAATTCCCAGCACGAGGAGAAGGGAGGCCAGTTTCGTTTCATGGCGATGAAAATTCAGGCGCAGCGGCGCCGAAGCGCTCGAATTCGAAGACCTCATGCTTCGCCTCGGGCCTGCGTCGGCTTTTGCTCCGCCGTTGCGCTGCCGTGCAGCATCGCGGCCATCAGTTGTTCCCGGTTGATTTCTGTACGCAGACTGTCTAGGGCAAGGTTGCCTGCGTGAAAAACTAGAATACGGTCGGCCACATCGAGAACTTCGTCCGTTTCCGAGCTGATGACCAGCAGAGCTGCCCCAGCGGCGGCCCACTCTCGCAGCCGAGTGTGAATTGCCGTCTTAGCGCTCACGTCCACGCCCGCGGTGGGTTCATCGAGAATCAAAACGCGTGCTCCGGCCATCTGCCATCGCGCCAGCAGAACTTTCTGCTGATTTCCTCCGCTGAGAGTCTCGAGTGTCGAATCCTGTCCCTGGCATCGTATGCCAAAATCGGAAATTGCCGAGTCTGCTCTGCTGGTTTCCTTTCCCAGAAAACCGAACCCGGCGCGCAGATGCTCGGTCGCGCCAACAAGATTTTCTGCCGTGCTGCGTCGCACAAAAAGTCCCGTGCGCAGCCGGTCTTCCGGCACATAGACCAATCCGTTCCGCATGGCGCTCCGTGGACCGGAAAGGCTGACCAGCTTTCCGGCCACGTGCAATTCTCCGCCATCCAAACGCCGCAAACCCACAAGGGCTTCCGCAAACTCAGTTCGGCCCGCGCCGGTTAGTCCCGTAAGCACGGCAATCTCACCAGCGCGCAGCGTCATGGAGATGTTTGTGAACTCTCCGCGTCGCGTTGCATTCCGGACTGTTAAAACATCTTGCGGTGCGCTAATCCGTATTTGTCCGACAGCACGATCAGGTTTGGCAGCATCCTTTTCTTCGCTATCGCCAAACATGGCTCGCGCGAGCGCGTTCCCGCTGACTTCCGCCGGCGCTGCCGAAAGCGCTACGGCTCCATCGCGCAAAACCAAATAGCGGTCGGCGATCCGTCGCACATCGGAAAGACGATGGCTGACGAAAAGCACACCAACACCACCGCCGGCCAGTTTGCGCAGATACGTGAGCAAATGATCCGTGTCTTGCAGCGAAAGTGAGGCGGTCGGCTCATCCAAAATAAGAATTCGCGAATCATAGGTGAGCGCGCGGGCGATAGCGACGCGTTCTTTCATGGCGAGCGGCAGATCTTCGACGTTGCGGTCCAGACACGAGAGCAGGGGCGAGTTTGCTTCAACGCGTTGCAGGCTAGCAGCCGCCGCGCGTTTTGCAGCGCGCCACGAGTAACTGCGCTGCCCCGTCGGCTCTCCCGCGATGTTCTCCGCTACCGTCAGTTTGGGAAACAGGCTCAGGTCCTGATAAATTACGGCAATCCCTGCCGCCCGCGCCTCGCGCACTCCGCCCGAAAGCGCTTTTCCCGCAACCTTGATTTCGCCGGAGTCTTGCCGCGTCGATCCGGCGAGAATCTTCACGAGCGTCGACTTTCCCGCTCCGTTGTGTCCCATGAGGGCGAGAATCTCTCCCGCTTGCAGAGAAGCGGAAACATCGCGCAGCGCCGCCGTGCCGCCGTAGTATTTCCAGATTTCTTTGATCTCAAGCAGTGGGGAAAGAGGCATGTGAAGGCTATCGCTGGCAGAAGGCTCGGGAACCTCGACCGCCGCCGGATGATACTCGATGACTGTTGCGCGAGGCAATATTTTCGCGATGGTCGGAAGCGCGTGCGCTTCGCCGGCCGCCGCCGCGTCATGTAAGATAACTACGTTGCACTGTTCAGGAATTGGTTTCGCTCTGCTGATTGCATTTCCCACTTGGAGGATTCATGGAGGCTTCCAGGCCCGCGGTGCCCGAACTGCGCTACTTGAAAGATCTTTGGGATGCCAAGCTGGCCGCGAAATTTGACGAGCCGGAACTGCTTCGCTACCGTTCGAATCTTCTGGGCGCCGACCTCCGTATAACAAATTTCGGAGGGGGAAACACCAGCTCCAAAATCTTGGAGACCGATCCGGTCAGCGGCGCTTCCACGGAGGTTTTGTGGGTAAAAGGGAGCGGCGGCGACCTCGGAAGCATTCAGCGCGGCGGCTTCGCCACACTTTTCCTTGAGAAACTTTTCAGCCTCAAGAGCCGCTATCGCGGCGCCGCTTACGAAGACGAGATGGTGGATTTTTATCCTCTGTGTACTTTCGGCAAGAACAGCGTGGCGGCTTCCATCGACACCTCGTTGCATGCCTTTCTTCCGTTTCGTCATGTCGATCATCTCCATCCTGACTGGGCCATTGCGCTAGCCGCGACCGCGAACGGCCTCGAACGTCTCGATGAGTTCAATCGCCGCTTTTGCCACCAGCTTGTGTGGGTTCCTTGGCAGCGTCCGGGGTTTGAGCTGGGGCTCATGATGGAAAATGCGGTCAAGGCTCATCCCAATTGCGATGGCATCGTGCTCGGAGGACACGGACTCTTCACCTGGGGCGATACGCAGCGCGAATGCTATCTGAACACTATTACGATCATCGATCAGATTGGACAGTTTGTGTTTGGCCATGCCGAGGGTAAAACCATCGCTGTCTTCGGCGGCCAACGCCACGCGACACTCCAAGGCAGGACAGAACTTGCCACGAGCCTCTTTCCAGTGATTCGCGGACTAGTATCCGCAGAGAAGCGTTTGATTGGAACTTACAGTGGCTTGCCTGAAGTGTTGCAGTTTGTGAATTCGAATTGGGCTGCGGAGTTGGCATTTCTCGGAACCAGTTGTCCGGATCATTTCATACGCACAAAGATCCGCCCGCTATTTGTCGACTGGAACCCCGCGGGTGACATTGCCGGCTTTCACGCCGCCATCCAGCCTGCGATCACCAAGTACCGCGAAGAATATCGGCTTTACTACAGCAGCCACGCAGCTCCGGATTCCCCGACAATTCGCGATCCTAATCCGACAGTGGTGCTCGTGCCGGGCGTGGGAATGTTCAGCTTTGGCAAGAGCAAGACCGAAGCGCGCATCACAGGAGAGTTTTATGTCAACGCCATTCACGTGATGGAAGGCGCTACTGCCTTGGATGACGGAAAGCCTCCAGCCCATGTTCCTCAGGCGGGAGCGGCGGCTCCGCACGCCGCGTTTACGGTGAAGCACAACTACGTCGCGCTGCCGCCTTCAGAAGCATTTCGCATTGAATATTGGGCACTCGAAGAAGCTAAGCTTCGCCGACAGCCGCCTGAGAAAGAATTCAGCCGCCAAGTCTTCGTTATCGTTGGCGGGGGCAGCGGAATCGGGCGCGAAGCCGCAATTCAAGCGACGCAGCGCGGCGCGCATGTTGTTGTGGCAGACCTCGATCTCGATGCCGCGCAGAGTGTTGTGAAGGAATCCGCGGCATTTTGCAGCAAGGAAAATGTGCTCGCGCTGGCGGTCGATATTCGCGATCGTGAATCCATTCGCCGCGCGTTGCATGCAGTAGTCGCCGCATTTGGCGGCATCGATTGTCTTATCAATACCGCGGCGCTGTTCCCGTCTTCACTCGACGGCCGAATTTCCGATGAACAGTGGCGCAGCACACTCGATTTAAATGTCTGCGCCAATTATTTGCTGGCCGACGAAGCTGCTGAGATTTTTGCCAAACAGGACCTTGCCGCGTCGTTGGTCTTCACAAGTTCGGCGAACGCTGTGGTTCCCAAGCGCGGCAGCGAAGCTTACGATGTAAGCAAAGCGGCGGTAAGCCATCTCATACGCGAGCTGGCCGTCTCCCTTGCCCCGCGAGTCCGCGTGAATGGTGTCAGCCCCGCGGCGGTCGTCAAAGGCTCGACGATGTTTCCCCGCGATCGCGTGATCGCCTCCCTCAAAAAATATGGGATTGTATTCCGTGAAGAGCAGACCGATGACGATTTGCGCTCACTGCTCGCCGGCTTTTACGCTCAGCGAACTCTTACGCATCAACCGGTCGAGCCCGCGGATTGTGCGCGCGCCATTTTGTTTCTAGCTAGCGCACAGGCGCGCTGTACCACGGGCCACATCATACCTGTCGACGGTGGACTGCCCGAAGCTTTTCTCCGTTGAACGCGTACGAGAGTCAATCCGTCGAGTTTGTGGGGAACGCCCGAAAAAGCTGATACGCCTTTTCCCACGGAGCCGTATCCCCCGGTTCAAAAACGCGGACGGGAAAAGATGCCGAGATGAGTTCGCGAGCGCCGCTGAGCGAAGCGACCGCTCCCATCGCCACCATCTGCATCGCAAGATTCCCAAGTGCCGTCGCTTCCACTGGTCCGGCGAGCACCCTTCGTCCCGTGGCATCCGCTGTGAACTGATTGAGCAGGTCGATGCGCGAGCCTCCTCCCACTATGCGGATTTCCTGAAACTTCGTTCCTACTAAGCCCTCCAGCGACTCCAGCACCTCGCGGTACTTCAGCGCCAAACTCTCCAAGATAGTGCGTGTCAACTGGCCCGGTCCGATGGGTTTCGATTGTCCACTCTTTGCGCAAAACGCCGCGATGGCCTGCGGCATGTGCTGTGGCAATACGAAAGAGCTGTCATCCGGATTGACCAAATGTTGCAAGGGCGCCTCCGCACCCGCTTGCGTGAGCAATTCCTGGTATTCGATGATCTTTCCCTCTCTCTGCCAGTCTTTGCGGCAGCGCTCCAACAGCCACAATCCGCAAATATTCTTTAGCAGACGCACAGTTCCGCCAACGCCGCCTTCGTTTGTAAAATTCAGATGACGCGCTTCGTCCGTGACTATCGGACTGCTCAACTCCGTGCCCAGCAGAGACCATGTCCCCGAGCTGATCAGCGCCACATCTTTACTGGAACGCACTGCCGCAAATGCGGAGCCGGTGTCGTGGCAAGCAGGAGCGATCACAGTAGTTCCCGATAGCGCGTCAACACCTTCAGCCGCTTCCGGAAGGAGATTCCCGAGATTCGTGCCCGCATCCACAAGAGGCGGAAGTAGGTGAGTGGGGATTCCCAGCTTGCGCAGAATGTCCACGGACCATTCTCGGCTGTGCACGTCAAGGAATTGCGTGGTAGAGGCGTTGGTACGCTCGCAGACAATTTTCCTGGTCAGCCAGAAATGAAACAAATCTGGAATAGTCACCAAGTGCTCGGCCAACTCCAACACGCGAGGTGTCAGCAGTTGAGCCACATACAGCTGGTACAACGTATTGAAAGGCAGAAATTGGATTCCCGTGATGCCATAAACCATCTCCGGCGTCAGAATCTTTAGCGCGCGTTCCATCGCACCAACGGTCCTGGTGTCGCGATAGTGAAATGGATTTTCCAGCAGCGCGCCATTCTTCCCCAGCAATGCATAATCCACTCCCCAGGTGTCGACGCCAATTCCATCCAAGCGGTTGACGCCGTGCGAGCCAACTGAGCGCAGCGCGCTCTTCATCTCTGCCCACAGACGTGACACGTCCCAATGCAAGCCGCCGTTGTTGATTACCGGCTCGTTGCGGAATCTTCCAATTTCTTCGATGGATAAACGTCCGGAGTGGAATCGCCCCAAGATGGCCCGGCCGCTCTCGGCGCCGAGGTCGAATGCGAGGTATGTGGACCCGCTCGTTGCTTCTGACATATTTTTCAGGAGAGAGCCCGCGGACTCGCCGAGCTACGCGTAACTCGATACCGACGACGCGTTTCGCTTGCTGCGCACTTCCGTGATCCGTTCGAGATAGCCGCTCTTCCGAAACACGTCCATGGGATCTTCCGGCAAGCCGTGGGATCGCGCCCAATCGCGAATCGCCGGCCGAACATCGGTTGAGAACGCTTCTTTAAGACAGACTTCCGCGTCCACTAGAGAGCATTTCGCTTGGCACGCGGCCAGTTTTTCGTGATCCACAATCGCCGCTTTGGCGTACAGCTCTTGCGCGGTGGTAACCGTCTGGATCATCGCCTCCATCTTGCCCTTCAAGTTATGACTCTGGTCAATCATGTAAGCCACGTCCGCACGCTCACCCGTCTCCCACTCAAAATAAAAAATCTCGTGGAAGATTCTGAATATCTGATATGGATCAATCGAGCCAAGCGTCAAGTCGTCATCAGCGTAGCGGCGGTCGTTAAAATGAAATCCTCCAAGCATGTCGTCAGCCAGCAGCCATGCGACGATTTGCTCGATATTTTGCCCCTGGTAGTGGTGACCGGTGTCCACAAGCACCTTGGCCTTCGGCCCCGCCTTTTTTGCGAGCGAAAAGGCCATGCCCCAGTCCGCGATGTCTGTGTGATAAAAAGCCGGTTCGAACGGTTTATATTCGACGAGCATCCGCTGGCCGGGAGCAAGCCGCTCATGAAGTTTTGCGAGGCTCTGTTCGAACCATTTTCGGCGCTGTCGAATATTCGCGGTCCCCGGATAGTTGGAACCGTCGGCAAACCAGAGGGAAACGTCGCGGCTGCCCAGTTGCTTTGCCAAATCAGCGCTTTCCAGAAGGTGAGCCATCGCCGCAGCACGCGCAGCCACATCCGGACTGCCCACGGAGCCGTGTTTGTAAAGCTGGTCCTGAAACAAATTTGGGTTAATGGAACCCGGGCGCACGCGAAAACTTTCGGAGAGTGCTTTGATATTCGCGACACCCGCCGCACCTTCCGGCAAGTCCCACAGAACATGAAGGGCAATCGTAGGACAAACACCCGTCAGGCGGTGGACTTCCCCCGCATCGCTGAATTTTTCCTCGATCGTTGCTGCCGCGGCCGGTTGCAGAAATTTTCCAAAGCGCGTCCCGGTATTCGCAAAGCCCCAGGAAGGCAATTCAATCCGAAAAGAGTCCAACGCTCCGGCGATAAGTTCGTCCGTTTTGGTACGTTGCGCCATCACCGTTGGCCCCCGGTGCGCACAGCCAAATTATCCATCGCGCATGCTATTCCCTTTTTGTGGCTATGTCCATTTGTGAGCGCCGCAACGGTTGAGGACCGGTCGGTCGGGATGCTGGACCCGCGAGAAAGTACAGGGGCTGGCTGTCCTTGGCGAGATGCCCTAGCCGCTGGACTCTTCACCGGAAGACCAAACCGAAAAATAGCCGCGTTAGCTTAGCGGGCACTGTTTCCGGCGAGCGCCTTCTGAATCGCCTTCTCTGCCAG
>DATMKS010000092.1:0-9873 GCA_035571045.1 Verrucomicrobiia bacterium
GGCGGAGAGCGTTAGAGTTTCGGTTAGCGCGAAGGGCGCATCCAGTCCGCGGAAAGGGCCGTGCCCACCTTCAGTGTTCGAGTAGTGTTACGAACCTTCTTTCAGCCTGATTCGGGCGGACTCCAGGCGCATTTACGAAAGGAAGGTCGTAATGGATGCCAAAACGCTACCGGCTCGCCCGAGCCTCGAGCAGTATAAGAAGCAAGCGAAAGAGCTGGTGAAGGTCTTTCGCAGAGTGCAATCCCCGAAGTCCACTGATTCCGAAGTGGTTCCATCCGTAATAATTCAGCGAGTCAAGCAGCATCCGCGCTTTGATGCGCTTTCTGAGGCCGAAATGGCACAAACGAAATTTGTGTTGGCTGATGCGCAGTTTGTGATCGCGCGCGAACATGGATTTGAGAGCTGGCCGAAGTTTGCCAAGCACGTAGAAGCGCTGGCAATGGCGAGCTTCGCGGCTTCCGTGAAGGATCCTGTGACCGCATTCCTTGAGGCGGCGTGTGTTCCGCGCGACGCGTGGCATAGCTCGGGGACACTCGAGCGGGCGGAGGCGATTCTTGCCGCTCATCCTTCGGTCGCGAATGCCGACATTTATACTGCGGCCGTTCTTGGCGATGCGGCCGGTGTGCGGAGATTTCTGATGCTCGATCGGCATAACGTAACCGCGAAGGGCGGGCCATATGGCTGGGATGCGCTGACACACTTGTGTTTCTCTAGGTATCTGCGGCTCGATCGTACGAGGTCCGAGGGCTTCGTTCGGGCGGCGAAGTCGCTTTTGGAAGCGGGCGCGAGCCCGAATACAGGTTGGATGGAAACGGAGCATGACCCACGACCCACGTGGGAAGCCGCAATCTACGGTGCCGCCGGCATTGCGCAGCATCCGGAGCTGACGCGGTTGCTGCTGGAACGGGGAGCCGATCCGAACGATGGCGAGACTCCTTACCATGTGCCTGAGACTTACGACAACACGGTGATGAAGATTCTGGTGGAGAAGGGCAACCTGAATGAGACAAGCATGACGACTTTGCTGTTGCGCAAGACCGACTGGCACGATCTCGATGGGATTAGGTTGCTGCTGGAGCACGGGGCCGATCCGAATCGCACGACGCGTTGGGGGAGAACGGCGTTCCACCATGCCGTGTCGCGCGACAACGGCATCGACATCATCGAGCTGTTGCTGGAACACGGCGCGGATCCAACGCTTGTGGCGGAGCGTCGGAACCTGCAGCAGACGGATGGTCCCGGTTTGTCGGCGGTGGCGATGGCGGCGCGAAGAGGACGAGGCGACGTGCTGGGTTTGATCGAACGACGCGGGATGGCGATTAAGTTAGAGGGGGTCGAGAGGCTAATTGCCGCTTGCGCCAGGAACGATTCGGCTGGCGTGCGGGGCATTCAGGACGAGGAGCCCGAACTGGTGCGCGAATTGGTGCAGCAGGGAAGCAAGCTGCTTGCGGAATTTGCTGGCGTCGGGAATACGGAAGGTGTCGGGCAGTTGCTCGATCTCGGCATTGACGTGAACACGTTGACCGAAGAGGGCGATCCGTATTTTGATGTGGCCAAGAGCAGCACCGCCCTGCACTCGGCGGCGTGGCGAGGGTGGCCCCGGACGGTAAAGATTCTTCTTGAACGCGGGGCGCGTGTAGATGCACTGGACGGGAAGGGGCGCACGGCTCTGGCGCTTGCGGTGCGGGCTTGCGTGGATTCGTATTGGAAACAACGGCGCACGCCCGAATCGGTTGAGGCACTGCTCAAGGCGGGCGCGTCCACTCGCGGCGTCGAGTATCCGTCGGGTTATGCGGAAGTTGATGAGCTATTGAAAGCGCATGGAGCGGGTGCGCTGAAATGAGGCCGCCACGGTCCAAGACGCGCGCAAATCTCCGAGGGGACGAATTCACGAGGCGTGCCTGCCAGACGCTGTGAAGCGTATAACTCACCGAACCAGGAAAACCATCTGCTCTGCCAAGGATTAACACACAGAGGGCCGCGCGGCATGTTAGATTGGCGCCCGTCAATTGCCTGTGAGCTTTGACGAACGACAGCTGCTGGCTACGCGAGTGTCTAGAGGCCGGGAGGGCAGCACGGTTCGTCAGGCTCACTGTGGAGCGATCGAGGAGGGTACGGATGGATTCGATGGGCGGTGTGCTCACGATTTTCGGTGTGATCTTTGTAATTCTTGTCTTGGGCTTGGTGTTCGGTTCGTTCTTTACCGTGGAGACGGCGCAGGTGGCCATCGTGCAGCGACTCGGTAAATTTGCACGCGTTGCAGGCCCGGGGCTTAATTGGAAAACACCATTCATCGAGACAGTCGTCCGGCGCATGAGCATGAAGGTCCAGCAGTTTGACGTGAAAGTGGAAACGAAGACGCAGGACAACGTGTTCGTACAAATCCCTGTCTCGATCCAATACAAAGTGATACCGGATTCCGTGGAAGCGGCCTTTTACAAACTGACCGATCCGGTGAAGCAGATCGAATCCATGGTCTACAACGTAGTGCTGGGGCACGTTCCGAAAATGAAGCTGGACGATACGTTTCTGAATCAGGCAGCGATCGCCAATGATTTGCGCGACAGCCTGGACGGCTCGATGAAGGAGTACGGCTACTCGATCGTGAAAGTGCTGATCTCCGACATCGTGCCGGATCAAAAAGTGAAAGCCGCGATGAACGACATTAACGCCGCGCAACGGGAACGCGAAGCGACGGTATCGCGGGCGGAAACGAACAAGTTGCTCCTCGTGAAGCAGGCGGAAGCAGAAGCCGAATCAAAGCGGCTGCAAGGCGAAGGCATCGCCAACCAACGCAAAGCCATCATTTCAGGCTTGAAAGACTCGGTGGAAGACTTTGCGAAGACAGTTCCAGGTTCGACGCCGCAGGACGTCATGCAACTCGTGCTTATGACGCAGTATTTCGACACGCTGAAGGATATTGCCGCTAACGATCGCACCAACACCGTCTTGATACCGCATACGCCAAACACGTTGACGGATTTGTTTAGTCAGATCCGAAACGCGGTGATCACCGGCACGGAAATGACCAGGCATGATGCGCCCGCGTCCCTGTCGCCGGGCGGATCGCAAAAATGAGCTTGGCGGCCGGAATTGGTCGCTGTACCTGCAGTCTAAATTTGAAGCGTGTCAGCAGGACGGTTATGGCCAAGACGAGAGCTGTCGAGGGGACGGAAGAGTTAGTCCTCGGACCAACCGAGTTCGGCCAGGGCCTGGGTGACGTGTGCGAGGGGCAAGCCGACGACGTTGAAGTAGTCGCCTTCAATGCGCGGGATGTAGCGGCCGGCGCGGCCCTGGATGGCGTAGGCGCCGGCCTTGTCGTGCGGTTCTTCGGTGGCGAGGTAACGCGTGATTTCTTCGCCGGAGAGCTGGGCGAAATGGACCAGCGTGGATTCGACGAAGGTGCGGCGCTCGGCGTCTGGCAGGCGGATCAGTGTGACTGCGGTTACGACCGCATGGGTTCGGCCGGAAAGACTTTCGAGCATATGGCGGGCGTCTTCGCTCGAGCGGGGCTTGCCGAAGATGTGACCCTCAAGGGCTACGACGGTGTCGGCGGCAAGTATGATGGCGGGGCCTATGGCGCGGGCGGCGGCGAGTTCGGCTTTGGCATTGGCTAAACGCTGGACTAGATCACTCGGAGATTCGCCGGGGATGGGAGTTTCGTCGACGGCCGAAGCGACGACAGTGAAAGAAAAGCCCGCGTCGTGGAGAATCTCGGCGCGGCGGGGAGAAGTGGAGGCGAGGATGAGTTTCATGGAAAAAAAAGAGCCTTTGAGGCGTAAGGCCCGCGGCATGCTTCGCAGATTACAGCATACTGCTTATTGAGATAGCTGCAGTTCTTGCGGCTCCACACCGAAAAAGGCACGAGAAAATAGCCGGCGACCGTAAGAGTCCCCGAGAGCCAAGGCTTGCCGCCTCGTCCGCCCGGGAATGCAGGGATACCGCCAGCAGTCAGAATAAGAAGTAAAATCTCGCCCATTGTCGTCTCCCTCGGCTATCAGATAACGACAGACTCTTGGTATTCGCCGAAGACATGGCGGAGGGTGTCGGAGATTTCGCCGACGGTGGCGTGGGCTTCGACGGCGGAGAGGATGGCGGGGAGGAGATTTTCTGTCGTTGAGGCGCGGCGCTCGAGTTCGGCGAGGGCGGATTTGGTGCGGGCGGAATCGCGATTGGCGCGCAGGGCGTTTAGGCGGGCCACTTGCGAGCGTTCGATTTCGGGTTCGATGCGGAGCGTCGGAATGGAGCGCTCTTCTTCGGCGATGAAGTCATTCACGCCGACAATGATTTGTTCTTTGGATTCGACGGCGCGCTGGAAATCGTAGGCGGCTTTTTGAATTTCGCCCTGGACGAAACCGGATTCGATAGCGCGCAGCATTCCTCCCATGGCGTCAATTTTGGAAATGTAATCGACGGCACCTTGTTCGATTGCGTCCGTGAGGTGTTCGATGGCGTAGGAGCCAGCTACGGGATCGATTGTGTTGGTGACTCCGGTTTCGTGGGCGAGGACTTGCTGGGTGCGCAGGGCGATGAGCGCGGCGTCTTCGGTGGGGAGGGCTAGCGCTTCGTCCATGGAATTGGTGTGGAGAGACTGGCAGCCGCCTAGGGCTGCGGCGAGCGCTTGGATGGCGACGCGGACGATGTTGTTTTCGGGTTGTTGGGCGGTGAGGGATGAGCCGGCGGTTTGGGCGTGGAAGCGAAGGAGGAGCGAGCGCGGGTCCTCGGCATGAAAACGGTCGCGCATGATTTTGGCCCAGAGGCGGCGGGCGGCACGGTATTTGGCGATTTCTTCGAGGAGGTCGCTGTGAGCGTTGAAGAAGAAGGAGAGTTGGGGGGCGAATTCGTCGACGGCGAGGCCGGCGTCTAGCGCGGCTCGGACGTAGGCGATGCCGTCGGCGAGAGTGAAGGCGACTTCCTGGATGGCGGTGGAGCCGGCTTCGCGAATGTGATAGCCGGAGATGGAGATGGTATTCCACTTGGGGAGATTGTCGCGGCACCAGGCGAAGATGTCCGTGACGATGCGCATAGCGGGTCGGACTGGATAAATGTACGTGCCGCGAGCGATGTATTCCTTGAGGACGTCGTTTTGTACCGTGCCGGAAATTTTTGCGAGATTGGCGCCTTGTTTCTTGGCTACGGCAACATAGAGGCAGAGAAGGATAGCGGCGGTGGCGTTGATGGTCATCGAAGTGGAGACTTTTTCCAGCGGAATGCCGCCGAAAAGCGTTTCCATGTCTTCAAGGGAATCGATGGCGACGCCGACTTTGCCGACCTCGCCGAGGGCTAGCGGATGGTCGGAGTCCATGCCGATTTGTGTCGGCAGATCGAACGCTACGGAGAGGCCGGCTTGGCCTTTGCTGAGGAGATAGCGGTAGCGTTGGTTAGACTCGACGGCGGTGCCGAATCCGGCGTATTGGCGCATGGTCCAGAGCCGGCCGCGGTACATGGTTGGGTAGATGCCGCGCGTGTAGGGGAATTCGCCGGGGTAGCCGATAGCAGCTTCCGAATCCGTGCCAGAGAGATCGTCTTGCGTGTACAGGCGGTCGACGGGAAGGCCGGAAAGAGTTGTGAATTGCTCTTTCAGTTCGGCGAGGGGCTTGGTTTTTGTGTCGGTCATTTTGGAGCCGATGTTTCTAGCCAATTGCGAATAGAAAAACAGGAGCGGGCGCGGCTTGGCGTGCCCCCACGGAATAGATTACAACTTGCGGGCGCGGCGGAACGAACTTAGTGCGAAAAAAAAGAATAAGAGGGCGAAAGCAACGGCAACGGCTGAGGCAATGAGCCAGTGGGCCACGTCGCGGGTCCATGAGCGCAGAGCTGCATTGAGCAAGACGATTCCGAGGAAGGCAAACATGGCACCGGCAACCTCGAGGAAGAGTTGCTTCAGGGCGCGCCAGAAGCGATGGAAACCGCCCTGGCGAGGCGCGGCTGTCGTTGAACTGGCGGCCGAAGACATGAGTGCATCTTAGCGCAAAACGAAGGGCGAAATTCGCCGAGGCCTCGGGCAAAAGGGTGCTGGGACAGGCTTCCGACCTGCACCAAAGG
The DNA here is from genome assembly GCA_035571045.1 of Verrucomicrobiia bacterium. Lineage (GTDB taxonomy): Bacteria > Acidobacteriota > Terriglobia > Acidiferrales > UBA7541 > Acidiferrum. Next base: position 6,046 of record DATMKS010000092.1, read on the forward strand.
ACTGTGAACCTATTGGAGACAACGCAAAACGAGGCATCTTGTATCCTAAGAAATGCAGGCCTAGAATGACGAATGTAGTGAGGGGAGCCGCCCTTGCAACTCGATGATCACCTGAAAAACTTGCTTCGTGAATTGGGACACGCAATTAATGATACGGTTTCCGACTCCGACCGGATCACTGGAGCGATTGCGGGAGTGCGCGCGCACGGGTACGACATCGTGCTGAAGCTGGACGCGACGATTGGCTTGGCAAAACGCGATGCTGCCGCCGCCGAAGCCGCGAAACTTACGACGCAGGACCGGCGCTTTCTGGAATCGTTGCGGATTCAGGTGGACCAGGAATCGTTTGACCAGGTGCCTGACAAGAAGCCAGCGGCCAGGCTGACGATGACGCCGCAGGATGTGCGGTTTTTGAAGTCGCTGCGGATAGCGACGGACGACATCGAATGAAGAGGTTCAGAAAAATCGGGGGATGGAGTTTCCCAGCACTGGTATTGGCTGGCCTCTGTGGCGCGCCTCTCAATGCTCAGACTCCCGCGCAGGTCGCACCCGTCATTGTGGATACGGCTGTGCCCATCATTGTGAGCACCGTGGATGCCCTCAAGCCGAAGCCAAAAGCCACGGGGCTCGGCAAGTATGAAGGGTACGTAATGCACGCAAACATCGCGCAGATTACGGTGCGCGCCAAGGGGAACGACATGTCGCTGCAGACATTCCCTCTTTCCCAGCAAGCGTCATCGAGAATGCAGTCGATCGTCGATAAGGGCGGCTATCAGTACGGCGACAGAGTTACCGTTTATTATGATCAGACTTCGTTGAAGGCCCTTAAGGTCAAAGGCAAACCGTCCAAGCCAATCTGATTTGCGGAGCAGCGCAATGCTTCGCCTCCCTGCAGTTTCCGGCCGATTTTACCCCTCCGATCCCATCGAACTGAAAGCGCTGATTCGGGAATGCTCCAGAGCTGACAATACTGTGATGCCAGCGCGGGCGAAAGCGGCGCTCGTTCCGCACGCGGGCTACGTCTATTCAGGGCACGTGGCAGGAGCAGTGTACGCGCGAATTGTTTTTCCGAGGAAAATTCTGATTCTCGGTGTGCGGCACTATCCGCGCGGAGAAAATGCGGCGATTCTTTCAAGCGGGGCTTGGCGGACGCCGCTCGGAGATGCGGCGATCGATGAGCAGTTGGCAGAGGCGCTGCGATTGTCATGCCCGTTATTGCATGAAGACAGTGTGGCCCACAGCGGCGAGCATTCGCTGGAGGTGCAAGTCCCGTTTTTGCAAGCGCTGCAGCCAGGGTTTACTTTCGTGCCCGTGGCTCTCGGAAACGTGCGATTTGAGGATCTTGTCATCTTGGGCGAAGCTATCGGCCGTGTGCTGGCCGCTTCCACTGAAGAGATACTTCTGTTGACGACTTCCGATTTGAATCATTACGAGAATGACGCGACGACGCGGCTTAAAGACCATAAGGCGATCGACCGCATCCTGGCGTTGGACGCCCGCGGACTGTACGACACCTGCCGGAACGAGGCGATCTCCATGTGCGGTTTGGGGCCGACCGTGGCGATGCTGACGGCGCTCGAAAACCTGGGAAGCACGCGAGCAGAGTTGGTGCGCTATGCAACGTCAGGGGATGTTTCCGGGGATTTCAGCGCGGTTGTGGGATATGCAGGGATAGTTTTCTCCTGAGAATATCCAAAATGCAGATGGGCGCAAGATTTTCCTAAAAAAGAAAAACGGCTCCAAATGGCGGAGCCGTCTTCAGGAGTTTTCCAGAAAACTAGCGTTAGTGCGGACGGCCGCCACCGCCTCCGGAAGATGGAGCCGAAGCGTGCGATGCCGAGGAAGCTGATGACGCGTGCGAAGATGCACCTTCGCCGGAGAAAGCGCTACCACCACCACCCCCGCTGCTCGATGAGCGGGCGGCAGGGGGTGCCGGAATGGATCGGGAAGGCGGAGCCGCTGCGCGCGCCGAGGTGGAGGGCGGGCGGCTAGCCGTTACGGTTGACGCGTTTTGCCCGATGCGATCGTTTCTCGCATTGCCGAGCCCATTCTTTTCCGCAGGGGCTTCTGTCTCGCGCGAAGAAGGCGTGACGGCATTGCTGTTAACAAAGCGATGCTCGCGGGGATCGTACGTGATGGAAGAATCGTGGCTGAGGGAAACGATGCGCGTTCCGCTGCTTCCTTCGATTAGCGTGCGCGAGGCACGCACAGGTGCTGTGGTAGCGACCAGGCCGCCGCTAAGTGCGTCGCGCGGCGGCGATTTTACGGTTTCCCATTTTTGACCGGCTGAGGCGGAAAGAACCGGCTCCACGGCATTGCTGGCTGGATGGATGGAAAAAACGCCGTGTTCCAGATTCAGAGGAGTCTTGCCTTCCTTATCGAGCGGGTTCATGGGGACGACGCCGAGCCGGCCATTTTGACGGACGAAAACGGCGGTGGCGGCCCGATAGAGCGGGTGAGGCGGGTGAACTCTGGGCAGAATACGCCTGCCTCCGTATCCGAAATAGGCTGGGGGAGAATAAAACCATCCGCCACAAGAGGCGTCAAAGAGCCAGCCGCCATAGTGGTAAGGAGCCCAACCCCAGGGTTGGTAGCTGGCAAAGGTCCAGCCGAAACCGGGATCCCATAGCCATTGGCCCATGCTGAAGGGCGACCACCCCAGGGTTGCGCCGAAAGGCCTCCAGCCATAGCCGTACCCTCCGCAGGAGGACCAAGCGCCGTAGGTGTAAAGATCGGCGTATCCGGGTGCGTAATAGGGAGAGTTTGTGTATTGAAGAGAAGCGTTCGTGGCCGAGGAAACCGAATCAATACGTCCAGAAACCCAATGGTCGAAATCATCGCCGGAGGGAAGGCGGGCGATGTCCACGGCATCTTCTCCAGCTTTCATGGAAAGTGACTGGCCTTTGCTGAGCGGGGTGGTTTCCTTTTTGTGCAGGACGGAGGCGTGGCCGGTTAGCACGTCCACGTTGCTTCCGTCGTCAAAGTTGTTAACGCGGAAAGAGCTTTTGCCGTTGGCTTCCACCGTGAAATCGCCGCCTGTCACGCTGAAATAGTCCCCGTTTGAGGGGTTTACGTAAAAAGAAGCCGAGCCTTGGCGGAGAACCAGACGCGTGGTGCGCGCGCCATCCTCAAGAGAAAGATCGTAAAACTCGAGAACGGTGTTGTCGTTGAGAAAAGCCATCGCGCCATTTTCAAATTCGACTTCGGCGCGGCCATTGTCCGTGGCTATCACGTAGCCCTGACGGACCGGCAGGTTGGCTTGAGCCGTTTCCCATTGAGCTTTTTGGTCCGCGAGGGGATCTCCATGTGCTTCTCGAGTGAAGCGCACGTCGCCCTGGACGAGACTGAGGCGGATGACACGGGCATGGGTGGAGTCGGCGACCGCGGGTTGGAGGCCAGCCATAAAGGCAAAGCCCAAGGAGAAGGAAAGAATGGAACGAAACACGCTACCGGAAGTCATGGGTCACCTCCACCTGCGACTCTGGCCAATCTGCTATGTCGTTTGACGGATGGCCAAAGGGACTCGTTGCACCCCTAGAAGCCCAGGGTAATGGTCTCGCCGGGTAAAGTCGGCGTCAAGTATCGAGTATCGACCGTGAGCACAACCAAAAGCCGTGGGCAACTTGGCGGCGCGTTTTCTTATTTGTTTCATCAAAAATATTGATGAACAACCTCTGAACATTCATGAACGGGTGCGCGACATAGAAGTGGGAATCAAGCCGCCCGGCGCGCCTCCCAATAGTCCTCAAAGCGACCATTGAGGTGAGAGCAGCGCAGTGCCAGGATGGCGTTGGCTCCCCGGACGGTCCAGAACATTCCTGATTGTTT
>DATMKS010000093.1:0-3884 GCA_035571045.1 Verrucomicrobiia bacterium
CCCACCCACAAATAAGAGGAATCCGACGAGATCGCCAGCAGATCCGGGTTGTTTCCGGCTGGCACCGGCGTTCCGGCAACAGCGGTTAGTGGATTGATAGGGACAACGGTGTTAGGAATAGCGGGGTCGGTAGATGCCACCGAAACATAGAGCTCTCCATGGGCAGCGTCCCAGGCTATATTTTGCGGTGTGGCAACTCCCGGCACCGACCGCACCCACGTCGTGGCGACAGGCGCAGCGGCAATCGTAAAGGTCTGGGCAGCAGAAGTACCGCCGCCCGAGTCTGGGTTGGTTACAGTCACTCTCGCATTTCCCACGGAAGCAACATCGCTCGCGGGGACGGTGGCCGTTATCTGGGTCGAACTCACCCAGGAAGAGGAGAGCATATTTCCGTTCCATTGTACGGTCGCGTTATTCGCAAAATTCGAGCCAAATAAGACCAAGCTGACTGAGGAGGCACCGGCAGTCGTGCTGGAAGGGGCGATGGAAGTCAGGGCAGGAATGTTCTGCGGAGTTCCGCTGCCTCCACCAGGACTGCCGTTTGCAGATCCGCCGCCACAACCCACGAGGAAAAATGAGAGAAGAGCCCCCACGAGGGCACACGCCTGTCGTGTCATAGTCTCACCCGAAACTAGCTAGAGTCCCAAGATTGAAGACGCGATGGTGTGTATCTTACCGATACGTCCCACGCCATTCAAGGGCCTGACCTCAAATTCTGGGGGTTCTGTTCTCGCATGTGAGTCTTGGGGTTAAGCCGTGAACGATTGCGCTGGCTACTATCGCAGAAGGAGGACGGGCTACATATCGTCGGGGGAGAATTGGGAGAAAGCGTCGGGGGCAGCTTCCTCGAAACGCGTGAGGCGGCTGCGGAAGACGAATTTTACGTTGTCGGTGGGGCCGTTGCGCTGCTTGGCGATGCGGAGCTCGGTTTCCTCGCGTTCTTCGGGGCTGGCGCCGGCTTTGAAGAAGTGGGGACGGTAGATGAACATGACGACGTCGGCGTCCTGCTCGATGGCGCCAGATTCGCGGAGGTCGGAGAGCTGGGGGCCGCGTTCGTCGCGCTCGGGGGCGCGGGTAAGCTGGCTGAGTACGAGCACGGGGATCTGCAATTCTTTCGCGAGGCCTTTGAGGCCGCGGGAGATGCTGGCGACTTCTTCCTGGCGGTTGCCGAAGCGGCCGCGCGCGGTGATGAGCTGGAGATAATCAACGATGAGAAGCGAGAGGCCTTTGTCTCGCTTGAGGCGGCGGGCTTTGGCGCCGATTTCGAGGACGCTGATGGAGCCGGCGTCGTCGACCCAGAGCGGGGCGTTGGAGATGACGCCGAGAGCTTCCGTCATGCTCGTCCAGTCGTTGCGATTCAGGTGGCCGGTGCGGAATTTGTGGGCGTCGATCTGAGCGACGGAGGCGACCAGGCGCTGGAGGAGCGACTCCTTGGACATTTCGAGACTGAAGATGGCGACGGGCTGGCCGGCGCGGATGGCGATGTTTTCGGCGAGGTTCAGAGCCAGCGCAGTTTTCCCCTGAGAGGGCCGCGCGGCGAGGATGAGCAGCTCGGAGGGCTGAAGCCCGGACGTCAGCTTGTCTAGCTCGACGTAGCCCGTGGGGATGCCCGTAATGCTTTTGCCTTCTTTGAAAATCTTCTCGAGGCGCTCGAAATTGTCGCGGACGATGTCCTTGACGGGAATCAAGCCGGCTTTGACGCGGTCTTCGGCGAGCAGGAAGATGGACGATTCCGCGTTGTCCAGGATCATGTCAGCGCCGTCCTCGCCTTCAAACGCGCGCTGCTGGATGTTGTGCGTGGTGTGAATGAGGTTGCGCAGCATCGCCTTTTCCTTGACGATGCGCGCGTAGTGCTCGATGTTGGAAACTTTGGGCATGCCGTCGGCAAGCGACGCGAGGTAGGGCGCGCCGCCCGACGCTTCCAGATCTCCCCGGCGGTGCAGTTCCTCGGTCAGTGTAATGAGATCGATGGCTTGCTGGGCTTCGCTGAGAGCAATCATCTGGGTGAAGACGCGGCGATGCTGGTCGAGAAAGAAATCTTCGGCGCGGAGATTTTCGATGGCGGCGTTCAAGGCGTTGTTGTCGAGCAAAATGGCGCCGAGGACGGAGCGCTCGGCGTCGAGATTGTTCGGCAACGGTTTTTCTAATGTCGTATCAACGGGCATAGGCAATCTGTATTATTCGCCTTTTCTTCGCTTTTGTACCATTTTCTCCGAAAGAGGGCAAGAGCGGAGTTTTTTCGCCGCAGAATAAAAGCGTTTCGAACAAATTAAATTTAAATTACTTTCAAGCTGGTGTCGCATTGTGCGCGGAAGAAGGAGACGCGTCAACCGCAAGGCTGTGAATCGTTTCGGAAAACGGTGCAAAACTTTTTCCTCGACGCTAGACGCGCGCGTGCGGACAAAAAAATGGGGGCACGGCGTGCCGTGCCCCTGCGGGAAAATTCAAAGCGACTGGCGATTTAAATTATTCTTCCTTCGTGACGTGGACGATTACTTGGGCGGTGACGTCGCGGAAGACTTTGATGGTGACGGGATATTCGCCGAGAGCTTTGATGGGATCGGCGATTTGGACTTGGCGCTTGTCGATCTTGAAGTTTTGCGCAGCGAGCGATTCGGCGATGTCGGCGGTCGTTACAGAGCCGAACATCTGGTCGTTCTCGCCGGTCTTGCGCGTAAACTTCAGGGAGATGCCATTGAGCAGACCTGCTTGTTTTTGAGCTGCGTCTAGTTCGGTAGCGGTCTTTTTTGCAAGCGAAGTACGAATGCGCTCGATCGCTTTCAGGTTGCCGGCATTGGCTTCCACGGCGAGCTTCCGCGGCAAAAGGAAATTGCGGGCGTAGCCGGGCTTTACGGTGACGACGTCGCCACGGTGGCCCAGCTTTTCGATATCTTCTTGAAGAATAATTTGCATGTTCTCTCTCTCTGCTCCTGTTTACTTTCACCCGAAGAGGCTTAAGCCTTCGGGGCCTCGGTTGCTGAAGCGACTGGCGCAGCGGGTGCGGCTGCCGGTGCCGCGGTGTGAGCGGCAGGTGCTCCGTGAGCGGCCTGCGGAACGACCTGGCGCGGGGCTTGCGTGCCGGCGGCGCTGCCTGCGAACGGCAGCAAGGCGATGTTGCGCGCGCGCTTGATGGCGACGCCGAGCCAGCGCTGATGGCGCGAGCAAACTCCGGTCATGCGACGAGGCAGAATTTTGCCGCGTTCCTGGACGAACTGCGAAAGAATGTCCGCGCGCTTGTAGTCGACGAAATCCATCTTCTCGACGCAGAACTTGCAGACTTTCTTCTTGCGGAAATATTGGCGCTTGCCGCGCGGACGGCCGCCGGGTCCGCCTGGACCACCGCCGCCCGGTCCACCTTCGCGGCGCGGACCACCATGCCCTCCGCCGGGTCCGCCATGGCCGCCACCGCCCTCGCGGCGCGGCGGTCCACTGTGAGACTGTCCTTGTTTCTGTTCCTCAGCCATAGCCTCCTGCCTTTCTCTCGTAACTCAGAATTTCGTTGTTAACTTAACTTGCTGCCGCTTTAGCTCGCTGCCGCCGTTGGTTCCGGAGCAGGCGCGGGAGCCGGCGTTGACGCTGGTGCCGAAGCGGGCGCGCTACGGCGCGGACGCCGCGCGGCGCGCTGTTCGCGCTTTCCACCGAGCTTCTTCTGGCGCTTCAAGTCTTCGTCGAGCCGTACGGTCAAATACTTGATAATCACGTCCTGCACCCGAAGACGTCGCTCGAGCTCGGCGATCAACTCGCCGTGATTCGTGCGAATCTGTTGGTAGACGTAAATGCCCTCGCGATGCTTGGCTACGCGGTAGGCGAGCTTGCGCGTGCCCCAATGCTCGGTTTTCTCGATCTTCCCGCCCTTTTCCGCGCAGGTGTGCTCGATGCCGGAA
>DATMKS010000094.1:0-41570 GCA_035571045.1 Verrucomicrobiia bacterium
CCGAGCACCAACGGATCCTGTTGCAACGGCTCGGCATGCGGCTGCCCACAGCGTTAGAACGGGCACAAATGTAGTGGAAACTTTCTGGCACTCACATTGATTCCAAAGACTTTACTCACGTAACTGCGGAAGTTGGGCTAACTGTGGCCGAAGACAACCGGGACGTCATCCTAAGGTACCAAGACCCTATCTGCAATTCGGCACAACGGATTTAGGAGCGCCCGCTAGCTGGAAATCTTTCTGCTGGCACTCCCCTGCCTGACTCCGTCCAGTAGACACCGACGAGTGCGAGCGCGCCGCCAAGGAGTTGCGTCCACGAGCCCTTCTCTCCGAGCGTCAGAATTCCTAGAATGGACGCCAGCACAGGCAACAAGTACGTGAAGGCGCCCAACTGCGACGCTTCGAGATACCGCAGCAGCCAGTAATACAACAGATACGCTACCGCCGACCCGAACAGTGCCATATAGAAAATGGATGCCCAAGCCTGCCACGGCACGGCTCGCCAATTCCCTTCCGCCTGCAACAACCACGCCTGATGAATCCCCAGAGGCAGCACGATCAGCGCCCCGGCAAAATGGTTGTAAGCGGTCATTGTCAACGCGTCGTACTCCTCGGCCACCCGCTTCCCCAGCACCGCATAGGTAGCAAACCCGACCGACCCCGTCATCGTAATCGCATCTCCAAGCAGCGATGGCGAATGCGGCGAAATCCCATGTTCCGAAGCCAGCACGGCGATCCCCGTAAACGCAATCGCCATCCCCACAGCCTTATGCCAGGTCGCGCGCTCCAACCGCAGCACCACTGCAAGCACAAGGGTGTAAATCGGTCCCATCCCCACGATGATCGCCGAATGGCTCACCGACGTGTAATGCAACCCCAGCGTGAAGCAAAACTGGTTCACGCTAACGCCGAAAAATCCCAAGTAAAGAAACGTCCAGGCATCCCGACGCGTAAATCCGCGCCCTACCGCTCTTTCGGTTTTGGCAAACGCCGCCAGCCCTAGCCGCCTCACGCCCAAGTAGAAAGGAATCATTACAAGTCCCGCAGCGCAAACGCGAAACGAAGCCATCGTCAAAGGAGGGAAAGACCGCATACCAATCTTCGCGGTTATAAAATTAACCGCCCAAATCACAACCACAACGCCAATCAGCAATGCAATGACGAGGCGGTTAGGCGCGCGCCCCTTCGGGGACTCCACCAGCACGGCCTCAGACCAGCCGTTCTTTCCGCACTGTAAGCTTCTCGATCCGCTCGCGACGCGGCTCAAAACCAATCCCCGGCCCTGACGGCACGCGAATAGTCCCTTGCGCCGACACCGTCACTTCCGGCTCGATGATGTCTTCGTCCCAATAACGCCGGCTCGCCGCCACATCGCCCGGCAAAGTAAAATTCGGCAGTGCCGAAAGCGCAATATTGTGCGCGCGCCCGATTCCCGATTCCAGCATCCCCCCGCACCATACCGGCATTCCATTGTGCTGGCACAAATCATGAATGCGCCGCGCCACTGAATGTCCGCCAACGCGCCCCATTTTGATATTGATAATCTTGCAGGCACCCAGTGCGATTGCCGCCTGCGCGTGCTCCTCCGAATGAATGCATTCATCTAAACAAATCGGCGTAGCCAGCTTCTTCTGCATCTCCACATGCCCGTACAAATCGTCCCACCCCAGCGGCTGCTCAATCATCATCAAATAAAAGCTCTCCAGCTCCTTTAGCAACCGCCAATCCTCCATCCGGTATGCCGAGTTCGCGTCCACCATCAGCTTGATCCCCGGAAATTCCTCGCGCAATCGTTTGACTTGCGGCAACTCTTTCCCCGGCTTAATCTTAATTTTGATTCGTTGATAGCCCGCAGCCAGTTCCTTCCGCACCGCGGCCGCCAATTCGTCCAGCGACTCTTTAATACCAATCGAAACGCCGCTGGAAATCTCCTCGCGCGTTCCTCCCAGCAATTTCCCGAGCGGTACGCCCTTCTGCTTGGCCTCCGCATCCCAAATCGCCGCTTCCAGCGCAGCCTTAGCCATGTTGTGCCCGCGTACATGTTCGACCAAGCCACACACATCGGCCGCGGCAGCAATTTCCCTTCCCTTGATCATCGGCCAAAGAAAATCACGCATCACCATCCAAGCGGTGTCGGTCGTCTCGGGGCTATAAAAAGGATGCTCTCCTGCCACGCATTCTCCCCAACCAACCGCCTCGTCCGTAACGACCTCCGTCAAAATGATGCGTCGCTCGACTGTCCGCTCCGCGCTCGTCTCGAACGGAGTAACCAGCTTCATCCGTAATTCCCGCAAAGTAACTTCCCGTATCTTCATCGTCCCCCACCAAAACTTGAAGGGGAGGGCCTTGCCCCTCCCACCGAGCCCAATAAAGAATCGCTCCAAGGAGCCAACAAATAATCCATGCCGGTCGGCGATTTCCTCACTCCGATCGCCGCATACCCGCGCGCAAACCAAGACTTGAATTCTCCCCGAATTCTTGTCTGCACGGCTGCAACGCGAGCGGTATCGCTCTGCTTCCAAAGATCGGCCTCGGCCGGCAAGGCAACTGTCGCGACACTGGAAGACACGACTGGCTCCTTCATCAAATCCGAAACCGCCGACACCACCCGAGCCGAATCCAACCACCACTCCGCCCACAACCGATCCGTCGCTAAACCGAAATGCAACGGGCTCGTCGTCACTCCATAAAGATTCGGCAAATACTTCCGCGCGATCGCCCCAAGCCGGTTCAGATTGAAATGTGCATTCCGCGTTTCTAAAGGATCAAACGTCCAAACGATCCGCCGTATTCCCCGCTCGAGGGCCTCTTCACGCTGAAAGAGTTTCAAAGCCCGCCCAACCCCCCGGTCGCGATACTCCTCCAGCACTCCCGTCATGTGCGAATGCAGAAATAGCGTTCCCTCCGTAAATCCCACCAGCGCCAGTGTGTAACCGACCAGCCGCTCCGCGTCGAACGCGCCCAGGACCTGCCCCCCGGTTTCCGCCGCCACCACAAACAACGTCGTAGGCTCAACTTCCAGATCTTCTTCGCCCCAAATCTCTCTTTGTAGTTCAACGCAGCGATGAAACTCCTCGATGCCCGCGCATTTTCGGACGACAATCCCTTCGCTCATCAGGCTTTGCCCGCCTCCGCCGTCTTCTGCGAGCCGCCTTTCTCCGCGCGTTTCGCCGTCTCCCAAAACTCCTCCATCTTCTCACGCGGAACTTCCCCCAGCCCCTTGCCGCTTTTCGCGGCCAATTCCTCCATCTTCCGGAATCGTGCGGAAAACTTTACATTGGCCTTCTTCAGCGCGATTTCAGGATCGACATGCAGGAAACGCGCCAAATTCACCGCCGCAAAAAGCAAGTCTCCCATCTCCTCCTCGGTTCGCCTCCTATCCTTGGCGCTCACCGCCTGGCGCAGCTCGCCGCTCTCTTCGCTCATTTTTTCGAACACGCCTTCGACATTGTCCCAATCAAATCCAATCCGCGCGGCGCGCCGCGTCAGTTGAAGTCCCTCCAGCGCTGCCGGCAAAGCCTTCGACACGCCATCGAGCAAAGACGCCGTCTTCTGTTCTCTGTTCGAACCCTCGGCACTCTTTTTCCCTGCCGCAATCCGCTCCTCTTTTTTAATCTGTTCCCAATTCTTCAAAACCTCCGCCGAATCCTTCGCGCGCTTTTCGCCAAAAACGTGCGGATGCCGCCGCACCATCTTGTCATGCACCTCGCGAATCACATCCGAAACGTCGAACCGCCCCTCTTCCCTCGCAATCTCCGAATGAAACACGATCTGCAACAACAAATCCCCCATCTCTTCCGCAAACTTCAGGTCGTCTCCGCTTTCCAGCGCCTCCAGAACCTCGTAGGCCTCTTCAATCAAGTACGTCCGCAAAGACGCGTGCGTCTGCTCGCGATCCCACGGGCAGCCATCGGGAGCCCTCAGCCGCGCTTGCACTGCCGCCAGCTTCTCGAACCACTCCCCCGCCGTAAGGCGCTTTGAATTCGCGTCCGCTCTCCGCGGCGCACCAGCCTTGCCCGTTCTTCGCGCCTTTTTCTTTTTGATAGCCATCGCCTGTCAACGAATCGAAGCCCGCAACAAACGTTCCACTTTACGGTGCGCCGCAGGCTTTCGCAAGCGCACTTACTTGGGGAATTAGCTTCTGAAGTGCGCAACAAACTACAGGTTTAAGCTCAACTGAAAATGGAAACACCCCGTGCAAGACGGGGTGTTTAGGAACGGATCATTGTTTTAGCGTGGCTGCTGCCTAGCGGTGCGGATGCGGGTGCTCTTCCACGTGCGCGCGCCCTTCGCGCCATGCATTCCGCTCGTGTTGACTGCGCTGTACCAACGCATGCCCTTCCACACGGTGCGGGCCTTCCCAGCGGCGAACTCCAGGACCATAGGCATGCACATACGTGAATCGATTGCCCCAATTACGGCCCCAAGGCCGGTTATAGATGTAGAACCCATGTGCGCGCCAGTCAAACCGACTGTAGCCCCACCCCCATGGACGGAAGAAGGTTCCAATCGTCACGCCGAATCCAAAGCCGATTGCGGCGCCAACCACGAAGCCGGGCCGCGGCGCGGCATAAACGACGAGCGGGTCGTAGAACGGAACGACAACGAATGCCGGATTTACGGGCGCGATCTCGATGTACGGACCGCCGCTCACCACAATCTGTCCATTCGTCCGCAGATAGCCAAAATCCTTGGCCTTCTGCCGCATTCTCTGCACCGCATCCATCACGTCTTGCTGCTCGGCCAGAAAGGCGTTGCCCAAGTCTGTCGTCCAATTCATATCCGAAGCCATCATGTCCATTACGGATGGGAAGGGCAGCATCGCCTGCACGGCGGGATCCCAGGGCAAGTGGTCTTCCGAAATGGCCGTCGCCAGTTGGTCGCCCGTTAGGTAGTGGTGCTCATCCGACCATTTTGCGGCATCGGGAATCTGGTCGGGAAAAGTCGCGGCCGCCAAAAGTTGCGCCAGCAGCGGGTCCGGATACAGCGCGATACGTGACACGAGTTTGTCCAGTTGGTCTGGCGAAAAAGAGGGCGGAGGTGCACCCTGGTCCTGCGCCAGGCTCGCCGTGGGCAGCCAGCCCGCCAGCAGCGCCACCGTCAGAACAGTTGACAGGATTTTCGTCATGAGCTTTGAAACTCGCATTTTGCTTGCCCCCCTATCGTTCAATTTTGACTGCCCTTTGGGAAATCTTAACCTATTTCATTTAACCCATCTTTTCCTATTTAGTTCCGTTGTATCCAATCCGCTCCCAACTGCGCCGCTTCCGAATTCTCTGACCCGTGTTAAACTTATCCAGACAAATACTATAGAGGAATGTCCCCTTGACCGATCACAAGCAAGAAGAATCTTTCCGAGTTATCGACCGCCGCCCCTTTACCGCCGATGGTGAGCCCCGCAAGGAAGCGATGGAAGAAAAGGAACGCGAGGCCAAGCGCGAGGAAAAGCTGCATCCTGTCGCCGAAGCTCCCAAGCCTGTCGCGCCGCAACCTCCCGCCGAAATTCCCAAGCGCTCCCAGCCATTCGAAAATCTAGTACGCATGCTCGGCAGCAATGCGGCGATGGTCCTGGGTGCTTATGCCGATCCTCGCACCGGTCAGCCCGTCATTGACCCGGAAGCCGCACATGAATTGATCGACATGCTCGACTCCCTTCACGAGAAAACCAAGGGAAACCTCGCGCCGGAGGAAGACAACATCCTCCTCGATCTTCTTGGCAAATTGAAGATAACCTATTTGGAAGTCAATCAAGCGATTGCGGCGCAAGCCGCCACGCAGGCAAAAGCCAAGATGCGGCCTTAGGAATCAGTCTTTTTGAAATAGGGCTCGGCCCTGCTTTCACACGAGTTTCAGCAATCTCGGCATGCCCCAGGCTCCGCTAAAAATCACCGTACTCGGCTCCGGCACGTCCATGGGCGTTCCCTCGCTCGGATGCCACTGCCGCGTCTGCAGCTCTCAAGACCCGCATGACAACCGGTTGCGCCCTTCCCTGCTCCTCTCGCGCAACGGCCAGAACGTCGTCATTGACACCACCCCGGATTTTCGCCAGCAAGGCCTGCGCGCCGGCGTCGATCGCCTCGATGCGGTCCTCCTCACCCACGGCCACGCCGATCACATCATGGGTTTTGACGACATCCGCCCTTATAATCTCCGTCAGCAAACCGCTCTCCCCGTTTACTCCAACGCGGAAACCTTCGATATCATCCGCCGTGCCTTCGCGTACGTTTTCGACGGCAAGCCCAAGCTCAGTTCCATTCCAAGTGTCACCCTTCGGGAAGCCAAGGAACCGTTCGAACTCCTGGGCATCACATTCACTCCCATTCCGCTCCTCCACGGCGACATGGAAGTCCTGGGCTTCCGGTTCGGGCGTGCAGCTTATCTGACCGATTTCAGCTCTCTCCTCGATTCCTCGCTCGCTCTCTTAGACGGCCTCGATGAGTTGATCATCGATGCCTTGCGCGACATCCCTCACCCCATGCATCAAACCGTCGATCAAGCCCTGGCGCTGATCAAAAAGCTCAACCCACGCCGCGCCTGGTTCACCCACATCGCACACGATTTGTCCCACGCCGAAACCAATGAACGCCTGAGCAATCTCGGCTATTCGAATGTCCATCTCGCCTACGATGGCCTCGAAATCGAAGTGAACGTGGACGAATCTGCCGGTCAGCTTCCGGTCTCAAGATCAGCCACAACTCGGTCTGCTCCGCTCGAAATCTTTTCAACGCCGCTGGTTTGGTCGATTCGTTATGCGGCTTCGAAGGGCGGCAGCACTCTCGCCATCGGCAATTTTGACGGCATTCACCTGGGCCACCAGGCCATCCTTCGTGCCTCGGTCGAACGCGCCCAGGAGATCCAGGCAGTGCCCACGGCCCTGACGTTCGATCCGCTTCCTCAAAAAGTTCTTCGCCCGGAGTCGGCTCCGTTGCGCGTCACCACCACCGAGCAGCGGCTGCGCTGCTTCGCTGAACTCGGCATCGAAGCCGCCCTCGTCCTCCCGTTCACTCACGACCTCGCAAAACTCACACCCGAGGAATTTGTTGACCAAATCCTCGTCCGCGATCTTAAAGTGCGCGCCGTTTTTGTCGGCGAGAATTTCCGCTTCGGCCACAAACAGGCCGGCAACGCCCGAATGCTTCTTCTGCTTGGCGCCGAGCGTAGCTTCGACGTCGTGATCATCCCACACGTCGTCTACAAGGATGAAGTCGTCTCCAGCACCATCATCCGCCGCGAGATTGCCTCGGGCGATGTCTCTCACGCAGGACGCCTTCTCGGCCGCCCGTTCGTGCTCACCGGCAAGGTCGTCCCAGGGACTGGCACTGGCCGCCGCTTCACCTTTCCAACGTTGAATCTCGCACCGGAACAGGAGCTGCTCCCCGCCCGAGGCGTCTACGTCACGCGCACACTCCTCGAAGGCGAATCACGCACTCACCGCTCGGTCACGAACATTGGCGTGCGTCCCACCTTCAACGGTTCAACGCTCAGTGTCGAGACGCATGTCCTCGAACCTCTCCCCGAAATTTCACCGGGCCGCATCGAGGTCCACTTCTGGAAGCGTCTTCGTGAAGAAAAAAAGTTCAGCAGCCCCGAAGAATTGCGCGCCCAAATCGCCCTCGACATCGCCAGCGCCGACAAATTCTTCAGCCGCCTGCGCCGCTTCCGCTCTTCCCACGTCCCCGTTTGATTCTCGCTCCGCTAGCCGCCATATCAGAGTGGCAGAATGAGGGCGAAGCTTCGTATCTAACCAGTTGGTTGAATATGAAGCCTTTCTTGAAGCAATTGCGCCTGAGAAGCGGAAGATGATTGGGAGACCTTACTGTCCCTGGATCCCCCAGTAGTCGGCGAAAGCCGCGTATCTAGCCAAATTGAAATGGTTTAGGAGGGATTCTTGGCGAGGCAATCTTCGCAGTACCCGCCGACTTCGGTCCGGGAAACCGTCACCTTCATCTTGAAGTCTCTCGCAATCTGCTGTTTAAGTTGCTCGTAAAGCCGGCTCTCAAACTCCCGCACCTTGCCACACCCGAGGCACGCCACGTGAATGTGGTCTCGAGGGCCGTGGCTCTCGTAGTAGTGCCGGTCGCCGCGCAGGTGCAAAAGGTCAAGCTCGTCGATAAGTCCTTGTTTTTTAAGAAGATCGATCGTGCGGTAGACGGTGACAAGATGCACGCCCGCGTCGATTTTTCGCGCTCGTTCCAAAATCTGATCCACATCCAGGTGCTGTTCGGCCGCGTCCATCACTTCAAGGATGACGCGCCTCTGCCGCGTGAGCCGAATCCCGCGCTCCCGTATGGCCTGCTGCAGTTTCCCTGTTGTCTCTGAAGTGTTGAGGCGCTCGCCTGTCGAAACACGGTGGCCCGGCGATACAGACATGTGTCGCCCTCCTGGCGCGCGGCGCACTCCGGGCTAAGAGTGACTCGAAATCCGCCGTAGAATGTCATGATACATAACGATGGCGAAGATGACCAAGAGGAACACCAGCCCAACCTGAACGAAACGCTCCTTGAAACTCAAGCTCAAATCGCGCCGCATGATTCCTTCAATCGCCAGCAGCAGGATATTTCCACCATCGAGAATTGGAATTGGCAAGAGATTCAGGATTCCCAAGTTGATGCTGATCACAACCATCAGGGTTATCACGTAAGGCGGTCCCTTTCGGACGGCCTCCCCGGCCATATGGGAAATTCCGACAGGCCCTTGAAGCTGTTTGATTGACACGCGCCCGCTGAAGAGCTTGCCGACAACCTCCACGGTCTGCGCGATGGTGTCTTTGGTTTCGAGTCCGGCAATCTTCACGCTCTCGCTGAAAGCCACGCGCTTGTAGGCGGTATCTTCGCGAGGACCGATACCAATCTGATAAACGTTTTCTCCGGTTCCCGCTGCGCCTTTCTCCGGCGTCACCACCAAATGCACCTGCTGTCCCTTGCGAAGAAGGTCCAATGTCATGGGTTGGCCATTCGAGGATCGGGTCAACTGCTGGAACTGCTCCCAGAAGTCGATATGGTTTCCGTTCACGGCCGTGATTAAATCCCCTTCTTGCAAACCCGCGCGGTCGGCGGGAGCGCCCTGTCCGATCTGGTCAATGATGGGACGAATCGGCAAATATCCAAAGACTCGGCTCGGGTCAGTCTTATCGCTTACCGGCACCTCGATCGTTCGCCGCGTTCCTCCATCCTCCACTTCCATCTTGATAGAGGTCCCTGGCACAACCTGCTTGAGCGCCTGGAAGGCCTGCTCCCACGTCGGGGTCGCCGTCCCATTGATCGAAAGCACCGTGTCGCCTGGTTTCAACGGGCTCGGAGCAGTGTCAGAATTCGGCGGCAATCCTGCCACGCGCGCGGGCTCATCCAGATAGGCTGGGTAAGGCACGCCGGCAAACGCAAACAGTCCGGTGAGAAGAAATATCGGCAAGATCAGGTTCACAGCCGGGCCCGCGAATGAGATCAGCGCCCGCTGCCACCTCGGCTTGCTCATTAACTCATCCGGAGCGCCAGTCGGCGGCTTATCTCCCGAATCCACTTCGGAAAGATCCTGCCCAGCCATGCGCACATAGCCGCCCAGCGGCAGGGCGCTAACCCGATAGTCCGTCGGCCCTTTCTTCCATCCAAAGAGCCGCGGACCGAACCCGATGGAAAACACGTCCACGCGCACGCCACACATCCGCGCGACGACGAAGTGTCCCCATTCATGAACGAGGACCATTACGCCGAGCACAAGAACAACGCCTACGATGAGGTAAACCGCTCCCATATCTCCGTCTTTCCCCTCTTATGAGCCCTATGATACTGCTACGGCTCTTGCCGATAAACGTTCTACTTCTTCTTTCGCCGTTCGCCGCGCTTCGGCGTCGGCGGCCAGCACGTCGTCCATCTTTTCGAAGCGAACCCGCGGCGTCCTTGCCAGCACGCGCTCGATCACTTCCGCGATGCCCCGGAATGGCAGTCTCCGCTCAAGAAACGCTGCCACGGCAACTTCGTCCGCTGCGTTCAGAGCGCAAGGCATGGCCCCGCCCTTCTTCATCGCTTCGCGCGCCAGACGAAGGCAGGGGAAACGCCGTGTAGAGACTTTTGCGAAATCCAAACGCCGCAACTTGCGCCAATCCAAGGCTACCTGGTTAGACGCTACTCTCTCCGGATAGGTTAACGCATATTGGATAGGCATTCGCATGTCCGTTGGCCCAAGTTGCGCCAGAATCGAACCATCCACGAACTCGACCATGGAGTGAATGGTGGACTGCGGGTGAATCACGACATCGATCTGGTCAGGCCGCACGCCGAAGAGCCAGCGCGCCTCGATCACTTCAAAACCCTTGTTCATCATCGTGGCGGAATCAATGGTGATGCGATTACCCATCTTCCAGTTTGGATGTGCCAACGCTTGTTCTGGCGACACGTTCTCGAGGTCGGCGAGTGGCGTTTTGCGAAAAGGGCCGCCGCTCGCCGTCAGCACTAGCCGCCGCACTTCGCCTTGCGCGCCACCGCGCAAGCATTGGTGGACGGCGTTGTGTTCGCTGTCCACGGGCAGCAATTCGCGTCCTGCTTTTTTTACAGCGGCCATGACCAATTCGCCCGCGGCTACTAGGACTTCCTTGTTCGAGAGCGCGACGGCTTTTCCCAGCTTGATCGCTTCGTAGGTAGCTTCGAGCCCGACAACTCCGACCGCGGCGGAAACGACAATTTCGGCTTCGCCGTGCGTTCCGACGGCCAGGATTCCTTCCCGTCCATGATGAATGGCAGGCGGCGGAGAGATTCCTTTTCTTCGTAGCGCGGACGCCAACTCATCGGCCCTCTTTGCGTCGCCGACAGAAACCAATTCAGGCCGGTGCCTCTCAATCTGGCCGGTCAATTCTTCCATGTTGCTGCCAGCCGCCAGCGCGACGACACCAAAGCGCTCCGGCAGTGTTTCCACAACGGAAAGGCACTGCCGCCCAATCGAACCTGTAGAACCCAAAATGGATAGCTGCTTCAAGGACGAATTTCTTCTCCGCTTAACGCTGACTTAGTGGGACAGACTTTCCAGTCTGTCTCCCCCGACCAATCCACAGATACTTCCACTTACGGGGCAGCCGATGGACAAATCGACAGACCAGAATGTCTGTCCTACCTGCTGGGCAAGTAAATCCAAATCCAATAGTACCAGACAACCGGGATTGCCAATATCAACGCATCGATCCGGTCAAGAACGCCACCGTGCCCCGGCAGCAGCGAGCCCGAATCTTTGACTCCAGCGCTGCGCTTGTAGGCGGATTCCAGCAAATCGCCGGCTTGTCCTGCGACGTTACCCACGACACCCATTGCCAGCAAGTGCGGCAACGGCACGACGAGCCATCGCGCAAACACGACGGCGACGAGCAGTGCTCCGAAAATGCTGGCAATGGTTCCTTCCCAAGTTTTCTTGGGGCTCAGGACAGAAGCGAGCTTATGTTTGCCGATGGCTCTGCCGACGAAGTACGCAGCAGTATCACCGACCCAGGTGATGACCAGCACAAACATCAGCAGTTTCGGGCCGTCGGCTTCCGCTCCATGAAGCCGAATCGCGTAGGTCAATGGAAGAGCCACAAGAATCAGCCCGCTTGAGGTGATCCCCGCTGCCGGCAAGGCTTCGACCATCGGACGTTTCGTCCAAAGCGTCAGTACGGTCACACCAAGTAGAAAAATAAAGAAAACATCTCCGATCGTAGGGATCCTAAGAAAAGCTTTGCCAATCAAGACAAAATATTGAGTTCCCCGAGGCGGCCCGGCTGCGTTGGCAGTGGATGCCATCCATTGCACAAATACCAGACCGAGCGCGCAGGTGGCGGTCCAAAAGCGATACGCGCGGTGGCCGATTGCATCGCCGAGGGCGAAAAACTCAAACAGCGCAATTAAAACAACTAGCGCCGTGCCAATCGCGACGAATGCAGTCGAACCCCACAATACCAGGCCGACTACACACGGGATTAGAACGGCGGCTGTCGCGATGCGCTTCCAGGTCATTGAGAAGGAATCCCCTGACGAATTGCTGACTCCATCTCAACACATCGAGGGGAATAAATCACGGGGGAGAATCACCTAAGTAGGGAGATATGTATCCGGGAGAGCGTTTTTCTGCGAGAAATATTCACTCACCGACAACGCGCGCTGATTTTTCCGTGACCGGATGCCCTTCACGGATCCCACCATAGCGGCGCTCACGCTTTTGGAATTCCACTAAGGCCTCCAGCAGGCGGGCGCGGTTGAAATCGGGCCAAAGCGTTTCCGTCACGAAAATCTCCGCATAGGCAATCTGCCAGAGCAGAAAGTTGCTCACACGCATTTCGCCGCTCGTGCGGATCAGCAAATCGGGGTCCGGCAGTCCGCTCGTGTACATGTGCCGGGCCAGGCTCTCTTCCGTGATGGGGGCGCGTCCCGCATGACCGTTCTGCTCAGCCAAAATCGCATTCATGGCATCCACAATCTCCGCGCGGCCGCCATAGTTGAGTGCCACGCATAGCACCATACCCTTATTTCCCGCCGTTCGTTCCGTGGCGTCGCGCACATCGTCCTGCACGCCTTTGGGAAGCTCGTCGGTGCGCCCCAAAAACTTCATGCGTATATTATTTTTCTGAAGCAAAGGCATCTCTCTGCGCAGATATTCGCGCAGCAATTGCATCAGAAAGTCGATTTCCGTTTTTGGGCGCCGCCAGTTCTCCACCGAGAACGCGTAAAGCGTAAGCGCTTCAATTTTCAGCCGCGCACACGTTTCAATGGTCGATCGCGCCGTCTTTGTGCCCGAACGGTGGCCCGCCACGCGCGGCAGGTGCCGCTGCTGCGCCCAGCGCCCGTTGCCGTCCATAATGACGGCCACATGTCGCGGCAAGCGGCCCAAATCCAGCTTTTCGAACAGGAGCGCTTCTTCGGGTGTCAACGGCCCCAGCGTGCCGGAGGCGGAAACTTGCAGCGTCGTGTGTGAATTAGCGTGCGGCACGGGTTTTCTGAGGTTTCTTCTTTACGCCGCAAAGTTAACATACGATTTGGCAGCGGCGCAATCCCAGGTTGACGTGTCGGGCATCTCCTGTTCGGGCACAGCCGTTCCGGGCATCAGCCCGCCGGCGGCGGCGTTTGGAAGAGCGAGGTGTACATCACCACAACAGTAAGAATGATCATAGCAATGGCCGTGACCCAGGCGACGATGTTAAATGTGAGCGTATTCACGTGCTCGCCCATCAGATCACGCCGGTTGACGAGAAGCAGGATAAAAATAATCACTATGGGCAGCCAGACGCCGTTTCCTACCTGCGAGAAAATCAAAATCTTCCAGATCGGAACGTGTGGGATCAGGATGATCCCAGCGCCGACCGCAATCAAAACCGTGTAGAGTCCATAAAAGATTTTGGCTTCCTTGAATTTGTGGTCGATCCCAGCTTCAAACCCCAGTCCCTCACAGATCACATGCGCGGTAGAGAGCGGCAAAATCGAAGCGGCAAAGAGCGACGCATTCAGCAAGCCGAACGCAAAGGTAAATCCTGCCCATTTGCCAGCCAACGGGATCAACGCCTTGGCCGCCTGCACGGCATCGGTGATGTCTCGCTGGCCGGAAACCCACAAGGTCGCAGCCGTGGCCACGATGATGAAAAACACGATGACCATGCAACTGATGCTGCCGATTAACACATCGGCGCGCGCTTGAGGATAGTTGCGGGGGCCGACTTTCTTTTCGACGAACCCGGCCTGGAGGTAGAAAAACTGCCACGGCGCAATGGTGGTGCCGATCAGCGCCGTCAGCGTCAGTAAATAGCCAGAATTAAATTGAAGGTTTGGAATGACGACATGCTTGGCAGCCTCGAGCCAATCTGGTTTGGCTAGAACTGCGGAAATGATGTACGTGACATAAAATCCACAAGCAACCAGAAAGATGACCTCGACTTGGCGATAGGTTCCTCGAAGCACCAGAATCCAAACCAGTAGTGCTGCGATGGGAACAGCGATGTATCTGCTGACGTGAAACATCTCCATCGAAGCGGCCACGCCCGCAAATTCCGCTACGACGTTTGCTAGGTCCACGAAGAAGCCCGTGACCATCACAAAGAACGTGGAACGAAAGCCGAACTCTTCGCGAATGAGGTCGGACAAGCCCTTGCCGGTTATGACGCCCATGCGCGCGCACATTTCTTCCGTAACGTAGAGCGCGATGGTCATGGGGATCAGCGCCCAGAGCATGGCGTAGCCATACTGCGCGCCCGCTTGCGAATACGTCGCGATGCCGCCAGCGTCGTTGTCTACGTTCGAGGTGATCAGCCCCGGCCCGACAACGGCGAGCAGCAACGTCAGGCGGCGGCGCAAGCCGCGAATCTTCTGTTGCAGATTCGTGCCGCGCGTCTGCAGCCCCTCCAAGCTCGATTTGAGAATTTCCCAATTCATCCGCTTCTTCCGCAAACTCCCTTTTTATTTTTTCACAAGGCGCGAAACCACGTCGTCCACGGTGACCGTCCCGATGGGGCGCTTCTCCTCATCGACCACTGTGAGCATCCGCAGATTGTATTTGTCGAACAGCTCAAAAACATCTTTCTCATCTGCGTCGGCGCCAATGCTCAAAAGAGGCTCGCTGCGCAGTTCGAACATCTTCTGTTCCGGAGAGGCAAGCAGCAGGCGCGCGACGGACACCGTGCCGGAATACTCCGCCTTGCCGTCGAGCAACACGATGGTGTCCAACTGGTCAAGGTTCAATTCCAGACTGCGGACCCATGCGAGCACCTCTTCCCGGCGTGAACCCTCGCCAACAAACACAAATTCCGTATTCATCATTCCGCCGGCGGTCGAAGGATCGAACGAGAGCAGCTCGCGAACTTCATCGGCTTCTTGACCGGGCATCTCTTCGAGCAATTCGTCCGACGTTTCCTTAGGAAGGTCGGCCAAAAGGTCAGCGGCGGCATCGGGCGCCATCTCCTCGAGAATGTCGGCGGCCTTTTCGGGGTCCAGCTTCTCGACGATCTGCGTGGTCAGCCGCTCGTCGAGCTCGGCCAGGACAGCGGCGGCGGTCTCTTCGTCGAGCGAGGCGATAATTCCCTGCCGCTCGGCGGCGGAGAGATCTTCCATGATTTCGGCCAGGTCCGCCGGGTGCAGGTCTTCCAGTTTTTCGTGCGTGATGCGCAGCTTGACGCGGCGCAGCGGGTCGGATTCGATCAAGTTCACGAATTCCCACCGTATCGCGCTTTGCGGCAGCTTGCTTTGCAGCTTGCGTATCACGCCTGGCGAAACTACTCCCTGCAGCAACCTGCGCACGGCGCCAGGCAGTCCCACGTCGACCTGCGTGACCCGCAATTCGACGTTTCCATTGGACTTCATCTCCGTCAGATCAACGTCATTCACTCGGACAACCTTGCGGCCGCGCGTATCGATGATCTGCTGGTCCATCAAATCTTTGCGCACTGCCAGCAAGGACTCGTTCGGTTCATAAAGCTGCAGTGCGCGCTCGCTGACGTTCAGCCGCATCGTTCCCGGCGCAAACGTCGCAACCTGGTCGTGCCGAGCAATCAGCGGTTGGAATCGTCCGCGCGAAAGAAGGAAATGGGATAGCCGATTTGTCGCTTGCGCAGGTTCAATGAAAAATTCGCGGACCCGCCCAACGAAGTTGCCCTGCACGTCGTAGGCTTGCGCGCCCATCAGTTCTGTAGCGTAAAGTTCCATGATCTTGCCTCTTGACTGCTGCCCTGCGGCTTCAATTCAGCCACGGGCCGGCCAGCCCGGTCCGTTACGAATCTGCTGCCAGGCAGCATCCACAAAAAAACCCGCATACCGGAACGACCTCGGCTGCGGGCAAGTGCCTCATAAAAATGGACTTACCTTTAGCCAGACGCGAAC
This sequence comes from Verrucomicrobiia bacterium, assembly GCA_035571045.1. Taxonomy (GTDB): domain Bacteria; phylum Acidobacteriota; class Terriglobia; order Acidiferrales; family UBA7541; genus Acidiferrum. The sequence goes on from DATMKS010000094.1 coordinate 15,816, forward strand.
CCTCCCCACCCTAGCGCCTGCGGGAGACTCTGCGCCTCGCGCGACGTTGTCCAATCGCCCTTCCCAAGCCTCGGCCCAACACGCCGCCTCACGCCGAAGCGACTAGGGCCAGGTTCGAGTTCGTTGGACGCACTCATCGGAAGAGAATCCACTCCTGCATGCCAGCCATTCAGCTGCCACGCGCTTGCGAACTGCGATGATGGAGCAATTGAATCACCAAATTGCAGTCGCACGTGCAGTGATAAGCCTGGCTCGTTTCAAAGTCAAGCAAAGAATGACTTTGCGAGCGATTTTTTTTGATTTTTTCTTTTGAGGTGGCTATTTCTTGGCTGCAAAGACCATGTCTCGAGGTTCCTGGCCGAGCCGCCGGCACTCTTCGACGTATAGGGCTAGGTAGCTCTTCAAGATGTAGTCGTGCCGGGAGTGGCCAAGCTCTTGAGCGGCACGGTCAATTGCGGCGGAGGGCCCTTCCAGTTCGGCAAAGGTTCCAATGGGGGTTTCATCCAGTTCGATCAGCAGACCTTTCGCCCAGCTTTCAGAGGTCGGCAGACAAAATGTCGTGCGGTATTTTTCATACTGGAACCAGCCGCGCATCCCAAGGCCTTCGAAGATCTTGGCGAGTGCGCTGGCATCGGCTACCTCCAGCTCGATCTCTTCGCGCACTTTGTGGTGATGGTTCGCTTGTGAGCCGCCTGAACGGGCCGTCGCTTGGACGAGCGGCCTTTTGAAGGTGAGCATAATCCGCTTCGCGGGCCCTCGATGGCCTTTTTTGGACTTCGCTTCCGCGGTTTCTGTTCGAATCCGGAGCAGCTGGCCATGTTTGGCAAGTCCGCCGTCGGGCGTATCGAAAATGACGTTCCATTCGCGCACGCGGCCTGATCCCCGACCAACCGCCCGCGCCTCCAGGCGCTTCAACGCACGCTTGAATGCTTTGGCATCGCTGATCCTCAGCTTGACTTCGGTTTCCTGCGCCATTTCTTTCCTTGCCTCGCGACGCGGCTTTCCGCCGCCGCGGACTTCCGTTAGTATAACGGACGAACGCATTTCATCTTTGCTCAGCGTGACCCCGGCTAAATCAGGCGCAAGGCCCGGCGCCCGCCTTGCCGAGCGCAACAGATCAAGAGAGCGATGGACTCGGACGCGAAAGCAGTAGTGCCAGTATTTTCGAACCAGACGAACGGCGCCACGCCGCCTTCGCCGCCGCTTGCACGCCGCGAGCCCGTGGAGACGATTGTGCACGGTGACCGCCGCGTCGATCATTACGCCTGGCTGCGCCACAAAGAGAATCCCGAGGTGATTGCCTATCTGGAAGCGGAAAACGCGTACGCTGACGCCATCCTGGGGCCTACCGAGCCTTTTCAAGAAGCGCTCTACCAGGAAATGCTTGGCCGGATACTCCAAACGGATTTGACCGTTCCCTACCGCCTGCGCGGGTATCTCTATTTCTCATGCACCGAGGAGGGTAAACAGTATCCGGTGCATTGCCGCCGCGTCGACACTGGCGGTTCACTGGACGAGATGCTTCTCGACCTGAATCGTCTGGCGGAGGGGCATTCTTTTCTGGGACTCGGCGCATTCGCCGTGAGCAATGATAATCAGCTGCTGGCGTACGCGCTGGATACGACTGGGTTCCGGCAGTACACCCTGCACATTAAGAATTTGTGGAGCGGCAGAGATTTTCCCGAAGCGATCGAGCGCGTGACCAGCGCGGCCTGGGCGGCAGACAACCGCACGCTCTTTTACACGGTTGAAGACCGAACGACCAAACGTTCTCACCGGCTTTACCGGCACGTCGTCGGCTCGGCGGAAGCGGCCACGCTGATTTATGAGGAAACCGACGAGCGCTTTCGCATCGAGATCGAACGCACTCGCAGCGGCGCGTTTCTGCTGCTCGTGATTGCGAGCCACACAGCGAGCGAAGTGCGCTTTCTGCCTGCTGCGCAGGCGTATGGCGAGTTTCGGGTGATTGCGGCGCGCGAGGCAGATCATGAGTATTACGTGGACCATCATCCGAATCCTCTGACGCGCGAAAACCGAGGCATGCGTCCCGATGACACGGGCGGGTACTTTTTCATCCGCACCAACTCGGGAGGCCGGACGTTTCGGCTCGTCTGCGCACCCGTCAGAGAGCCGCCGCGTGCTTCGTGGCGCGAAATCGCACCAAATCGTCCGGACGTGATGCTCGCGGCCGTTGATGTCTTTCGCTCCCACATCGTTCTCACGGAGCGGGAAGGCGGGTTGCCGTATCTTCGCATTGTGGACCTTGAAGTCGAAACAGCGAATGCACTAGCGGCCTCGCACCGCATCGAATTCACGGAGCCGGCCTACAGCGTCTCCCTTGGAAGCAATCCTGAATTCGACGCATCTTTTGTGCGCTATCAGTATGAATCGTTCGTCACGCCTCGTTCCGTGTTCGACTACGACGTACGAACACGTGAGCGCGTGCTCCGCAAAGAGCAGCCTGTGCTTGGCGGCTACGACGCCGCTGAATATGTCAGCGAGCGGCTTCATGCAACCGCTGAGGACGGCGCGCGAGTGCCCATTTCGCTCGTCTATCGACGGGACACTCCGCTCGACGGCTCCGCTCCTCTTTTGCTTTACGGTTACGGCAGCTACGGTCATTCCATCGCAGTGACTTTCAGCTCGAACCGCGTGACCCTTCTTGATCGCGGCGTGATCTATGCTGTCGCGCACATTCGCGGCGGCGGCGAACTGGGCAAGCCGTGGCATGACGCGGGCCGTTTGCGCCAGAAGCGCAACACGTTTACGGATTTCATCGCCGCGGCCGAGCATCTCATCGCTGGGCGCTACACCGCATCGCAAAATCTCATTATGGAAGGCGGCAGTGCTGGCGGCCTGCTGATGGGAGCCGTTGCGAATATGCGGCCTGAACTTTTCCGCGCGGTAATCAATCACGTGCCGTTCGTCGATGTGCTCAATACCATGCTCGATGCTTCGTTGCCGCTTACCGTCGGAGAATACGAGGAATGGGGCGACCCGCGCATCGCGGAAGACTATTTCTATATGAAGGGCTATTGCCCGTACACGAATCTTGCAGCCAAGGCTTATCCCACGATGCTGGTAAAAACCGGGCTGAACGATAGCCAGGTTATGTATTGGGAGCCAGCAAAGTATGTGGCCAAGCTGCGTACGTTGAAAACCGATGCGAATAGGCTGCTATTGAAAACGAATCTAGGCGCGGGACATGGCGGGGCCTCGGGGCGCTACGATTATTTGCGCGAGATCGCGCTGGATTACGCGTTTCTTCTAACCGAGTTGGGAATCCGCGCATGAAGTGCGTTCGCGCCTCGAGATCGGCGCCGTTCGTGCCCGGACGGGCATGGCATGCCGTGCCCCTACAAGCAAGGATCGAACTCAGGCGCTCGAGTGTATTTTCATGCGCGCGGAGCAACGTTGGCTGAGCGATGAGCGAACCCACCTCACCTTTGATGCAGCAGTATCACGCGATCAAGACTCGCTATCCTCACGCGCTGTTGCTTTTCCGCTTGGGCGATTTTTATGAGCTGTTTTATGAAGACGCGATCCTGGCTTCACGTGAACTCCAAATCACGTTGACCTCGCGTAACCGTGAAAAGGGCCAGCCTATCCCGATGTGCGGCGTGCCGTATCATGCCGCGGATGGTTACATCGCGCGGCTCATTCGCGGAGGCTTCAAAATCGCGATATGCGATCAGATGGAGCTGCCTGGTCCGGGCAAAAAACTGGTGCGGCGCGAAGTCGTACGCGTCATCACGCCTGGCACGGCTACGGACGTATCCGTTCTCGACACACGCGAAAATAATTACTTAGCCGCGGTCGCAAAACATTCTTCCGGTTCGCCGGTGGGCCTGGCGTTCGTGGACCTTTCGACCGGCGAATTTCAATCGACGGAATTTTCTGGCGCCGATGCGGACGAGGCTGTTCGCGATGAACTGCAGCTTCTTCACCCGCGCGAAACGCTGCTTCCGCGTCCACAACAGCTTTTTGAAACCGCCAAAACCTCGCTGCTCGAAGGCGCCGGCGGCGTCGAAAGCCGTCTCGAAGACTGGATTTTCCAGCGCGGTTACGCCGAGCGGATTTTGCGCGAGCAATTTGGTGTGGCGGAGCTCACGGGATTCGGCCTCGACGATCATCCGCAAGCGCTCTCGGCTGCCGGCGCCATCGTTCATTACTTACGGGAAAACGCCGCTCGCGGGCCAGATACCGGCGTGGGCTCGACGAGCACGCAACCACCGAGTGTTGAGGCTCTGCAGCATTTGGATCGTGTGCGTTACTACGAGCAGCGCGAGACTCTTGTTCTCGACCCCGTTTCCGTCCGCAACCTCGAGCTGCTTGCACCCATCTTTACGGAGGAGTCCTCCCGCAGCGGGCCCGTCACTCTCGTCGCCGCGCTCGACGCAACCGTCACAGGCATGGGCGCGCGTCTTTTGCGTTCGTGGATTCTCCGACCGCTGATCGATCGTGACGCCGTCGAAGCGCGCCTTGAATCCGTCGCCCACCTGGTGCAGCAAACCGTGGTGCGCGGCGAAATCCGTAAAGAGTTGCGCGGCATTCAGGACCTCGAGCGCCTTACCAGCCGAATCACTCTCGGCTTGGCATCGCCTCGAGAGATTGTTGCGCTCCGCAAATCGCTTGTACAACTTCCAGTATTGAAAAATTTCCTGACGCCGCCTCCGGTCGGCGGCAGCGCTTTGCTCCGGCATCTGCACGGCGAGATTGATGAACTCACCGACGTCCGCGAGCGCCTCGAACGCGCCCTTGCCGACGAGCCGCCGGCTTTGGCCACCGATCCGGGCATCATTCGCAGCGGCTATGACGGCGAGCTTGACGAGCTTCGCAACCTAAGCCAGCATAGCAAGCAAATTATCGCCGCGATGGAAGAGCGCGAGCGCACGCGTACCGGCATCGCCTCGCTGAAGATTCGCTTCAATTCGATTTTTGGCTACTACATGGAGATTTCTAAACCCAATCTCCATCTCGCGCCCCCCGACTACGAACGCAAGCAAACGCTGGTGAACGCCGAGCGCTTTACTTCTCCCGAGCTGAAAGAATACGAGCGGAAGATTCTTGCCGCGGATGAGCGAATTCTGGAAATCGAGCGCCAGCTTTTCGTCGAAATTCGCACCGGCATTGCCGCTCAGGCGACACGTCTTCGCCGCACGGCAGGCGCGGTCGCGCAGTTGGATGCGCTAACCTCGTTTGCGAAGCTGGCTGCCGATCGCGGCTATGTCCGCCCCGAATTCAATTCGACCGGCGAGTTGCTCATCGTTGGCGGACGCCATCCCGTCATCGAAGAACTTTTGCGGCAACGCGGCGAGCGCTTCGTTCCTAACGACCTTTGCTTCGATCCTGGCCGCCAGCAGCTTTTGCTTATTACCGGACCGAACATGGGTGGCAAGTCCACTTATCTTCGACAGGCTGCCCTGATTGTGTTGATGGCGCAGATGGGCTCGTTCGTTCCGGCTCGCCAAGCCAAGCTGCCGATTACGGACCGCATTTTCACGCGCATCGGCGCCAGCGACAATCTGGCGCGCGGCCGCTCCACGTTCCTTGTGGAGATGAGCGAGGTGGCCGCCATCTTGCATCACGCCACTCCGTCGAGTCTCGTGCTTCTTGATGAAGTCGGCCGCGGCACCGCGACGTTTGACGGCCTTTCGATCGCCTGGGCTGTCGTCGAGCATCTGCAGAAGCACACGCGCGCGCGTACCCTCTTCGCCACGCACTACCACGAACTCACCGAGCTTGCCGATCTCCTAACTGGCGTGCAAAATGTCCACGTCTCGGTAAAAGAGACGCCCAACGAAATCATTTTTCTGCGCCGCGTCGAACCGGGCAGCGCCGATAAAAGCTACGGCATCGAGGTCGCCCGCCTGGCAGGCCTTCCCCGCAGCGTCATCGAGCGCGCGCGCGAAGTCCTCAAAAAACACGAGCAGAGCGAGCACGCGCTCAGCGAAACCCTCTCTCCTGGCGCCGTCGATGATCCATCCACAAATTCTACCGGTGCAATCGCAAGCGCCACAGCCTCTCCCGGCCACCGCCGCAACGGCCATCAGGAAGTCCTATTCACCGCCCTCGACCGCGCCGTCCTCGACAAACTCCGCGGTGCCGACCTCGACCAGCTCAAGCCCCTCGACGCCCTCAACCTCCTCGCCGAACTAAAAAAGCAAATCTCCTGAACTTCGTGGCATGGCCAATCCCGTCTGTGCCGCTGGCAGTTCCTCGCCAGCGTTCACCCGAGTTCACTCTTTATCCCCGTCCTGCGCTGTCCGCTCTGTGTTCTCTGTGTCCTCTGTGTTTAAATCCAATCACAGACGATGGCAACCAAACCGATGCTCGTTCTCGGCCTCATGTCCGGCACTTCCGCGGACGGGATCGACGTCGCGCTCGCGCGCATCTCCGGCGCACCGCCCCGTCTCCACGCAAAACTCCTCGGGCACACGTCGAGTAAGTTTCCCCCGCCGCTGCGCAAGGAAATTCTTCGCGTTGCCGAGCAACATCCCATCACCGCCGGCGAACTCAGCCAGCTGAATTTTCGCCTGGGAGAAGTTTTCGCCGAAGCCGCGCTCGCCGCGTGCCGCGCGTTTCGCGTTTCACCAAAGCGCATTGCGCTGATTGGAAGCCACGGCCAAACAATTTTTCACCAGGGAAAGCCCGCGCCCTACCTCGGCCGCCGCACAGCCTCGACATTGCAAATCGGCGAGCCCTCCGTCATCGCCGCTCGCACCGGCATAAACACGGCCGGCGATTTTCGTCCCGCCGATATAGCACTCGGCGGCCAAGGCGCGCCGCTGGTCCCTTACGCCGACTTTCTTCTATATCGCCACGACAAACTCGGCCGCGTCTCGCTCAACCTCGGCGGCATTGCGAACATCACCGTCGTTCCTGCAGCGGCAAAGCCGGAACAAATCTTCGCCTTCGATAACGGCCCCGCCAACATGCTCATCGACGGGCTCGTTTCTCACTTCACCCGCGGCCGTCAGCGCTTCGACAAAGACGCTCGCATCGCTCAAGCGGGCAGATCTATCCCCACGATTCTTGACGAGTTGATGCACGATCCCTATCTAAAGCTCGCCCCCCCCAAATCCACGGGGCGCGAATACTACGGCCACGCTTACCTAAAAGAAGTTCTCGCGCTTGGCAAAAAACATCGCGCCAAGCCCGCCGATCTCATCCGGGCAGCCACAATTTTCACGGCGCTCTCGGTCGTCGATGCGCTAAACCGTTTCGTGCTTCCCAGAACAGAAATCCGTCAACTCATCGTGTCCGGTGGCGGAGCGCGAAACCCGCTCATTCTCGCGCAACTCACCGCCGCTCTCGATCCCATCGAACTTGTTCCCTCTTCGCGCCTCGGCGTCCCAGAAGACGCCAAGGAAGCCTTCGCCTTCGCTCTGCTCGCCTATGAAACTTTCCATCGCCGCCCCGGCAATCTCCCGAGCGCCACCGGAGCGAACGCGCCAGCTATTCTCGGTAAAATCTCCTATGCCCTGCCGCGATAACGCCCAGGCCTCTCCGCGAACTCTGCGTCGACTCTGTGCCCTCTGTGTTAAATCTTTTCTCCTTCTTTTTCTTTTGGCCGGCTGCGGCCGCGGCAATGCAGTCGATCCCAGTTCCCTGACTTTTCTAATCGAATCCAACCCCGCCAATCTCGACCCCCGCTTCTCCACCGACTCTCAATCCCAAAAAATCGACGGCCTGCTTTTCAGCAGTCTTCTCGAACGCGACGATCAAATGAATTTCCAAGGCGACCTCGCCGAATCCTGGAGCGCGTCCGACCCGCTCACCTACATTTTCCATCTACGCCCAGGCGTTCATTTCCACGACGGCCGCGCGCTCACCTCCGCCGACGTCAAATACACGTTCGATTCCATCCTCAATCCTGCAACCCATTCTCCGAAGCGCGGCGCATTCCGGATGGTCGCATCGATCGAAACTCCAGACGCCGCCACGGTCGTCTTTCATCTCACCGAGCCATACGCCTCGTTTCTCTGGAATCTCGCGCGCCCCGCCGTTGGGATCATCCCGCGCCAAGCTGGCTCCGATTTTTCGCTCCACTCCATCGGCTCAGGCCCGTTTCGCTTCGTTTCGCAGTCGCAGGACGAAGAAGTGATCGTCGAACGCAATCCAGATTACTTTCGCGGCGCGCCGCAAATCGCGCGCATCCGTTTTCGCGTCGTTCCTGACGCCGTCGTGCGCGCGCTCGAATTGCGAAAAGGCTCCGCTGACCTAGAAATGAGCTCTCTTTCGCCGGACTTGATCCCCGTGCTCGCACGCCAGCCCGCTATGGCCGTCACGCAACGGCCCGGCACAAATTTTGGTTATCTTGGCTTTAATCTCGAAGATCCCGTCCTCGCCAAGCGCGAAGTTCGCCAAGCTCTCGCTTTCGCTACCGACCGCGAAGCGCTTATTCGTTATCTGCTTCACGGCGAAGCGCGCATCGCCAGCGGCATACTTCCGCCCAATCATTGGGCTTATGAACCAAACGTCACACAGTACGCCCTCGACCCCGCCCACGCCGAAAAAATACTCGACGCTGCCGGTTTCCCACGCAAGCAAAACAGCACGCGTTTCCATCTCACACTTAAAACTTCAACGGAAGAGCAGGCCCGTCTCCTCGGCGCAGTCCTGCAAGAACAGTGGCGCCGCGTCGGCGTCGACCTCGAACTCCGGCCGCTGGAGCTCGCCACACTTCTTTCCGACGCCGCACGCGGCAATTTCCAGCTCACCTATTCGCGATGGGTCGGCGCCAACAACGATCCCGACGTCTTCGAATTTGTTTTTTCCTCGAAGCGCTTCCCGCCCGACGGCGCCAACCGCGGACACTATCGCAACCCGCGCATCGACGCGCTGGTCGACCAAATTCGCACGGAAACGGATCGCGAAAAAAGGAAGGCGCTCTGCAGCGAAGTTCAAAAAATCCTTGCCGACGACCTGCCCTACTTGCCGCTCTGGTTTACGGACGTCGTCTCCGTCCATCGCCGCTCCCTCGGCGAACTCCAACTTTCCCCCACCGGCGACTACGACTTTCTTTCTTCTACAACGGTCCACAATAGATGAGGCTGATCAAACCGGAAAAGAGCAGATGCCTCGGCATATTTCGGAACCGCTAGTGGCATCCCTACTTTAGGGCCTTCTCAATCTCGGCGACGGGAATCGCGCCTTCGCGAATAATCTTCCACGCGCCTCCATGAACATGAACGATGGTCGATCCTAGCAAAGCGCCCGTTTCACCACCGTCCAAAATCAGCGGCAGGCGCCCGCCGAGCTGTTTCATCAGCTGGTCCGCGTTCGAACACGACGGAAATCCGGAAATGTTCGCGCTGGTTCCCGTGATCGGCCCGTCAAACTCCTCGATCAATCTGCGCGCCACGTCGCTCTTTGGCCAGCGCAACGCCACTTTCCCCGTGTTGGCGGTGACTTTCAGCGGCAGCCGGTTCGCCGCGTCCACAACGAGGGTCAGCGCTCCCGGCCAAAACTCCTGCGCCAGCCGCAGGAAATTCTGCGGCACCTCGCGCGCCAATTGCATGGCCTGCTCGAGCGAACGCACCAAAATGGGCAGTGCGCGCGTCTCCGGCCGTCCCTTCACGCGATAAATTTCATCCACTGCGGAGAGATTAAACGGGTCGGCAGCCAGCCCGTAAAACGTGTCGGTCGGGATAGCGACAACACCTCCTCGGCTCAGAAAGCTAGCCGCGTAGCGCAGCACTTCTGCTTCCGGGTTTTGCGCATTCACGCGCAACAGTTCTGCCGGCAACTTTTTCGCCTTTGGCGAAGCAGCAATCCCGCGCTCTGGCGCTTCGCCCGAGAGTTCGTTCAACGCGGCGACGCTACCATAGCCATCCACAGCATGCAATAAGAGCCTGCGGTAGGGCCACATCGTCCACGCGGCACTGCCTCAAGCGTTCGTTAAAATCGATGTCCGTAACGTCGCCACAAAGAGCCGCATCCAAGACGTGTGATTCCTTTCTCGATTCTCGACCTGTCTCCGATTCCTCAAGGCGCAACCGCTCGGGACGCCTTCTGCAATTCTCTCGACCTCGCGCAACACGCGGAAGCTTGGGGCTACCATCGCTTCTGGCTGGCCGAACATCACAACATGCCCGGCATCGCCAGCGCCGCCACTTCGGTCGTCATCGGCCACGTTGCCGGTGGAACCAAGACGATCCGCGTCGGCTCCGGCGGCATCATGCTGCCGAATCATTCGCCGCTCGTCATCGCCGAACAATTCGGCACGCTCGCCTCGCTTTACCCCGACCGCATCGATCTCGGCCTTGGCCGCGCTCCCGGGACCGATCAACCCACCATGCGCGCTTTACGCCGCCACATAGCTTCCGCTTCCGACAATTTCCCGAAGGATGTCGAGGAGCTACAATCCTATTTCGAGCCGCCCGCGCCAAATCAGAAAATTAGCGCGATTCCTGGCGCGGGCTTGCGCGTACCGATCTGGCTGCTCGGCTCGAGTCTCTTCAGCGCGCAGCTTGCCGCCGAGCTCGGCTTGCCGTTTGCATTTGCATCGCATTTCGCACCCGCCGACATGATGCAGGCCATCGAACTCTATCGGGCGAACTTCAGACCGTCCCGGCAACTTGGTCATTCGTACGCCATGCTCGGCTTGAACGTCATCGTCGCCGAAACCGATGCCCAGGCACGCTACCTTTTCAGCTCAGTGCAGCAAGCCTTCACGAATCTTCGCCGCGGCACTCCCGGCCAAATTCCCCCGCCCGTCGACGACATCGACTCCTACTGGTCGCCCCAAGAAAAAGCCTCCGCCAGCATGACCCTCCTCTGCTCGGCCGTGGGCTCTCCCGAAACCGTCGAGCGCGGCGTGCTTAAATTCATCGAAGTCACGCAACCCGATGAAATCATCACGACAGCGCACATTTACGATCACCGTGCGCGCCTCCGTTCGTTCGAACTGCTCACGGAGATCCGTGCCCGCCTCACTTCGGCGGATACTCGAAACCCTGCACTCCTCGCTTCTACTGCAAAGCCGGTGTAGGGGTCCGCTTTTTTTGAAGCGAGGCGCTCCCGTCCTCCGCGGTTAGCCTCCCGCCCCCAAAATTTGCTACGCTCGCTGCCATGGCCACCCCCGGCAAATCCGCCCGCAACGCTGCCAGTGCCCCCTCAGCCGCGTCCGGAGTACTGACCAGCCGCGACAATCGCTGGCTCAAGGGATTTCGCATGGCGCTTCGCGGCGGCCTGCCAACGGAATCCGGCGCCGTGGGCGTCGAAGGCGTGCGCCTCGTCGAGGAAGCACTTCGCTCCGGCTCGAGCGTCGAAGCCGTGCTGTTCAGCGAATCCGGCGAGCGCCATCAGGATCGTCTTGCTCCTCTCATTAGCCGACCGGAAGTCGCGTTTCCCACTCTTCACACCACCGACCGCCTTTTCGAGGGCCTCGCCGACACCGAACATCCACAAGGAGTCGCGGCGCTCGTACAGCCACGCTCGGCCACTCTCGACGAGTTGCTCCGTTCGTCTGCTTCCGCTTGCTCGCCGCTTCTCGTAGTTCTTGCTGGCGTACAAGACCCCGGCAATGTCGGAACCATCCTGCGCACGGCAGCCGCCTTCGGCGCCACCGGAGCGGTCACGGCCGCCTCCGGCCAGTCCGGCACCGCCAGCCCGTTTTCGCCAAAGGCTCTTCGCGCCTCCGCTGGCGCAGCCTTCCATCTACCGATTCTTCCCGGTATGTCGCTTGCGATTCTGCTCACGCAACTTAAGATAGCGAATGTTCGCACGCTAGCATCCAGTGTTCGCGAGCCGCACGAGGGCGAACCGCGCGTCCTCTCCCCGTGGGAAGTCGATTGGTGCGAACCGGTCGCGCTTCTCGTCGGTAACGAGGGCGCAGGCCTCCCCGAGGAAGTCGAACAGAGCGCCGACGCCCGCATACGTATCCCCATGGCCAGCGGCATCGAATCCCTCAACGCCGCCGCCGCGGCGGCCGTCCTGTTTTACGAAGCCGCCCGCCAGCGCAACTCTTTGTTGGGAAAAAACGGGGCGAAAACGTGAGCCTCTTCTCCAAGCTCCCTCAGCCCGGCATCGAAGACTCCGCGCACCAGCCGCTCGCCGAGCGCATGCGCCCGCGCACACTCGATGAATTCATCGGCCAGGAAAAACTCCTCGGCCCTGGCAAACCGCTCCGCCAGCAAATCGAAAATGACGAAATCACCTCGATGTTGCTGTGGGGTCCGCCGGGATGCGGCAAAACCACACTCGCCCGCCTGATTGCCCGGCTCACGCGCTCCGAATTCGTCGCCTTTAGCGCGGTCCTTGCCGGCATCAAGGAAATCAAGGAAGTCATGGCGGCCTCGGAACGCAAATCCCACGGCGGCCAGCGCACCATCGTGTTCGTTGACGAAGTCCATCGCTTCAACAAAGCCCAGCAGGACGCTTTCCTCCCCTACGTCGAGGCCGGCCACATCACCTTCATCGGCGCAACCACGGAAAATCCCTCGTTCGAGGTCATCTCGCCGCTTCTCTCGCGCACGAAAGTCTACGTTCTCGATCCACTCACCACGCCTCAAATCGTTGACCTCCTAAAGCGCGCCATCGCCGACAAACAGCGCGGCCTCGGCAACGAAAACGTCGAAGCCACCGACGACGTTCTCTTCCGCATCGCTTCCTACGCCAACGGCGATGCCCGCTCCGCCTACAACACGGTCGACCTCGCCGCGCGCAGCGCCAAGCCCGGCGCGTCCGGCGCGCGCACCATCACGCGAGAGCTCCTAGAGGACGTCCTTCAGCGCAAGCTTCTTCGCTACGACAAAGCCGGCGAAGAGCACTACAACCTCATCTCCGCGCTCCATAAATCCGTGCGCAATTCGGACCCCGACGCGGCGCTCTACTGGCTCACGCGCATGCTTGAATCCGGCGAAGACCCGCTCTATCTCGCCCGCCGCCTCGTCCGCATGGCCAGTGAAGACATCGGCCTCGCCGAGCCCGGTGCGCTCGCGTTCACTCTCGCCGCCAAAGAGGCCTTCGATTTTCTCGGGGTGCCGGAAGGTAATCTCGCCCTCGCCCAAGCCGCCGTCTATCTGGCCCTCGCGCCAAAATCCAATGCCGTTTACACTGCCTATGGCGAAGTCCTCGACGACGTGCATAAAACCGAAGCCGATCCCGTCCCGCTGCATCTCCGCAACGCCGTCACCGGCCTCATGAAAAATGTCGGCTACGGCCAGGGCTACAAATACGCCCATGACCACGAAGACAAGCTCACCGACATGACCTGCCTCCCCGACAACCTCGCCAACCGCACCTACTACAAGCCCACCGACCAGGGCTTCGAACAGCGCCTTCGCGCTCGCCTGGAAGAAATTCGCAAGGTAAAATCTCGTTCGGCAACTAATCTCTGAGGTCATCGCATGAAAAGGATCGTCCTGCTATCCGCGTGTTTGCTCCTCTGTCTCACGGCCGTGGCCAAGAAAAAGCCGCCGAAACGCCCGCACATCCTCGGCATTGCCGGCGTCACCATTCTCGTTTCGGACATAACCGAGGCGCGCAAGTTCTATCTAAAACTCATCGATCCGGACCACTCCTGCGACTACTGTCAGTTGGCTCCCCCCCCCTACTTGTTTTTGCCTAACGGGCAGCGCATCACCTTCCAAAAAGCGCCGGTGCCTGCCCCTGCAAATCTTCTCGCTGAAGTGTCCTTTCTTACCGAAGACCTTGAGGCATTCAAAAGATATTTCGACTTCAATAAAGTTGATTTTAATGAGGTCAGGAAGAAGCACGGTAAAGAGATCATTCGTCTAGAGCTCACGGATTTCGAAGGGCATCACGTTTCGATTACGGACTCCTATCACTTGGCTAACGCCGAGGACGTGAATGCCGGCTTACCTCCGTCGAATCCCTCGAATCCGGTTCGCATTATTCATGCCGGCTTCGTCGTGAAGAATCGCGAGGCTGTCGATCGTTTGTTCGTCAATGAATTCGGCTTCCATCCCTATTGGCACGGCGGCATGACGGAAGAGAGAGACGACTGGGTCGCCATGCAGGTCCCCGAAGGCACCGACTGGGTCGAGTACATGCTCAATATTTCGCCCACCGCCGACAAACATACTCTCGGCGTAATGAACCATATTTCTCTGGGGGTTCCCGATATTCACGCCATATCTGACGCCGTAACGAAAGCCGGCATCAAACTAACGGAACAGCCCAAGATCGGCCGCGACGGCAAATGGCAGCTCAACATCTACGACGCCGACCAAACCCGGGTCGAATTCATGGAATTCAAGCCAGTCCAAAGACCCTGCTGCTCCGAGTTCACCGGCCCGCACCCCGGCCCGAAGCAGTGACCCATTTCCCAAACAATCCCGCCTCATGTCAAAATTCAGAGTTATGCGGATGAACCAAATCGCCGCCGTCCTCGTAGCCTCTTTGATCGGCTCCTCTCTCGCCGCGCAGGGCAAGCCAACTCGCCCGCGCATTACCGGCATTGATCACGTCCGCTTTTACGTCACTGACCTCGACAACGCCCGCTCGTTCTACACCAAGATTCTTGGCCTCCCCTCCGACGGTGGTGGTTGTGTCGGCGTCCTGCGGCCGTGCTTTCCGGTCAGCTGGTGTCAACAAATCGAACTGGAAAAAGCACCCTCGCCGGCTCCTAAGAATTGGCTCGCCGAATTGGCCTTCTCCACCGATGATGTGGCGCAAATGCGCCGTTACCTTCGGGCGCACGGCGTCGACGCGGCAAGAATCTTCGAAGACACAAACGGTGCTCAACATTTCGAACTACACGACCCCGAAGGCAATCCGATTGCATTTGTTCAGCGGCGGCCCGAACTCGCCGACTACGAAATTTCTCCAAAGCAGCTCAGCGCACGCCTCATCCACGCGGGCTTCGTTGTGAAGGATCTGGCCACAGAAAACCACTTCTATGTGGATCTCCTCGGCTTTCGCCTTTACTGGCACGGTGGTTTCAAGGATCGAGACACCGATTGGTACGAAATCCAAGTTCCCGATGGCGACAACTGGACCGAATACATGCTCAATATTCCCGCCAACGCGGACCACAAAGAACTCGGAGTTGAAAACCATTTCTCTCTCGGCGTGAAAGATGCACAGGCTGCGGCGGCTCAATTGCGCAAAAACGGGTTGCGAGAGTTCGACGGTCCCGAAATCGGCCGCGACGGAAAAAACAGCCTGGATGCTTACGATCCCGACGGCACGCGCGTCGAAATAATGGAATTCGCGCCCGCTCAAAAACCCTGTTGCCATCCCTATACCGCGGAACATCCCAAGCCATGACCTCTCTCCGCCTTCCAGGCCGAATCCTAAATTTCAAGCGTCTCTTGGCACTGATTCTTTTTGTAAGCAGCTGTGTTTTCATTCCAACCGCACGGGCTCAGGATCTCGACAAGCCCATCCAGAACATCGACGAAGAAATCACCGCCTTCTCTTTCGCCACCGATGGCCGCATCGCCTACTCCGTCCGGCACAACATCAAGACCAAAAAATACGATCTGCAACACGACGACATCTGGATCCAGGACACCAACGGCAAGCGCCGCCGCCTCCTCCAAGGCGACAAATTCACGCGCGGTGACCAACCTTTCTCATACGCCGTCGATTCCTTCCACTGGTCCCCCAACGGCCGCTTGCTGCTTGCGCAACTGTTCACCGCCAGCGTCGACGAGGGCGGCCGCACCGAAGACTCCTTTACCGCACTTGCATTCGAAGAGAGCGGCAAAGAAATCCACTTCGGCAAAGGCGAAAACCTGATCAAGGACTGCTTCAACCCCACCTGGCTCCAGGACAATTCCACCATCGTCTATCTGACCGAAGAGATTAAGCCCCGCATGCTCTTTTCCTTCCACTACTCCAATATCGCAACCGGCCCCGCAGGCCCCGCCTTCGAGGGCCGCACGTTCATCGACTCCTATCGAATTCCCCGCACCAACGCTGCCATCGCCATCGAACAAGACCGCACGCAATCCGGCCCACCTCGCCTCCAGCGACTCGAACTGCTTGCGCAGGACGACAAGGAGATCGCCACGCTCGATGGCTACGCCGGCGGTCTCTCCGTTTCACCGAGCGGCGAGAAAGTTGCTTACTTCATCGACCGCGAAGTTCTCGAAGTCCGCAATCTCGCCCTGCCGAATTACTTCGTCCGCCTCCGGGTCGGCCTCGGCGTTTTCCATTGGTCTCCGGACGAAAATCGCATCATGTTGAAACGCTCCGTCGAACGCAAATCTGGCGACCTCGTCTGGATCACGATTCCCGCGCTTACAGCTCAAAAATCCGGAAAGGATATCCCCGTCCTCACGCCCACGCCGCAGCCCATCTTCCACGGCCTCTCGTTCCGCGAATTCGCCATCTCCCCGGACGGCCGCTTTCTCGCCGTGGTCCTCCCTGGCAAGCGCAATCTCGAAATCTTTCCCTTGCCGATCTAGTGGGACAGACGCTCTTGTCTGCCGCCTTTCTCATCTGTCACATTTCGCGCGTGCTTTCTCTTTGCAGGGGCGCAACCTGTTGCTCCCCACCTCGGCAACACCGTTCCACCGCGCTCGGTTTTTTTTCACCAAAATAAAAAGCCCGCGTAGCAAATTCGCGCGGGCCGCCCATCCTTCCAATTTTGCGGTACCTCATGCCAACTGCTTCGCCCTCCTCCGATGCTCCACCAAAATGCACGCATCCTCCACCACGATCAACCCCGCCGCCCGCGCCCGCTCCGCCGCCTCCCGATTTTCAATCCCCAACTGCATCCATAAGACTTTCGCGCCAATCTTTATCGCACTCTCCACGACCGGGGGCACATCTTCGGCACGCCGAAACACATCCACAATCTCAATCTTCTCCGGCACATCCTCCAGCCGGGCGTAACTCTTCTCGCCCAACACCACTGTCTCGTTCGGATTCACCGGAATAATTTTGTATCCCACACCCTGCATGTACTCCGCCACGCCATAACTCGGCCGCGAAGGATTCCGAGACAGTCCCACCACTGCCATCGTTTTATGAGTTTTCAGGATTTCGGTAAATGGATCAACCGAAGCGCCAACGCCGTCGGGCAACAGCACTCTCATCGCGCCGCCAACTCACCCTTTCCTGCGCGCTTCGCTAGAATCTCCGCCATCGCTGCCAGGCACTTTCCATTTTCTACCGCCGCCCCCACCGAAATGCGGATGGCTTCCGGAAATCCCATCCATCCCAGTGGCCGCACGATCACTCCCAAATGCAGCAATTCGTCGCAAATCTCTTTCGCCTCCGGCCCCACTTCCATGAAGATAAAATTCGTTTCGCTGGGCACTGGCCGCAATCCCAGCCCGCTCAAGCCCTCGCTCAGTCTTTTCCGCTCGGCCGCATTTGTCTCGATGCACCGCTTGACGTGCTCGCGATCATCGATCGCCGCCAGCGCCGCCGCCTGCGCCACTCCCGATGTATTAAACGGCGTCTTTAATTTGTTCATTGCGGCTAGCAATTCCGGCCGCCCGATTGCAAACCCAATGCGCATCCCCGCCAAACCATACACTTTCGAGAACGTCCGCAAAATCAGCAAATTCCCGCACCGTCGAAAAATTTCTTCCGTCTTCCGCCGGTTCAAGCTCGGCGCGTAATGAACGTAAGCCTCATCCAGCACCACCAGCACACTCTCCGGCACGCGCCCAAGAAATTCCTCCAGCTCCGCCAAACTAAACGCCGTCCCCGTAGGATTGTTAGGATTTGCCAGGTAGATCACGCGCGTCTTCGGTGTAATCGCTCGGGCAATCGCCTCTAAATCGAATGAAAATTGCTTCTGTGGCACGAGAACCAACTCCGCCCCGCTAGCTCGAATCGCCACTGAAAACGGCGCGTAGCTCCCGTGCGAAGTCATCCCCTGCAGTCCCTCACGCAAAAGCACACGCGAAGCCAAGTCAATAATCTCGCTCGACCCCAACCCCACAAAAATCTCTTCCGCCACGAGGCCCGTCCGCGCCGCGAGCGTCTCGCGCAACAAATGCGATCCGCCATCCGGATATCGATTCGCGCTAGCCAGCTCCAGCTTCGCCGCTTCCACCGCCTTCGGCGAAGGCCCCAGCGGATTCTCATTCGAAGCCAGCTTCACCGCCTGAATCTTCAGCTCGCGCTCCACTTCCTCAATCGGCCGACCCGGCACATACACCGGCAGTCCTCGAATGTAATCCGGTATCAACTCTTCAATCGTCCGTGTCATCGAATCCTATCCGCCCCTAGGGTGCCCAAGCCTCTAACCTTGCTCCGTTCTATTCTCGCATCTCCGACGCACTCTCCGCTGTGTCCTCCATGCTCTCCGTGCTCTCTGTGTAAAATCCTTTCCTTTCTTCTTTATTCCCCGCCAGCCGCTTTCTTCAACAGCTCGATTTCCTTGCCGGTTAATGGACGAAATCTCCCCGGCTCCAAATCCAAGATCAACGGCCCCATCCGCACCCGCCGAATCTTCTCCACCAAATGCCCCACCTTCTCGAACATTCGCCGTATCTGCCTGTTCCGCCCCTCGATCAAAACCACCTCGTACCACGGATTCTCTCCATCCTCGAATAATCGTATCTTGGCCGGCGAAGTCTTCACCTTCCGCCCATCCTCCAACTCAATCACAATTCCCGCGCGCAACCGCGCAATCCTCTTCTCATCCGGCTTCCCGCTCACTTTCACCAAATATGTCTTCGGCATATGCGACCCGGCCTTCATCATCCGCTCGGCCAAGGCGCCGTCATTGGTCAACAACAGCAATCCTTCGCTCGCATAATCCAGCCGCCCCACCGGATAAACTCGCCCCACGCTCTTCCCCAAAATCTGAATCACCGTCGGCCGCCCCTCCGGGTCGCTCACCGTCGTCACATACCCCTTTGGCTTGTTCAACATGAAATAAAGCAGCTTCGCCGGCCGCGCGATCGCCGCGCCATCCACACAAATCACATCCTTCTCTATATTCGCCTTCGTCCCCAATTCGCGCACAACCGTACCATTCAGGGTCACGCGGCCTGCCAAAATAATTTCCTCCGCCTTCCGCCGCGACGCCACCCCGCAAGCTGCCATGATTTTCTGCAATCTCTCAAGAGCCATCAGCGCGATTGTTCCCGAAATTCCGTGCCAGCTATCCGGTAGGATCGATCTCTAACGCGGCGTCTTTCCTTCTCTTCTCCGTGAACTCCGTGTTCTCTCTGAACTCTGTGTAAATGTTTTTCTTCTTTCGCCGCCCAGCCCCTCATCCTTCTTCCCCGACGCACTCTTCCGTAAAGCCTCCACTTCCTTCTCCGGAAGCAATCTATATCTCCCCCGCGGCAATCCCTCCACCGTCAGCGATCCCAACCCAATCCGCATCAACTTCTCCACCGGATGCATTTCCTTCATCAACAGCCGCCGCAATTCATCCTTCTTCGAGTCCCGCATCCGCACTTCATACCAAAAATTCGCCGCCCGCCCCCGCGAAGCGTCCGGCTGCCGCACGGTTTTCATCTTCAAACCAATTTCTTTCCCAATCCGGTCCAAATCCGCCAAAGTCAGCATCCCCTTCACTTTGACGTGATACACCTGCTCGATCTGCGCCCAGTTCTTCAACATCTCCGCCGCCAAATCCCCGTCATTCGTCAAGAACACCAGCCCTGACGCCGCATACTCCAAATTCCCCACCGGAAACACGCGCTCCGGCAACCCGCGCAAACAATTTCGCAAAGTCTTCCGTCCCTCCGGATCAGCCATGGCCGAAACCACTTCCGGCGGCTTGTGCAAAGCCAAATAAATATTCCTCTGCGCCGCCGTCCCGAGTCCCACCGTGCGCCCTGCGGCCTCAATCCTATCGGTAGCAGGATCAGCCTTCGTTCCCAACTCGCGCACCACAACACCGTTCACCCGCACCTGTCCACTCAATATCAACTGCTCCGCATGCCGCCGCGAAGCAATCCCCGCCCGTCCAATAATCTTCTGCAATCGTTCCTGCATACTCCCTTTCCGAACCACTGATTAGAATGGCGTCGCCTCAATGAGTGGACAGGTTTTCAGCCGCGTAGCGCGATCAAAAGGGGCTCTCAGCTCTTCTTCAACTCAATCCCGCCATTCGTCGTCGCTACTTTCAATTCACGCCCGCCTCCGCCCACGGTCCCGGAAAGTTCCTTCGAGTTGAAACGCCCCTGCACGCTAATTGGAAAGTCCGTGCTAATCCCGCCATTGGTTGTCGCCGCATCCACTTTGAATTCCGCGGAAGCTGGAAGCGTGACATCCACACTGCCATTCGTAGTCGCTTCCTCCAACTCGCCACTCCATTTCGCGTTGCCCATGGACACCCGGACTCCGCCATTGGTCGTTTTCGCCGAAGCCCATTCGCTCGTCGATACTTCCACGTCGCCGTTCGTCGTCTCCGCCTGCACCACGCTGTCCAACTTAAGGCAATGCACGCCCCCATTCGTCGTCATCGCATGGAGGCGCACGCCGCGTGGCACCTGCACGTCGAAGTTGATCTTCGCGTGATGCCCGCCCCATTTCCAGTTGTTGGACTCCGACGAAACGCCGCCACGGTGGCACCGTCCAGGCGTTTTATCCTTCGCATACACCGCGCAAATCGTAACACCATCCGTGTACTCGACGACCTCGATAAACAATTCCCGGTCGTCATCGGTCCCTTTCCTCATGCCTTCTACACGCCCCGCATCTCCGGAAGCCTTGCTCGCTCCAATCTCTCCATTCCGATTGATCACTTCCAGCGTCTGCCCAGCCTTCAAGTTCCCTTGCCAATGAAAATCGCCCTCCGCAAAAACCGTCCGCTTTTCCCCCTGCGCCCGCGCGGGCACTCCAGCCAGCAGCAAAATCGCCGCCACACAAACCGCCCCAGGTATCCAGCCCCGTACGAACTTTTTTATCTTCTCCATGATTCCTCCCTCCCTATCTCTTGTCTGTTTCTTGAGCGGCCTCCCGCCCTCATTCAGTACGGAGCCCGACCCACTTTGGTTCCCATGAGTTATGCGCACCGGGCAGCCATGTTTTCGAAAGCGGGTGTCGGCCCCGCGGTTTTCAGGGTGCGGATTCTGCCCTTCCTCCGGCCCACGTTCCGTCGATGGATAGCCCAGATCGTGCCAGCTGGCCGCGAGGCAAGTTCGGTGTTACGACAAGATAGAAGTAAGTCGGAGGCTTCCCCAGGTTCACATTCTCCGAACCTTGGTCTTGCTCTTGCTTTCTCTCCTGACGCTGTCGGTTTCTATTCCCCCGCCGCGGTCGACTTCACGACCGGCGGAGGCGGATCCTCATCGAGCTGCCCCGAAGGCATCCCCCCGGCCGTTGCAAGCGCCTCATGCTCACGAAACGCTTCCGCCTCTTCAAGTTCCTCCTGCACGTGCGCGATCGCCTCGGACGCACTGCCGTGCGCATGCTTCCCGGGCGCCGCAACTCCAGATCCATCCTCGTTCGCCCCCTGGCCCTCGCCCGGCACCCGCCACTCGCCACTCGCCTCTTCCCCACCCGAAGGAGCCACTCCTTCATCACTCCCCAACGCCTCGCGCGCCAGCGCCTCAAACTCCTTCAAGCTAGGCAACTCCTCCAAATCGCTCAACCCAAACCGCATCAAAAATTCTTTCGAGGTCTTATAAAGGATCGGTCGGCCAATCACTTCTTTCCGCCCGGCGGTCGTAATCAACCGCTTGTCCAAAAGCGTGCTGATTACCCCCGAAGTATTCACGCCGCGAATCTCCGAAATCTCCGGCGAGGTAACCGGCTGTTTGTACGCAATCACCGCCAAAGTCTCCAGCGCCGGCATCGTCAACCGCAGCGGCGGCCGCAAACTCTTAATAAATCTCCGCACCACATCATGCTGCTGCGGTTTGGTGTATAGCTTATACCCGCCGGCCACCGCCCGAATCTCAATCCCACGCTCCTCGACGGCGTAGCTGGCCACCAATTCATCCAGCGAAGCCTGCACCACAAGCTTGTCTTCTCCGAGCGCTTTGGCAAGCTGCTCAATAGTCGCCGGCTCGTCTGCCGCATAAATAACCGCTTCCAGTGCCGCTTTTCTCTCTTCATTCGTCATGCTGAACTCTCTCTTCCCTGCGGTTCCCTAGGTCTCTTCTTTTCCTTATTCTTCTCTCGGAAACCTCTGTTGACTCTGCGCTCTCTTTGTAAATTCCGAATCTTTTTCTTTCGACTTTAAACTGTCGACTGTCAACATGTTCTACTTATACTCCTCGTCGATCTGCTTTATCCCGCCCGCTTCATCGAAAATCACATCAAACGCTTTCCCCTTCTTCACCACAATCTCCCCAAACTGCTTCTCCTGCGCCAATCCGACCGCCTGCAACTTCACCATTTCCAAAACCGCCAGAAACGCCACAATCATCGCGTGCCGCGAAGGACAAGCCTCAAAAAACTGAATCAAATTCACGACGCTGTCCGCGCTGGCCAAAATCTGAGCCCGCAAAGCCGCAATCATCTGCGCCACGGTAAACTGCTCGTGCTGTAACTCAATCCGCGAAACTTCCTTTCGCCGCTCCAAAACCTGCTGAAACACCTTCACCAAATCCACAAGCGAAACCACAAGCTCGCCTTCGGTGCCCTCATCGTTATAAAGCGACTTGTCCGGCTTCGACCAGACGTTCTCTTCAATCTGCTGCTTCTGATACAAAAGCTGCGCCGCATTCTTAAACTTCTCGTGCTCCACCAACCGCTGCACTAGCTCCGCCCGCGGATCGGTCTCGACGCCCTCTTCCGCCGCCAGCGGATCGGGCGGCAAAAGCATCTTCGACTTGATGTAAATCAAAGTCGCCGCCATATAAATGAAATCCGCCGACACATCCACATTCAACTCTTCCAGCTTGTGCAAATATTCCAGGTACTGCGCGGTGATCAGCGAAATCTGAATATCATGAATATTCATCTCCTGCTTCTTGATCAAATCGAGCAGCAGATCCAGCGGCCCCTCATACAGAGGTATGTTCACCTTGTAAGCCGCATCCCGCGTCAATTTATTCCCGGGCGTCGCCATTCTGATTTCTCTTCCTGCTCCGAATCCGCCACATCAAATCGAGCGCATCGAAGAATCTGGTTTTTCTTCTCTGCGTCCTCTGGGTCCCGGCGTTTGGCTTTCTTCTTCTTTTCTCGCCACTAGCCACTAGCCACTCGTCACTTCTTTTCAGTAACTAAAACTTCCTGCTTCTTCTTCCCCCACCCAAAAACCGCTTCTCTAACCCGCTCCATCGTCCTCTTAGCCTCCACCCGCGCCCGCTTCGATCCCTCATCAATCATTTCCAAAACCCGTCCCGGCCGCTCTTCATACTCCACACGCCGTTCCCGCACCGGCGCAATCCACTTAATCAAATTCTCCGCCATCGCGCTCTTGCACTCGATGCACCCAATCCCCGCCGTAGTGCACCCGTTCCGCACCCACTCCAACCGCCCCGGCTCTCCCGCAGAGAACAGTTTATGCCAGTCGAACACTGGACACACGTCCGGATTTCCCGGATCCGTCCGCCTCTTGCGAGCCGGGTCCGTCACCATCACCTTCGTCTTCTTCCGTATCTCCTCATCCGGCTCGCTCAACGTAATCGCATTCCCATAGCTCTTCGACATCTTCCGCCCATCAAGCCCAGGAATCCGCGGCGTCTTCGTCAGCATCGCGTCTGGCTCGGAGAGGAATGCGCGGTAGATAAAAAACCGACGGCGTTCGCCCATTAATTCAAGAAAATTCCGGATGCCAATGTCTCGAACAACCGTCCTAATCCTGGCACGATGACCCGCGATCTCTGCTTGTGTTGCGCTCCTCGGGGGAGACGGCTCAATCTGTCCCTTCGATTCAATTGGAGCGATGGCCTTCAAGACAAACTCCAAATGCGGCCAGTTATCGAATGCGAACAAGTCCTGTCGTACCTCAAATTCGTAGTAAAACCCATTGAATCGCCGCACAATCTCCCGGCTCAACTCCACATGCGAAACCTGATCCTCACCCACCGGCACGTAAAGCTGTACTCCGTCTTCGCTGTAAATCACAATGTCCGCGGTCTGCAAACACGGGTACCCCAAAAACCCATAATTGTGCAGGTCCTTATCCTTAACCTGCTCCAACGCCTCCTTATACGTCGGCACCCTCTCGAGCCAACTCAACGGCGTCACCATCGACACCAACAAATGCAACTCCGCATGCTCTGGCACCAAAGACTGCTGGAAAATCACGCTCTTAGCCGGATCCAGCCCCGCCGCCAAGTAATCCGTCATGATCTCAATCGTGTTCTGGGCCACCCCGGACGTATCCGCATAATCGCTGGTCAAAGCATGCCAGTCCGCAATAAAATAAAAACACTCATACCCCGGGTCATTCTGTAACCGCACCCAATTCTCAAGCGCCCCAAAGTAATGCCCAATATGCAGCCTACCCGTAGGCCGCATCCCGCTAACCACCCGACTTCTCTTCTTCCCCTCGGCCCCTGTCGTCAATCCCAGCTCCTCTTCGTTCGGTCTTTCATCCGTTGGTCTGCTTTGTGCCAACCTTTGAATCCCCGTCTTCAATGGGCATGATCAAATAGCATATGCGATGGTTAACTAAACGCGACTCCCCGAGGGGCCGAGCAGCTCTCTCGCAATGATCGTCCTCTGTATCTCGCTTGTCCCTTCGTAAATCGAAATCACCCGCGCGTCCCGGTACATCCGCTCCACATCCGACTCCCGCGAGTACCCCGAGCTTCCATGAATCTGCACCGCTTTCGCCACCACCCGGTTGACCATCTCGCTGGCATACAACTTGGCCTTGGACGACGCCGCTCCCAGCTTCCCCGGGTGCGCATCCTTGAGCCAAGCCGCGTGATAGACCAGCCCGCGCGCCGCCTCGATCTCCGTCTGCATGTCCGCCAGCATCCACTGGATCGCCTGAAACTCGCCAATCGCCCTCCCAAACGCGCGCCGCGCCTTGGCGTGCTTCACGGACTCGTCCAAAGCCCCCTGCGCCAAGCCAAGCGCCTGCGCTGCAATTCCGATCCGCCCGCCGTCCAAAGCGCTAAGCGCAATCTTCAACCCCTGCCCTTCTTCGCCCAACCGGTTCTCGCGCGGCACTTCGCAGTCGTTCAGCAAAATCTCGACGGCCGGGGTGCTGCGCTGCCCCATCTTGTCTTCGTGCCGCCCCACCTTGAAACCCGGAAACCCCGGCTCGACGAGAAACGCGGTGATTCCCTTTCCGCCGGCTTCCGGGTCGGTTTTAGCAAACACGATGAACAACCCAGCGACATGCCCGTTCGAGACCCAAGTCTTGGTTCCATTCAACCGATAGACATCTCCCTTCGGCGTGCCGAGCGGCGCCCCACCCCAAGCAGCGCCGGCGCCGGGAGTCAGACCCGGAGGCGCCGACGTCCTGGCACCAAGCCCCGACCCAGCGCGCTCGATGGCTACTGCGCGCGCCTGAATCCCCGCCGCGTCTGAACCAGCCGCTGGCTCCGTCAAACAAAACGAACCAAGAATTTCTCCGGTCGCCAGCCGCCGCAAATATTTTTTCTTCTGGTCTTCGGTCCCAAATTTCACCAGCGGCACTTGCGCTGCCGAATTCGTCACGCTCAGCGAAGTGGCCATCGCTGCATCCACGCGCGCCACTTCTTCGAGCATCAGCACATAGGAAAGCGTATCAAGCCCCGGGCCGCCCCACTCCTCGGGAATCATCATCCCGCAGCAGCCCAGCTCGGCCAGCTTCTTGATCTCTTCGGTAGGAAAACGCTCTTCGCGGTCGCGCTGCTTCACCGAAGGCCGCACTTCCGCCTCCATGAATTGGCGAACCGTATCCCGTATCAGTTTTTGGTGGTCGTTAAGCGAAAAATCCATCGTCTCGGTTGTACGCGCGGTACGCAG
>DATMKS010000095.1:0-7728 GCA_035571045.1 Verrucomicrobiia bacterium
CTTGGGCCTGCTGGTCGAGAACCGCCCTCAGTACTTTCAATGTCGCGAGATCGACGACACACCGGAGCTGCTCGAGCAGAGCTTTGGCCTGCGCTATCAGGTGTACTGCCTCGAACGGGCCTTCTTGAATCCGGAGCACTACCTGAACCATATGGAGATCGACACGTTCGATGCGTATGCGCTGCATTTCGGCACGATGAACCTTGAGGGAGAACTGGTGGGGACCGCACGTCTGGTGCAGGATAGCGTCGCGGGGTTTCCTCTATTGCAGCACTGCAGCATTTTCCCGTCCGAGACCGAGCTCTATCGGCCGGAGAACACGGTGGTCGAGGTCTCGCGCCTATCGGTGAGCCGGAAGTACCGCCGCCTCAAGATTGATGGCCCGTATGGCGACCACAGCGCGCCGGGCGTGTACGCCGGGAAAGAGCGGCGCGGAGAGCACGCGCAAAACGAAGGTGAACTGATCGTGAGCCTCTACAGGGCGTTGTATCAGGCATCCAAACGCCACGGCATCACGCACTGGCTGGCGGCCACCGAAAGATCACTGCACCGATTGCTGGCGAAGTTTGCGTTTCCGTTTCGGCTGATTGGTCCGCAGACCGACTACTTCGGTCCCGTTGCGCCGTACCTGATGGACGTGAGCGAGTTCGACCAGGTGATCCTCTCGCACAAGAAGCCGCTGCTCGACGAGTTTCTCGTTGGCCTCGAACCGCAGTTCCGTCCGGTGCCACGCCGGTGGTAATCGTCCTATTCGCCGATCGCGGCAGATCGTGACCCTCGTCGCGCCAGAAGTCGAAGTCCGGCTGCTGCGAGCGTTTCGACGCGCCGCAACCTGCGTGCCCGCGTATCGCACGCTGCTCACCGAGCACCGCGCCGTTGCGAGTCAGGTCGTTGACTCCGCCTCGTTCTCCCGCCTGTGCCCGCTTACGAGCAAGCACAATACGTTCAATCGCTTCGAGCTCGACCAGATTTGCGTGGCGGGAGGGATGCGCGGTCTGGCGGGCGTCCTGACGAGTTCAGGGCAAGGCGGTCGCTTTTCGTTTGGGCTGACCACCAGGGCGCAGGCGTCGGCCGGCGCGGACTTCATCGACCAGGCGCTCGACACGGCGTTTCAGATCCGCGCACGTTCGACACTCGCCATCAATTGCCTCCCCATGGGCGTCGGATTCTCATCGCACGTGATGACTGTGGCCACAACCAGCGTTCGTGAGGACATGGCGCTGGGACTCGTGCGAGCGTTCGGCGGGCACTATGACCAGATTCTCCTGGTAGGTGATCCCCTGTTCCTGAAGAGGCTGACCGATCGTGCGAGGGACGAAGGCGTCGACTGGAGCCGTTACAGAATCAACGTTGTCGTTGGGGAAGATATCTTCGGCGAGCACTTCCGCACCTACCTGGCAACGTGCCTGGGACTGGACGTCGATCGGCCGCAGAATGGGTATGTCCTGTCTTCGTTTGGTGTCGGCGAGCTCGGGTTGCACCTCTGCTACGAGACGCCCGCCACTATCGCCGTCCATCGCGCGGCGTCCACGGATCAGGGACTGGCACGCGAGCTGTTGGCGGCAGGCGACCAGGCGACGCCTCCGCCGATGATCTTTGCGTTCGATCCGCTCCGGACGTTCATGGAGATCGTCGCGCCCGACTGCCACGGTTACGGTCGCCTGACGATTTCGATGCTGGATGATGAGACACCCTTGCCGTTACTGCGGTACCAGACAGGCGACGTGGCCCGCCTCCTCGACGCTGTCGAGGCCGCAGAGCTCGTCAGCCGGCGTGGCATCGTCCTTCCCGCTGACCTTCCGCCCATGCTCCTCGCACTGAAAGGCCGGGACCGAGACGCGCTGCCGAACGGATCACAGCTGAGCGTGTACAGAGACGTGCTGTACGCCGATCAGGCGATCGCGCGGCGCTTGTCGGGCGCCTTTCGTCTGGTCTTTACTGGAACGGCGTGCACGATGCACGTCCAGTTGACGGGAGATGCTCGACAGGAGCCGGCCGACGAGCAGGCCCTGCTGCACCAGTTCCCGGACCGGGCCCGGCCGATGCGCCTGGTGCTCTGGCCCTACGCCCGATTTCCCTTCGGCATGTGCCTGGACTACGAGCGCAAGTTCTCGCACTACGTCCCCGGTGAGACGAACCCGCCAGAGGTGTGAAACAGCTCGCTCGCCGGTAGGGACCGCGGATCGCCTGCGCAGGACATCATTTTGTTGAGAAGTTTAGCATCTCGTTTCGGTATCCCGTGTGGTCAAAAATCTCGAACGTATTGAAAAGGCTCGGTTTCCTGTCTCGTAAATTTTTTTTGCACAGCTGCTTTCTGAAACTCAAGAGCATGTACAATCCGGGTTCGACGATCAAGTTTACGGAGGCTCTGTAATGATTTGGGCTCGCATGCTTGCTTACATCACCGGAACCGTAGATCAGGAACTACTGCTGAGGAACGAATATCTGGGTACAGAGAACCGGATCCTGAGAGCCCGAATCAAAGGCAGGTTGCTGTTATCCGATGCCGAAAAGCTCAAGCGCAACTGCTTCAATCAAAGAGTTTTGCTCATCGAGTAAAAGTATTGTAGCAAACATCAGGTCAAGCCGATTTTTTGGATTCCAATCATTCCTAAGTCTCTAGCCAAACGTGAAATCAAGGGCGTGGACGCCAGGATCGAGGAATTCGATTTCGAAGGTTCGGTCTACGATGGGACCTTTTTGCCGGATGAGCTGGTAGAGGCGGGGCTCGCGAATTTCGCCGGAGCCATCCGGGGCAGTGTCAATGCCGCAATTTTCGCCGGGAGCGGCGCCATCCAATCGTACGACAAAGCGTGCTGGCTTGCCGTCCTTCCCAGGAGCCAGCACCAAGTGCAGATCTCGGCTGTGGAACCGGAATACGATCTTTCCAGGCACTACCTCGAGTACGGCGCTCTCGGCATTGACGTTCCACGATCCGCTCAATCCCCAACGGTTCAACGAGGGTTTCGCGGGCGCGCTGAATAGCTGGGTTGAATCCTTATGCAGTTTTTCGGGTGAGGCGAAATTCTGGGCCTGGCGATATCCGAGATATGTCTCGGGAGATCGCCCATCCGTCCAGTCAGGAGCGGCCTCGATTCCAACAGCGGTTTCGTTAGTCGTGTCAGAAGCCAGGCCAGTTGCCCCGTTTTCCTTCAGGAGTTCCTGGATGACGCGCTCGATGTCGCCATAGTCGCCTTCCCCAAAGTGGTGGTACCGAATTCGCCCTTTCGCGTCCACGAGATACTGGGCGGGCCAAGCTTCGTTATTAAACGAACGCCAGATCCCGTAGTTGCTGTCGATGGCCACCGGAAAAGAAATGTTCAAAGTGCGGACGGCATTTTCTACGTTCCTCGGTTCGTGTTCGAACGAAAACTCCGGCGTATGCGCGCCAATCACAACTAGGCCCGCATCCTTATACTTTGCCGCCCAGCTCCTAACGTAGGGCATGGGTCGAAGGGAGTTGATACAGGTGTAGGTCCAGAAATTGACCAGCACAACCTTTCCGCGCAGCGACTTCCGATTCAGGGGAGCAGAGTTGAGCCAGCCGACGGCTCCGCCCAAATCAGGCATGGGGCCTTCGTCCAAGAGAGCGGCGCTCGCAGTCGAAACAACGGGTTTCTGTGAATGTGATATCACGATGACGACTCCCAGGATCAGCGACACTTCCAGCGCGCGACGGATCCAAACCAGAAACCACAAAGCACGCTTCATGATCGCGAACTCCTTTGCTACTAACTCAATGTTAGATTCTTGGTCGCGGCATGTACTGCAAGCAACGGTTGTCGGCAAATGGTTTTCAGTTCTCATCGGGAATACTATTCGTAGTACCGTCCGTTCGCTTCTTCGCCCATGATCGCGAAATCTGCCCGCGATTTCTCAAGTGGATCGGACTTCCACGAAAACCCAATCGACGGCACCTCGACCTGTGCTTCGAGCTGACACGAAGCGCGAAACCCCGTAAAGCGAAATTGTCTGTGCGGATCGTCGTAAGCAACCCGATCCCCGGTCGATTTCCAAACCATCTTGAATGTCATCTTCGCAGGTGTAGCGACGGAATCCAGCGAGGGCCACCGAGGCTGATCAACGACCGGGACGTTCTGCATTTCCAGAGTGAAGGTGCTGCCATCCGGACTGATCATAAGGCCGCGCTCTGGCACAGGAACGACCCAATAAAGTCCGGAGGCTGCAATGGAAGGGTGAAGGTCGTGGATCTGGTTTGCAGGGACCGCCGGTCCCTGGAACAGGGTCAGTCATATATGGGTGAACGTCCCCTGCTGTGCTGCTCGGGCTGCCCAGTATTCGCCCTGCATCACGCCGTAGTCGGTGGTCGGTGCGCCAAAGGCGATACGATTTCCTCGATTGTCGGTACCCATACCGGTAAAAGTGCTGCAGCGAGCGACACGACCCTTGAAATGATAAATGTGCGACGGTTCGAGATTGGGGCCTGCTGGCTGATTGTGACTGCCATTCTTATCCAGCCAAGGAATCGGATACGGATCGGTACTGCCGTTTGCAGTAGCAAGCGATTGATCCGGGAAGGCGTTGTTTGAGGGGGGAATGGCAAAGGAAAAGAGGGCCGTGGCGCCCGATTTCAAGAGGAATCTGCGACTGTAATGCTGTGGGTTTAACCGCCGCCAACCAGGATTGCGTCTAACGGATTAAAAATCACAATCACAGCCAGCGAACCTCGTTTGCCATAGAGGTCTGCAACTTGCCGACATCTTTAGACCACCGATTACCTTCAGTTCGCTTACTGACCTAACACTTACGCCACCCACTGTTCGACTACGTATACAATGCGGAGCCATACTCCGCAGTTCGGCCCCAGTGCGTCGCTCTTAGAGAGGACTGGCCCATGCCCACGCTCTACACCGCCCTGCTCGCGCGGAAGACTAAAAAGAAAACTCTCGCTCCGAAGAATCAACGACCACCAGTTCGCGCGGATATCGGAAAGCTCAAAGAAAACCAATACAGAGAACACGTTTCTGAAAGTTACTCGGGTGCATTCGCTGAAATGATTCGGCTGGAGGAGCCAATCCGGTCCATCGGTGTTGTCGGAGCAGGCCTTGCCGGCCTGTCCGCCGCGTATGAACTCCGCAGGCGCGGCTATAAAGTAAGAGTTTTTGAAGCCTCGGACCGCGTCGGCGGCCGCACTTGGTCGGATCATAATCTCCTGGCGCATCACGTAATGGAACGCGGCGCCGAACTCATCGGTGCCAACCACCCTCTCTGGCTCACCTACGCGGATACGTTTCACTTGGCGTTCAGCGACGTGAAAGAGTACGAAAACTCTCCAATCTATTTGGGGAACCACCGTCTTTCGCCGAAGGAGGCGGACACTCTGTATGAACATATGAAGGATGCGTTCGACTTCATCTCTTCGCAGTCGAAGACTGTGGTTGACCCTTTCCAACCGTGGACGGACCCCGCAGCTGCTGCGCTTGATCAAAAAAATCTCCGTACCTTTGTGAAGCGCGCCGGCTGGACCAAACGATGTGAGGTGGCCATCCTCCAGCAACTTGAATCGGACAACGGAGTTCCCGCCCAGGATCAGAGCCTTCTCGGTTTGCTTTCCATGGTGAAAGGCGGCGGTATGGAGCGGTATTGGGAGGATACTGAGGTTTACCGCTGCCGTCGCGGAGCACAGGGACTCTCCCTGGCGTTTGAGGCCGCCATCCGCGGAATGAAAGTTCCTGTTGAATTCAAAAGCCCAGTAATCGGTGTGGACGCAGGCGCCCAGCGGGTGAAACTGCAAATTGCTCAAACCACCGGTACAGTCGAATTCGACGATGTCATTCTTGCGATTCCTCCATCCGCATGGCCAACGATCGGTACCTGGTCGCCGACACCGCTTTCCAATTTTATGGGTGCACCCGCCCCTCAGATGGGCAAGAACATAAAGGCGCTTTTCGCATTCCGAAATCGTTTTTGGAAACGCCAGGGCGAAGCCCCATCTTCGACGTTGGATGGTCCAGTCGATCAAACATGGGAAACAACTGAGGATTACAAGAAATCACAGTTTGGAATGGTGGCCTTCTCTGGAGCAAAACACGCGGCCGAGTTGTCACAGTTGCCCAACGCGACCGCCTTGCAGCGTGTGACCGCGCAGTTGGATCTGACTTACACAAATCTTTCGAAGAGGACGGTGCGCCAACAGTTCGAAAACTGGCCAACTCGTGAATGGACGTGGGCGTCTTACAGTTTCCCGAAGTGCGGCGACATAATGACTTGGGGACCAAAGCTAAGCGACGGTTACGACGGAAAGGTGCACTTCGCAGGCGAACACACCTGTTACGCTTTTACTGGCTACATGGAAGGAGCCTTGCAGTCGGGTTACCGACTGGCTCGCAAAATCGTACACCGCGACGGGAAAATCTGGCCCCAGCCGCCAATCCCACTGCACCCCGTGAGAAGATCGGGCAAGTGAAGGACCTATCTTCGCAAAACTGTTACGACCTCTCAGTCCTAAGGAACGGGCGAGTCCGACCCTACTAAGCACTTCGGTCTAACGGCGTTCCAATGATCTCCATTGCCACTTCAACGGACAGCCCGTATCGGTATGACTTCGACTTCTTTCCCTTTGCCTACACGAACAGACGTGCCGGTCACCGTCAGGAAGGTACTCGGGGCAAAGTTAAGATCCTTACAGAGTTGGTCCACTGTCAGCTCGATTTTCGTCCCCAGAGAACCGAGTGCCGTGGATAGTAGCTCCGGACCTTTGAACTCCGGCTCGGAAGGCTCGCTGCCCTTTCTCCAATTCCTCGCGGACATGTACTTGAAAGACTGTCGGTAGTCCACCGCATCGATGAGTCTCAAATCGTAAGCACGTTTTACGATCGCTGCCGCGCTTGCTTTCCATCTCTTCTTCAACTTGAAGACGTGATTCCATGAAAACGGAGACGTTCTAAATTCCCGCGCGAACGCACCTCT
Organism: Verrucomicrobiia bacterium; assembly: GCA_035571045.1. Classification (GTDB taxonomy): domain Bacteria; phylum Acidobacteriota; class Terriglobia; order Acidiferrales; family UBA7541; genus Acidiferrum. The sequence goes on from DATMKS010000095.1 coordinate 6,931, forward strand.
CGGCAGTAGGAATGCGCCGGCAAATCGGTCGGTCGCGGCCTCCGTTTCTTCCGTTCCAGTTTGTATTCCTGAATGCATGACCAAATGCCCGCATTCGTGGCCAACGTCGAAAATCCAGCGTGACGTGCTCTGCACATTGTGGTTGAGAAAAATTAGGGCCGTCGAACCATCGCGTGAAAACGCATCCACTTGCGAAGATTCCGCCAGATGGGAGACGAGAAATACTCCGGCGTGTTCCGTCACCCGCCCGATCTCAGAAATCGGCGCTTCGGTCCCCAGGGCCCAATGCAGACGTGTTTGTTCCGCAGCTTTTTCGATTTCCTCATCTGTGGATGCCGAAATTCTAGGAATGTTGAGCGCCGGAAACTTCAAGTAGGCACGCAACCGCTCAAGCACCATTCCTAGGAGACTGGCGTGTGCACGAATCTTCGTTTTGAGACGCTCTGGCGTGCTCCGGCGGTGACGGAAACTGCATTCGCCTTCGCGGAAAATTTCGCCTGTTGGCTGATAAAAAAAATCGGTTTCAAATCCCAGCACGGTTCCAAACGCTTCCACCAGGTCAGTCGCCGGCTCTGTTCGTTTCCCGCTCTCGCAGAGCGACACCAGCGCGTGTGAGGCCGCGACCTTTTCGCCCAATTGCTTCTGCGTCAAGTCGCAAAACTCGCGCGCAAGTTGGAGGCGCTGACCGTCAAAGCCGCTTTTATTTAGAACGGACATGGCGGGCATTCTTTTTCTCTGCCTCGCTCTCGTTCGCAGCAAGAGCCTGAACCTGCGGGGGTCCGAGTTCGACAGGCTTAA
>DATMKS010000096.1:0-140564 GCA_035571045.1 Verrucomicrobiia bacterium
TTGGGTTTCCAAAGTTGCTAGGTCGTTAGGCATAGGGTCTCCTCTCTCTGTACCGTATCCAACCTGTACGTATAGATACGCTCAGAACAATGCCATAAAAAAAGAAAACCTGCTAGATACCACCTCCACGCCGCGCACCCCCGCTCTCACTTCGCATTGACCGAAATTCGCTGAGCGTCTAACATCCCTCTTGCACCCAAATCATGATTAACGAGACTGTCGCTCACTATAGGATTCTCCGAAAACTCGGCTCCGGAGGCATGGGTGTTGTGTATGAGGCCGAAGACACCAAGCTGGCGCGTCGCGTCGCGCTGAAATTCATACCGGAAGAGAACCAGCGCGACTCGCAGACGCTCGAAAGATTTCTGCGCGAGGCTCGCGCGGCTTCGGCGCTCAACCATTCGGCAATCTGCACCATCCATGCCATCGAAGAGCACGACAGCCGTACGTTCATTGCCATGGAGCTGCTGGTGGGCGAGTCACTCGACAAAGTGCTCGCTGCCGGTCCGCTCTCCATCAGCCGCACGGTGGAGATGGGCATTCAGCTCGCCGACGCCCTGGATGCCGCGCACAAGAAAGGAATCGTTCATCGCGATATCAAGCCTGCAAATATTTTCGTTATGGAATCGGGCGCTATCAAAGTGCTCGATTTTGGCCTCGCCAAGCTGCTGCCCCGACATTCTGAAGACCTTGCCGGCCACACGCTCGACAACCGCGAACAAACCCTCCTGACCAGTCCTGGCATGGCTGTCGGTACGATCCAATATATGTCTCCCGAACAAGCCCGCGGCGAAGAAATTGACGCTCGCAGCGATCTCTTCTCACTGGGCGCCGTGCTCTATCAAATGCTGACCGGCAAACAAGCCTTTCCCGGCGCGACGAGCGCCGTCGTTTTCGACAACATTCTGCACAACACACCCGCAGCTCCAGTGACGGTCAATCCCGACGTACCCGCCGAACTGGAGCGCATCCTCAACAAAGCTCTCGAAAAGGACCGCGACTTGCGCTATCAGGTCGCCGCCGAATTGCGCGCGGACCTCAAGCGGCTCCAGCGCGAGATCGATTCCGGCAGCCGCCCCGCAAGCACACAACGCTCTGCTGTTCGCGTCTCGACCATTTCCGAACCGCCATCGTCTCAACCTAAAGTGACGCCCTCGGGCAGCTCCGCGATCGTCGACGCCGCCAGAAAGCATAAAATCGGCACCGGGCTCACGCTTCTCGGCCTCCTCGTTGTTGTCGCAGCGGCGGCGTACGGCATTTACTCGATCGTGATTCGTTCCCGTCATGTTCCTTTTGATACCTTCTCCATCGAAAACCTGACGAACAACGGACACGTAGTTCTCGCCGCCATTTCCCCTGACGGAAAATATCTTTTGCATGTCCGGGATGAAAACGGATTGCAATCCTTGTGGCTGCGGCATATCGCCACCGGCAGCAACACCCAACTTCTGGCGCCTGCTGCGACTCGCTACGCCGGCCTTACTTTTTCTCCCGACAACAACAACATCTACTGCGTCCGGCGGGACGAGGCGGAACACACGCTCGCCTCGCTCTATTCCGCACCGATTCTCGGGGGCACGCCTCGTTTGCTGATCAAGGATGTCGACAGCCGCGTGACATTCTCTCCCGACAGCAGTCGCTTCGCTTTCCTGCGCGAGGATCATGATTCTCCCACTTACGAATTGATCGTCGCTCACAGCGATGGTTCGCCCGACCGCACTCTTTTCAAGGATGTTCCGCTGTCCGGCAGCGAGGGGAATTACAGCCCCGCTTGGTCCCCCGACGGCAAAACCATCGCAATAACCGAAACGCAAATGGTTCAGGGGGTCGCGGCCGCGGTCCTTACCGTGGATGTAGCTACGGGCAAACAGCAGATCAAGGCGCTTTCGAGCAAGGAGATTTTTCTCAATCCCGTGTGGATGCCCGACGGTTCTGGCCTGCTCGTCTCAGGCCTTGGCGAGGGCGGCGCGTTGAATGCTCAGTTGGGAATCGTCAGCTATCCCGGCGGAGATTACCGGCGGCTGACGACGGACACCAACTCCTATCTTTTCCCCACGGTCGCCTCCGATGGACATTCCATTGTCGCGAACCAGTCGCAATCGAAGTACTTGCTTGAAGTCGCCAGCCTTGCAGAGCCCGATGACGTTCACCCCATCAATTTGTCGTCCAGTAGTTCGGTTTGGAACTGGGATTGGACGAGCGACGGCCGCATCGTCTTTGCGCAAATTCCGGACATCCGGGTCGTCAAACCCGAGGGTGGCGAAACGCTGATCTACTCGGACGCCACTCACGTGTCAGATCAGGTTATTTCCTGCGGCGGAGGGCGCTACTTTGTGATTCGTTCGGCGGGCCGAGCCGGCAAGGCTTCTTTCAATCTTTGGAGGATGAGCACCTCGGGAACGGACTTCAAGCAGTTAACGTTTGGCTCCGCCGAGGCCGATCCTCTTTGCTCCCCGGACGGCAAATGGGTGTATTACGTTGATTACGCCGACAGCCAAGCCCTCAAGCGTGTTTCGATCGATGGCGGCTCACCGGAGACGATCCTGGCCACGGCTCAGGGTGCTGCCGAAATCTCGCCCGACGGCAAGACCGTGGCTAACCTGGAAGTTCGCGAGCTGGACCACAGACTCGTCCTCAACATTTATTCTATCGAGGACAAAAAAGCCGCCTACCATGATATCGATCCGCGCGCTTCCTGGCCGTTTGCCTTTGCTCCCGACGGTAAGTCCGTAGTTTTTGCGGTCCGCGAAAAAGGGATCAGCAACCTCTGGACGCAGCCGCTCGATGGCAGCGCGCCTCATCAACTCACTCACTTCGCTTCCGAAAGAATCGAAAAGTTCGTCTTCTCGCGGGACGGCACGAAAATCGCCTTACAACGCGGCCACAACGAATCCGACGCCGTGCTCCTGCGCGACACCTCACACTAGCTGAGTGAGCGAGGCGGAACTCTCGAAGGTAAGGGACGCGATTCGAAATGGCTGAGGATTAAAACAATCAGGGAGTCCCCGGCCCGGACCCGGAAGGAGTTGGTTGCGCGGCGCCTTCGCGGTTCGCGCGGGCAAAATACCCGCGGCGCGCATTCACCTGGTATCCCTTGTGGTCAGGAACTTCGATGCGAATCCGGTGATAGCGGCCATCGAGCACATAGTTCGTAGGCATGTAGGCAATCGAATACTGATTGCGCAACTCGTCGCCGATGTCCTGGAAAGACTGATCCAGATCGTCCACGTGATAGGGAAAGAAGGCGCGGCCGCCGGTTTCGTCAGCCAGATCTTGCAGAATTTTGTCGCCTTCGGTCAGGTGTGTTTTGCGGCTGGCCAGTTTGTCCGGGTCTGTTTGCGAAAGCTGAATCCACTGCGTGCTCGTGCTGATTGTATAGATTACGACGCTGGTGCGCTGCGCCATCTCGATGGCTTCGCCCCTGGTGTGCGTCGAGAGATTGTCGTCACCGTCGCTGATCAGAATCATGACGCGCCGTACGACGTCCGGCTGATCTCCCGGCGGACGCGGCGGATGGCTCAACTGGCTCAGGCAGGCCTCGTAAATCGCGTCGTAAATCGCGGTGCCCCCGCCGGCGCGTGTCTGCATGATCTGGTCGCGCAGCAAGCCCGCGTCGCTGGTAAACGCTTGGACGACTTGCGGCTCGTCGTCAAACGTCATCACGAATGCTTCGTCTCTTCCGCGCCTTAATACGCTGAAAAGAAAATTGATCGAAGCATCCTGCTCGAATTTGATGCGGTCGCGGATGCTGTTCGAAGTGTCCACGAGCATTCCGATGCGCAGAGGTAAATCCGTCTGTTTGCTGAAATAACGAATGTCCTGCGGGAATTTTTCGTCATAAACCTGGAAGTCTTCTTTTTGCAGATCGGGCACCAGCTTGTTGCGGCGGTTGAGCACGGTGAACAGTACGTCCACGAGGTTTACAACCTGGACGATATGCGGAGTCTGCGGCGTGGCCGCCTTTTCGCCCTGCTGACCTTGCTGCGGGGCCACGGGGGGAGGAGCCTGAGGAGGTGGCGCGGATTGCGCCGGCGCAGCGGGTTTTGCAGGCGCCTGCTGTGCGCGGTCGCTGACAGCCGCCGTCAGCAAAACCGCCATAAGAAGAAGAGAAATGAGTATCCTGGACATGTCAGTTGATTATAGGTAAGGAGCGAGCGCAGCGTCAATTCGCTTCGGATCCTCTCCCGCAGCGGCAGAGAGTTTTTTGACGAATTCGCGCAATTCCGTTGGTAGCGGCGCCCGCACATCGATCCAAGCCCCAGTTCGCGGCTGCGAAAAACCCAGCCGTGCGGCGTGCAAGAAATTGCGCCGAAGCTCGGGCATGGTGGCGGCCTCCCGGTCTTTAGACGCGCCGCGGCCGGTTCCGGCGCCTAGGCGAATCTCTGAAGCGGCTCCGTACAGCGTGTCTCCAACAACAGGATGGGCAATCGCCGAAAAATGCACGCGAATCTGATGTGTCCGGCCGGTGTGCAACTGCACTTCGACCAGCGTGGTGCCGTCCACTTCCGCCAGCGTCCGCCAATCCGTGCGAGCTTCCCGCGCACCACTGCGATGGAAGCTCTCTCGCAAAGCGCTCCCTGGTTTTTCCTTGAAAGCTGTCATCCGCGTGCGGCGGTGCAAATCCCGGCCGATCAGAAACTCAATGCGGCCCTGCCTTTCCTTTAGGGAGCCTTCGACCAGCGCGATGTAAGTCTTCTTCACCAAACGTTGCTGAAAGGCCTCGGCGATTTTTGCGTGAGCGAAATCGTTCTTGGCCACGATGATGACGCCGGAAGTTTCCTTGTCCAAGCGGTGCACAATTCCCGGGCGCAACGCGTCCCCACCCTGCGAAAGCGCTTGCCCTCGCCCCAGCAGGGCGTTGACCAGTGTCCCGCGCGTGTTGCCCGCCCCCGCGTGGACCGTCATTCCCGCGGCTTTGTTCACTACAATGACGTCGTCGTCTTCGTACAAAATGTCCAAAGGGATCGATTCCGCTTCGGCGCGCATGGGCGGCCGCGCCTGCGCTTCCACGGCGATCTTCTCGCCCGCACGCAATTTATGAGCACCCTTTGATGGTTTGCCGTCGACAAGCGCCAGCCCGGATTCGATCAATTCTTGAATCCGGGTGCGGCTGAGCCCCGGCAGTTGTGCCGCCAGATAGCGATCCAGACGCTGCCCGGCGTTGATCTCTTCGACCTTAAGATTATGTGTGGCGGAAGGCACGGAAAGATTCTAGCAGCTTGCGCGAGCACGCATCCAAACTCGCGGGCGCTTCAACGCGGCCATCGACCGGTCGAAAATGGACCGCTCGTTGCTTCTTCTTTGGGGTCGAGGCGCTCAGTAAGACGTGTTCACGGCCAGCGCGGTTTCCTGCGCGAAACGCCGCGTGCGCGCAAACAGCGCTATTTTGTCTCGGCAGTTTTTGCGGGGGAGAAAATCAAATCCAGAATCAAAAGAATGGCTCCGATGGTTATCGCGGAATCGGCCACATTGAAGGCCGGCCAGCGGTAGCTGCCGAGCCAGACTTCAAGAAAATCCGTTACCGCGCCGTGGAGGATGCGGTCGGTGACATTCCCCGTGGCCCCGCCGAGCAGAAGGGCCAGGCCAGCACAGGCCGCGGCCCCGCCCTGTCCGGCTACCAGGAGCCACGCCAGCGCGCAGATTACCACGAGCGATCCGCCGATCAAGAGCACTCGCAGCCAGGGCGAATGCGAATCTGCAAACATACTGAACGCGATACCCGGATTGCGGCTATGAACTAAATAAATGAAGTGGCGGACGACTTCGTGACGCCAGCTTTCGTCGGTTTGCGTTTCGAACCACGCTTTTGTAGCGCGATCGAAAAGCACAATTCCCAGCGTTAGCCATAGCCACCTGAGGCGCGAAGGTAATCTCATGAACAGGCCGGCTCCAGTCCTTCGATCTCTGCGAGGGCCGCGCTGCACCGCTCGCACACGCCAGGGTAGCGCTTATTCTCGCCGACATGCGTTGAGTAGTTCCAGCAGCGTTCGCACTTTGCGCCATCGGCGCGCAAGATTTCGACTTGGGATGGCTCCTCGTGATCGCTCTGCATCGGAGCGGCAAACGGCAAAACTTCGACTTGCGAGACGATGAAGAGCGCGGGCAAATCCTTGGCGTATTTTTGCAAGAGCTCCAGATAGGAACCATTTGAACGGAGCCGAATCTTGGCTTCCAGTGAAGCGTTGATGGATTTCTGGGTGCGAGATCGTTCGAGATCCTGCAGCACCTTCGCTCGAAGCGCGTGAAGTTTCTCCCATTCCGCTTTGGCCTTCCCGTCGAGGTTCGAACGCAGCTTTGTGTCTTCGGGAAAAACCGCGAGATGCACGCTCGGCGGTTCGCCGGGCAACTTGGGCATGTGCGTCCAAACTTCCTCCGAAGTGAAAACCAGGATGGGCGCGGCAAGGCGGACGAGGGCGCTGGTGATCTTCCAAATTGCCGTTTGCGCCGAGCGGCGGGAGCCGTTTTTTGCGGCTTTTGTGTACAGGCGGTCTTTCAGGACGTCGAAATAAAACGCGCTCAAATCCACGACGCAGTAGTCGTGAAGCGCGTGATAGACGCGGTGAAAATCGTACGCGGCGTACCACTCGCGGCATTTCCTCACTAACTCGGCGGTACGCTCGAGCACCCAGCGGTCCAGATCGTCGAGGGTCTCGTTGGCCAGGGCGTGGCGCTCCGGCTCGAAATCAAACAAATTGCCGAGCGCAAATCGAAACGTGTTGCGAATCTTGCGGTAGGCCTCGCTGAGCTGGGCCATAACGCGCTCGCTCATTTTCACGTCGGCTTGGTACTCCTGCGATGCCACCCACAACCGCAGGAGATCCGCTCCCCATTTTTCGCAAATATCGCTGGGCAAGACTACATTTCCGAGCGACTTGGACATCGGGCGACCTTGTTCATCGAGAGTCCAGCCGTGGGTAACAACGCTGCGGTACGGCGCGCGCCCGCGCAGTCCAGTGGCAATCAGGAGCGAACTCTGGAACCAACCGCGATACTGGTCGGGACCTTCGAGATAAACGTCTGCGGGCCACTCGTCGCCCTTCAGGACCGCGAAATTCGAAGAGCCCGCGTCAAACCAAACATCCAGAATGTCGTTTTCTTTGCGCCACTTCCCCGCTCCGCACGAACACTTCGTGCCCGGCGGCAATAGCTCTTCGGCCGTGTGCTTGTACCAGGCATCGGCGCCTTCCCGCTCGAACCATTTCACCACGTTTCGAAGCGCTGCGAAATCTTCCAGCCGCACGCCGCAGCCTTCGCAATAAAAAACTATAATCGGAACGCCCCAGAATCGCTGGCGCGAGACGCACCAGTCCGGGCGCTTTTCAATCATTTCGTAGATTCGCTCTTCGCCCCAGGCCGGAATCCACTTGACGCCGTGGACTTCTCCGAGCGCCTCCGCGCGCAAGGTTTCGCCCTTCCCCTGCGCGGCTTGATCCATTTTGATGAACCATTGCTCGGTGGCCCGGAAGATGACCGGATGGTGACAGCGCCAGCAATGGGGATAGCTGTGAGTGTAGCTGTGATTTCCCAGGAGCGCCCGGCGATCCTCGAGCAGCTGGACGATGATCGGATTTGCCTCAAACACATTCTTGCCTTTGTATTCCGGCAACCCTTCGAGATAAACGCCTTTGTCATCAATGGGCGCGTAAATTTCGAGGCCATACTCTTGTCCGGAAAGAAAATCATCCGAACCGTGCCCCGGCGCGGTGTGGACGATGCCGCTGCCCTGATCCAGCGTCGCATAATCCGCCAGAATTCCCGGCACCTGCATCGGCAAGAACGGATGCTGGAATTTCACTCCCTCAAAATCCCTCCCTCTCGCACGCGAACGCACGCGAGCTTCCTTGATCCCGCACTCGGATTGCAGCGCGGCCACGCGCTCGGCAGCAAGCAGGAGTGCGCCCTTCTCGGTTTCAACCACCACGTATTCGAAATCGGGATGAAAAGCCAAGGCGCGGTTGTGCGGCAGCGTCCACGGCGTGGTCGTCCAGATGACCGCGCTCACGTCGTTCATTCCTACGCGCTCGCTCTTTCCGCCGGCCGCTACACTGAATTTTACCCAGACTGACGGACTGGTGTGATCTTCGTACTCGACTTCCGCTTCAGCCAGCGCGGTCGTATCGTAGATGCACCAATAAACCGGCTTGCGCCCGCGGTAGACGAATCCTTTCTCCATGAAATCCAGAAGCGCGCCAGCCACGGTCGCTTCGTACTCGTGGTTCATGGTCAGGTAGGGAGCATCCCACTGGCCCAGCACTCCCAAGCGCTGGAAGTCGCGCTTGTGCTGCTCGACGTAACGAGTCGCAAACTCGCGGCAAAGCCTGCGAAACTCAGGGGGCGAAACTTTGCCCTTGCCGCCAAGTTCTTTTTCTACCTGGGTCTCGATCGGCAGACCGTGGCAGTCCCATCCGGGCACGTACGGCGCGTAGTGCCCGGCCATGCTTTTGGATTTGACGATCACGTCTTTCAGGATTTTGTTCAGTCCCGTGCCCAGATGGATTGTGCCGGTCGGATACGGCGGGCCATCGTGTAAAACGAACAGTGGCTGGCCTTTACGCGCGGAAAGGATACGCTCGTAAAGATGCGTTTGCTGCCAGGCTGCAAGCTGTTTGGGCTCGTTTTGCGGAAGGCCAGCCTTCATCGGAAAATCGGTCTTTGGCAGGTTCAGCGTTTTCTTGAGTTCCAGAGGTTCGGCCATGAATGTATGTGCCCACGGTGGATAGGTGCGCCCGAAGCTACGCTTGTTCAATCTGAATGCCGTCCCTTGATTGCCGTACCCTGGTTCAGGTGTTCAGCCAGAAACATCGCAAAGCAGTGTAATTGCGTATGTTACAATGATTGGCAGTCGGTGTCAGCGGTCGGGGTCGCGCAACCTTTCCTGGTTCGCTCGAATCTTATCGATTAGGGACACCCTACGCAGCCCAGGTGCGTCTAAATCAGGGGGAAGATGGTGCCGGACCTAATCGTCAATCTCGTTCCACCTGAAGCAACAAAGCCCAGCGTGTCTGCTTCCGGCAATCAGCAAGTCGTTCCAGTACCTGCGGCAGCGGTTCCCAAGTTTGGCGCTCCTGCCCTTCTCATTCCCGATAATTTTTGGTCCAACCTTAAGCAGTTTCTGACGGAACGTCCTGTGAAGGTGACGGACCGTCCCGGTGCACCGTTCGTAAAGACAGTGTTTGGAGCGGGCGTTTTCGACAATTTCAAAGACTTCTTCAGCTCGCGCCCGATGCCGAAAGGCGCCGTGAACAGCCGGCTGGCAGTCTCGTGGGGCACGAATTTCGGTGGATTTGGATCGCGCATCAAAGAGGCTTTCTTTCCGGCAAAACTTCCGCCGGCGAACTTCACCAGCAAGCCTGTGAAAGTGAAGGACATCTGGACGAAAGACGAGAATTTTGGCTGGACGCAGGTGATTTCCTTTGCCATACATGGCAGCGTGTTCGCGCTGGTCATTCTGATTCCTTTGTTCTGGCATTTCGGGACGAAGACCGAAGCGAAGAACAAAAATGTCGATATGACGGCGATCGATATTTCGCCCTACATGGCGAAACTCCCGGCGGGTGCGAAGAAGGCCGGCGGCGGTGGCGGTGCCAACGACCACACGCTGACTCCTGTGAACAAGGGCAAGCTTCCGAAATTCCAGTGGACCCAGTTCACTCCTCCGCAGGTGAAGCCTCAGAATCCGGATCCAAAGCTGGCTATGGATCCTTCCTTGCTCGGTCCACCGGATTTGAAGGTGCCGAATATTAATGCGGCGAACTTTGGCGATCCGCTGGCCAACGGGGTGAGCGATTCTCTGGGACATGGCAATGGCACGGGCATTGGTAGCGGGACTGGCGGCGGTCTAGGCCCCGGCGAAGGTGGGGGCACGGGCGGCGGTGCGTTCCGCGCGGGCGTGAATGGAGTCGGAGTGCCGGAGTGCATCTATTGCCCGCCACCGCTTTACTCGGATGACGCACGCAAGGCGAAGTATATGGGAACTGTGGTGTTGCAAGTGACCATCACTCCCGATGGCCGTGCGGTCAACATTTCCATCCTGAAAGACCCCGGAATGGGCCTCGGAGAAAAGGCGGTTGAGTCCGTCCGCACGTGGAAGTTCCGGCCGGCGGCGGGACCGAACGGGAAGATTGTGCCTGTTAGCGTGCCCATCGAAGTGACGTTCCGGCTGTATTAGTTCTTTCTTTCCCACTGAGTTCTCATTTTCTATTTGTATTTTCTATAACTGCTCAAGAGTTTCTCGTCGAGGCAACCAAACCTCGTTTCGAGACTTCTGACTAGCCGACTGGTGCCCGCCTCGAGACGCTGTCGGGCCGAAACTTGAGGCGGAGACGGAGGCCTGCGCATGCGCGATCCATTTCTGCGCCCTTTTTCCGGCAATGATCCCACAGCGGAATCCTGGCTCAACCGCGTTAGGGACAATCTGGGGCAGCTTCTGATTCCCTCACATTTCAAATCTTCATCGGCAAACGGGGCGCCGATTCATCTTTTGAAGTTCGATAAATCGCTGCGGCCGGCGCGTGCTCAGGGCGCTTCCCTGGTTACGCATGCGGCCATTTTCGCGGCAGTCATCCTGCTATTGGCAAACACCAAAGTGGTGCCTCATCCAGCATTCCCTGGTGGCGAAACGCCGCTGGACTCGTTCCGGCCTTCGCCGCGACTCCTCCGTAGCCTCACAAGCGAGCCTTCCGATGGCAGTGGCCGCGGCGGCGGCCAAAACCCGATTCCCGCGACTCATGGGAACCTCCCGCCACTTTCTTCCATCCTCCTTGTGAGACCAACACTCCCGCAAAACGAGCCCCCGCAACTGCCCGAGCCGCCTACGATCTTTGACCCGAACGCAGCGCCAGTTCTTACACCTACGGACAGAATCGGATTGCCATGGATGCCCTCTGACACGAATTCGGCAGGTCCAGGAAAGAACCACGGCATAGGCTCGACAGACGGCGACACGGTTGGCGATGGCGGAGTGGGTCCGGGCGGCGATGGCACTGGAAAAGGTCCCTATGCGCCTGGGCTCATTCCGCCTGGCTGCGCGTATTGTCCGTATCCAACGTACACGGAAGAAGCGCGGCACGGGAAGGTACAGGGCTCGGTGACGCTGGCGGTGCTGGTGGGCGCGGATGGGCGGGCGCAAGAGGTCCGCATCGTCAAAGGAATCGGATTTGGTCTGGATGAGCGGGCGGTCGAGACGGTGCGGGGCTGGAAATTCATCCCCGCGCGCGACGGCGCGAAGCACGCGCTCGCGGCGTGGGTTACGGTCGAAGCCGTCTTTCGCCTGTTCTGACGATGCTCCGGCAGCGCTCACGGGGCGGCGATTGATCCGCGAGAAGAATGCTGCAAAAGGCAGATTTCTGGCCGCGCCTGATAGACTTTGCCCATGAAGCCCATCGTACTCTTGGCTGTGGCGGCGCTGTTTCTGGGCTCGGTTGCCGCGTCGCAACAGGTCAAGTCGTTTCGCGACGAGCAATCCCAATATCCCCGCGTTCGCGCCGCCGCAAAAGAGAAGGACGAAGCTCTGCGGCGGATGTTTGAAGAAAAGAAGATTTCCTATCCGCCGCGCGCCATCCTTTTTCGCGCTTTTAAGAAAGAAGCATTGCTTGAACTGTGGGCTTCGGATAAGGCCGGAGCGCCATTGACACTTTTGCACGTCTACGGGATTTGCGCGACTTCCGGCGTGCTTGGACCGAAAAGAAAGTTCGGCGATGTGCAAGTTCCCGAAGGCTTCTATGAACTTGATTGGTTCAATCCGCAGAGCAATTTTCTCTTGAGCTTGCATATCAGCTATCCAAATAGCGCCGACCGGATTCTCGGATCGCACACGAATCCCGGCGGAGATATTTTCCTGCATGGGAATTGCGTGACCATCGGCTGCATTCCCATTACGGACGAAGGAATTAAAGAGGTCTACTGGCTGGCAGTGCAGGTTCATGCGGCGGGCCAGCGGCACATTCCCATCGAGATATTTCCCGCACGGCTGACGGAAGACGGATTCAAGGCGCTCGCGCAGAGTCATCCGAACCAGCCGGACCTGCTGGCGTTTTGGAGCAATCTCCGGGAGGGCTTCGACCTATTCGAGAAGGATCATCGCGCGCTGAAAATCAGCGTCGCAAGCGACGGCAAGTACAAGTTCGGCGAGGAGAATAGCCTGACAGAGGCCCGCTGAACTCCTGGACGTGTGCGGCGGACGGGCGTAGCATTTCTGTATGCGGTACGAATTTCGGCGGTGGGAAGAAGAGCTGGAAACGGAGCCGTCTTCGCTGCGTTAGAGAGTGATTCAAGCAACACATGAGACGCTTCTTCTATATGGGCCGTAGACAATCTGTTAGGATTCCGGCATGAGAAGAGCAACTGTTGTTTCGTTGGTTATGCTTGCCGGAATGGTGTGCTTCGCGCAAACGGCGCGGGCGCAGAACTCCGCGGCCAGCCTGGATATTACGGCGCGAATCACGCCGACGGCGGCGCAGCCGGAACCCGTGCGGCAGTTCACGCTTTACATCCTAACAAGGAGCTATGCGGAGATCGCCAAGGATGTCGAATCGGGGGACCCCGTCCCGCCGCGCGATGAGTTCATCGAGGGATTAAAAATTTCGCCGGAGCTGAAGAAATGGCTGAAGGACCACGATACGCTCGATCTGACCGCTCCCGATCTGGATAAACAGCTGAAAGCCGACGATATCATTCACACACCGGAATTTTTGATGGCCTACGAGCACTCGAACAGCGGCGGCGTGACCAACGGCTTTCCGAAGCCGAAGTTCAAGGAATCGGAAAAGACCGAGCACCCGGACAAGTATGAAAAGGACAAGCAGGCGTATTACGCCACGTTGAGGAAATTCATTATCGCAAATCCGGGAACGGTTTCGGGGATGGAGCTGGAGCTGGACACGCTGAATCCGCAACGGAAGTGGGCGCAGATGCTGAGCAATCAGAAGAAGCGGGTGCAGAAACTGGCGCCGGAAGTGGCACAAACGAAATATCTGGCGGCCAAAGTGCAGACGGACCTGGAAGGACACGCTTTTCTTCGCGAGCTGGCGCCCGGCAACTACTGGATCAGCTCGCTGAACCTGGACGCAAACGCCGGGGATGCGCGGGTGCGCTGGAATGTGCCGGTCACGATTCAAGCAGGGCAATCTTTCCGCATCGAACTTACCAACCTGAACGCCACGGACACGATGGCATCGTCGGCGCCGTAAAGCGCGCCGGCCGCCGGAGCCATGGGCACACCTCTGCTTTGGCTGGTCTTCAATCTTTTCGTTCTGGCCGCGATTGTATTGGACCTTGGTGTTTTCCACCGGCGACCTCATAAAATGGAAACGCGGGAAGCAATCACCTGGACGCTCGTCTGGGTGGGGCTGTCCGTTGCGTTTGGGCTCGGCGTGATGCATTTCTCCGGCCAGCAGCGTGGGCTGGAATTCTTCACCGGGTATGTGATTGAAAAGGCCCTCAGCGTCGATAATCTTTTTTTGTTTTTGGTGATTTTCCGGGCGTTTGCGGTAGAAGAAAGGATCCAGCACAGCATCCTGGAATGGGGAATTTTGGGGGCGCTGCTGATGCGCGGCGCGATGATTGCGGCAGGAGCAGGGCTGATTGAGCGGTTCAGCTGGGTGCTCTATGTGTTCGGAGCGTTTCTGGTGTTCGCGGGATTGCACATGCTCTTTGTGAAGAAAGAGGAGATGCATCCGGAAGAGAACCGGATCTCACGTTTTGCGAGAAGGCATCTGCGAGTCACCAAGGAATATCAGGGGAGCAAATTTTTTGTGCGCGAAGGCGAAACCTGGTACGCCACGCCTCTGTTTGTGGTGCTGCTCATCGTGGAGATTACGGACATCACGCTGGCAGTGGATTCGATTCCAGCCGTTTTTGGAATTACGCATGATCCGTTCATCGTCTACACGTCGAACGTGTTCGCAATATTGGGGTTGCGGGCCATGTATTTTCTGCTGGCTGGCGTGCTGGGGCGGCTGCGGTATTTGACGACCGGTCTTTCGTCGGTGCTGGCGTTTATCGGGGCGAAGATGATTGTTGAGCCCTGGGTGCATATTTCGGTGGAGATCTCTTTGGCGGTGGTGGGGGGGTTGTTGCTAGTGGCGCTGGCGGCTTCCCTGCTGGTAAGTGCAAAAGCGAAAAGATGACGCGGGTGTCGTGAGCGAGCGATCTTGCCTCGGGGAGCGCGGCCTTTGAGGACTTGGCTAAACGTGTTGCGGCCCTCAATGGCAGCCTAGGTGCATGAAATAAGAGCGGGCACGGCCCTGGGAGGCTCAAGATAAATGTGCCGTGCCCTGCGAGTTCGCTCGAAAGGAACAATATGGCTGATGGGAAGAGCTGGTTTGCGCGTAGGATTTGCGGCACGGTTGTGGTGCTGGGGATTGTCTGTTCGCCGGCATGGGGCGCTGCGGGGGCAAAGAAGATTATCTTGGACACTGATCCAGGGACTGATGACGCGATGGCGCTGATGCTGGCGCTGAATTCTCCGGAACTGGATGTGCGGGCGGTTACCGTTGTGCCGGGGAACGTGACGGCGCGGCAGGGTCTGGAAAATGCGCTGCGGATGGTTTCGCTGGCGAACCGCTGCGACATTCCGGTCGCGGGAGGGGCGGAGCATCCGCTCTTTCAGAAACTGATCACGGCGGAGTTTTGGCACGGCAAGAATGGACTGGCCAACATCGAGTTGCCCGCAAGCAAATGCAAAGCGGACGCGCGGTTTGGGCCAGACCTCATCATTGCGTTGGTGCACGCCTATCCGCACGAAATCACGCTAGTGCCGGTTGGTCCGCTGACCAACATCGCGCTGGCAATTCAAAAAGATCCGGGGATCGTGCCGCTGGTGAGAGAAGTGATTCTAATGGGGGGATCGATCAAGGGCGGGAACGTGAACGCCTCGGCGGAAGCGAATATTTACAACGATCCGGAAGCGGCGCAGCTGGTTTTTCAGGCGGGCTGGCCGCTTACGATGGTGGGGCTCGACGTCGGAGATAAAACGCTTTTCAGCCGCAAACAACTGGAGCAACTCGGGAAGACGCACGGCCCGGTGAACGACTTCATTTACGGAGTGACTAAATTTCTTGTGGAGTTGTCGGAAAAATTCGGGGATAGCGGGACGCCGATGTACGATCCGCTGGCGGTGGGAGTGGCAATCGACGCGGAGCTGGTGACGGCGCCGGCGATGCATGTCGATGTCGAAACGCGGGGAGAGTTTACGCGGGGAGAAACGGTGGCAAACCGGCGGAACGAAATCGAAAGAAACGTGCTGCGGCATTTCGCAGATGGAGATCGTTACGTGATCGAGGGCCTCGACACGGTCGTGCCTAACGCCAAGGTTTGCATCGACGTGAAGGCAGACAAGTTTCTGGAGTTGTTTGTGTCGCGGCTCCAGGGGAAGTAACGCAACCAGCGGTGTACAACAAAAAATAGCTCTCGCGAAATCTCGAACCACGCCTGAATTCATTTAGAGTTTTCTAATCTTGGTCTGCACGACGAGCCTGCCGATTTGGCCCTCGGAGCGCTAGGAAATCAAGGGGGTGTGTGCGTGCAGGGGCCAGAAGTGAAGGCTGCCCGTCGCCGCAAACTCACTGATGTGACAGGGATTAGCACTCATTTCGTAGAGCCAAGATGGGGGCGGGCGAAAAGAGTTTGCGGAGCATTTTTAGGCTGTATTTTCATTTCGGAACACCATTGGGCTGGACGGTTCGGAATCGAACGAGGGTGGCCGGGAATAACGCCGCCACCTGCACCTCGGGAGCTAGAGATGCCAAGCCGGCGGGAGGGATGATTGGCTTCGGAGAAAGCTTGGAAGCTAAGACACTTGCTGGTGGCGTTGTGTTTTGTCGGGGTGTACGTGCTGGTAGATCGAACGACGGTAGCCTTTCAGATTTGGGCGGAGATCAGCGCGTGGTACCCGCCCACGGGGCTGGCACTCGCGGCGCTGATTGGACTCGGGTGGCGTTACGCGCCGGTGATCCTGCTGGCGGAGTGCATCGCGTCAGTTGTGAACTATCACCTGCCCGTACGTTCGTATTCGTTCGTCATAGGGAATGTGGAATTCATTTTGGTGTACACGATGGCCGCAGTGCTATTGCGGCGAGTAGTGAAGATGGATTGGCGTCTGCGAACCATGAGGGACGTGACGTGGCTGCTGCTAATTGCCACGTGCGCGTCGTGCATTGTGGCGTTCGTGGGAACGAGGTTTCTGCAGGCCGATGGCTTGATTCCCGCGAAGGGATACCTGCTGGCGACGATGAATTGGTGGGTTGGGGACGCGGTGGCGATCGGATCGATCGTGCCGTTTTCTCTAATTTATATTGTGCCGGGGCTGCGACGATACCTGCGCTACTCGGAAAGTGGCGGGACCGCAGACGAGGCAACTCGCAGAGTTGGCAGACACGAACTCCGCGGATACGGACGCGCACTTGAAACGGGGCTGTTCGCAGCGAGCATCGTGGCCGTGCTCTGGGCGGCGCTGAGCGGGAGGTTCTCGAGCGGGAGTGAGATGTTTTACCTGCTTTTTCTCCCCTTGATTCTGGTGGCAGTGCGGCGAGGATTACGAGGAGCGACGGCAGCGATTCTAGCGCTGGATACTGGAATTATCCTGGCGCTGCGGTTGTATCCGCGGACTTACCACGAACTGACGCTGTTGCAATTTCTGATGCTGATTCTATCGCTCGCCGGGCTGGTGCTGGGAGCTTTGATCAGCGAACGGGACGAGAGCGAGCAGAAATTGTCGGAAGAAGAAGTCCGCATGCGGCTGTTGCTGGAATCGACGGGGGAAGCGATTTATGGAGTGGACACCGCGGGCAAATGCACTTTCTGCAACCATGCGATGCTGCGGCTCTTGCGCTACCCCTCGCAGGAAGTGCTGCTGGGACGAAATCTACACGACGTGATGCACCACACGCGGCGAGACGGAACCCACCTTTCGCGGGATGAATGCCCGGTGCATAGGGAATTCCTGTCAGGCAGAAAATTTCACGGGACGGACGAGTTTCTCTGGCGGGCCGACGGGACCAGTTTCGATGCCGAGCTTTGGTGCCACCCGGTGCTGCAGCAAGGCAAAATGTTGGGCGGTGTCGTGACGTTCGTGGACATTACGGAGCGGAAAAAAACGGAAGAAGCGTTGCGGCGTGCAAAAGAAGATGCGGAAGCGGCGAACCGGGCGAAGAGCGATTTTCTAGCCAACATGAGCCACGAGATTCGGACGCCGATGAACGGGATACTGGGGATGACGACGCTGGCGCTGGAAACGAATTTGGACGCGGAGCAACGCGATTACCTGAGCATGGTGAAAAGTTCGGGAGAATCGTTGCTGACGCTGCTGAACGACATTCTGGACCTTTCGAAGATCGAGGCGGGCAAGCTGGACCTCGAAATCGCGGACATGTCGGTGGAAGACTGCATCGAGGAAGCGCTGGAGCCGCTGGCGCTGAAGGCGCAACAGAAGGGCATCGAACTGGTGTGGAATGTGGGCAGAGATATTCCGAAGGTGGTGCGGGGCGATTGCACTAGGCTGCGGCAGGTGTTCATCAATTTAGTGGGGAACGCGCTGAAATTCACCAACAAAGGACAAGTGGCGATTTATGGCAGGCACGCGGGGACTACCGAGGGTGGATTGATGCTGGAATTCACGGTCTCCGACACGGGCATTGGAATAGCGGAGGAGAAACGAGTAAAGATCTTTGAAGCTTTCGCGCAGGCGGATATGTCCACGTCGCGGCGCTACGGAGGTACGGGACTGGGACTTTCGATTTGCGAGCGGCTGGTGAACTTGATGGGCGGTCGCATTTGGGTGGAGAGCGAAGTCGGGCGCGGAAGCGAGTTCCATTTCACGATGAAAGTGTTCTGCGATGCGGCAAAGGAAAAGCTCAGAGTGGCCCCGGATGGAAAAGCGCAGGCGAAGACACCGCCGGAAGTGCGGCGCGTTCTTGTGGTTGGCCAGAATCCCGTAAACCGAGAGCTGCTGGAGCGCTTGCTGCCACGCTGGAATATGAAAGCGGTGGCGGCGGCAAGCGCGAAAGACGTATTGGTTTTGCTGAAGAGAGCGCAACTTGCGGGCGAGAGGTTATCGGCGATCATGATCGACAAGGACATGAGCCGCCCGGGAGGACTTGCGCTGCTCGCGGCCTTGAGGACTTCCGCGGCACCGAATGTGCCTGCGATTCTGGTCCATTCGCGGCCACTGGATGCAGCGGAGAGAAAACAGTGCGAGCATGCGGGCGTGACTCGAACGATCCTCAAACCCTTCCGGCGCTCGACGGTGCATGAAGCGTTACAGGAATGCTTCGGAGAAGTGAAAGAAACACAGGCCACGGCGGCGGAAGCGCCTGCGGTGGAAGGGCGGAGGGCACTGCGGATTTTGCTCGCGGAAGACAACATTGTGAATCAGAGATTGACTTCGCGACTGCTTGAGAAAATGGGGCACACGGTGACGATTGCAGGCAACGGGCAAATTGCGCTACAGCGCCTGGCCGAAGAGGATTTCGACCTGGTGGCGATGGATATGCAGATGCCGATCATGGACGGTTTGGAAGCCACGGAAAAGATTCGCGCCACCGAGAAGAAAACAGGAAGACATGTGCCCATCGTGGCGATGACGGCAAATGCGTTCGAAGAGGACCGGGAGAGATGCCGGCAAGCGGGGATGGATGGTTATATTGCCAAACCCGTCAGTTCCAAGTTGATTGAGATGGAGATTGCGCGAGTGATGGCCGCGCAGGAGAAAGTCGAGAAGCTGGAAGTTCGGGTGCCGGGCTAGGACGTTTTTTTCCTGATCATTCGTAACTGTCACGTTGTGGGTGGCGATCTGACTCGAATGGACCGAGCCGTCGAGATTCATGGTGAATATTACACGGAGACGGTTTTGCTGTTGCGAGCTTCGGGAGAAGCGCTGCCGTTTGCTGACGGCAGCTTCGATGCGCTGAGCGAGTTCAGCATTCTTCATTACGCCCCGCACCCTTCAGGAGCCCCGAGGGAAATGCTTCGAGTGGCGCGGAGAGCCGTGGTTATCGTAGACTGCAACCGATTTGCGCAAGGATCGTGGCCGGCGAGACTCTTCAAATTGTTTTTGTACAAGATCGGCTTGTGGCATGCGTTTGGCTTCCTCGGGATTCGGGGCAAACGTTATCAGATCTCGGAAGGAGATGGACTGTTCTGCTCCTAAGTGGACTTAGTGGCGAGGCGGGCAGACCGCATCCTCTTGCTGCCAAGCGGCGCGACTCGTTCGCGGAGTTGGTTTCATCCGCTGCTGACTGCCGATGGATGGATTCTGATTGCGATCAGGGAACCGCGGGACGGCCGGAGCGAGAGCTAGACTCGCCGATGGATCGGGGCTGTAATTCGTCCAATCCTGAAGATAGCCGGGAAAAGGAGAGTTTTGGTTCGAACCCGCGGTCGCCCCGCAAGAAGATGCCGGCCCGCCTTGCGCTGGGTACGCGCGAGGCAGAGTACGGCTGCAACCATGGTTCGTGCCTACGTATCATTACCTGGTTAACGACACAGGTTTTTTAGGGGCTGGAAAAAGGGCCAAACTGGTGGTGGGTACGACGCCGATCAAAAGGCGCCCGAACCGGAGTGACTTTTATGAAGGCCGAACGCTACATATGGGCCGCGTTGTCCATTTTGTTTTGTTTGCTCGGCACCGCCGTGTTGCTCGATTCGATTCGTCAAGCGGGGCCGTACGCGGAGGAATACGTCCTGTTGGGAGCGACTCTCACAGCGCTGGGGCTAGCTTCGCTGTGGATACTTTATGGGCAGTACCGGCAGGTCCGGGCGATGGCGCGGCATATGCGGCGCGGGTCGCACTTCTCGAGCAGGTCGAGAGGAGATGGCAGGGCGGACGATTCTTAGAAGAAGCAGCGAGAAGAGCGTACCGCTCGAGGAAAAAGAGACCTTATTGGCACTCGCGCCGAGATGGTTGTTGCCAGGACCCTTCCGCTGAACGATATTTTCTAGAACATTGTTGCGTCTGCAAGGAAGAGCGCCATAGAGTCGCTTCCTGGAAGGTGCTGCGTGCCGAAACGCGCTTCAGCAGTGGAATCCATCTCGCCAGCTTTCGTCCGGACGAAACAGATACTCTTCCGGCCGTTTCGTTTTAGTTTGTGGGCGCGATTGGCTGTGGTGGCTTTGATTACCGGGGAAGCTGGAGGCGTTGGCGGCGGGAGTAGCATTCCGAACCTCAACAACAATCGAGGCGGCGGAGATCAGTTGGCTGGAGCGGCGCGTCTTTTCAGTGAACCAGGCTGGGAGCAGATGCAGCCTTACGCGGGCTGGATCGCTCTGGGCTTGGCGGTGGGCCTGGCGGTGCTTCTCTTGTGGATTTACAGCGACTCCGTTTACCGGTTTATTCTTTTGGACGCGGTTGTGAGCGGACAGTGCCGGTTGCGTGAAGGATGGCGGCGGTGGAGAGAAGCCGGGCGGCGATATTTTGTTTGGGTGATTGCGTTTGGATTCGGGGCGTTCGCTGTTGTGGGAGTGGTAGCAGGAATTCCGGCTTGGCTGGCTTATCGCGCCGGGTGGTTTGAGAAACCGGAAGAGAACCTCGGGGGGCTGATTGGCGGAGGAATTTTTCTGGCGCTGGTGGTGATTGCAATAGTGGCGGCTCTTGCGATCATCGACATGCTAGCGAGGGATTTTCTGATTCCAGTGATGGCGTTCGAGGATGTGGGGGCGATGGAAGGATGGGAACGGCTGCTGGCGCTGATGGGTGCGGAGAAATCGGCGTACGCCGTGTATACGTTGATGAAGATTGTGCTAGCAATGGGGAGCGCGATTATTTTCGCGATCATCAATCTGATCGTGATTTTGGTTTTGTTGATTCCGCTTGGGCTGCTGGGGCTGGCGGGGTACTTCATCGGCAGCGGGCTTGGGATTACGTGGGACCTTTCGACGGAATTGCTGGTGGCGGCGGTCGGGTTGCTGGCACTCGCAGGGATTCTTTACGTTGTAGGATTCGTGTATGCGCCTGGGCTGGTGTTTTTTCAGTCGTACACGCTGGAGTTTTTCGCGTCGCGGTATGGCCCGCTGGGAAATAAGATGTTTCCGCCGAGTCTGGCAGCGATGCCGCCGACAGCGCCATTGACTCCCGGAGACGCGTTCCCAGCGTAACTCTTGAAGGAATTCCTCGTGCGGTCGGTCTCGGGTTAGTCCTCTTCAAACATTAATTCGTCTACGTAGCACCACATCCAGTCTTCGCCGGGCTCGAACGAGCGGATGACGGGATGTTCAGTCGCGTGGAAATGCTTGGTGGCGTGCTTATTTTTCGAGGAATCGCAGCAGCCGACGTGGCCGCACGTCAGGCAGAGGCGGAGATGCAACCAGGTATCGCCCATTTTCAGGCATTCTTCGCAGCCCTTGGATTTTGGTTTTGCAGGATGTATGTGCTGGATGTGAGTGCAGACATCGGCCATCATTCTCTCCTGAGTCGATTACTTCTTAGCCTGAATCGGGATGCGAACTTGAAAGCGAGTGTCGCCGGGGACGGAGGTGACACCGATCTGGCCGCCGAGGTTTTTGATGATGCGGCTGACCACATCGAGACCAAGACCGGTGCCTTCTCCAACGCCCTTTGTTGTGAAAAACGGATCGAAGATGCGGGAGATCTTGTCGGGCGGAATGCCGGATCCGTTGTCGGCAATTTCCACGAGAACGAAATCATTTTCACGCGCCGTGCGGATGGTGAGTTTGCCGCCGGTTTTCATGGCGTCGGCGGCGTTGTCGATGAGGTTGGTCCAGACTTGATTGAGTTCGCTGCCGCTGGACATCACTTTGGGGAGATTCGGCTCGTAGTCGCGGACGACGGTGATGCCGCGTTTGAGCTTGTGATTCATGATGGTAAGAGTGGTTTCGAGGCCGCGCTCGATATCCACTTCCTGCATGGGACCTTGATCCATGTAGGAATATTCCTTGATGGCTTTGATGAGATCGGAGATGCGGGCGGAACTGTGTTCGAGCTCTTCCGCGATGCGTTCCATTTCAAGGAGCGTGGCGAAGCGAGTGAGTTCCGGGCCGACGGATGCGCCTGCGGCCGCGGCAAAGGTGGCAAGATGAACATCGGTGAGGCCCGCGTCGGCGAGTGAGGGAGAGAGCTTCCAGGCGTCCTCGACATTGTGCGCTTCGAGCCATGCTTGAATGGCTTCTTCGCGCTCGACGCGAGCGAACTCATCCTTGAATTGCGCGGGTTTCAACGTGGCGCGAATTTCTTCCTCGCGCTCAGCCAGGAGACCACAGTCTTCGGGGCCGATCTCCGTACTGCGGGCGGCTTGGCGCAGGCGGACCAAACAATCGCGCAAAGCGGCGGCGGAACGGCGCGCGGCCGCCGAAGGGTTGTTCAGTTCGTGAGCGAGGCCTGCGGAGAGTTTGCCGAGGGCAGCGAGCTTCTCGTGCTGCTGCTCAGCGCGCGTGACGCTGCGAACGCGGTCGGTAAGCAAGCCGACGAGGCGGCGGACCAGTTCCGGCAGTCTTTTGAAGAGTTCGATGAACTGGCCGACTGGAAAGCCCAGGTAGTGCGAGGGAACTACGGCGCGACCTGTGACGCTGATCACTTTCAGCCGCGAAAACGGCAGCATACCAGTCACATCGCCGGTCGTTATCGTGAACACGGGGCCATCAGCGGGACCGTGCTCTGCTCTCGCTCGCATTTCGCCTTCCAGCATCACCAACATGTAGTTGGGCTCGTCGCCTTCACGCATGATGATTTCGCCGGGGGCGGAGCGGCGTTCCTCGCTAACGGAAATAAACCAAAGAAGTTCTTCGCGTGGTTGATCCTGAAACACAGGAATCTTGACTAGTTCCGTGAGAATCTCTTCAGGGTGCGACTGAGAGGGAATTTCGGTCATGCGCGTCCTGCTCTCCTGATAGGCAGGCTCATTGTACCTTGGCCAGATACTGATGCATGAATTGGACGACGACGGCGCCTTCGCCGACGCCGGAGGCGACGCGCTTCACGGAACCGTGGCGGACGTCGCCGACGACAAAAATTCCCGGCACGTTGGTCTCGAGCAAGCCAGGATCGCGGTCGAGCGTCCAGGAAGCGGGGCGCTTGCCGTCGCGGAGTAGGTCGGGGCCGGAGAGGATGAAACCCCGCTCGTCGCGTTCTATAAGATCGCCGAGCCATTGGGTGCTGGGCTGCGCGCCGATGAAGATGAAGAGGCTCGAAGCAGGAAGCTCCTTGCGTGTGCCGCTGGGCTCGCATTGCACGGTGATGCCAGTGAGGCGCGTTTCGCCCTGGACTTCGACAACGCTGGTCTGTCCCCAGACTTCGATATTGGGAGTTTTTTCGATCTGTTCGATGAGGTAGTGGGACATGGTGCTGGCCAGGGATTTGCCGCGAACGAGCATGACGACTTTATTGGCATATTTTGAAAAATGCATCGCGGCTTGGCCGGCGGAATTGGCGCCGCCGATGATGTAGACGGTCTCGCCGCGACAAGAGATGGCTTCCGAAGTGCCGCCTCCATAGTAAACGCCGGCGCCTTGGAGGCGATCGACGCCGGGGACGTCAAGCGTGCGCCACTGAACGCCCATTGCGAGGAGCAGAGCGTTGCAGGAGATTTCGGCGCCATCGGCGAGTTTGATGAGGCGATAGGGGCCGTCGACGCGGAGGCCGATGACATCTTGGGGCGAGAGAATTTCGACGCCAAAGCGGCGGGCTTGCGCGACGGCGCGGAAAGCCAAGTCGGCGCCGGATAGTCCGGCTGGAAAACCCAGATAATTTTCAATGCGAGAGCTAAGGCCAGCCTGGCCACCGGGGGCTTCGCGCTCGATCATCACCGTGCGCAGGCCCTCCGATGCGCCGTAGACGGCTGCAGCAAGGCCCGCGGGCCCACCACCGACAATGGCGAGATCGTAGAAATTCGCGAGTGCATGCGTGCGAAGACCGACTTTGTCGGCAACTGTCGGAAGTGGCGGCTCGGCGAGCCGGGTGCCGTCGGGAAACAAAACCAGAGGAAGCGTTTCCGCCTCGGGTCCGAGGGAAGCGATAAGGCTGCGAACTTCGGGATCGGTTTGTGCGAGTTCAACGTCGATCCATTGATAAGGGACCTGATTGCGCGCGAGAAAATCGCGGAGTTCGTAGGAGCGGTTGGACCAGCGAGTGCCAAGGACGCGGATGCCTTCATAGAGCGGGCGGAAGGTGGAGTTCCAGTCCGTGAGCAGGTCATCGATTGCGGGAAAGAGTTTTTCTTCCGGCGGGTCCCAGGGCTTCATGAGGTAATAGTGGATGCGAGCTTCGTTGATGGCGTCGATGGCTGCGGTGGTATCCGCGTAGGCCGTGAGCAGAGCGCGCTTGGCCTGGGGATGGATTTCCATGGCTTCCGAGAGAAACCCGACGCCGTTCATTTGAGGCATGCGTTGGTCGGCGAGGAGCAGCGCTACGGGATTGTTGCGGGCTTTGAGTTCGCGTAGGGTCGAGAGAGCGGCACCACCGGAGCTGGCGCGCATGACGCGATAACGGTCGGAATAATGGCTCCGGAGGTCGCGCTCGATGGCGCGCAGGACCTCCGGGTCGTCGTCGACAGTAAATAGAACAGGTTTCGGCATACCCGTCAGATGATTTGAAAGCGGGAATCGTTGCAACTTTCGCGCCAAGGGCAGAGGTTGGTCTGATCCTGGCAGGGTGGTCACGCTACAATCTTTAGGTCGATTATGTCCAGTCCACTCCATACGGCAATCGCAGGGCTCTGCTCCGGAGAGACCTCCGCGCGCGAGTCTGCGGCTGAAGAGATTTTTGCAACGGGGCGAGCGTCCGCCGAACACGCAGCAAAATCCTGGTTGAGCGACACGGAATTATCCGCATTGCTGCTCGGGCCGAAACCTGAAGCGACGGTCGGGCTGGCGGTACAGCGGGAGACCTTTTCGAAGATTCGCTCGGTTCATGGCGTTTCGCGCCTAGCCGAGGTGCCCTCGGAGCAAGATGCGGAAGAGTTTGAGCTGCACTTTTCGAATGGAGTTTCTCTGGACATTTTGACCTCGCGTGCGCCCGGCGGTGAAGGAGCTATTGCGCGATTTCTGGGGAAATTTGGAGAAGGCGTGCAGCAGGTGGAGTTTCGGTGTTCCAATGTGGACCGGGCGACGGAGATTCTGAAGGAGAAATTTGGAGTCGCGGCGGTTTATCCGGAAACGAGACCCGGAGCGGATGGAACGCGTGTGAATTTTTTCCTTATGCCCGTTCCGGGCGGCGGTAAAGTCTTGATCGAGTTGTATGAATCCGCGGCAAAGCCTCGCCAAAAATAACTCACCTACCTTTGACGATTTCGCTCGAGGCGCGGAGGATTTCTGCGACGGTCCAGGCTTGGGCTATGCAGCCGCGTGGCGCGTGCGGCGGGTCGCCATCGAAAATCTCGGCTAGGGTACCGAGCCCATACGCCGCGATATTGGATCCGAGGGGCTCAAGGTGGCGGAGCGCAGCGGAACGATCCCCGTATACGCGGAGATGCGCCACGGCGAATGGCCCAAGCAGCCAGCCCCAGACGGTCCCTTGATGATAGGCCGCATCGCGCGTGCGCTGATCGCCGCCGTAGTGGCCTTGGTAACCCGGCTCACCAGCCGCCAGACTGCGTAGGCCGTAGCAGGTAAGCAGGCGTTGCGCGCAGATATCGACGACAGCTTTTTGCTGGTCTTTGGCCAGCGGGCTCGAGGCCAGCGACACGGCGAGAATCTGGTTCGGGCGCAACGCGGCGTCCTTGCCGCCGTTCTTCTCTGAACCCGGAACATCGACCACATCGAAGCAACAGTTTCGCTCCGCGTTCCAGAATTTCTGAAAGCTGTCCCTTGCCTGCGCGGAAAGGGGTGTGTAGTTGTCCGAAGATTTGTTCAGAAGGCTGGCGAACTGCGCCATCGTTTCGAGGGCATTGATCCAGAGGGCGTTGATCTCGACCGGCTTGCCGGTGCGCGGGGTAACGACCCAATCGCCGATCTTGGCGTCCATCCAGGTAAGTTGAATCCCCGGTCCTCCGGCGTAGAGAAGGCCATCGGCGGAATCGACGTGAATGTTGTAGCGCGTGCCCGCGACGTGGGCATCAATCATATTGGCCAGAACGGGAAATAATTTTTGCAGCGTCACGGTGTCCTTCGTCGCATCGAAATACTGGCGCACCGCTTCGAAATACCAAAGCGCGGCATCAACGGTGTTGTATTCGGGTTTGCCGCCTGCACCCGGGAAATCATTGAGAAGCATTCCGCCATCAACGTAGCGCGCGAAGGCTAGGAGGATTTGCTTCGCTACCTCCGCACGGCCCGTGGCGAGCGCGAGGCCTGGTAGAGCGATCATGGTGTCGCGCCCCCAATCGCCAAACCAGTGATAGCCGGCGATGACGCTGCGGCCGTCGGGCTCTTCGGGAAGGCGGCGATGGACAATGAATTGATCCGCGGCGAGGACCAGCTGGCGGAGCCATGCGGGAGCGCCAGCCGCGGATTTTTCGTTTTGTGATTGCCAGTCGCTGAGCAAAGCCGCTTCGTGATTCGCGCGTTTAGATCGAGATGCTTCGCCATCGAGCGGCGTTGTAGCTTCGGTGGTGGCGACGATCGAGAGACTTTCGCTGGGGTTCAACTTGACATGAAAGAGCGCAGCGAACAGTTGATCTTCGCGATCATCAAGGCCCCGTTCCGTCTCCCTCGGCAGGTAACAATCGCGATACCACTCATGGCGTGGCTCGCAGGTAGCCTGGGCGCTTTTGAGATAGAACGGCGTGGCGCCGTCGAAGGGCAGGACCATCACGCCTTGTTCCACAGTTGCGATCTTCATGTGCCAGTCGCCGGCGTGGGTTAGAGAATGAAAGTCGCGGTAGTTGACCAGGGCTTTCAAATCGATCTCTAGTGGGCCGCTTGCCCGCACGAGGGTGTAGTGAATAAACGTGGTGTTTTCTCCCTGAACCATCCACACCCGCTTTTCAAACAAGGCATCGGCCAGGGAGTATGCCCAAACGGGAGTGGTGCCTTCGAGGCGGAAACTTTCGAGGTAGAGAAAGCCCTGTGGATCAACGGCTCCGCTGACCCAGCGGTGGGTGGCGAGTGCATACGTGGCGCCGCCATAGCGCACGGTTTCATCGAGCACCCCGACGAGATGATTGCGGCCGAGCGGCGGCTGAAGGGCGGCGATGAGAAGGCCGTGGTAGCGGCGCGTCATGCCTGTGGCGATGGTTCCAGAGGCAAAACCGCCGATGCCGTTGGTAACCAGCCACTCGCGGAGTTCGGCGGCGGCTAGATTGCCGCAGACTTCGCGGCCAAACCGCACTGGGGAGAGCGCTCCGGGTTGACCTTCGTTTCGTTGAGGCGCCACCGCTCTCCTTTTCTCCGTTGGGATCTTTGCCGCGAGTTGCCGCTCAGTGCTTGCCGGATTTGAGCCACTTGGTCATCAAGAAACGCGAGTGATCGTCGTAGCCCGCGCCGCGATAAAGCTCGGCGGCGGGATCGTTGCCCTGATCGACTTCGAGATGGATGGCGTTCACGCCCAGCTCGCGGGCACGCTCCTCAACAAATTGCATAGCGCGGCGGCCAATTCCCTGCCGCCGGTATTGCGGCTCGATGTACAGCTCATCAATGAAGGAATCGCGTCCATGATATTCGAAACTGTAGCCGAACGTCAGAACAATGTAGCCAGCCGGAGTTTCTGCTTCAAAGAAAACCCAAGCTTGTCCCAGCTCCGGACTTGCAAGGAACTTGCGCAGTGCGTCCCGGACTACCGGTTCATCGAAATAATAGGCGCCCGGTTCCTGCTCTGCCAGATTGCGCATCATAACCAGGAGCGCTTGCTCGTCGTCCCGGACCGCGGGGCGAAAAATAACTCCGGACACGCTACTCTCCGCTCTGCTCGATCAACTTGGAGACCAGACCGGTCCAGCCGGTCTGGTGGCTTGCGCCGAGACCGGCGCCATTATCCCCGTGAAAATATTCGTAGAAGAGCAGCAAATCTTTCCAGTGAGGATCGCTCTGGAAAACTTCGGTGCCGCCCGCGACGGGGCGCCGGCCGTCCTTGCCGCGCACGAAAATGTGAACGAGGCGACGGGAAACTTCGGCAGCCACTTCCCAGAGATCCGCTTCGCTCCCTGAGCGGGACGGGCATTCAACTTTGAAGTCCTCGCCGTAATAGTGGTGATACTTCTGCAAGGATTCTACAAGTAGATAGTTCAAGGGAAACCAAATAGGGCCGCGCCAGTTGGAGTTGCCTCCAAAAAGTCCGCTGCTGGATTCGGCGGGCTCATAGTCGACGCGGTTGATATGGTCATTCACTTGGACTTCATAGGGATGATCGAGGTGATAGCGGGAGAGAGAACGCACGCCGTAGGGCGAGAGAAATTCGGTTTCGTCGAGCATGCGGGTGAGAATGCGCTTCAGTTGTTTGCGGTTGGCGAGCGAGAGCAGGCGGCGAACGCCCCGCGCGGAGCGTTGCGTCATTTCAATGTGTTCGGGAACGTCCGGGTGGTTGTCAATGAACCATTGCATGCGGCGCTTGAAGCCCGGCAGGCGGTCGACAATCTCCGGTTCGAGAGTTTCCACAGCGTAGAGGGGAATGAGGCCAACCATGGAACGAATCTTCAGGAAATGGTCTTCGCCGTTCGGGAGGTGAAGAACGTCGTAGTAGAAGCCGTCTTCATTGTCCCAAAGCGAGATGCCTTCCGTGCCCATGTCGTTCATTGCGTGTGCGATGTTTACGAAGTGCTCGAAGAATTTGCTGGCGACGTCTTCGTAGGCAGGATCTTCCTTGGCCAATTCGAGCGCGATGGCCATCATGTTGAGGCAGTACATAGCCATCCAACTTGTGCCGTCTGACTGTTCGAGGTGGCCGCCGGTGGGGAGGGGGGCGGAGCGGTCGAAAACTCCGATGTTATCGAGACCGAGAAAACCGCCCTGGAAGATGTTCATGCCGTCGGGGTCTTTGCGATTGATCCACCAGGTGAAATTGAGAAGCAGCTTGTGAAAGACCTTTTCGAGGAAGCCGCGGTCGGCCACGCCGCGAACGCGACGCTCGATCTTGTAGACACGCCAGGCGGCCCAAGCATGTACGGGAGGATTCACGTCGCCGAAAGCCCATTCGTAGGCGGGCAGTTGCCCATTGGGATGCATGTACCATTCGCGGAGGAGTAGGATGAGCTGCTCCTTCGCGTAGTCGGGATCCACTAGCGCGAGAGCGATGCAGTGGAATCCCAGGTCCCACGCTGCGTACCAGGGATACTCCCATTTGTCGGGCATGGACATGACGTCGTCGTTGTAGAGATGAGTCCAGTCCTTGTTGCGACCTTTCAACCGTTCGGGTGGCGGAGGAGGCCCGGCGGGGTCGCCATCCAGCCAGTTGCGGACATCATAGTGATAAAACTGCTTGGACCACAGCAAGCCGCCAAAAGCCTGGCGCATCACGCTTTTCGCATCGTCGGATAATTCCGAGGTGACGCGCGAAGCGTAAAATTCGTCGGCGTCGTTTTGGCGGAGTGAAAACACGCCATCGAAGCCCGCGCCAAAATCATTCGTCGCCGGTACGCCTTCGGGCCGATCGTCGTGTCCTGGTGAGGTAATCGTGCCGACGAAGCCCAAAGCTCGCTCCATCGAAGCGAGGGGCTCCATGTCGGTCAGACGCAGCTTGATTGTTTCACTTTGGCCGGGGCCAAGCTGCAGCGGATAGTACGCGGCCATTTTCGTCCCCGTTTGCTGAGGGTTCACGGCCGATTTCTTTCCATGTATCAAATACTCGTGGAAAGCATCCTTCACATACGGCGAACGGTTCTTGCCGTTGAAAAGCTTGGCGAAGTTCGTTTCATTTTCGGTGAAAAGCAATTCGGGCTGACCAGCGCATAGAAGCCATCGCTTGCCATATTTCCAATGCTCAACTTCGACGCACAAACTTCCGGGAACGCTGGTCGCTTTTTGCGCTCGTGGTCTGCGCAAGTCCCGGCCCCAGGACCAGGTATTGCGGAACCACAAGGAAGGAAGGAGGTGCAGCAAGGACGCTTCGGGCCCGCGATTTACAGCGGTGATCTTAATGAGAATATCCTCCACGTCGGCTTTGGCGTACTCGATGAAGACATCGAAATAACGATCATCGGCAAACACGCCGGTGTCGAGAAGCTCGAATTCGGGTTGCTCGCGGTTTCTTCTGCCATTTTCTTCCACGAGGCGGCCGTAGGGAAATTCCGCCTGCGGATATTTGTAGAGCATGCGCATGTAGCTGTGCGTAGGCGTTGAGTCCTGATAGAAGTAATATTCCTTCACGTCCTCGCCGTGATTGCCTTGGTTCCCGGTGAGACCGAACAATCTCTCTTTGAGGATGGGATCGCGGCCATTCCAGAACGCGAGGCCGAAGCAAATCATCTGGTGGCGGTCAGAAAAGCCCCCGATGCCGTCTTCCCCCCATCGGTAGGCGCGGGAACGCGCATGATCGTGCGGGAAAAATTCCCAAGCCGTGCCGCCAGGGCTGTAGTCTTCGCGCACCGTACCCCACTGCCGCTCGGAAAGATACGGTCCCCAGCGCTTCCAGTATTTCTTTCGTGTGCGGTCTTCCTCGAGCCGCTGGTCTTCCTTGGATTGGAGTCTAGCCATGGTTTGGGAACCCCTCAGTAGTCGCCCTCAAATTATGGTTCATGGTCGCATCTTTTGCGGACAGCAGAGGCAACCGGTGCGGCAGGCGTGCCTGTTCCGGCACGGCTCAACTAGGTCCAGAAATCTCCCTTGAATGAGATGCTCCAGGCTTTACATTGTCGCAAGGAATTCTCTCACAGCGGCAACCCCTACAGCGGCGCTTTGGTCCGGAAGGCGCACTATCCCCTAGACCCGGTCCGTGCTGGGCTCACCGCGGCTCTGAAGCCGAACTGAATTTGCCCACGCCCCCGCTTTGGACCGGAATCCCTCCAGGCCAGGCGAGATGCGCCATTCGCAATATTTCTGTACTCTGAGGGGACTCCCAAAGCATCCATCTAAAGAGCGATATTTCGAGGAGAACACATGTTTGAGTTTCAAGCGCTACATCGGAGCACGACGCGACTGTGTGTGTCGTGCATCCTTCTTGCGACGGCCGCATTCTTCGGCTTCTCTTTTTCGGCTGCCCGTGCCGAGGCGCAAGCGCACACGACAGATGAACTGCGCAAAATGGATCAATCCGTTGGTGAATTGATCCGCAAGGTGTCTCCGAGCGTAGTGCAGATTCTGGTGTCAGGTTACGGGACGCTTGAGGAGGACGATCACGGCAGTACGGGCGTGGTCATTGGCCGGCAGCGGGCCATTGGTTCCGGATTCATCATCGATCCAAGCGGCTATATCATTACGAACGCGCATGTCGTGAAAGGAGCTCAGCGCGTGCAGGTAGTACTGTCGAGCGCGAATCTAGACGACTCCTCGGACGCGGCGCTTGCTTTGAAAACGAGTCTCGTCCAGGCGCAAATCGTCGGCGTCACCAGTGAAATCGATCTTGCGCTCCTCAAGGTGGACGCTACCGGCCTTCGGGCGCTGAAGCTAGCAAATTACCGGAACCTGCGGCAGGGCGAATCCGTGTTTGCGTTCGGAAGCCCCGAAGGGTTGCGCAATACGGTTACGCACGGAATCATTTCTGCGGTGGCGCGGCAAACCGATCCGGACTCAACCATGGTCTATATCCAAACGGATGCGCCAATCAACCCAGGCAATTCGGGCGGGCCGCTGGTGAATGTGGACGGCGATGTCGTCGGTGTGGATACGTTCATACTGTCTCAGTCTGGCGGAAACGAAGGGCTCGGCTTTGCAATCCCGTGCAGCGTTGTGAACCTTGCTTATCAGCAGCTGCGCAAATTCGGTCATCTGCACCGCCCGGAGATCGGGATCAGCGTTCAATCCATTACTCAGCCGCTGGCGGATGGCTTGAAGCTGCCACGCAACTTCGGCGTTGTGATCTCGGACGTTCTGCCGGGCGGGCCTTCCGAGGCCGCCGGCCTGCGCATCGGAGATGTCCTTATGGGTATCGACGGGAAATCGGCGGGCAGCGTTCCGTATGTGGCTTTTCACCTGATGTCGCGCGAGAGTGGAGACAAAGTTCATCTGGACGTGCTGCGGGGCCAGCTGAAGCTCAGCTTTGATGTGGCCCTTATGGAACCGCCGAAGGATATGGACCAGATCGCGGCGCTGGCCGATCCAGAAAAAAATCTAGTCCCCGCGCTCGGAATTCTGGCCATAGAAATCGACAAGAAAATCGCAGCAATGGCGCCGGATCTGCGCGATCCCTTCGGCATCATCGTAGCCGCGCGCGCGGCGGGAGCTGCGGCCGAAGTACCGCTCACCACTGGCGACGTCATCCGCACGCTGAACGGCGAACCAATGACCACTCTCGACCGTCTGCGAAACGCCTTGAAAGCCTTGCCGCCAGGCGCCGCGGTCGCTTTGCAAATTCAACGCGATCAGAAGCTGATGTATGTGGCGTTCACTTTGGACTAAATACGATGTGATGGTGGAGCGGCTCGAAGCCTCAAGCGACGCCGAGCTGCCTGCGTACTTCACAAACGATCTCCTCCGGCGAATGTGCGGCATCCGCGATGATGGCATCCGTCGGCTCTTCGAGAGCCGCGAACTGGCTGGCAATCAGATCCTGCTTGGCAAAATGCCCTTTTCGCGTGAGCACTCGCTGTGAAAACAGCTCATAACTGCCCTTCAAATAAACGAATTTTACCTCGGAGCTGGCACGCAGTTCCTCGCGGTAACTCTGTTTCAGCGCTGAGCAAGCCAGTACGACATTGTTTTTCTCGGCAGTCCACTCGACGATTTTATCGTGGAGCGCTTTCAGCCACGGCTTGCGGTCCGCATCGCTCAACGGAATGCCGTGCTTCATTTTTTCGACATTCGCAGGCGGATGAAAATCGTCGGCGTCCACAAACTCCCATCCAAGGCGCTTCGCGAGCAAGCTGCCAATCGTGGTCTTGCCGGAGCCGGTCGTGCCCATAACGATCACGATCATTGCTGCCTCATGCAGAGGAAATTTGCATCATCAGCGTGAATAAGTTTGGCCGGGAGACCTGGACTCGAACCAGGATAACCAGATTCAGAGTCTGTCTGAAATTTAGCATAGTGTTGATTCTTCTGGCCTTTTCTTGTGTCGCAGTATCCGGTTTTGGCCGGTTCTCGGCGGGTTTTGTTCCCTGGATTCCATGAACCTACGCTTCGACTAGTACTGTGGATGAAGGTCCGCGAGACGGCGGATCATGGTGCTCGGTCTTGCGCAGCCGTACACTTTGGTTCATCGCAACTGACTGATTCTCCTCGAAAACATCTCCCTAGCACTCGGATCCACCAGGCCGCGACTCACCACAACAGCTTCAATCCAAATTGCACCTGGCGCGAGCTCGTTGCCGTTGACGTGATTACGCCCGCCGTCGGAGAAGGATCGCCGGTCGCGGCCGCATATACCACAGGATTCGGCGTATTAAAATTCGCGTGGTTGAACAAGTTGAAGATCTCCGCCCGGAACTGCAGGCCGAGTCGCTCTGTGAGCGAAAATCTACGCGATACAGAAAAATCCGTCTCGTAAAGATTCGGTCCCTGCAGTGTGTTTCGGCCGACATTGCCATACGTGCCCGGAAGGGGCTGAAGGAATGCATTCGGATTGAAGTATTGATTCGGGCCACCCTCGATGATGGAACCCGTAAAATTTGGATTCACAGATGGGCGCACGGGATTGCGGGTGTCGCCGTCGTTCGATGGGTTGTAGGAGAGCTGCGGTGTAAACGGCAATCCCGACAGAAGCGTCTGAATCGCGCTCACCTGCCAGTGCCCAATAGTTTTTCCGAGCCATGAACTCTCTCCATTAAGAACCGAGCGGCCAAACGGCAGGTCGTAGACGATGTTGATCACGCCCGCGTGTCTTACGTCGAACGACGCGCGTCCATAGTCCGCCTTCGGATCCAGCGGATTCGCCACAAACGCAGGAGAATTCGTAGCGACGCTCGTGTTCATGTTGTCGCCGTCATCGAGAGATTTCGAAAAGGTGTAGACACCCCGGAACTGCAATCCGCTGGCAAGGCGTCGATTCACATCCACCTGCAATCCGTCGTACGAACTGATCCCCTGCGAGAACCAATGTGTGGTGTTCCACACGGCATTGTTTGCCAGGGGCGCGCCGCTCGGGTAATAAAGGGTGCCATTCGGATATCCAGCCGGGCAGGGCGCAGCCGGGCAGATCGCCGGTGTCGGCAAATTCGCATCCAGGGAAAGCAATTCGTGATAACCGTGCGAACCGATGTAACCCGCGCTGAATATCGTGCTGGGCGTCAGTTGCTGCTCTACCTTCAGCGACCAGGTGTCCACAGTCGGCGTGCGCAAGTCGTTTTGTACTCCACTTGGAATAATTTTTGACCCGGTGTACGCGCCGTCTGGCGCGATCTCCGAGAACGCGATGTTCTTCACCGCGTATACCGTATTGAACGGGCCGTTTTGATCTAGCCGATAGCTCAAATTGTCCAGCAACGCATAGTACACGCCGAACCCCGCGCGCACGACGGTCCTCTTCGAGGCAAACGGAGCCCACGCAAGCGCGGCGCGAGGAGCGGGCAAGAACGTCGCTTTGTTCGTCTTGAAGACGGAGCCGCCCACGGTTGGATCGGTCGCGATGATGCCATTCTGATCGAATAGATAGTTCGAGGCGCGACCGTTCGCTTCATTCCAGCCATTTGTGAATTCCGCGCGAAACCCAAGACGCAATTCGAGCGAAGACGTAACGCGAATCGCGTCCTCGGCGAAGGTTGCGCCTTCCAGCGTTCGCCACCCGAGGGGCGTATATGAAGGCGCGTACGTATAGGTGCTTACTTTTCCTTGCAGAAAGCTTTGCAGGTTTGTAAATGAAATCTGGCCGTATTGATCCTGAACCAGCGTGTCATTCGCCTGGATGCGTTGCAGCCATCCGCCGAAGCTCAGCAGATGCTTTCCCCGAGTAACAGTCAGTTGATCGTCGCCGGTGAACAAATTGCGGATCGCCGTTAGGTTGCTTCCGGCGTTCGTACCGCCGTTGGTAATCTGCGACGCGCCGTTCAAGGTTGTTCCACCGCCAACGACGACCGCCCCGACCGGCTGGTCCTCGTGAATCCAGCCGGACAGACCGGTGGTCGTGCCGCTGTTGAAGAAAAAGGCACCCCGCGAAAAGCCGAACGTGGAGCGATTCACCACGGTTGGGGAAAAGACGTGTGTTTCGCTCAGACTGACGACCTGCTCGCGGAGATTCACGTTCGTATACGTGAAAGGATTGCTCGTCGGTGAAAGAGCAGCGCTGTCGTCGATGGTGTATACCGCCGCGAGATTGTCGCCCGGGCTGAATACCTGGTCCACGCGTACCGTCCCGAAATCCTCGCGAATGTGCTGCACCGGGTTGCTGAACGCCTCTGCAATGCCGCTTGGAGCGCCGGACGCTGTGAGGATTTCCGGCCCATTTGCGACGGGCCACAGCCCCAGGAGCGGCTGAACGCTGGCCAAGGCGCTCGCCCGCGAATTGTCATCAGGTACCAAGGTCAGATCGCTGAGCCCGAGAGCTTGCCGGTATCCCTCGTAGTTTCCGAAGACGAACGTCTTGTCTTTCACGATTGGCCCGCCAGCGGAGCCGCCGAACACGTTGCGCTCGAAGTGGGGAATGTCACCGTGATCGAAGAAATTTCGCGCATCAAAGACGCTATTGCGCAGAAATTCGTAGACCGACCCATGAAACGCGTTTGTGCCGTTGGCGGTGATGATGTTGATCTGGGCGCCCGGCCGTTTGCCGTATTCCGCGCCATACGTGTCGGTGACGACGGCAAATTCGCGGACTGCGTCAACGCCCAGCAACTGGCCGCTTACGCCTCCCGGGGTGTTGTTGATCTCGGAAGCGCTCGTGTATTCCACTCCATTGAGTAGAAAAAGATTCTCCTGCGGCCGGTGGCCGGAGACGGCAAACATATTTCCGACCACAGAATTTGAGGTGCCTATCCCACCGGACCGCTGGGAGGTGTAATTGACGATGCCCGGGTTCAGCGTCAGCAATTGATCGTAGCTCCGGCCGTTCAGCGGCAGATCTTTCACTTCGCGTTCGCCGACCAGTCCGCTTGAATCCTCGGTTGAGATTTGCAGCGTCGTCGAAAATGCAGGTACCTCGATGGTTTGGTGCACGTCGCCAACCTGCAACTTGAAATCGACTTCTTCGCGCCCGCCGGCGGTCAGCGCGATCGCCGGGCGGCGGGCCGTCTGGAAGCCTGGCTTGGCAGCGGTAATTTCGTAGTGCCCAACAGGCAAGGCCGGAGCATTGAAACGTCCTTCCGCATCGGTCACGAGTGTGCGCTCCGTGTCCGTCTCCAGATTCTTGATCGCAATGGTCGCTCCCGACACCGGGCCTTGCGTTGCGTCCGTAACCGTGCCCCATATCGAGGAATCACCTTGAGCAAATGCTGACAGTGCGAAAAGAGCGGACGCAAACGCAGCGAAGAGCGTTCGCACCTTGAGTTTCCTAAGAGAAGAGAATGCGAGATCGAGAGAGATCATTTTCGGGCTCCAATTCATTTTTTCTGAACCTGCGCGCAGCGGGCGCAGGGTGTTGCGAGACTGCGACTACACTTCGAATCGCGGTTTTCTTGGGTGGACAGGAACGCAGTTCAGCGACAACAACAAGCAGCCGGGGGAACCAGGGGAACGGAGAACCGCATGGGGAAAATCGAGAGGGTGGTTGCGGAAGTCATGGCCGCGCCCCCCGAGCTAGTTGAGCCTTCACTCTCGTGTCGGCGGCGGTGGCGTTTGAACCCAAAGAACGCACTCCCGACCAAACGAGCTGCAATCCAGCCAGCAATGCCACGGTCGCGACAACGGTCTTCAGCTTCTGCGCAGGTACCTTGCGTGCCAGCAAGCAACCGATCACCACGCCCGGCAGCCCTCCCGCCAACAGCTCGACCAGTGTAGAGTTGCTGATGGATCCGAATGTCCAGTGCGCCAGACTTCCGATAGTTGCCAGCACGAGCCCAAATAAAATGTCCGTGCCAACAACCTGAGCGGGAGCCATCTCCGAATAATTCATCAGCAGGACTGTGCCAAGAGCACCCGCTCCCGCCGATGAGAATCCGGATTCAACGCCGATCGGAAACGCCAGCCACGGCAGCCAGCGCGAATTGTTCAAAGCAAAACGTGGATTGCGAATACGGGGAACAAATGTGATGCTCGACGAAAATGCCAGCAGTAAACCAAGAATAATCACGACCACCGAACTGCTCGCAGGCTTCGCGAGGACGCGCAGCACAAAAATTCCTAGCACGAGGCCCGGCACTGCTCCAATCACGAGCAAGCGGAAATATCGTGAATGCACTTGGCGGCTCGCCAGATAAAAAGGCGCCGCCACCAGCCGCAAAACGCCGGCGAAAACAAATGCCGTCCCGACTGCCTCGCCCGCGGGCAGGCCGACGATCAGCAGCAACGCAGGCACAGTGAAGCTTCCACCGCCGATTCCGGTCAGCCCGACGACCAACGCGATCGCAAATCCCAGGAGAAAATTCATCCGTCTGTTTTCTCCGAAAAGGTATGGATCCCGCATTCAAGTTTCCTTCCACCCCAGCGGCCGGAACGCGCGTCCGCGCCAAACGCGGGAATCGCAGTGCACGGCTCACATCCGATGCTCAGGTAGCCGCGGTCGTATTGCGGGAGATACGCGAGTTGATGCTTGCCGGTGAATTCCCACACCTGCCCCCACGTCCAATCCGCGAGCGGACTGATTTTCAGGAGTGACTTGCCGGTTGGTAGTTTGTGGTGCTCAATCTTCTTGAGATTCCTCCTCGTTGGCGATTGCTCGCGCCGCAGTCCCGTAAACCACAACCCGAACGGCTCGAGCGATTCCATAAGTGGCTCTACTTTTCGAAGTTGGCAGCACTTCGCAGGATCGAGTTGGTGCAAGATCCCAAATTCCGCTTCCTGTTGCGGCACCGTTGCTCGCGGCGTCACGTTTACCAGATTCAGCTTCCAGTCCCTGGCGATCTGATCGCGAAAACGGTAGGTATCGACGAAGTGATATCCAGTTTCAAGGAACAACACGGAAACGTTTGGAAGCCATCGCCGCAAGAGTGAAAGGACGATCATGTCTTCCGCTTGAAAACTGCATGTCAGGCAAGCCTGCGCCAACGGGAATTGCTCCAAAATCGCTTGAAGTAAATTCTCGGCATTCAAGGCTTCCGACCTTTCGATGAGTTGCGGGTCAGACATTGGCGGACTCCTTTTCTGATTGGCCCGACGGGCCGCCGATTCGCAGCGTTTGTGCCCGAGATACGATCTGCGCGGCGATCTCCTCGCGATTCTTGCCATCTGAATCCGGTACCAGATCAAACAGCGAACCTCCTGCCATGTGATCGAGCGCAACGGCAAGCTGTAGCGACGGCGCGTCGATAACCAGAAGAACCAACAATCCTGCCGACCAAGCGGAGGCCAGGAGAGACGACAAGTGCGCTGAAGGAACCTGGCGGCCGTCGATTGTGATCGTGGCAAATCCGTTTTCGAACAGCGCTCGTTCCGCAGAGTCGGTAAGCGACGCGCGATTCGGCAGCAGAAAGACTCCAGGGCGATGTCCGTACCGCGCCGCTTTTTCCGCTGCAGATACCGGTTGTCCGTTCGAAACCTGCCGAGGCGTCAAATCCTCGCGAATCATCCCAGCGCTGACGGTGGCGTTCGAGAGCGGATCCAGCAGGATGAAGCTGCCGGTGGGGCGATTCAGTGAATACGGATCGAAGAATATGGGCGCGGTCGTTTCTACATCGACCAACGCAATCCCGTTCATCGTTAACTCGCTCGCGGGTTCCTCTGCGAGCGTGTTGATGTCGATGCGATGGCGTATGCCCGTTACGCGCGCCTTCGTCTGGCGCGTCGTGTGCTTCAGCAAGTACCCAATGTCTTTGCGCAGCGGCTGTTCGTGGAGCCAAACAATGGAAGCGCTGAATCGATTGGAAATCGCCGGCAGTCGCGAGGGCGAAACCAGCATGTCACCACGGCTGAGATCGATCTCGTCGTCCAATTTCAACGTGATCGACTGTGTTGCGGCCGCTTCATCCAAATTGCCGTCAAACGTGACGATCGATTGCACGCGCGTGGTTTGTTTCGAGGGCAATGCCACCACCGGATCTCCGGGGTGAATCGTTCCTGCGGCGATTTGCCCCGCGAAGCCGCGAAACGCGGAGTCCGGCCGGATCACCGACTGAATGGGAAACCGGAAAGCCGGCAAAGCCGAAGCCGCCCGCACCGGAACGGTTTCCAGATGTTCCAGCAGGGTAGGTCCGGAATACCAATTCGTTTTTGCGCTGCGATCGACAATGTTGTCGCCTTCGAGAGCGCTTACCGGGACGCACTGTACGAGCGAAAAATTCAGCGGTTCCACGAGCGCGAGAAATTCTTCCCGCAGCCGGAGGAATGTCGCTTCCGAATAGCCGACAAGATCCATCTTGTTCACGGCCACCAGGATGTTCGGGATCCCAAGCAACGATGCGATATAAGTGTGCCGCCTCGTTTGCGGCAATAGACCCTTGCTCGCGTCCAGCAAAATCACCGCGAGTGAAGCCGTCGAGGCGCCCGTCGCCATGTTGCGGGTGTACTGCTCGTGGCCGGGCGTGTCCGCGATAATGAATTTCCGCCGCGCCGTGGCGAAATACCGGTAGGCAACATCGATCGTAATCCCTTGCTCGCGTTCCACACGCAGGCCATCAGTCAACAGCGAGAAATCGATCGGTCCGCTGGAGCGGTTCACGCGGCTCTTTTTTACCGACGCGAGCTGATCCTCGTACACGCCCTTTGCGTCGTACAAAAGCCTGCCAATGAGCGTGGATTTTCCATCGTCGACGCTTCCCGCCGTTGTAAATCGCAACAATTCTTTAGACAGGTCGGCCTCAAGAAATTGCTCGAAGGATTCGTGAACAACCGGAACGGAAGCCATCAGAAGTAGCCCTCGCGCTTCTTGAGCTCCATCGAACCTTCGCCATCATGATCGATGGCTCGGTTCTCGCGCTCCGACCTGCGAAACGAAACCATTTCTTCTATAATTTTCGGCAGGGTATCTGCGTCAGACCGGATTGCGCCGGTGCACGGCACGCAGCCGAGCGAACGCATTCTGCAATTCAAAATCTGTGAGGTCTCATCCGGCAGAATTTCGCTTCTGGAGTGGATCAGGACGAGCGAACCGCCGCGGATTACGACCTCGCGGGGCTTGGCAAAATACAGGGGCACAATCGGAATGTCTTCGTCGAGGATGTACAACCAGATGTCGAGTTCCGTCCAATTCGAAAGCGGAAAGACGCGGATACTTTCATTCTTGTCAATCCGCGAATTGAACAGATTCCACAACTCCGGGCGCTGATTCTTCGGATCCCATTGCCCGTGTGCGTCGCGGAAAGAGTAAATCCGCTCTTTCGCTCGTGATTTTTCTTCGTCGTGGCGCGCCCCGCCGAAGGCGGCGTTGAAACCGCCTTTCTGCAAGGCGTCCAGCAGAGATTTTGTCTTTAGCAGGCCGCAGCATTTCTGCGTTCCGAGTGCAAAGGGATTCGCGCCTCCTGCGATCGCCTCTTCATTGCGATGCACGATCAATTCCGCGCCGATCGATTTCGTGTAGGAATCGCGAAATGTGATCATTTCGGGAAACTTGTAGCCGGTGTCGACGTGCAAGAGCGGAAAGGGAATTTTGCCGGGGAAGAACGCTTTCTGCGCTAACCGCAACATGACCGACGAGTCTTTGCCGATCGAATAGAGCATGACGGGATTCGAAAACTCTGCCGCCGCCTCTCGCAGGATATGGATGCTCTCTGCCTCGAGCGTCCGCAAATGGCTGAGCCCGCGCCGTGCATAGCCCGAGGCGGCCTCGCCTACATTCGTGCCCTTCGGGGGCGCCTCGATCATCTCTTGTATGCTCGGGTGCATCGTTTCCCTTCTCGTTCCCGTGTGAAGCGCAAAATTTGGCTCAGAAAACAAAAATCCCACCTGCCAGGCTCGCTGGCGGTGGGTTTGATACGACTCTTCTAGATTAAAGTCCTAGACTAGGAGCCCCCCGACGCCAGTGCACACCTGTGGACAACACGTACAACACGCCCGACGGGCGCCGGTGCAAAGCTGGCATTGCATGGAGGTAATTGACATCCCCAACACTGTACGATGGAAGCTCTCGAACTGCAAGCGAATATCGCGGCCATTTCTAGATGTTCCGGGATCGGTTTATTGCATAATTGACGAACGTTGCGCCCGTTTCGGGAACTTACAAACTATACTAAGCGCAGCGTCACTAGAGGCTAGGATAGGTTGCGCCGAGGCCGGATCGCCCGCCGCGAAAAGTCATTTTGTTCCGATAATGACCGTACAATCTCCGTCCAAGCATGAGACTGGCGGTTGGTTAACCCCGTTTAGTGCGACAACTACTTCCGCCATGCGTTCGCAGGCGTCTTCATCTGTCGCACATGCTGGAGAACTGTCCAAAAATCGTAGGTTGTCGATGTGGTGGTTCCCCGGGCCCGCAGGCAGTCGCAACTTATAGAAACTACCGACATTCGTGCTAATCGTTACCGATTTGTTCGCACTACCCCCGCCGCAGTCTGTTTGCCGCAAAATGAATGCAAACCCATTTGTTTTGCTAGGAGTCGAGAGGGTTGGGTCGGATATATCGTGATCGTGGATATAAACACCTGTGGGATTTGTCCAGCTATCCAACAGAGTCGAATTGGCGTCGTTATCATGGAGCTCGGCATAAAAGCCCGCGCCGGGTGCGATAATGTCAACGCAATACGTCGCTGGATATGGGGGCGGCTTGGGCTTCCAACCATTCGGAGCACTTGATCTTTCTGTGAAGGCGGTCATTGAGCCGCCTCGAATCACTATCGGCGTACTGACTGGGGGTCGCGGAAGGAGGGCATTCTGGCTCTGCAGCAGATGTAGCATCAGAACGATGACTATAATTGGGAGGATGGCCAGACCAAGCGATACCAGACGAAACTCTCGCCTGGTGAGGTGAGTTGGACTAGTTTCGTTCATACTCTGCAAGCTCCCGCTGCGCGGTTTTAATATCTGGTCGTGTACTATAAGACGTGTAATCGAAAAGTGGCCAAGTATGTTCAAACTCCTTGAGAATATCAAGGGCAAGTTGCGCTGAAACTTTGGCGTCCTGAACCTTTCCCAGGGTTCGATAGACTCTCGCTTCCTCTAAAAGGCTCAGCCACTGAGATTCTTGCTTGCCCAAATTAGAGAAATAGAGGCGAGAAGATTCCGCGAGGGGTTTCGCCAACTCTGCCGAACCCGATTCCCTATAGATTTCCGCTTGGACGAGTTTGACGTCGTAAGCTGTCTCCTCGTCTCCCTCCTTTTGCGCCCATGCAGTCAATTCGCTCACATCGTCGGAAGCTTTTTTTAGCTCCCCTAAACGCAACTCTGCCCGCGCTCGCAACAGTCGAAACTGTGGCAAGTCATCCGCAACGGCGTGGGAGAGTTCTGGCTTGAATGCTCTATTGGCTAGGGAGATCACTTCGGCGAACTTTTCTTTGGAGAACAAGATATTGGCCCTCACGAGCTCCGCCGCCGATGCCAGTTGGGCGTTCTTCCCGCTCTGCGCAACCACGAGCATATCCTCCGCCTCGGCGTATCGGCCCAGCGGCCAGAGGACATACGCGCAATTGAGCGCCTGGTAGGTTTCATACTCGTGAATCGAGCGGGCTATCCGCAGCGCTTCCTCGAAGTGGACCAAAGCTTCTGGGTAATCTTCCAGCCCATTAAGGACCGAGCCCATCTGCTCTTCGGAACTCTCCATCAGAGGCGCGTTATTTGATTTTTTGCTGGCATCCAAAAGATCCGTTGCCGCTCGCAGAGCTGCTCGCAGGTCCTTCTTATTCTCCTGCGCACGAATGACGAGGATGGCTGCATAGGTTGCTTCACTAACCATGCCGACGCTTCTGTAGTAGGGCAATGCCGCCTCGGCAAAGCCAATAGATTCATCCCATCTCCGCTGCTGGTCTCGAAGACTAGCCAAGCCCATTCTGGCGTTTGCTTCCAGCCGGGGCTTCTGATCCTGCTGCCCAAGCCGTAGCGCTGCTTGCAGCGGAGCTTCCGCCTTATCCAACTGCTGACTCGTCAAGTAGGCATTCCCCAGGCG
Source organism: Verrucomicrobiia bacterium (assembly GCA_035571045.1). Taxonomy (GTDB): domain Bacteria; phylum Acidobacteriota; class Terriglobia; order Acidiferrales; family UBA7541; genus Acidiferrum. The sequence continues at coordinate 43,025 of DATMKS010000096.1, forward strand.
CATCAGGCCATCGCCCGACCAGTATTCGAGTTCATTGTCCCGGGCCAGTTGAATGGCCTGATCCGCATACTGTATGGCTTGGCCGGTGTTCCCTGCGGAGGATTCCACGCTGCTCATCTGCGTTAGGGTGCGGATCTCAAGCTGGACGCTCGGAATCTGCCGTGCCATTGTCAGTGAGATCTGAAGGTTTGCGCTGGCCGGTCCCGATTCTCCGCGCACGTTCTGTGCGTAGCCGCGCTGGTAAGCAATTTCCGCCAAGCCTTCCTGGTTGCTTGTTTCCTGGTAGAGGGTCTCGGCCTGCCTGAACGCAGCTTCGCCTCCAGATGCATCCTGCAGACGGCTCCGAAGGACACCGAGATGCACGAATGCTGCGGGACTGTCTCTGTCCTTCACGGTCGCTGCTTCGTAGTCCTTAACTGCCCCCTTCAGATTTCCTGCCTTTTCCTCGGCGCGGCCCAGATCGACATACCCGAATGCTTTCTCTCGTTCCGGCAGAGCGTCGAGAATTGCGCTGTACTGTGTCACGGCTGCGGCGAAGTCGTGAGTTAATGTGGAGCGAACAGCTTCAATGTACATCCGGTCCAGAGCCGGCAGATTTCGCTCCGACTCTGGGGCCGACGCAAGCAACATCTCACCACGCGCTCGTCCCGCGAAGTCGAGCTCGGACCATGCGTCTGCGAGACGCGCATGGCCTAAGGCGAACCTCTTGTCGTGGTCCACGGCAACCTGCAACTCCCGAGTGGCCTTCACGTAGGTCCCCTCTCGTAAGGCGGTTGTGCCCAGCTCGTACCAGTGTTGCACCTCACTAGAAGGCGGACGATAACGATGAGATCGGAACCAGAGTATGCTTCCTGTTCCAATCACCAAAAGAATGGCGGAGATGGCTGCAAGTATAGTCCATTTGTGAAACGCGACTTGTTGGCGTCCGATAAGTCTTCGAACCGAAAGTGGATGTGCTCCTAATGCGTCGGCGACTTCATTCGCCGATTGGTAGCGGCTTCCTGCTTCATATTCCAGACACTTGTAGATTACTTCTTCAATGTGGCGCGGTACTCCCTGCTTGATCGCGGAAGGAAGTTGCGGGCGCCTGCCTCTAAGCACTGCCGCTTCAACTGGCGTAGACGCGGCAAATGGGTGCTTTCCAGTTACGAGTTCGTAGAGCACGACGCCCAGGGCGTACACATCTGTCGCGGGTCTTACTTCTGCACCTTCGAACTGCTCGGGGGCCATGTAGGCCGGTGTCCCCGCGATTGCGCCGGGTCTAGTCAAATAGGTTATCGTCTCAGACGAAGGACTTGTGAGTTCACGCGCGAGCCCAAAGTCCATCAATACTGCGCAGGTAGATCCATTGCGTAATGCGAGCATGACATTGCGACTCTTCAAATCGCGGTGGATGACTCCGACTTGATGTATCGCCTGCAAACCAGCGCAAATCTCGATTCCGATCTCCCGTGCATCGCGCCAAGGGAGGGGACCCGACTGGCGTATCTTGTCCGCGAGCGTTACACCATCCAGAAATTCCATCGTCAGGAATAGACTCGGCAGCGCTCCTTGATCACCGGGAAGTACGAACAATTCATGGACGCGACAAACGTGGGGACTGCCGACCTTTCGCGCAAGCTGGACTTCTTTCCTGAACCGCGAAAGCATTTCCGTGCTATCTGCAATATCAGACCGGATCGTTTTGAGTGCAACGCGTCCGAGTTCAAGATCCATTGCTTCGTAGACGTCACCCATGCCACCAGTTCCAAGCGGCTGCATGATTTTGAACCGGCCAAGAATGAGCTCCCCCACGGAAAAGGGTTTAGATGCTCTGGCAATCAATCCATCGGGATTCACCATCGGAAGACCGCCTAGGCTTGTCTGTTCATCGTTTGCCTTTACTAATGCCAGGAGTTCTTCTCTCAATTCGTCGTCGTTGCCGCAGACTTCGGCTATGAATCGTGCGCGCTGCTCATCGGGCCTTTCGATGGCCGCTCGGTACAGAGGTTTGAGACGTTGCCAGAGTTCAGGTGTCATATGCGCTTTGACAGCTCTTCCCTCAGCCAAGCACGCGCCATGCTCGATTCGCGCTTGGCCGTTCGGGGAGAAATTTCGGGTACGGCTGCGATCTCCTCAAATGTCATGCCGGCAAAAAAATGCAGTTCGAGGATCTCCGCCTGCCGGGGATCTAGAGTGGCAAGGCACGTCAGCACTTCATCCACTGCTGGCACGCCTGTGCGTAGACATTGTCGTGAAAGCAGATTCTCATCCAAAGCGACCCGGATAGCCCCGGCCCCGCGTTTGCCGGCACCATGCGAGCGGGCATGATCCACTAAAATATGACGCATCACACGTGCGGCCACAGCAAGGAAATGCGCTCGATCTTGCCATGTTGATCTGGATACCTCCGCAAGCTTGAGGTAGGCTTCGTGCACTAAAGCGGTGGGTTGCAGCGTGTGATTTATGCGCTCAAGGCGCATTTTGCGAGCCGCTATCTTATGCAAGTCTTTATAGAGGCTCGAAGCAAGATTGCCTTCTACTTCGGGCGCAGCCGGACCGGAGGGGCGTTTGGATGTGTCCTTTCGCCGACTCTCCGCCATGATTTATTATTCCAAGTGGCGAGTATTATAGTCCGAATTTTCTCGCATTGACGGAAGTTTACTGCCGCGCTACGTCAAGCCCCGTCCCGCGGTGTGGCCCATAGCCGTTTCTCTCGTTCGAAACGCTAAATCAACAGGAAGCAGGCAGATAAGCTCCCATGACTTACCCCTTCGAGCTCCACGTATTCCGTGCCACGCACGCCATCGCCCCCACGATCCCGAACATCATGGCGAACTGCACGCCTTCGCCCCGGACGAATCCGAAGTTCCCGCGGCCCAAGCTCAACGAGTACCCCAGACCCAACCCCACACTCATGCAACCCAGAATAATGATCGCGTTCAGCACCTTCCATTTTGCTCCCTGTCCGGCCGCGATGGCGAACGCCGCGCCCAGAATCAACGCCACCAGCCAGATTACCGCCATCAGTGCCTCCGATAACATCACGATACTACTACTTCAACGACCCAGACCCAACGCCTCTATGAACTTTTGAAGGATTGTAAGCCCCACCGCACGGACGAGATTATGCGCGTCGTGTACGGCCCGGAACATCTCGGCGTTGCGAGAATCGGCGCGCGCGTGTGGGGCGTTCAGAAGAACCACGGTGTGAAGATCGACGGCCGCCCCGACGCCGACAAGTCCTCGCTCTATTGGTATCAATCCAAGCTGAACGTCACGACTTACCTCGGCCGCAACTCGTGCCAAAGGTCAATTACTCACCGTGGGGGTTACCAGCGGCAGGCGTATCGGAGATAAGCGGCACAAAGTTCTACAGCGTTGAAGCTCCATTGCCGCTCGAGCCACGTACCAAAGTCAACCCGAACACGACAACGTCGGTGTTGGAAGGCAACGTGAAGCTCCTAACGATTTTCCTTCTGTCGAGAGCAAAGGAATATCCGTAGAGGTGAAACGTCCGATCGTCCCTCCCGCCACCGCCATTGAGACGATACGGCGTGACGAATACATCAGACTCGCCGCTGAAATTCTCTGGTGTGTACCAATCGCTGAGGCTCTGAGGAAAGTCGGTGGACGTACCGTCGGAATAGGCCACCCTAAAAACCTGCGACGCTTGATCGCCATTCACGCCCATCGCCAGCATCTTCAGGGCATCGAATTTTCCAGCCGGCAGCGAAATGGTTCGGCCGGTAACGGCGTCTGGCGCATTTGCCGGACCCAGCGAAAAGGTGACCCTATCCCAAGTCACTGTGTCCTTCAGCAGTTCCGCCGGAAACGCACTACCTACGTGATCGATGCTTTCCTCCGATGGGAATCCCGTTCTTTCTGTATAGATTCCGGTGGCGTTGTAATCTGGCGAAAGGTCGATCGCCTGGTTGCGCTGCAGAGTTTTGGGCGGATTCTTTTTTTCGACAGCCAAGCGCACCGGTGCAGGTGGTTTCACACTAGCTTTAAGCGCGCTCTGCAACGTAAGCATTTCCAGTGGCGTTCGTGGTCTCCCCGGTGAGAATGCGAGAGCTGAAGCTACAAGAACGGCCGTAACGCTTCCCCAGAACAACCGCTTTCCCCAAAGCGGCCGCGATTCTTTAGCAGCGATTGGCCCTTGCCACGGAATCGCAGCCCGCAAGCCTGGCTGCCCAGAGGTGATTTCTCTCTTCAGCCGTTGCAAATCCGTGCGAATTTCAGCCGCGAACTGATACCGAAATTTCCGGTCTTTCTCCAACATTTTCCGGATGATTTCTTCGAGCCCGGGAGGAACCTCCGGATTTACGCGTGACGGAGCTTCTGGCACATGATTCAGAATCTCCTCACGTACCACCTCGGGGTCCTCGCCGCGAAAAGGCAAAACTCCCGTGGCCATTTGATAAAGAGCCACGCCAAAGGAAAACAGGTCCCCGCGTGCATCAAGCTCTTCGCCCCGCACCTGCTCCGGGGACATGTAGGCCGGCGTCCCCATCGCCTTACCCATCAACGTGATGCCCCCCATGCCGGTCCGTACCGGCTCCGCCGGGAGATAAGCGTGATCAGAGGATCCCATCACCGTCAATTTTGCCAGCCCAAAATCCAGAACTTTGGCGGTTCCTCGCTTTGTCACGAATACGTTGGCCGGCTTGATGTCGCGATGAATGATCCCTTCGGCATGAGCTGCGCTGAGAGCATCCGCAATTTCAATGGCCAACTCCAGCGTCTCCTGCAGAGGCAGGGGTTTGCCGGAAATGCGGCGCTCAAGCGTCTGGCCGTCCAGAAATTCCATGGCAATGAATCGCTGGCCTTGTCCTCCATCGAGAGGCATCTCGCCAATGTCATAAATTGTGCAGATGTTCGGATGATTCAGTGCGGAGGCGGCTTGTGCTTCGCGTCGAAACCGCTCCAGCGCGGCCTCGTCGTCCGCCCTGTCCGCGGGAAGAAATTTCAGGGCAACAGCCCGATTCAGCCGCGTGTCTCTAGCTTTATAGACCACTCCCATGCCGCCCCCTCCCAGCATCTCGATCACCTGGTAGGGTGAGGCGCTCTGTCCACTCGGTTTCTCGCCTGAGATGACCGCCTCGGAAGGTGCCGCTGGCGAGACGGGCGCATCCTCAAATTCCACGGGGACCATAAAACGGTAACCCCGCCGCGCCAGCGTCTCAATGAACCGGGGTTGTTCAGCGGAGTCGCCCAACGCCTGCCGCAATCGATTTATAGCCGCGCTTATGCTGTGCTCGAACTCGACAATCGTGTCGTTCGGCCATAGACACTTCCGAAGTTCTTCCCGCGTCACCACTTGGCCCGTATGTTCGAGCAACTTCTTTAGAATCCGAAACGGCTGATCCGGCAGGCGGACGGTCTTGCCTCCCTCGGGACGCAGCTCACCTGCGCGGAGGTCGAGCCGAAACCCTGTGAAGCTAGCCACAACCGGAAATTTGGGGGACGCCTGCATGCCTGGCCTCGGGTTCTTCTGTAGTCTACGATTCACCCCTATAAATGGTTCCGCACTCTCCCTAACTTAGACTTCCATCTCCCCAAATTGTCTGCGCCGCTCTTAAAGTTCGTTCTAACCCTCTAGCTCAATTAGGTTGTAACTCGTTCAATTTGCTAGACATCTGCCAGTGACCCGGAAATGATCAAGTTATGAGCCTCATCGCATTGAGCCGTTCGCCCGCCTGAACGAAAGTCGCCCGTAGAACGCAAAACCGCGTTGCGGAGGGTGACCTTGCCATTTGATCTTCGCGGGCGCCTAGTCAGGGCACACAATCTCGCTTCGGCGCAATCAGGCGCTAGGCAGAGACCCTCGGCCCGGGCCCCAATCGTTAAGCCAACCAGGAAGTCTCGCCTCGCGCTCCCGTTTGCTCTCGTCATTGCCGCTATTTTGTCCATTGCGCCTGCATTCGCTAGCCCCGCACCGGACAGCCCGTCTCCGCTTGCGGCGGCCCCAACAACTACCGTAAGTTACACGACTGCGAAGCTTGATGCCAAGCTCATCCTTCGCGTTTACAACTACGCTCGCATCGACCCGGTTTCCATGGCCCTCTCCGAGAAAGTGGCTTCGGCAATCTTTGCAAACGTCGGCATAGAACTGGTCTGGTTGGACTGCTCCGTGTCGAGACCACCGTCTCGCGCATCTCCAGCCTGTCAATCACGTATGGAACCGATCGACCTCGTACTGAGGATTCTTCCCCGTCGCATGGCCATCAAGTTGGCCACTCGCAATGAGCCCTTAGGCTCCGCCCAGACATGCACCGAAAGCGAGCCGGCCTGCGAGGTGAACGTCTTCTATCACCGAGTCGACGAGTTGTCCACGCGGGGATATCGTGCCGACCGAGTTTTGGGATACGTAATCGCACACGAAGTAGCGCACGTTCTTCTCGGCCCCCGCCATTCGGAAGAAGGAATCCTACGCGGGGAATGGACACGCGACGATCTAGCGCGCATCTCCTGGGGTCTGGTCCTGGATTTCACCAAAGACCAGTCCAGCCAGCTTCGGAACGCAGTTCTTCGCCGAATGGGGCAATCTGTTCCCGACGACCCGACACGAGCTAATTTGGTCGCCCCCTGACCGGGGTAGGTCGCTCTGGCCTTGTGGCAAGACTCCTTGGCCAGCTAGCTTCTTTTGCAGGCGGGTTATTCGCGGCTTCCGTGTTTTTGTTGGAATTGTTTGGGTGGGATGGAACTAGCCGGAGCAGAGTTCGAGACTGGTTTGCTAAATTTAGCGTTGTCGATTGGAACGTTTTGTTGCACGTTTTCTATCTGGAAGATCGTCATGCTGGCTGGTTGAGAGAACGTTACGCGAAAAGGAATCTTCAGGTGGTCGATCTCTCGGTAGTCGGCGTAGTCGATTTCCATCGGATTTAAACCGAGAGGCGACTCGCCGTAGCGAATCACGCGCAGAAGCAATCCGGATTGCTCATCGAAATAGAGCTTGGCGGCGGGCTGATCCTGGTGGATAACGTACAAGACATAAGCTTCGCGGCCGGAGATGATTTCCGGATATTCGATACGTAGCTCCCGATAATACTGGCGTATGTGCAAGGGAAACTGCAGGTCGGCGTCCATGCGAGCGGCTTCCAGCTCTGCGCCGCGCATGTCTTGCGCTGCACGACCGGGAAGCGTAAACCAGCCAGATTGGCCATCGAAGACGGTCGAACTATCGCCATCTGAAAGATGGCGGACGATCGCCTGTTTTTCAGGCGTTTGCGTGAAGATCTCGATGTTTACGGGGCGCCCGCCCTGAAAGGTTGCGGTTCCTTTTTCGATCCGCGCGGTGATGGCCCTGATCGAGGAGGCTCCTCCGAGGGCATTGACGTAGTTTTCGAGTAGCTGAGAAATTGTGGGCAGATGAGTGGGAAGTTTTGGCGATTCGGGAGCGGTGGCGCTCGAGGCGCGCGGCAACTCCCGGTCGACCGCGGGAGTCGAGATAGGATCGCGGACGCCGCGATGGCAGGAGTAACAGGTCACCTCACGGTTGTCTTCGAAATTGTTTTTGTTGAGGGCAAACATCATACGGATCATGCTGCGGGCGGTTCTCTTCGGTTTCTTGTCATCTTTTTCGAAGTGTCCGTCGACGTGACAAAAATTGCATTCCACTCCGAGCGATGAGGAGATAAATTCCATCGCAGGAATCAATTGCGCGGCTGGAGCGCCCTTGAGCACTTGAATGTTTTTGAAGACCTGCTCGGCGATCTTGTTGGCGTTCTCCGGGGAAGCAGTCTGAACGGTTGAACCAGGGTCGGATGCTTCGTTGATGGCCGTTTTGATCGTTGCCGTTAGCGCTTCGGCTTCTGCCGTTCTTCCCTGCTTCTGGTACAAATCAATCAGCGCGCGAACAGCGGGAAGATACAAGGGATCGAGCCTCACAGCGCGTTCCAAATGCCCTATCGCTCGGCCGGGATCACCCCCCTGGATGTAAGGCGGGGCAGCACTCGCTTCCGTTACCGGCGAATCGGGGTCGAGCTGCAAGGCTTTTTCAAATGCAGCCTCGGCCTCCTTCGTTTGCTTACCCACGAGTAGAGCATCGCCAAGCCATTTGAAAAAGTCGCTGTCGTTCGTGAATTGCTGTTGAACTTCCGTGAGGGCGCGATAGCCCTCCATGAGGAAAGATGAAGACTGACGCTGCATACCGACATCGATATAGGCGATTCCCAGGTTCCGTCGTTGCAGATCGGGAGTTGGTTCGCGCCACGCGGTGATGCCAGTGTTGGGCGGAAGATCGTGCTGGGGCACTGGACGCCGCTGGATTCGGTGGTCGGTGAAAACACTATGGCCTCCGTCCTGCGCATTCCGCCGTGGCATGTGGCAGCTCAGACAGTCGCTGTCTTTGGCCGGATGCGAAGCGGGAAAGTTCGCCGTGTGGCAAGAAAGGCATCGCGTCCGGTAGTACTCCACGGACTGAAGCGGCTTGCTGTGGGGATCGTGGCAGGTGCCGCACCAAAGCCGTCCGCCGCTATTGCGGGCGCAGGCGCTGAGAGCAAGTTGCTCGACATGGCTTATCACTTTGAAAGCGCCAGCAGACGAGCCCGGAGGCACGGCATCATGGTAGACGGTGAAGGTCTCTTCCAGGCGTTGCCCAGGAACAAAGTCGCTCAGTCTCTTGCCGGGATTTACGACGCGAGCGACGCCAAACAAGTGACATTGTTCGCAGACGCTGTCGCGGGCCGCAGGCTCCAGCTTTACTGGATTAACGATCGTCCCCGCTCGTGGATCCGCAAGATGTTTTTCGACCGGGCCATGGCAGCGCTCACAAGTAATGGCTTCCGCTGAGAAAACTGGCGATCGATATTGATTCAAAGTGCCCGGGACAAAAAGGGCGGTCCCCGAGTGGCACAGAACACATTCCTCGGTGACTGGACGCGTGAAATCAGAATTCGCAAGATTCTCATAGCCCGGCGCAAGATCGTACGACTGGCGACTGCTGTAGAAAGCTAGGGGTGACTGGAAGAGATGCCCGCCGATGTCGGTGAGATAGCCGCTGGCGTGTGTGCCAGAACCAATGACGTACTCGATGCGGTAGTCAATCGTCTCGCCCCCATTTTCCCAACTCTGCCAATAACCCTTTGAGGAGGAATGCATCGTTATTTTTGAGCCGTGAGCGTTGACCGTGCCGTCCGGCTCCTCCCGAGCGGGCCGCAAGGAATGCGCCATCGTCGAACGTGCGTAGCCTTCGACCTCGCCAAGGTGGCACAAGATGCATCGATTCGATCCTGTGGGCGCGCTCGATACTTTGAGAGCGGAAGTCTGCGCACCGGCGCGGCGAACCGATACGTTTTGGCCGGAGCATATACTGGACACCAGGACCAGAAAAACCAAGAGGGGCAACGCCAGGGGCTTCATTGCAACGGCACGGCATGCTCGCCGGACTGTCGGGAAATTCGATTCAAAGGCAGAGTTCTCGATTCTGACCATACGGCAGAAACAAGTTTTACCCAGCAGGGTGGGGTCGCTGCAAGCGGATTTAGAGCTTGGCGGCCAGCGTCGCGCGGTTTCTAGTGCAACTCCTGCGCCTGCCCGGAGATAACAGACTCTCGCGCCGCGCTCAAAATCTCCACGACTTGCACATTGAGCCTCGCCGAGACTGGATCTTCCACAGGCTTATTTTCGCGGATGCAGTGCAAAAAATAAGCGACGGGATTGCTCCCCTCGTGCGGCAAGCTTTCCAGATTCACTGGCTCCCCATCCAGTCCATGCGTTGAACGGCCGCCGCTTCCGGATCGATAAAACAGATCGTCGTGGCCCGCGAGCAAGCTTCCTTTGGCTCCGAACACCTGCACTTGGTCCATTCCGTAAGGCCAATCCCACGAAGCTTCCACAATCACGGTGGCATCGGGATAATCGAGCACCATCGTGGCATCGTCGTCCACGCTGTTGTGCTGCTCGGTCTTCAGCTTCAGCGATGTGGCATAGACACGCTTCGGCCGCCCTTTGAGCCACACCGCCCATTCCGCTCCGTAGCATCCAAAATCCACGATCGCCCCGCCGCCATTCTTCACCGGATCGTAGAGCCAATTCGCGAAGTACTCGGAGACTCCGATCTCCTTGGGCCCCTGGTGGCCATACTGAACGACCATTTTACGGATCGGCCCTACGTCCCCATTTCGCACTCGGTGAAAGAGTTCGCGGCTCGGTGCGACCCAGGCGTTCCAATAGTTAACCATTAGCTTGATTCCAGCCTGGTTCGCCAAACGTTCCATTTCGCGCGCATCGGCAGCGTTCGTGGCCATTGGTTTCTCAACCGAGTAGTTGATATGCCGCTTGGCACATTCACGCAAAATCTCCAGATGCCGGTCATTCTCCGTAGTCACGAAAACGGCTTCCGGCTTTGCCTCGTCCAGCATCTGAACAAAGTCTGAATAAAACTTCACGCTTGCCGGCACTTGCGCCTTGGCCTGCTGCACCAGTGCCGGATGCTGGTCCGCTATCGCAACCAGTTCGGCTTCCGGCTCGGCTGCCATGTATTTGAGCAATTCCCAGACGTGGTCATGGTCCAGGCCAACCACCGCCAAGCGCGTCTTGGAGCCCGCAGTCACCTGCGGTTTTGCACCATAGGTCTGCCCGGTCGATGCCGCGCAAAGCAACAACGCGACAACTGTCAGGATCCATCGATTGCGTAGCAACGACCGTGACTTCATTCCACGACTCCGTCGAAACATATTTTGACCTTTTGCGCACCTATAGGGTTTGGTAGAGCCGAGTGTTGGCAAGGCACGCCTGCGTGTCAAGGCATCCCGGTGTCCTCCCCATGCTCCCCCGTAGTCCCCTCAATCTGTACCGTTTACCTTCTCTTCTTCCCTTTGTTCCGTTTCGAAAGCCGTTTTTTTCCAACGGATCCGCGGTGTTGCCCCTATCTATTTCTACGTCTCCGGGAATCATCGGTCCGTAACTCCCAAACCCTCAATCACATGGAGGGGAATTCGCAGAGTACATGCGGATACCTTGACAGCACAAGCCGCATATTAAACAGTGCTAGACGATCTTGTACTCCGGCACCGCTTCAGCGAAGGGCTCTTGATCGCACGAGCTCTTCTCTGCCGACGCTCAAGATCATCATCCAATTTGCTCGGGATTGGCTTGCAAAGCCAAGTGCCCCACAGGCGGCTACTCTTGAGAAACACGCAGCACGATTTCAGCTCTCGCGCAACATGCCATTCCCTGCTTTCGAGGATCGCACGGAGTCTCCTCGCCCTTCTGTGCATGGCCGTTTATTTCCAGCCTCTCTCCAAAGCTCAGTCGAACGAACGCTCTTCCGGTGTCTCAGATGCGGCGCCAACCCCTGTCGCCGCCCCGGCAACTCAACCCGTCTCTCCAGACTTGACCACCCAACCCGCACTCTACGTTGTCGGCTACGCCCACCTAGATACCCAATGGCGCTGGGAATACCCTCAAGTCATCAACGAATTCCTCCGCAACACCTTACACGACAACTTCACCCTTTTTGAAAAATACCCTCATTACATCTTCAATTTCAGCGGCTCCAACCGCTATCGCCTGATGAAGGAATACTATCCCGCCGATTTTGCCCGTCTGAAGCAATACATAGCCGCCGGCCGCTGGTTCCCCGCCGGATCATCGGTAGAGGAAGGTGACGTCAACTCCCCCTCGGCTGAATCGATCCTCCGCCAGTTCCTCTATGGCAACGAGTTCTTTCGCCGCGAGTTCAACAAAGCAAGCGCTGAGTACATGCTTCCCGATTGCTTTGGCTTCCCGGCCTCATTACCTAGCCTTTTGGCCCACGCTGGGCTCAAAGGCTTCTCGACACAAAAACTCACGTGGGGCTCCGCGGCTCCCGTCGGCGGTCCAGATTCTCCGGAAAAAACTCCAAGAGGCACACCCTTCAACGTAGGCCTGTGGGAAGGTCCCGACGGCCGCACCATCATCGCTGCCTTCAATCCCGGCGATTACAACGGCAACATTAACGACGACCTCAGCAAGAGCAGCCCACCTCCTACGCCGACGAACCGGGGCTACACCGATTGGCCCAAGCGCGTCGAGAATGACGGCCAAGTCAGCGGCCTCTTCACCGACTATCACTATTACGGCGTGGGCGACGTCGGCGGAGCGCCCCGCGAACCTTCCGTCAAGCTCCTCGAAGCTATTGTCACCAAGGGCAGCGCCGTTCTTCCTCCTCCTCGCAATCGCGGCGAGAACTACGAGCAATACGAGAAGCGGGTCGCCGAAACCACCGGGCCAGTCGTTCCGGTCGGGGACGGTCCTCTCAACGTCATCTCCTCGAACGCCGAGCAGATGTTTGTGGATATCAAGCCCGAACAGACAGCTCATCTTCCTCGCTACACCGGAGACCTCGAGCTGACTAACCATTCCGCAGGCTCGCTCACTTCCGAGACCTACCACAAACGCTGGAATCGCAAGAACGAGTTGCTGGCCGATGCCGCGGAACGCGCCTCCGTCGCCGCCGAATGGCTTGGCGGTCGTCCTTACCCTCGGGAGCGGCTGAACAACGCCTGGACGCTCGTCATGGGCGGCCAGTTCCACGACATCATGGCCGGTACGGCCACACCCAAAGCCTATGAGTTCTCATGGAACGACGACGTCATCGCTATGAACCAATTCGCCGGAGTGCTCACAAGCGCCACGGAAGCAATTGCATCCGCGCTGGACACGCAATCCAAAGGCACACCCATCGTTGTATACAATCCCCTGAATATATCCCGAGAAGACGTGGTCGAAGCTGACGTACCCTTCCCTGTCAAAGCTGCAAAGGGTGTCCGTGTGCTTGCTCCCGACGGCTCGGAAGTTCCTGTTCAAACGCTGGGAGTGAATGGCGGGATCGCCAAAATCCTATTCCTCGCCAAGGTGCCCTCGGTCGGCTTCGCCGTCTATGACGTTCAAGCCTCCGCCACCAGCTCAAATTCGTCGGCACTCAAGGCGACCCAATCCTCGCTCGAAAATGCTCGTTACCTTGTCAAGCTCGATCAAACTGGCGACGTCTCCAGCATCTTCGACAAGAGCGCCAACAAGGAACTTCTCGCTTCTCCCCTGCGCTTGGCGTTCCAAACCGAAAAACCCCACGACTGGCCGGCCTGGAACATGGACTGGGAAGATCAGAAAAATCCCCCCAGGGCCTTTGTTCAGGGGCCTGCGAAAATCCGCATCAGGGAAACCGGCCCGGTTCGCGTCGCCCTTCAGGTCGAACGCGAATCCGAAGGCTCCCATTTTATTCAGACCGTCAGCCTGTCCGCCGGAGACGCCGGCAATCGCGTGGAATTCGGAAACGTGATCGATTGGAAGACCGGTTCCGCCGCTCTAAAGGCCACTTTCCTTCTGACCGCCGCAAATTTCTACGCTACCTATAACTGGGACGTCGGCACAATTCAGCGCGGCAACAACAACGAAAAGAAATTTGAAGTACCTTCACACCAATGGTTCGACTTGACCGACAAGAGCGGCGCCTACGGCGTCACGGTGCTCTCCGATTGCAAGTACGGTTCAGACAAGCCCGATGACAACACTTTGCGTCTCACGCTTCTCTATACACCGGGGATCGGCCAAGGCAACGGCAAGGATTACGCAGACCAGATCACGCAAGATTGGGGACACCACGAATTTGTCTACGGTTTGGCCGGCCATTCCGGCGATTGGCGTCAGGGCCAAACAGACTGGCAGGCTTATCGCCTCAATCAGCCTTTGATCGCTTTTGAAAGCTCCAAGCACCCCGGAATGCTTGGCAAAACGTTCTCTCTCTTGAGCGTGAACAATAGCCGCGTCCGCGTCCTGGCCGTCAAGAAAGCGGAGAAGTCGGATGAAATCATCGTTCGCCTGGCAGAGATCAGCGGCAGCTCGCAAAAAAACGTTCACGTGAGCTTTAATGCGCCGGTTGCCTCAGCTCGGGAAGTCACCGGGCAGGAAATGCCGATTGGCGAAGCCACGCTCTCCGAAGGCCATCTGGTAACCGACCTTGGCTCATACCAGCTCCGCACATTTGCCCTGAAACTCGCTGCGCCAAGTCAGAAACTCTCTCCTTTGCGATCGCAGCCGGTCTCTCTGACCTTTGATCGCTCCGTGGCCAGTTCCGATGGCAGCAAATCCGTCGGCGGATTCGACGCGCAGGGCCGCGCGCTGCCCGCCGAAATGCTCCCCCCAGAGATTGCCTACTCCGGCTCTCACTTTCAGCTTGCCCCGGCGGAAACTGGCAAGCCCAATGCCCTCGTCGCTCGCGGCCAATCTATCGCTCTTCCTTCCGGTAACTTCAACCGCCTTTATCTCCTCGCCGCATCGGCCGACGGAGATCAGCGCGCCAGCTTCCGCGTCGGCGAGAAGGAAACCGAGTTGACGATTCAGGATTGGAGCGGCCGCATCGGCCAGTGGGACGATCGCACCTGGAACAAACCGCCAGATGGCGACAATTACGGAGACTTCACCGGACTGACTCCCGGCTTCATCAAGCGCGCGCCCATCGCTTGGTTCTCCTCTCACCGCCACACTGCGGAAGGCGGGAATGAAGCCTATGCCTATTCGTATCTCTTTGCCTATTCGATCGATTTGCCCGGGGGTGCAAAAGCTATCGCACTTCCGAACAACGATAAAATTCGCATCTTGGCTATGACCGTAGTGGATGAAGAAGGAGACCTGCGTCCGGCGCAACCTCTCTACGACGTTTTGCCACCGCAAACGCCGCGATAGCTGCTCTCTTTGGAGTGCGGCGGCCCAGCTGCCGCTTTTCTCAGCGATTCAAAAAGCTTTATATTTGGCGAGGCTCAATAGCCTACGCTCGGCCGGCGCCGGCACGCAGCGCCACGGCTGCCCTACGCGATATAACCAGGAATCCTTGGTTTGAGGACTCCTTCTGCAGCGTCTCCAGAATCGCGCGCCCCGCTGCCCGGTCCCCAAAATTGACTTGGATCTCTCCCATAGCAAGTCGCGCTTCAATGGCTAAACGCGCGAATTTTTCAGCCGTCGCTTCTGCGACCACTCGGCTGAGCCCGTCAATTGACGCTTGGACATCCACGGAATTTCCGGAAGCCGCTCGAACTCGCGCCGCGACCAACGCCGCGGACAATTCCAGCCCGCGGTTGTGGGTTTTGCCCGCTACACTCATTACTTCATCAACGCTTTTCCGGGACTCGGTGGTTCGCCCTTCTGCCAGCAGCGTCTCCGCCAGCAAAAGATGGGCAGCCGCTTCATCGCCGGCCGCTCGAGTCTTTTCGAAGGTCTGCGCCGCCTGCGTTGCGGACGCCCTGGCTTGCGCATACGAGCCGCCGTCCATCAGGACTTCCGCCAGCGCCAAATCGACATGCGCTACTTCGTTTTTGTCCCCAATCTCTTCGAAAATCGCACGCGCTTCAGTCTCCTCTCTTCGCGCTTGTTCCAGATCACCTTCAACTCGATGGACCTGTCCTATTCCCGCCAGCGCTTCCGCCTGCCTTCCGCGATTCCCGATTTGCAGGCAAATCTCCAACGAGCCTTTATACATCTCCTTCGCTTTTTCAAGATTCCCCAGCGCCAGAAAAACGTCTCCGAGGCCATTTTTCGCCAGCGCTTGTCCGTTCCGGTCGCCGATCTCCTCGTAAATGGCCTCGGCTACCTGATAGCTCCGCAACGCGCCTGTCAAGTCTCCCAGATAAATAAGCGTGTCGCCGATGTTGTCATTTTCCCCAGCCAATCCAGAACGGTAGCCAATCTGCCTGTAAAGACTCTGCGCTTCCTCGTAGGCTTTTTTCGCTCCGAGATAGTCGCCTTCATTTCGCAGCGCAATCGCTCCTATGGTGGTCGCGTCCGCAAGGCCCCTGCGATCATTTGCTGCAACGTAGAGTTGCTTCGCTTCGCCCACCGCTGCCGCTACCTCAGAAAATCTGCCGAGGTTCTCGTAGGTCCACGCCTGATCAAGCCGGGCCCTTGCCAAAACCAGGGAGGCTCCAGATGCCCGGGCTTTCTCGGCGCCTCTTGCAATCGAAGCATCGGCGCGCTTCCCGTCCCCAAGCGAACGGGCCGCGTAGCCCTCGACCAGGTCGATCCTGGGATCGTCTCCCAAAGGCGACGGCAATTCTCGCAATGCCTCGATTGATTTCAACGCCTCTTTCCACCTATTGGCTTGAACCTGCAGGTTCGCCAAAGCAAGTCCATAGTCCAGGTTGTCGGGGAAAAATTCGAAGAGGGCCCGATTGATCTCGATGGCCTTTTCCCAATCCAGGGACATTTCACGGTAGAGTCCTTCGGTCAAAAGCCGATCGGCCCGCGACAAGTTGCCGGAGAGGTCGAACGCCTTTTTGGCCTCCGCTTTGGCATTTTCGTCATAGCCAAGACGCGACCATGCCGTGGCCAGAGCTGCGTGCGAAAGGGCATAATTGGGTTCCACCCTGACGGCTTCCGACAACAGGTTGCGAGCGGAGAGCGCGTCAAATGTCCGCAACTTGGCGCGTCCCTCGGAATAAAGTTTAGCCGTTTCGCTCTTCAGAGGTACCGCTGTGGCCACTTCCGCCGCCTCTTCGCGAGTCACGGCTCGTACTCCGAGTTTCTCTCGCAGCCTTTCACCTGCCCTAGATACTAAGTCCAGGAGGCGTTCGGGTGTTCCGGTCTCGGAGATCGCCCCAACCGTCTCACCGCTACGCGTATCCTGGAGGCGCAGGTCGAGACGTAGCGGGCCATCCGTCTTATCCCCTAAATGCGCATACGATCCGGCGACAACGTAGTCTGTGCCTAGATTCCTGCGAATTCGAATCAGGCTTTCCCGGCCCAGGCTGTCCACCTCTGGCAAAGCCAGTTCCATCCTCATTCTTGCTATGGTCTCCGCAGGAATTGCGCGCAACTGCTCTCCCGCAGTGAGCTCCGTGGTGAGCCAGTCGGAAAACGCCGTGGAGAGCCACGCTTCGCGTGGATCGCCGGATAAGTTTGTAAATCCGAGAACGGCTACCGAGGCTCGAGGATTGACCAATGCCGAAGAGCCACCGAGCACGACTGGTTGATGGAGCCGCTCATAAGCGAACAGAGAGAGCACAGCCGCGGCGGCAGCGGCCAAGATACCGTAGAAGCGTATGCGCTTTTTGCGCGTGTGGACCGTCAGAGAGGATAAAGAAAATCTTCTACTAGCCCGCTCCGGTACGTTCGGCTCGATTTTACTTTGGACTTCCTCAATTTGGCCTACCGCTGGAATCCTTGCTACGGGCTCCTGGTAATGAACATGAACCGGTGCGAGGAATCTGTATCCGTGACGTGGGATCGTCTCCACGTAGCGAGGGCTGTCGGCGGAATCTCCCAGGGCGGCCCGCAACTTCGTCATTGCCTTGTTCAGACTGCGGTCGAAATCAACGAAGGTGTGAGCCGGCCACAGCTTTTCCCGGAGTTCCTCACGGGTCACTACTTCTCCCGGGTGTTCGAGAAGAAGCGATAGGATCTGAAAAGGCTGCTCCTGCAGCTTAATTCTGATGCCGTGTTTGCGCAGCTCCGCAGCTCTAAGATCGGCCTCAAAAACGCCAAAACCGCGCGTGCGTGGGCTGCCTTCGGCCACTTGCATAACCGACACCCCTATATTTTCCGAAGCCTAGCACGCACGCGCGGGGTAATCAATACAGAGCATACAGCATACAGAGCAGAGCTACATATTGGCTGCCGAAATCCAGCTTACGTGGATTCGATCTCCCTGCGATTGCGGCATCATATTCAGATGGAGGATCCGGAGCATCCCGGCTCCGTTGACATCACTATCGCGGGGTGTAGAATCTTTTCCATTGTGAGCCTTACAGCCATCGTGTTCCCCCTCTTCTTTCGCGTCAAATTGCTGCCTGCCTTGATATTCCTCCCCGTGGCGCTTTGCGCTTCCCCGGTAGTACAAGCCCAATCAGAGCCCTCAGCGACCGACCCACAGGTGCAGAAAATCTATGGCGAAGCGAAAGATGCTGAAGCACGCGGCGACCTTTCGAGCGCCGCGGCTAGCTACGAATCTCTTCTCAAAATTGCTCCCCACCTGGGAGCCGCCTACAACAACCTTGGTGCGCTCTACGTGAGGCAGAAGGAATACAAGAAGGCCGCTGACGTACTCGAAAAAGGACTCAAGATCGATCCCAAAATGTCCTCGGCTTCCGCTCTTCTCGGAATTTCGCTCTACGAAATGGGCGAGTACACCGGAGCGCGTCACCCCTTGGAAATAGCGCTTCGTGCCAACCCTAAGGACGACAACGCCGAATTTTTTCTCGCAAACGACTTAATCAAGCTTAGCGATTGGGAGTCTGCCGCGGGCTACTTGCACCACCTCGCACAGCGCCAGCCGAAGAATCAGGAAATTTGGTATTTGCTTGGCAAGGTGCACATGAAGCTTTCGGAACAGGCCCTTGCGAAGCTCAGCGAAATCGATGCGAATTCTCAATGGGCGCACGAGATTTCCGGCGAAGTCATGGAAAGCATGAAAAATTTTGACGGCGCACTCATCGAATACAAAAAAGCCGTGGAAATCGCGCCTCGTCAGCCAGGTTTCCACTACGCACTGGCAAGTGCTTACTGGTCCCTGCAGAGCTGGGATGCTGCCACGCAGCAATTTCGAGAGGAGCTGGCCATCGATCCCAGCAACTGCATGGCGCAATGGAAGCTGGGCAACATAGTTCTCGAACAGCATGAAGACGCAGGAGTCGCTTTAGCGGACGTGGAGAAGGCGCTTGCGCTATGCCCGAATCTGGTTCAGGCACGCGTGGACCGGGCGCGCGCTCTGCTGAAGCTCGATCGCAGCGAAGAGGCGATGAAGGACCTTCTAATTGCTGAGCAAACCAACCCGGAAGAGCCGAGCATTCACTTTCTGCTCGCTCAGGCATACCGCGCGCTCGGACGGATAAACGAGGCGAAGGGGGAAATGGGAATCTTCAGCAAGCTAGAAGAGAGCAATCGCGCGGCTGTTGCAGAGCGTGCCAAGCAGGTCATTCAAAACAAAGAGAACGGCACGCCTCAGAACTAGGCGCCGGCGAAGCGCGTTGCCTCTGAAGTCCCGTAAAGACTCAAACCTAACTTCGGGCTATTGATCTTCGAATTTGTGTCAGATTTTCCTGAAGAATCGTTTGCTCTTCTCCCGCTCGGCCAACTGCTCTAGGGCTGAGGAGACGCTCGAGGCGTTTGCACCGGGGCAGCCTTCAGGGATTCGCTTCGATTGAATTCGGCGTCCGCTTTAGCGGCAAAACCCTCCTTGCGATAGACGCGGCCTAGAAGATAGTGCAAGCGCGGATTCTGTGGAGATAAACCTACCGCTGTCTCAAGCTCTGCTTGGGCCTTTTGCATTTCGTCGAGGCGGAAATATGCTTGGCCCAACTCTTCATGGTGCCGCGACTCCTTGGGGGAGATTGCAACGGCCTGAAGCAAATAGGGGACGGCTTCCTGCGCGCGGTTCTGGTCCAACAGAAGAGCACCCAGATCGAGGAACGGGCCGGGATTTTTGGCGGCTGATTCCGATTGCCAAGCGATGGCACTTTGATAGGCGGCGATGGCTTTGTCCGTTTGACCAAGGCCCGCGTAGGACAATCCAAGGTTGTCTTCGGCCTTGACGTTCTTAGGGTCAGACTTCAAGAATTGCGCGAAGGATTGGGCGGCTTCGTCAAACCGGCCCTCGCTGTATTTCGCACGACCGAGCAAATACCAAGCATCGGGATCTCTCGGGTTCGACTGGAGAGAGTGAGTGAGCCATTTGTCGGCGTCGACGTAGTCGCCAAGCACAACATAGTCGAGGGCGACGATTTTCAGATCGAAAGCAGTGGGTTTGCGAAACTTGGCGGCCTCCGTGAATTCGGCGAGGGAGTCCTTTGCGGCTGCTTCCTGAAAGTCGGCACCAGGGACGGCCGATCCTTGTTCTTTGTAGAGTTCGTGTGGGACAGTATCCATTGTCATCGAGTGCGCCTGTATTTGGCGGAACAGAATGTAGCCACGCAGGAAGTGGGCGTCGGCAGAATTTGGATGAGTTGCGATGTACTCACGAACGACGCGGTCCGCGTCCGCGGTCTTCCCCTGATCAAGGAGGGATTTTGCCTCTGCGAGCTGCGCATCCGGTTGACCAGGAGCCAAGGTCTTGATGTCGGGCTCGCTTCGGCTGGAAATGCTTGGCGGCTTGGGGCCTTCGGCGGGAGCCTGTCCCTGCGCAGCGCCAGAAGGTACATAGAAGATACCTATATAATGTAGGACCAGAAGAAGTGCGAGGCACTTCGGGATTAATCCTGCCACCCCCTCCCCCCGGTTCTTTGTAAACCATGCATTTAAAGAACTTAGGATTCCTGTAAGTCTTTTAGAATCAGTGTTTACTGGCATTTCGCAAGTATTGCTTCTAAAGGACTCAGGCGATGGAGGGGTTAAAGTGGCGGGATTGTCGGGATGGGAGACTTTCAGCCGCTGCGAAAGTGGGGACAACGTCTGGCCTTCGTTTGCTAGCCAACACGATAACACGAGTTTTAATCCCCGTAAACCTAGATGCATCGAACCTTCGAAAACTGGGGCTGAACATGCGTATTCCGCATTAAACCGTCGCGACGAATTTACACCGGGATCAATAGGCCGGACCGTCCTTGTCCACCATTTTCTGAGGCTCGAAGCCGACGCGGTGGAAGTTGCCTTCGAGAAGGAAAATGAATTCGACCAGTTTGTCGCTATCGGAGATCGTGGGTTTGCCGGAGCCCGTTTTCTTGGGGAAGTAAAAGATGGCGGAGGTGACCAGGATTCCTTTGGCGTCATGTTCGTAGTGGACATGGCTGGGAGATATTTTGAGTTTGGTGCCCTTCATTTCGAGAAAGCTGTTGGCTTGAAAGAATTGCTCCTTTTGGCGGAAGAAGGGCGCCATATCCGCCGATTGCACGACAATTTGATATTCCGCTTGCGGAGCGTTGGCGTATTTTTCAATATCGATCTCTTTTTTGGGGCCGTGTAGGACGGCTCTGCGTGCCGAAGCTCCGCGCACGACGCGAGAAGAGGCCCAAAAGATAAAGAAGTTCAGTTCACCGCCGGAATTTTCCGAAGGGTTGGAGGGCAGACCGCGATCGGCGCCGGCAATCAAATTGGGAAGCTCGTCACTGCTAAGAGGCGCCCAATTGCGGATGACGGGAGTGACACGCGCCCAGGGAGAATCCGTGAAGATGCGCTGGATGTCCTGGTCGTCCCACTGTTGATAGGGTTTGCCGAGCCAGGGCGGATCGCTGGCCCAAGCGAGAGCAGAAAAGAGCAAGACACCCAATAAGAACGCAGAGATGGCGGAAGCGCCGCGGAATCCTGAAGGTTTGTCGCTCATCCCGGGTTGCTCCCGTCCGCGACGTCAAAAGCCAACATCGACTATCGCCTGGATGCCCGCGAATAGGCTGAAGCCTCGACTATAGCGAGGGCCCATTCCTGTCGACCATTTTCGGCGGCTCGAAGCTGACATGCAAGCTGGACTCTTCGAGTTTGCAGAAGAAATCGACGGTCTTCTCCGCAGGGCCAATCGTGGGATCGCCGGATGCAGTTTTCTTCGGGAAGAAGAAGATGGCGGAAGAAACTCCCTGGGAATCGCGTTCGTAGGTCACATGGCTGGGCGAAATCTTCTGCTTGCTCTTTTTTAGCTCGAGGTAAGAGTTCGCTTGGAAAAATTTCTCGTCGCGATGCATAAAGGGGCCCATGTCCTTCGATTGGACGATGATCTGATACTCCTCCTGCGGCTCGTTGGCGTATTTCTCCACGTCGAGATCTTTCTTATCGCCGTGCAGAATCGCTTTGCGGGCAGAGGCGGCGCGCATCGGGCGAGAGGACGCCCAATCCACAAAAAAGTCGATGTCGCCGCCGGTAGAGTTCTCCGCCGAAGTGTCATTCGAAGAGGGGATACCTCGATCGCGGCCACCGAGCTGAGAGTTCTGTTGGTTGTCCTTCGCCGAGTACTTGCCCCAGGTGCGGGCAACGGGCGTCAAGCGGCTCCAGGGCGAATCGGAAAAGACGCGCTGGATATCTTTCTCGTCCCACCGATCGTAAGGCTTGCTCTTCCAGGGCGGGTCACTGGCCCAGGCCAGAGCGGCAAAAAGCAGAACGGCAGAGAGAGAAACGGGAATGCCAAGAGTATTTCGCAGCGGTGGATGTTGTTTGATCATAACGGTGCACCTCTCGGGGCGGATTACCAGACATCTTAAATCTTCTTCACGCTATTTTGAAGATGGCCATTCTCTGTTTCGCCGACGCGAGAAACCGAACCCAAAAGCCAAAGAAGCCGAGCTTTACGCTCGGCTTCTTTGGGGTGCCATGCTGGAGGGGTGTGTTGGATCCAGCAGGGGGTCAGAAATTGACCTTGAGGAAGATCTGGCCTTGCCGCGGTGTATTTCCCTGACATGGCGCGCTTCTAACGACACCATTAACCGTTGTGGGACTCACACGTCCAAAGTTGACGCCGTCGTCGACGCCAGTATCGGCTCCGCAGATCTGCATACGGTTGAAGATGTTGGCGTACTCCATTCGCAGTTCAGCCCTTACGCGTTCCCCGAAAAAGAATTTTTTGGCAAGAGCAAAATTCTCGTTGCTCTGGAAGGGGTTTCGCAGGTTACTCAAAACGCGGGGTTCATCTCCTGCTGTAAACCCGGGATCGGAAAAGGCAGCGGTGTTAAAAACTGGAAGGCCTTTATAGTAGTTGTTCCAGTTAACGCTAAGCGGGATCGCGGGGTTGTAATTCGCGCGGTTGAAGCCATTCAAATAGGGATCCCCGTCATTTCCGCCTGCAGAGATAGTGATTGGAAGCCCAGAAGCATAGGTAAAGAGGCCGCTCAATTGCCATCCACCGAGCACGTTCTTCATTACCGTGCCGCCATGATTCAGGAACTGCTTTCCTGGGCCGATGGGGAGCTCATAGACGCCCGAAATGTTCACAACATGGGTTTCGTCGTTTTGGCTGACGGACCACTCCGCCTTCTGGTTGAAACCGTTGAGCGCACCACTGTTGAAGCTCGAAAAGCCGCTGTCCGTGTTGGACATGTTCTTTGAGAGGGTGTAGTTCACAAGAAACGTGAGACCGTTCGAGAAGCGCTTTTGCACCTGAGTTTGAAGCGCGTTGTAGGTGGAAGAACCAGCCATGTTGAACTGGTTGGTGAGTCCTCCTGCCGACTCGCTGGGGTTGAATTGGGGATAAGGGAGCAAGGCGCGAGGGAGGCCCGCACTCGATCCGTAGTCGCAAAGGAAATTCACATAGGGAGTAAAAAATGTCCCCGTTGCACCTGGATTGTTCGTATTCGGCCCGCAGGTAACTGTAGCTTGCGCAAACCCCAGACCCTGGAGAGCGGCCTGGGAGGCGGCTGACGTCCAAGCATAATTGGGGCTGGCTGGCGCCATCAAACACGTCGGGTCCGTGGCTATGCCGCTGGGGCAGAACATTGTCAGATATTTCGGATTGGTTTGGTTGATGGGATTGAGCATGGAGGTGAGATGGACGGCTCTGTTGCCGATGTAGGAGACGGAAAGGAGCATGTTGTTGGGCAACTCGCGCTGTATACCTCCACTCCACATCTGGACGTAGGCGTTCGGTCCGGGATTTTTGGAGAACTCGTACAAAGGCCCCGTACCATTGAAGACCGTCGGACTGAAAGAAGCCAGGGAGGGCACGCCGAGGGGATTATTGTCCCAAATCCCGTAGGCGGGCACGTTTGTGCCATTCGAGTTCACCTGGATCTGCCCAGCGGAGAGGCTACCGTAGTCCACGGACAACTTGTTATTTCCATATTCATATGGACCTTCGTCGAGGAAATTCACGGAGTAACCCGCCAGGATCACCGTCTTGGGGGTCAGCTTGTAGGCAAGACCGACGCGGGGACTGAAGTCCTTCCAATGGATATCGGCGCGCCTGTATCCCGCACACCCGGTGCAGAAGCCGAGCTTAGAGGCGGCGCCTAGCAAGGGCTGGCCGGTAGCCGGGTCGATTGCGGCCGCATTGGGCGACGTCGGGTCAAAGAAGGTGACATTGTTTGCGCTTTCCAGGAAAGGCCGTGGGATATCCCAGCGAACGCCCGCATTGACAGTCAGCTTGGAGGTGAGCTTGATGTCATCCTGAATGTACGGCGCAAAATAGAGGTTGCGGAGCCGATTCTCGGCTACGAACTTGCGGTAGGCAGAATCCACATCGCCAAGGAGAAAGCTTGCAAAGGAGGCGCCTGTAGGCCCACCGTCGTTCGTTGGATCTGCAGTGGTTTCCGCCTTGAAAGCAAATCCTCCGCCGCAAGCCTGGCATTCATGGTCGTCCTGATAGGCGCGGCGAATCTCGAAGCCGATGTTGTAGGTATTGCGACCGTGGATGTAAAGCCAGTTGTTATCGAAGCCCAAGCCCAGCTTGCGGTTGATGGAGAAGGTTTCCCCGAAAAGCGAGCCGCCGCTGGCTTGCATGCCCCAACTCGTAGGATTGAAAGTTTGGCTAGGATTCCCCTGAAAATTAATAAAAGGAAGAGTAGCGCCGCCCGCCACTCCGGCAAAATCCACACCATTTTGGGTGTTGTACTGAAAGTTGAGTTCGCCAAGCCAGCTGAATCCGGCGGTCATGACGAGGTTGCTCGAGAAAGTCTTCGAATAGGTCAGGATGATGCCTGTTCCCCTGTCGGGACTTAGCTGTGCACCTGAAAACTCATTGTTAAATAAAGCGCAGTTGACACTGCAACCGAGATTGGTCCAGTTGTCGCGCCACCACGCGAAGTGGAATGCCTGGGACATTCCAAAGTTTTGGTCAATGGTGAAACCTATGTTCGCTTGCTTAGTGGGCAGATCGCTGACCTGGGAGGCCAAGTTGCCACTCAGGGTCGAAAAGCCGGGCGTCGGAATCTTAGGGAGAAGAGTCTTCGAGAGCGCACTGAAGCACGCCGTAGGGATTATATTGCCCGCGAAGGGCTGCCCCGGAGCAGGAACTGTACAGCCGGCGGGAACTGCAGCACCGGTGAAGTTGGGTGGCACGTAAAGCTGGTCCGCCTGTACACAATTAGCGTTTAGGCCAGCTCCTGGAGGGCAGACTTGGCCAGTCGGGGCGGTAGAACTTGGCTGGCGATCGTTGCAGACACCAGCAGTGAACCCGTTTGCACAAATAGCGGAGAAATCTCCACCGATCATGGCTTGGGTCGGGACGGTCATATTGGAGATTCCAGGAGGGGCATTGACGCGGTACCAATCCCAGCTGGTGTAGAAGAACGTTTTGTTCCTGCCGTCATAGATCTTCGGCAGCCACACTGGACCGCCTACCGAAAAGCCAAAATTGTTTTCGACGTCGTGCGGAAGTGGCCCCTTTACGAGGTCGCCCGCGGAATCAAATCCCGTGCCGGGAGGATTCACGCCCAAGGCATTGAAATAGCTGTTTTTGTTGATTTCAAAAAGGTCGCCGTGAAGCTGGTTCGAGCCGGATTTGAGCCGGTAGGAGGCAACGCCTTGTGCGAAACCATACCTGGCAGAGAAGTTGGAGGTCAAAATGTCCGGTTCATTGACCAACTCGAAGGGAGGGTTATAGATGGTTTGATATCCCTGGGTCTCAGCTTGAGCCACTACCACGCCGTTGAACATAACTTCGTTTTGATAGTCGATGCCACCGTTAATACGGTGGCTAAAGGAACTACCCGTGACGCCTGGGACAAGGAATAGGTAGTTGTCAATCTGACGGTCACGGCCGCCGCCAATGAAGGTGGGGACTTCTTCGAGGATGGTGCTCTGAATGACGGTGCCAAGGTTAGGTTCGTCAGTCTCAAGTGTGATAGAGGGCGCGGTCACTTCGACGGTGGTGGTTTCGACGCCAGTGCGCAAGACTGCGTCGGCGGTGGCCGTCTGACTGACGAAGACGTTGACATCCTCGAACACAGCGGTTTGGAAGCCCTGCTTTTCAATTTTTACCGTGTAGCTTCCGGGGATAAGGTCAGTGATAAAGTAGGTGCCCTGCGATGTGGTAACAGCGGTGTGAACGACGTTGGTACCATTGTTGGTAACGGTGACCTTGGCTTCAGGAACGACGGCGCCGCTAGCGTCCGTCACAGTGCCCGTCATGCCGCTGAGGCCCTGGGCATATAAGCTCGATGACGAGAAACAAAGGAACGAGTAAACCGCCAAAGCGACCACAAATGATTGCCACGAAGTTCGATCCAAAAACGGTTTCAGAAACTTGCGAAAATTTGTCATGTATTGCCCCCTCGCAGTCCTAGCACCGAGAATGAAATGGACACCCCTTACATTTGCGAGGGAGTCTTAGACACGCGGAGAAGGCAGTCAATACACTCGGGTGTCATCTTCACATTCCCGATTATCTAGTTGAAGGACAAGGGGATATTTATGGTTGTTACCCGATAAAGACGCGGGAATGGCGACTTTAGAGAATGGGGAGGAGAAATGGCAGAAATCAATTATTACTGGCGCCTTTCGCTTCAACTACCGTCGCGATCCGATCAATGCCTGGAATAGAGATTTGCTCCTGCACGCCATCCGGCCAGTGGATCTCAACCTTATCCACTTTTGTGGAGGTTCCGAGGCCAAAATGGACACGTGGATCGGAACTGGAGCCGTAACTCCCGCCACTCAGAACGTCGGCGCGCTGCCGTGCGCCCCCGGATGTGAGGAAGACTTTGGCGCCGATAGCGTCGCGAGGACTCTTCGGGCCGCCGACTAACTTCAATGTAATCCAATGGTTGCCGTTCTTGACGACGCCACGAAGGAGGGTGGGAATGGAGTCCAGGTTGTTGAGGACAACGTCGATGTGACCGTCGTTGAACAGGTCTCCGAAGGCCGCGCCTCGGGCGGTGATTACATCGGCCAGGCCGCTGCCCGTGGCCGGCGGCACTTCCTGAAATCTCTTGCCATCGATATTGCGAAAAAGGAGCGGACGCTGCGCCCAAGTGGTGCCCCACTCGGTCTTATCGGCGATGGGATAAACGTGTCCATTGGCGATGAAAATGTCGAGCCAGCCGTCGTTGTCGAAATCGAGAAAGCCCGCTCCCCAGCTGAGGAACGGGATCGTGGGAATGCCAAGGCCGACCTTGAAGCTGACGTCGGTGAGGCTGCCATCGCCGTCGTTTCGATAGAGGGTCTTGTAGTCGTCCGAGAAGGTGGTGATGAAGATGTCCGCTTTGCCGTCGTGATTGTAATCGCCGATGCCGATGCCCATCGAAGATTGTGCCCGCCCCTCTTCGTTGACGGCGAATCCGGATGCGAAGCTAATGTCTTCAAAGGTGCCGTCATGGCGATTGTGATAGAGGTAGTTGGGGACCGAATCGTTTGCTACGACCAGGTCGAGCCAGCCGTCGTCATCCAGGTCAACGAACACCGACGCGAAGCCGTATCGCGCTTGCGGGTCGGAGACGCCAGTCTTGACGCTCACATCCGTGAAGGTGCCATCGCCATTGTTGTGAAAAAGATGGTCGCTTTCACCTACCAAGCCGAGCGGTCCACAGAAGATGTCCACTCCGCGATATTGACAGGAGCCGGCGGGGAGACCGCCCTGGCCTGCAAGCACAGGGTGATCGAGATCGTATTTCACGTAACCGGGTACGAAAAGATCGAGGAGGCCGTCGCGATCGTAATCGCCCCAAGTAGGACCGGTGGACCAGCCGCTGAGAGCGACGCCGGCTTTTTCGGCCACATCGGTGAAGGTGCCATCATGATTGTTGTGATAGAGACGGTTTTTTCCGTAATTGGAGACATAGATGTCGGGCCAGCCGTCGTTGTCGTAGTCGGCGACAGCAACGCCAAAACCCCAGCGCTCGTTGGCGACGCCGGCTTTTTCCGTGACGTCGGTGAAGGTGCCATCGTGATTGTTATGCAAGAGCATGGCGCGCGGCGCGGCTTCTTTGCCTTTCATGGCGGGAACGGTCGAGCCGTTGAGCAGATAAATGTCTAGCCAGCCGTCGTTGTCGTAGTCTAACAAGGCGACGCCGGAACCAGGGGCTTCGAGGATGGTCGTTTTTTCCGCAGTTCCGGAGCGGTGATGAAATTTATCGAGGCCGGCTTGTTTGGTGACGTCTAGGAAAACAATGGGCGCGCCGTCCACAAAACCGCCGGCGGTGATGGGTCGAGAGAGCGCATCTTTGACAGGAGCGTGGACGCCGCCGGTGGCCATGCCGGAAGGAGGAGGATTTTGCGACTGTGCCGAAGCTGGCGGCTGAGCTTGAACCACCAGGTAGATGACAGCGAGCGATAGCAAGAGACATACAGAAACGGCCAGCGCGAGGGCGGGATTTTGGGCCCTTCGCGGTATCACTTGACAACTGCTCCCGCAGGCATTTCGTCCACTTGCAAGATTTGATCCGCCTTTACGTTCTTGAGCGTTTGCAGGATGCCGCTGGGCCAGCGAATTTCGATGGTCTGGGCAATGGTCTCGGCGCCCAAACCGAAATGGACTCTCTTGTCGCTGGAAGAAAGATAGCTGCTTGCAGTGGTTACTGTGGCGAATTGTGACCCGCTTGCCGTCGCGAGTTTGACTTCGGCGCCGATAGCGTCGCGGTTGCTTTTGTGGCCGACGAGCTTGAGGGTCAGCCAGTGATTTGATGTGGGCGTGTCGTTGTGCAGGACGTAGGTGGGACCGTCGTTGGTGGTCACAACCGCGTCGATGCGGCCATCGTTGTCAAGATCGCCTGTGGCTAAGCCGCGGCCGACCCATGCGTCTTGAAAGGGCTTTCCTGATTCGGCGGAGACATCTACGAAGGCGCGGCCGGTGTTGCGGACCAGAAGAGGCGCTTCGCGATAGCGGAGATTAGGATAGTTGAGTTGAATGGTGTCGATGTCGTGCCCCTGAGCGATCAAAAGGTCCTTCCATCCGTCATTGTCGTAATCGAGGAAGCGGACGCCCCAACCGGAGTGGAGCATTGTAATGTTGGCCAGACCGGTGGAGAAGGTGGAGTAGTTGAAGCTGCCGTCGCCATTGTTTTGGTAGAGAGCGTAGCGTTGGTTGGCGAGGTCGGTGATGACGAGGTCCGGCCAGCCATCGTTGTTGTAGTCGGCAAAATCGACACCCATGCCGGCGTAAGAGCGGCCGTCAACGTCAACGGCCACTAATGAGAGAAGGCCGACCTCTTCGAATTTGCTGCCGCCGAGATTGTGGTAGAGGAATTCGGACATGGAGTCATTGGCCACGAAGACATCGATCTTGCCGTCGCGATCGTAGTCCGCAAGGGCGATTCCGAGACCTTTGCCGGGTTTGTCCATTCCGATTTTCTTGGAGATCTCGGTGAAGTGGCCGTTGCCGTCGTTGTGGAAAACCAACGGGGCAATGGGTTGGAAAGTGTCGGGATGGCAATAGGCGCGGTAGCCTTCGCGGTGCTCGCCGCAGAAGATGTCGTCGAAGTCCCACTGGACATAGCGCAGGACAACCAGATCGAGCAGGCCATCGCCATCGAGGTCGACCCAGGCTGCGCTGGTCGACCAGCCGCTGGCGGCGACGCCGGCTTTTTCGGTGACGTCGGTGAACGTACCGTCGCCATTATTGTGATAGAGCTTGTTGCCGCCGTACGCGGTGACGTAGAGGTCCTCAAAGCCGTCGTTATCGTAATCCCCCACGGCTACACCCATGCCATAGCCCACGCCTTGCAAGCCGGCTTTCTGCGTAACATCTTCGAAAGTGCCGTCGGGTTTCTGATGAAACAGGCGATTCCAATATTGAGGGCTGGTCTTCTGCGGGATCGTGCCTCTCGGCGTGGGATCGGTGAGCAGGGCGCCATTGACCAAAAAGATGTCGAGCCTGCCGTCGTTGTCGTAGTCGAAGAGGGCAACGCCCGATCCCATCGTTTCGATCAGATATTTCTTCGAGGTGTGTGATGCGATGTGATGGAAACTTACGCCGAGCGCGGAAGTAACGTCGGTAAATTTGCCCGGAACAATTTTCGACTGCTCAGATGCTTTTGGAGAGTTCTGGAATGCGAACAGAGCCAGTAGACAACCAAGTAAGGGAATGCCGAAGTAGAAGCGCATGAAGGTTCAATCGCGCTACGTGGGACCGCGGAGGACCGATTCCAATAAGTCGCCCAACTGTTGTGCAGTGAATTCGTTGCCTTCCAGGTTGGCGACCATGCGGCCGCCGCGGTCGAGAACCACGGTGTGCAAGGCGTGAGTCATCAGCCCCTCGTCCTGCCAAAAGTTCATACCGAATTCAAGACTGACCTTTTGAATTTCGGGAAGCGGACCAGTCAGGAAGTACCATCCCTTGGCATCGGCGGCTTTCCAATGGCCCGCGTATTGAGCCAAGACGTCAGGCTGATCGTGCTCCGGATCAAACGTAATGCTCAGAAGCACCAGGTCGCGTCCCATGCGATCTGCAAAACGTCTTCGTACAATTCCAAAATTATTGGAAAGGCGGAAACAATAATTGGGCAGCGGGCAATGAGTGTAGAGGAATGTGATGGCCACAACATTGCCCGCGAATCGCGAGAGTTTTATTCGCTCGCGATTCTGGCTGACCAGAAAGAAGTCCGGTACGCGCTGTCCAACAGTTAAAGGCTTCGTTGCATTCGATTCCGAGTCAACGAGACTGCCGAGAAGGTTCAATTGGCGAGCAGCCATCGGTTCCTGATCGGTGGTCTGGAATTGGTGAACGCGAATGGATTCCGCATAAGCCGATTCGTCGCTGACTGCCAGAGTGAAGTCAATCATCGTGCCCGGCAAAAGTCCATCAAGCTCTTTGGCGTTGCGCACGGCAAAGTCCATGACCATTGCAGCCATGTAGCCCGGGATTTCGCGACACGACACTTCTATGGATTGGCCAGCGCGGTTCACTCGAAGAACAATTCCGGATGCAGGATAACGACCGGCAGCTCGGCACTGGCAGGCGAGAAACAGAAACATCACTGCCGTCGAGATTCTACAGCCGATGCTTTTCGAGTCCATCATTCGTTACCAGAGTTGGCTGATTTCGCCGCGACCTGATCCGCTTTGGCGCCATCCAAGCTAAACGGCTTACGCGCAAGCTTAGTGTAAGTCTTGGCGAACTCTTTGACCTCAATAAATTGATTAACCCCCACGCCGGAGAAATTCTGCCGCGTGTTGCTTGCCGGCCACCATACTTCGAGATCGGTGATCTTGGCGGATTCGCCCAGGCCAATGTGCTGCTGGAGCGGCGACGCACCAAAGGACCCCCCGCTTCCAACGGTGCGATAGATGGAACGAGCAGCACGCCCTTCATTTTCCACGGTGACTTTGATGCGCGCGCCGATGGCGGAGCGATTCGTCTTCACGCCTACAAGCTTGACGCTGAGCCAGTTGTTTTTGTTTCCTGGGTTTTTGAAGACCCGGAATGGATGTGCGTCTCCAGGCGTGGCTCCGCCCATCGAGACGAGAATATCTTCGCTTCCGCTGTTGTTCAGATCGGCGAAGGCAACGCCGTGACCTTTGTGGAGGTCTCCTGTGCCGGAGGACGCGGTGATGTCCACGAAAGATTTCCCTTCGTCATTGCGAAGCAACATTTTAGGGATGAGCGCGCCGTATTCAGGGCCGCCGGTGGCGAGGAAAATGTCGAGAAAACCGTCGTTGTCGACATCGCCGAAATTTGCGCCCATTGGAACATTGATTTTGTCCAGCCCAACCTCCGCGGTCACATCTTTGAACGTTCCATCCTTCATGTTCTTGTAGAGCTTGAATGTCTCGGCGTTGTGCGGAAGGCCGAGATAGCTGCGCAGGGCCTCGTCGACGGAAAAAAAGTAAGAGGTAACGAATATGTCGGGCCAGCCGTCGTTGTCGTAATCGAAAAACCAGGTAGCGAAACTTTGCGATTGTGGCTGGTGCACGCCAGCCCTTTCGGAAACTTCCGTGAAGGTGCGGTCGCGGTTGTTGTGGTAAAGAAAGTTGCCTCCGTAAAGGTTCGAAACATAAAAGTCGACGTAGCCATCGTTGTCATAGTCGGCGGCCACGACGCCTTTGGTAAAAGCGATCTTGTCCACTCCCGCGGAGTGGGAAATATCCTCGAAGGTGCCATCGCGTTTGTTCAGAAAAAGCTGGCTCGGGCCATTTTCGTTTCCAACAAAGAGGTCGAGGTAGCCGTCGTTGTCGATGTCGGCCCAGACGGCGGTCTGCGTGCGGGTGGCGGGCTCCGAGAGACCAGCTTCTTTTGTGACGTCCGTAAATGTTCCGTCGCAATTGTTACGCAGCAAGGACTTGCGTACAGGAAATTCCCACGCACCGCGCAAAACCAGGATATCCGTGCAGCCGTCGTTGTTGTAGTCGGCCTGAACCATGTTCAGCCCTCCCAACTGTTCGGCAAGGCCCGCTTCGCTGGCGCGATCGGCAAAGGTTCCGTTTCCGTTGTTTCGGAAATAATGCATCGGGGAGCAAACGTCGTAGCTCGAAGTGACCACGTCGACCAAACCGCGGTTCCCGAAATCGTCCACGATCACGCCGTTCGCCATGGAAACAAAGTCCAGGCCAGCTGCCGGAGCGACATCGACAAATCGTCCGATGCTTTGCTTTGATTCGAGGGCGGAGGGAGGAATCAGATATTCCGGAGGAACATGGGAAGGATATTTTCCGAGCGTCATGTAGGCCAGGTTCAGAAGCCACTTTACCTGAAGGTGATCGGGCCTCTCGGGTTTTTGCGCCAAGTATTTCAGAAAAAACTGAATAGCCTTCTCAGAATCCGCCGTGATGCGATAAGGCTCGGCGTTGCGCGGTGGAAACAAGCACCTCTCCCCCGGATGGCGATAGATATCGTTCTCCATTTCCGACTTGTGCAGGTAGGCGACGCCGAGCACGTTCGTTAATTGCGGCACGCCAGCCGGAAGATCGGAGAGCGCAATCTTGTACGCGGCTTCCCACTGCTCTATCGCTTTGTCCATATTGCCTTGGTAAGCTTGGAGCTGCGCGAGCGCGTAGTGCGATTGGATCGCGTCGAACGCGGTCATGGCTTCCAAGCGTGCGTGATTCTCCGGCGTAAAGAGTTCCTCGAGACGCACGATTCCTTGAGCGAGCGATTGTTTGCGGATATTGCAGATAGCCGGAAGAACTTGCCCCCAGTTGGCGGGCTTCGGAAATTTCTGAAAGAGCATGTCTGCTATGACCTGGCCGGCTACATCCGCCGGATAGCGAATCGCGCCCTTTCCAGCAAGTGGCGAATCTCGGTTTTGGCCCGGGCCCATGCCCTGCCCTCCGGCTGGCTGGCTTGGGGACAGCACTTTCAAGATGACGTAACCTGACGGGACCGCGATTACTCCGGTCATGCGCCCGAGTTCTATTCCCTTCAGGGCGTCTCGCAATTCTGGACGCAGCGTCGACAGATCGATTAGACCGAGGTACCCACCCTCCGTCGCGCTCGGATCAATGGATTCCTTTCTCGCGACCGCAGCAAAGTCTTCGCCATTGCGCAGACGATCGAGAATCTGGCGCGCTTTGTCCGGAGAATCCACTACGATTACTTGTAAGGTGAGCTGTCCCGAGGACTTTTCTTGCGCTCTAGAGGGGGAACCGAGGATCGCGAGCCCGGCTAATAATATTGCCGCAGCAAAAACTGGCAAGCACCTCAGACTCGATGAGCGCAACATTCCTTTTGTCGAAGAGTGCACCATGGTCTCAATCCAGCAAGAAAACAGTTGAGCGCGGATTCTAGCAGGGAGAGGGAGGTCGCACAACGCGTGCGGCCGCGGACTTTTCTCTAGGATAGACAGTCAGAGTCTGTCTAAAATTTACCATGTTGTTGATTCTTTTAGCCTTTTCTTGTGTCGCAGTATCTGGTTTTAGCTCGTTCTTGGCTGCTCTCACCTCTCTTGGGTTGCCTAAAACAGGATGGCGGGCATTCCGCCGATCATACTCCAGAGGGTATCTTTCCCTGGCACTCAGCCCTGGTTGGATCTTCGTGGGAGCCTTATCAAGCCGACAGTTTCCTCTGATTGGATAATCTGGACAAGATGGATTAAGTATTTTGAATGTCGATTCGAACAATCTCGGCCTCGATTCGAGAATGCAAGTGCCAGCGTTGCGGGCGCATCTCTTCTAACAAGCATGTTTAGAAGCTCAATCTAATTGTGTCCTTCCTGCCCGTTAGCTTATCCTCAATCTTCTTCACTGCTATGAGGAGCACAAAGACTTCAACTAACATGACAGGCAACCAGAACAAAATACTAGAGGTCTCAAATCTAGCCAGAACGAACTTGAAAAAAAACCACACGGCCACCAAGTGGACTGCAAGGCAAATGGCAAGCGAAACCACGAAGACCGAGCGGAAGCTTCTACGACGAAAAAAGACCACGAAACTGAACGGAATTAAGGTTACGAGCAATGCCGTAACCCACTTCAGCTGGATGCCTCTACTGTGCGCGCTTCCAGCAGCGATAAACGTAAACAGTCCGACCAGAAAGAGAATTGCGTATTCCCAAAGAGAGCGCCTTCTTATCGAACTTCTTCTCAGTCGTCGATGCATGCGTTGTACGCCTCACGTACTCGACGATTGGATTCAGATTGGTCGGCGGCGGTGGTGTCGGTACAGCTGCAATTTCCACGGGGACCGGAGCCGAATATATCACGTTCGCGATCACCACGAGCTGCGCTGAACCCAAGGCCAAGGTCATGTTAGGCGGAACGTTTACCTGCGTCGTCACGATTTGCTGACCAGTCGCAACGCCAAGCGTGGAGAAATTAGAGGTCTTGCATACACGACATTATTTCCTTGCTGGATCTGGGCGATTGGATAGTTGGTGGCAGCGGTGTAATCATCTCCGTAACTCACCGCTTGCGAAAGTGGACACCGGATAAGACCCAACCCGTGGAGCTTGAGGCTCGGAAAACAACCTGCAAGGTCCGTCGATCTTCACGCGGTTCAGCAGCTTGGGCTTAAGCTGGAACCCGAAAACGCTCCCATGGAAGTCTTGTTGGTCGAACACGCCGAGAAGCCTTCGGAAAACTAATCGACGAACTGATTCGATTGTGCCTGGTTAGCACGCACTACCGGAGATGCGTGGATTTCGCTGATCGGTACATGGAGATACCGCGTTACTCAGAGACTGAAATGGTATGGAGAAAATCCAGCAATGCGCAGAAAACCAAAAGTGGCTCGGATTGTGAAGTGTACTCCCATCGCCACGATTTCTAATTGCTCAGCATTTACTCGAGTAATTTGTATCTCTGCTCTGTTTGTATTTGACCAGCCTTTAACCTCAACGTCTCCGAGAGCCAGAAGCTGAAGTGTCATGTTAACGGTGTTTGCCTGCTGTGTTCGCCATTTCAGGGGAGGAGACGAGGGATACTCGTTCAAGCGAATAGTGAGTTCGGCTGTCGGTCCATCTCGGTCAATTTTAAAAGTGAAAATCTCAACATTCTGAAGGGAAGGAGGCAGGTCGAAGAGCGAACTGGCGGCCTCAGGATTCTCTGCAAGTTTAAGCCAACTCAAGATTTCACCTCGCCCCTCATTATAGAAGCAGTGGGCGGCACTGCCTAAGTCCCGGTTAGTCGGTTACCGGACATCAAGTGGTTTTGGATCGCTTTGGGTGCTTCATTGCGGCGTGCGCTCTGTCCGTTTTCCCGGATTTTCGTAGACGGGATTCCTGGGTACTTCCGTGTGATCGATACGGATTGCCTTGTATTCCCCCATGAGCTTCTGTAGGACACCGTATAGGGCTTTTCCGCGACGCCGCCTGCTAAACTTGACGAGCACGACACTGTCCTTCACGGGATTTCCTTCGCTTTTGTTTCTGTCCAAATTTGGACCAAATTTCCCGGCCATTGCGTTCCAATATGATTGTCAAAAAGCCAGCCGCAGCGTTGCTCTAAAATGGGGCGGCGCTGCTGACACAGCGCGACGAGGACTAAAGGGGAGACCGAACAGTGAAGATGCTAATACAATGGCTCGATAAGCAGTATCGCTTCTTGATGCTCGGTGCGATGGTCGTGGAGTTGTTTTTGTTGGGCTGGCTGGTAGTCGTCAAGACGTGGGGGAGAAGATAGTCGTGAACATCATCGACGGCATTCCTACCGGGGCGCACCAGATGAGGGCGCTGTATCTCAAATCAAAACCTGCACGAAGACTGCGGACCGGGTTTCGTCGCCAGCAGCCCACCGTTGCGCTATCCTAACTCTTCAGGGTTTGGTGCAAACCACGCTCGGATTGTCCACTGCAAACTTGAGACAGTCGGCATCCTGTTGAGCGCGTTTCGCTAGTACCTAAAAGGAAACGGGCCGGAGGCTCATAGCTTTCCGGCTCGTTCTGTCCGACTTTAGCCCAACCAAACGGAAGCTATTAACGAGGCTTTGGACCTACCGGGTGCCCCGTCGCCTTGACGCGCTTGACGGAATACTTTTGTTTGTCGGCGCGCTTCGTTCTGACGCGCTGCCTCGCTGGGTTCTTGGGCTTATTCATTACCTGGCCCAATCCTGGTGAATCAGTTCACAAACCTGTTTGATGTTGCCCTTGATGCTGCCGCCTTCCTTGTTCTTCATCAAGTCTCCGTCCTTGTTGAAAACCTGAATCTGGTTATCACGGACGATCAATCCGTGTTCGATGTGGTTCAGGCGAATCGTGTAATCCGCCGTCTGCTGATTGATCGTAATGACGACATCGGGGCAAGACTTGAGAATATCCTTGCTCATTTCCATGGACTGATCCCTGTCCGAGTTTCTGTTGCTGCCCTTGCTCGCCGAATCCAGAAACACACGCGGGGGCTTACTATGATCTCCCACAGCCGCAACCGCGGGAACAACGGCGGGCTGCCCGGCGTCTTTCGTTCCCGCTCCCGCTGGGTTTTGAGCAAATGCCAGGGGTGCGAACGTGACTACCGCTGCAAGCATTGCGATTCGAATTACTGACTTCATTCCGTTTCTCCTCGTTGGAGCTAGATTTGAATTGGCCCTTGGAGATTCAGAATGCATTTCCGCTCATACGATCTCAATGGTACTTGTCTTGAGCGTTAACCATCGGCGTCGGTTTGCCGATCATAGCGATAGCATCAAAGATTGGTCGAGGGGCATGAAGAAGCTGTGGGAAACCTGTGCGCACATCGTCCTGCCCCTCTAGACTGGCTCCTCTGTTTCGGCAATGATGTCACCCCAGAGAAATTGTCGTGAGCACCTACACCGCAAGAACGAGCGACATTTTGAAGGCCGTTGGCCTGTTGCGGAAGCATGGTGTGCCCGTGGGATTTCCGATGCAAACTGCCGATGGTGAGGTGATCTTCTCGGTGGGCAAGGACTCTACGCTGACAGCTGACCAGCTACTGGGACTTCTTGAACGTGGAGAACTAAACGCCGAGGGTGTGCGGCGCGTTTGTCTGCCTGCCTGAACGCGCCCATTGCGATCATGGAATTGTTGGGGCCAAAGTCATTTGAAGAAATATCGGAACTCTTCTCTAAGGAGAATCGTTTCAAAGATGAAAATGTGTGTAAAGAAGGGGATACTTGGGCGCGAGGTCGGTTCGAAGAAGCTAATGCCCACTTCTCGGGAGAATGGTACGAATATCGTCTTTCTCGTGCTGAGATTTTGAATATAAAACTTCCCTGGCATAGACACACTTATCAAACCCCGAAAGAAGGGTCCACCGTCGCCGAAGCTGTACAGATTCCAAGTGTCCAAAAATGGATAGCTGAGAAGGCCCCAAATTATCCGGAGTCACACGTTTTGTTGTCAGCGGGCCCCTTCAAGTCCGATGCTGAAGAATACAGCCTCATGAAAAATCACGAAGGTCGTCTCATAATGCTTGACGGGCAGCATCGTTTGGTGACCTGGGCCAAGGCAGAGAAACAGAGCTTTCTTGCATTCATAGCTGGTAAACCCTCAGGCCCGCCGTCGTAGCCCAAATATGAGAAGTGTTTGCACAGTCAAACCACGCCGGTTCAACGAGATAGTTGGCTGGGAGACCTGGACTCGAACCAGGATAGCCAGATTCAGAGTCTGGAGTCCTACCAATTGGACGATCTCCCAGCCGTTGACAACGTGGGACTTACATCATGCCACGGCTTGCAGCTTTGGGTCAAAAGGGTCAAACACTGCAATTTTTGATCAATTTCAAGAGTGAAATCAGGCACTCTGGCAAGTTCGTCCCGCATAAAATCAGGCCGAAGATGCGTGTACCGACGTATCATTTTTTCGCTACCGTGTCCGATCGACTTCTTAATTACCTCAATCGCGGTTCCAGCCATGACCAGGGTGCTTACTCGGTGGTGCCGGAAGCCGTGCATACCGCCACGTTCGAGCCCGAGTTTGCGAAGCAGTGGATGTAGATGCTTATTGAGAACGGCACAGTTCACTAGCGGTGTCTTCCGGCTTGATTGGAAGACGAGACCTTCCTTTCTGCCGTTCAAATGATTCTCCATCAATATCAGGCAAGCGCGCATGAAACCAGGTGTAATCAGGAAACATGTGAGGTGTCCTCAAGCCTTTCTTCGATTGCACGAAATCGTGCAATGTGTCATGATTGCACATATTTATGCAATCGAATGTTAGTCTCCACGGAGTACTGATCGCTGACGTAGTCGCCTCCCGCTCGACCGCGGATCTGCGATCGTCATTGAACGAGAAGCTACGGATCGCGAGTATCGCGCAGCTGGATGAGCAACTGATCCGCCTGCCCTACGCGGTTACCGCTGGTGATGAATTTCAAGTTGTGGCGGCGCGGTTGGAGCGAGTACCCAAGTTGATACTCGATCTTCGCAGACGCCTACTCCCGTTCCGGTTGCGCGTTGGTATAGGGATTGGAATCGTGGAGGGGCAGATCCGTCGCCCTGTGAACCGTATTGCCGGTGAAGCATTTCAGAACGCACGAAAGGCAATTGTAGAAATCAAGGCGCAACGCAAATATCCGACGCTTACCCTTTTTCATTCCAACCGCGAAGGTTTTGACCGTGTTGCGAATCTGACTTACGCTCTGCACGACACGCTCATGCGTCGGACGACGGCGAAGCAGTGGGAGACGATCGCAGTGTACTTGATTAAGAATCGCGTGGACTATACGGCTAAGGCCTTGGAAATCGACCGATCGACAGCGTCTCGGAATCTCCGACGTGGTTTTTTTTGGCAAATGGAAGAAACCGTCTTGGTCATGGAAGAGTTCATTCGGGAGAGTTTTGGCGATTGCACATAATCGTGCAATTATAAGGTATTGGACGATATGGTACATCTGACATACAAGCTTTTTCTGGCCCTCTATCTTGCACATTTGTTGGCTGACTTTGTGTTTCAGACAGATAGCGTCGTGACCACAAAAAAGGAAGGCAGGTGGCGAAGTTACCTGCTCCACGGAACTACACACTACGCGACCACCCTAGCTATTGTCGCGGCGATGAATCCTGGCTTAGTCGTGACATGGATGTTTGAACGTGTCGTGCTTGCTCTTTGCTTGGTCCACCTGCTCTTGGACTGGGCCAAGTTCGCACTGGCCCATAGGAGATGGATTCCCGATAACGTATGGAGTTTTACTGCTGATCAGGCCGCACACCTTGCAACCGTAGCAGGCGCGACACTTCTTATCACACGAGCCCCTTGGCAGTCAGTTGTGCCCTATCTTCAGAAGATTCGTTTGGGGCAAGACAAAATTCTGCTAGTGGCTGTCATCTACGTTGTGGTTGTTTTCTGTGGTGGATACTTCATACGTTTTTTGATTCAACCACTATGGAAAGAGAAACCTGGCAAGCATACACAGGAGCATGACGAAGTCGTGAACGCGGGGCTTTACATAGGGTGGCTCGAACGATTCTTGGCGCTGACGGCGGTCTTTCTTCAATCTCCCGGTACAGTGGGATTGATTCTTGCAGCGAAGTCAATTGCCCGTTATCCGGAGCTGAAGCCTCCAGGACGTTTCGTGGAATATTTCCTGATCGGAACGCTCTTAAGCATCAGCATCGCCATCGCCGGAGGGATTATTCTCCTTAAAGTATTCGACGGGACGGTGAGTCTCGGTAAATGACCTGAAGGCAACTCTGATCACAATAGTAGGGCGGCTTAAATTCATAGTTTATTTCTGGCATGCCGAAGATTTCCCAAATTCACGGAGCACTACTGGAAGATAATGATTTAACGATGCCACGGCTTGCCATTTGGCCGCTAGAAAACAAAGACCTTCCCCGATCTTTGCCTTCGGTGCGTTTTGAACTTGGACCTCAACAGTCGGGATTCGCTGGGGCGTCAACCACGAGGCGAAGTCGCTGGCGCAGAATCCGCGGCACGCGACGCTGTTACAGGCACCATCTGGCCCTTCCGCATTGTGTATTCCTGGCCGCCCCACGTAATGCGGTTGGAAGCAAAGCCTGCGATCCAGACCGCCGAATAAATGGCATCCCGCAAAGGGACAAGCCAGAGCTTCTTGCGTAGCACGTCGTCGCCGACTCCCCAAACTCCGACCGTCCAAGCCATGACGTGACGCAACACAAAATAAGCGAGCACGTAGGTGGCAGAAACCCACTTTGCCGGTGCGACGACCGCGGCCAACAGAGCCCATGGAAGACCAAGCGTAAAGATCAGCCCAAAATAGGAGAGCGGGCGGCACACGCGCACGGTCCTCGCCCATCGGAGTTGGTGGTCCCAGAATGTTTTGGCGGTTTGCGCGGGATACATCGTCCAAACCGGCTCGCGCGAAAGAAGAACACGTCCACCAGCTTGGGCGATCCGCAGACCTAGCTCGTAATCGTCCGCGAGCATTCCAGCGATCGACCGAAAGCCTCCAACTTTCGAGAGCCAGCGCTTGGTCGTGACGATCGAAGCGCCCAACGCAAAATTTACGCCTTCGGTCAGCTCTGCCATCAGCACACCAGCAAAAAAATCGCTTGATGCACCGACAGCCTCGAGTTCCGCGCCAAGATTTTGCTCGGCAACGCCGCGATAAAAAGAGGTGACTATGCCGGTGCTTTCGTCCAGGAAAGGAGCGACGACTTCGCGTAAGTAGTTCGGACCGACGCGCACGTCGCCGTCCGTTACCGCGAGCATTTCGTGCCGCGCTTCGTGGGAAAGGCGCGCGAGCTTGTTTACCTTGCGATTGGCACCAAGATTTTCCGCACCGATGAGCAACCGAATGTTGCGGCCGGGAAATTCCGCGATCAAACTATGAATGAGCGGAACAGCCGGGTCCGCGGCATCATTCACAGCAAACAAGATCTCGTAGTCGGGATAATCCAGACGGCAAAAGCTCGAGTAATTCTCATAGCTAGCGAAATCCACGCCGCGCACGGACTTCAAGAGACTAACCGGGGGGGTGTAGCTTCGGAGATTGTTCTTGCGCTCGCGGCGAAAGAAGCGCCAGGCCGCAAACGTGGCCGCGACGTAATAGGCGAGTGGCGCAGCCGCCAAGAGAAGCACCGCATCGCGCCATCCTGAATGAAAAATTGTCACGCTGAGGTTCTCTTCCCGTGAGCTCAGGGTTCCTCGCGGATCCGCTGAACGCCACTTCAGTAGCTTGCCACAAAGCGGAACGCTCCGGTATTTCTCGCGAGTTCGATGAGTCAAATGGAGTACGAGGGAGAATAAAGCGAACGGCGCGCACAGCTCGGCCTCAGCGTTTACCTAGCCAAACAAGCGTAACGCCGACGCAAACGATAAGCACTCCGGCCCAGCGGCGGGGGGTCACCCGTTCCCCGAGAAAAAACTTACCGCCGAGTGCGCCTGCTGCGTAATTCAGCGCGGTCACCGGCACGACGAAACTGACGTTTTCAATGGATAGCACGGCCAGCAAGGAGAAAAAGGCCAGCGTCATCATGGAAATACCGATCCACATCCAGGGTACTTTCATTGCGCGCAGGATGACGCGAACAACCGCAAGCGGGCGAAAATCGGTTACTTCTCCTACGTGCTTCATTGCGCGCGTGACGCAAATCTCTCCGCCCGTTCCGCTTGCGACCACCAGAAACAAGAGCAAAGCCTCCCGCATGTTTAGCGTACCTCGGTGGTGCGAGGAGGAGTATTCCCGACGACGAAAACACCGAGACAAATAACCACAATGCCCGTCCAATGCAACGGCGAAATCCTTTCGCCAAGATAGAAGTAGCCCAAAAGGGCGACGACCAGAAGCGCGATCGAAGAGGCCGGCTGCACGTAACTGAAATCAGCCCAGGAAAGAATGAGCATATAGGCGACGAAAAACGTGAGCAATGACGCGATGCCCAGCCAGACGTATCCCGACGTAAAAACAAGCGAAATAATGTGCGGCAGCCTCGAAGGCGCCCAGGAGACTGCCGAGCCAACATTTTTCATGCCCTTGCCAAGCAGCACGTTTCCGAGCGGCGCGAAAACAACCATGATCAGAAGCATGCAGTATGTTTTGATGTGCAGGCCAGTGGAAGAGGTCATGCAGGGCGCGCGCCAAAGGTGAGCATAGATGGACGGTAGAATTGGAAAAGAGCCGTCATCGTCTTATTCGCAAATGCATCTGGAATTCTTCCTTCTTCATCTTACATGATTTTCGCAGCACCCCAAACGACGGCTCGCGAACAACAAAGTTTCCGTCGGCGGAGATCGATCGACGCGCGCTCTGGTTCGACTCTGGTGGCATTGGGGCCACACGATTCGCTTTTGAGAGAGTGAAATTCACGGCTATTTGCTATTCTTTTGGCGCTCGCAGTAAGCTCCAAAAAAGAAAGGACCGGCTTTTGAAGAGACAATGATTCCTGCCCTGACGCGACTTTCAGGCCTTCCGCTGCTGGCACTTCCTATTGAGATCGTAGACGCGAGCCAAAGTGTCGTTCCAGGATCGTCAGCAAAGACGGATTCCGCTTTCCGGCGCGAGGGCCGTAATGGTATCGAGTAACCTCGTTTACATCTTTCTGGGCGTCGCGGCCATTCCTTTCATCTACTATTTTCTCGCGCTTTACAGTTCGTGGCAGTTTTTCCGACAAGCTGGAAAATCGAACGCGCCTTCGGATTACACGCCTCCTGTGAGCAATCTCAAACCAATTCGCGGCCTGGATGCTGAGGCCTACGAAAACTTCGCCAGCTACTGCAATCAGGATTACCCCGACTACGAACTTCTCTTCGGCATCGGAGACGGTGACGAAGCTGTCTTGGAAGTCATCGAGAAGCTGAAGCGCGATTTTCCGCAGCGGCGCATTCGCGTGGTCCATGTCTCCGGCCATACCGCTCCCAACGACAAAGTCGTGAAGCTGGCGCGCCTCGTGAGCGAAGCACAAAACGAAGTGCTGGTGATAAACGACAGTGACGTTCGCGTTCGGCCGAATTACCTGCGTTCCGTGGTCGCGCCTCTCCGCGACCCTAGAATTGGCGCAGTCACGTGTTTGTATGTTTCGACGCAGGAGCACACGTTTCTCCAAAAACTCCAATCCATCGGCATGATTTGCGATTTCTACCCAGGCATCCTGGTGGCGCGACAATTGGACGGAGTAAAGTTCGCGTTCGGACAGACGATAGTGACCACCCGAAAACATCTTGCGGGATTCGGCGGCTACGCCGCGATTGAGAACCGGCCCGCAGACGACTTGCTCGTCGGGCGCCTGGTTGCGGAACAGGGTTTTGAAGTGGAACTACTTCCGTATGCAGTCGAGACCGTGGCTGATTTTCGCTCCTTGCGTGAGTTTTTCTTCAAACGCCTGCGCTGGATGACGGTGATGCGCCACATGCGTCCCTGGGGGCATATCGGTCTGATTTTCACCCAAGGCTTGGCTTGGTCCGTGGCGGCGGTAGCG
Organism: Verrucomicrobiia bacterium; assembly: GCA_035571045.1. Lineage (GTDB taxonomy): Bacteria > Acidobacteriota > Terriglobia > Acidiferrales > UBA7541 > Acidiferrum. Next base: position 86,486 of record DATMKS010000096.1, read on the forward strand.
GTTCATCCGACGGCACGAGTGGCGCTGCTTTATCTCGGCGGATACCTCTGCGTACGCACTGCAATGACTTGGCTAATCGGTGTCCGCGGGTTGAAGCAAAAGGGGATTTGGAAAAAGATGGCGCTCGTGCCGGTGTGGGACGCGTGGGCCTTGCTAATCTGGCTGCTCAGCTTCGGGCGGAGGAGCATTCGTTGGCGCGATATTGATTATCGCATCCGGCAAGGGATGCTCGTTCCCGTAGCTCCCCCAGCCCCGCAAAAGTAGACACCGGTCAAAGCTTGTGCCGGCCCCACGTTCCAATCCTTTTTTGAGATGGTTCATTCGCGCGAACGAAAAGGCAAAAGAGGAATATGGGAGCGAAGATTGCGGTAGCGGGGGCGGGTATTTACGGCGCTACGGCTGCCATCCGGCTGGCGGAACAAGGACACCAGGTACATTTGTTCGACCCGCTCGGTGTGCTGCGCGCGGCTTCTGCTATCAACCAGTACCGCGTCCACGCCGGCTATCACTATCCCCGCAGCGGGGAAACGGTCAGCGAAATAGCCGAGGCGCGCACGGAGTTTACGCAGGTTTTCGCAGACGCCATTGTCCGGAACAGCCTGCATTACTATGCAATCCCGAAAGAGCATTCGCTCACTTCCCCGGATTTGTACGAGAGCATAATGAGCAAGCACGGACTCCCGCTCAAAGCGTGCCGCCCAGGCTGGATGAATTTCGATTTCATCGAAAGGTGCTACGAAGTCGAAGAAAACATTTATGATCCGGATGTGCTGAGAGGCCTTGTGGAAGCTCGCCTGAAGGCGCAAGGCATCCGCTTGCAGCAGCGAGAATTCACGCCGGAAATGCGGCCCGAGTACGACTTCGTGGTGTGGGCGACGTACGGCTTAGGCCCCAGCCGTGGATTCTTCAAAACAGCCAAATATCAAGTCGCTGAAAAGATGCTGATCGAACTTCCTTTCCAGTTGCGCGGTGTCGCGCTGGTGGTTGTCGATGGCCCGTTCACAGCCTTTGATCCGTACGGCAGCTCCTCGCGCTCGCTCTTCGGGTCCGCGAAAAACACAAATCATTGGACTACAACGAACGCCAACGAACCGATTCCAGAGCCGTACGCCGGAATGCTGAACAAACCGGATTTTGAGCCAGTGCCCTTCACGCGGTTTGCCCCCATGCGCGCCGATTGCTGCCTCAGCGTCCCCGCGGCGAAGGACGCGGTCTACATTGGCTCACGCTTTACGATTCGCGTCGTCGAAGACAATCCCGAGCACGACCGCCGCATCCTCCATGTTCGCGAAGGCGCCCGTGGCGAAATTCACATTTTCTCAGGCAAGGTCGTGAGCGCAGTCAAGGCTGCTCGCATCGTGTGCGAAATCGTTGCGGGAACTCGCAATGGCTGACGCGCCCGCGTATGTAATTCTTGGCCGCGGACGTTGGGCCGCAAGAATGCAGACGATTCTCGCGGCGGAGAACCGTCGCGTTGCAAGTATTATGGAAACGAGGCAGGCCACCGGCGAAACTGACACCGCTTATAGGTCGCGCCTGGCCGAAGCGATGGCCGCGAGCAATGCGCAGATCGCGTGGCTCTGCGTGCTCCCTGGGCATCATGTTCCCATCATGATCGAAGCCGCGTTGGACGCAGGTCTGCACCTTATCGTGGAAAAACCCTGGCAAGCCTCGCAACGCGTGACCTCGGCGCTTGTCTCGAGGGCCAAGTCACTGCGCCGCCTCATCGCCATCCATTTCGAGTACTGTCTTCTCGAAGAAGTGGAACGCTGGCGCAGGGATTTTCATCCGGGAACCGGTCTTCGCTTCGGAGGCCGCTTTCTCCTAAGCAGGCCCGACCACACTGGGATGTCCGCAATGAGCAATCTTGGCTCGCATCTACTCGCCATACGGGCCTACGCAACGCCGAAGTCGGTTGTGCAGGAAATTCGTTGCGGTTACGAGCAGCCGGATGAACGCTGCGTATGGCTTGAGAGACGAAACACCCGGGCGGCATTCATCGATCTTCTGGCCAACAAGGAGCCCATCATTCAGCGCTTCGTCGCCAAAGTAGAAGCCTCGCTCGAAGGCGCGGACTTCCCTTTTGATCTGGAATTCGCACGGCGCGTGGCGCATGACGGCGAGGGTCTTCGCTGAAAGCCTGCGTCACGCAGCGACGGGAATACTAGCTGCGAGAATACTATCGGTGTGAATGCTTCTTGGTTTTTTCCGCGGGCTCGCTTGCATTCTGAACACGCGAAGCGCCCAAAGAGTTCCTCGCCGTCTTGCTCATCTGCAAACGCCGGTCATTGCGCGGCTCGCGCCAGTTCACTTGCGGCAGCATCAGCGACGCATCCGCCCGGTCGCGGTACTTGATCGCGATGTTCATCAGCGAGTCCAGCAAAGAATCGGAAAGCAGATGCGGCTGCAAGCCCAGGTCGATCAGTTTGGAGTGTTTTGCGTTGTAGTAGTGCTCCTCGGCTTCGACGCGCGGATCCTGCAAGTGGTCGACTTCCACGTTTAAGCCGAGCTTCTTGCCCGCGGCCACCGTCATCTTGGCGAGGTCGCGCACCGAGAACTGTTCCGTGAACTGGTTATAAACGCGGCATTCTCCACGAGCTGCCGGATTCTCGCAAGCAATCTCGATGCAACGCACGGTGTCGCGAATATCCAAAAACCCACGCGTCTGGCCGCCCTTGCCGTACACCGTCAGCGGCTGGCCGATGGCCGCCTGAATGCAGAAGCGGTTCAGCACTGTGCCGAAAACATCGTCGTAGTCGAATCGGTTAATCAGCGCCTCGTCCATGGCCGTCTCGTCGGTCATCGTTCCGTAGACCACGCCCTGGTTCAGGTCCGTGGCGCGCAACCCCCAGATCTTGCAGCTGAACATGATGTTGTGGCTGTCATGTACTTTCGAGAGGTGATAAAACGATCCGGGCTGCTTCGGAAATGGAAGAATGTCCTTGCGCCCGTTGTGCTCGATGGTGATGTAGCCCTCTTCGATGTCGATGTTCGGCGTACCATACTCGCCCATAGTTCCAAGCTTCACCAGGTGACAGTCGGGCCGGTGCTCGCGAAGCGCAAAAAGCAAATTCAGCGTGCCCACAACGTTGTTGACCTGCGTGAAGACGGCGTGGCTGCGGTCGATCATCGAATAAGGAGCGGAACGTTGCTCGGCGAAGTGAACCACCGCGTCAGGCTCGAACGCGCGCAGCGTCGAAGCCAGAAACTCGTAATCACAAACGTCCCCGTAGAAAGACTCGATGGTCTTGCCGCTAACCGCCTGCCAGACCCGCAAGCGGTCGGAGAGCGGGCGAATGGGAGTCAGAGTCTGCGCATTGAGCTCGTGGTCCCACAGCCGGCGGACAAAATTGTCAACGATGGCGACGGAATGTCCTTGCTTCGACAAATACAAAGCAGTAGCCCACCCACAGTAACCATCCCCTCCAAGCACAGCAATCTTCATCGTTCCTCCTTGGTGAAATCCCTCATTGTCAATGGCCTCGCGGAGCGGCGCATTGGCCCTGCGTCAGCCTGAGCTGGATGATTGGGCTAAGCCGCGAGCGCTCAGCCGTGAGCTCCCCCGAGTGGAGCTAAATACAGTATACGTGATTAGGGCCGGAATACGTCCCCTTGTCGTTCAAAAATCCACCACGAACTAACCCTCTGGTTAGATGCGGCAAACTGTTCTTTTTTTACAGCCAATTTGGCCCTAAAGCAAGCTGCGAAGCGTGAAGTTGGCCAAAACGCCATCTGAGCCCGGACGGATAAGCTCATTCCTACTGCTGCGCCTGCTTAGCCGGAGCCGATGCGGCCGGCCGAACGAGCGAATGATTCGTCAAAATGCTCTTGCCCCCGCTGGTGGCCAAAACGTCGAGTCGATCACGCCCAACAAGATTCTCCAAAGCAGGCACACCCGTATCCCACGTAACCACGTAGTAGCGTTCTGGCTTCGCCCACAGCTCCTTAAACTGGGCGTCGTCAATAAATACACTCGGTGCACCGGGCGCGTAGGAACCGTACTCCAAATTGTTGAATCTCCCATTCAAAATGAGCGCCGTCCGGTTGGTATAAAAATAGATCGAAGAAAAAGCGTAGTACGGCCGGGCAGAAATGAGTTCCCCTTCTGGAGCACGAAGCAAAGCCTCCGCCAGCGGTCGCGAAGAGAGATACGGATCGAAAACAACCATCGCCATGTGCGCCGCATGGAAGAAAAGCACCATCATCAATGCCGCCGACAGAAAAGCCCGCGATCCCGCGGATCGAAAGGCCCCCAGTGCGCCCACCAAAAACGCGCCGGCCGCAACCAGCAGCGGAACGCGCAGGTAGGCGAACGACTCGATCGTCAGATCTTCCATGTGCCCAAGCGAAAGCTTATAGGCAGCTGGATGATTGCTGAGCGCCGTCGAAATATCTCCCGGCGCTGGCATATTCCGCACGAGAAAAAATAAAGTTAGAGTCACGACGGCGGCCGCCGCCGCAACCCCGCAGAGAACATACGTGCCACGGCGTATCCATTTGCCTTCTGCGGCCATGGCGGAACCGAGAAGCAAAGCCAGCGCCGGATAACACGGCATCGAGTAATACTCCTGGGTCGTAGAAAACGTAAAAAAGATCAGCAGAAAACCCGTCCAGCAAAGCGCCAGCAAACGCATCTTGCCGGCGCGATCGAGGGGTTTAAACGAAAGCTTGGCGATCGCCGGGAAGTACACGCTCCAAGGAAAAAGCCATAATAGATGGAACAGCCAGAAATAAAGCCGCGGAACGGTGTCGTAGTCGCGCGGATAGCGAAGGTTCAGAAAGCGGAGAAATTGCTCATTGATGAAAAAAAACCAGAGAAATCCATGATATTGCCCCGGGCCGCTATGCAGACCGAAATAGAAATAAGGCGGATTGCGAAGGGCGGCGAGAATGTGCCACGGCGCTGCAATCAAGAGAGCAATGACCGCTCCGCTGAAAGGATGCAGCCGGTTCCATGTCCTAGCGGAAAGCAACTGCTTCGTCAGAAACAAATAGATAATTCCGCCAGCGAGGGGAAAAAGCACGCCAACAAGACTTTTGATCAGTAGTCCCGTGCCGAGGCTCGCCGCTAAGACGCCCGCCCAAAGGCGCGGGTGCGTCTCTTCCTCGTCGAGAGCGCGCAGCAGCGCCCAGAACGCAAGCGCCACGGTAAACGTGAGCATCACGTCCGGAATCAAAATCCGCGTAAAGAGAAACAATCCAATGCACGTGGCCATGCACAAACCGGCGTAAAAGCCAGCACGTTTTCCGAAAGCCCACACTCCCATCGCCGCCGTCAGCCAAGCCAGCGCCATCGCGCTCAGCGCAAACGGAATGCGCGCCGTCCAATCGTGCACGCCAAATATTTTGTAGGAAACGACGATCGGCCAATAGTACAGCGATGGCTTTTCGAGGTACGCGACGCCATCAAGCCGCGGCGTCACCCAATCGCCCGTCTGCAGCATCGTCCGCGCAGCCTGCGCCAGCACCGCATCCGAATCGTCCATCAACGACGGCGGAGAGATGCTGCAGCCCAGATAAACCGCTCCCGCAAAGAGCAGGACCGCTAAGTAGATATACCTGTTTTTTCCTGTATCCAAGAAGCTGGTGCCGGCGACGGCCCCGCCTGAATTCCCCATTTTTTCATCCATAGAAAAAGAAGCAGCAGACCCCACAGGTGATAACCAATGTTGACGCGGCGCTCCAAGTGCAGCCGCACCAGCTCCTGGATCACACCTGGCCGGAAAAGTGATTTATGCTCCGCCAGCCCCTCTCGCGTCGCATCGAGCAAAAGCTCGCGAAGCGGCCCGCGCAGCCATTCGTGCGCCGGAATATCGAATCCCACCTTCTTGCGCCGCAGAATCGTCTCGGGAAGCCTGTTCTTCATCAACTCCTTCAGAACAATTTTCTGCCGCGAGCCTTGTATCTTGAGGGAGGTGGGCAAACTTGCGGAAAATTCCACAATGCGGTGATCCAGAAACGGCGGCCGCACTTCCAGCGAGTGCGCCATGCTCATGCGGTCCACCTTGTTCAAAATATCATCCTGGAGAAAATATTTTTGGTCCCACCAAAGATACGGAGATACTCCATCGTGAGCCGCCGGCGAATCGCGCAATTCCCTAAGAATGCCATCAAGAGAATCGGGCAGTGGAACCGCTGAAAGCGAACGTACCTCGTCCCCGGAAAAAGTTCCGTTCCAATATACATGGGCTTGTTCAGGTGGCATCAGGCTTCCCGCCAGGAATCGCTTCACCATATATTCCCGGCTGATCTTGTCGTCCGAAACTGGCCAAAGCCGCGCAAGCCCAAGCCCGGCGCGCAACGTCCACCTCGGCAGCCACCGCATCGGCCGCGCCAGCTGATTCGCGCGATACGTCAGGTAGCCGCCAAACAACTCGTCAGCGCCTTCACCGCTCAGAGCGACGGTCACTTCCGTCCTGCTCATTTTCGAGAGAAACCAAACCGGCAAAGCCCCTGCATCCGAACTGGGCTCGTCCGAGTAATACGCAAACTCCTCAATCGCCCCCCGCAGATCGGCTCCAGGATTCAGATCGAATTCCTGATGATCCGTGCCGTACTGCCTCGCCGCGCTCCGAATGTACGCCGTCTCGTCAAAACTTCTTCCAAGAAAGGAAACAGAAAGTGTTTTGATCGGCCGCGAGGACGCTGTTGCTGCATAGTGCAGCGTTGTCGAAGAATCGATGCCGCCGCTCAGCCAAAGTCCGAGCGGCACGTCCGAAAGCATGTGCTCGCGAACCGATTGCTGCAAAAGTGAATCCAGTTCCTCGCAAGCCGAGCCAAGTGATCGCTGGCGAATCGGCCCCGCCGGCAAACTCCAGTAAGTCTCGACCCGCGTTTTTCCATCAACCCATTCAAGCCACTGTCCCGGCGGCAACTTCTCAATACCCTCCACCAGCGTCCACGGGCAAGGGACGTAGTTCAACGAGAGATAGCAATCAAGCCCCGCAAGGCTCAGTCGACGTTCGAATTCCGGATGAATGAAAATAGTCTTGAGTTCGGAACCAAAAAAAAGGTCTTCCCCGCGCCGCGCCATGTAAAGCGGTTTGATGCCCATGCGGTCGCGCGCCAGCACGAGCCGCCGCGATGATTTGGTCCACAGCGCAATCGCAAACATGCCCCGCAAACGCGAAAAACACGCTGTATCCCACTCAACAAAAGCGTGCAAAACCGTTTCCGTATCGGAATGCGAATGAAACCGGTGCCCCAGCTTCTCCAGCTCGCCGCGCAACTCGAGGTGATTGTAAATTTCCCCGTTGAAGACAATCGCAGTGTCGCCGTCATCCGTGACAATGGGCTGATCGCCACCCTCTAGATCAATAATCTTCAGTCGCGCCGCGCCCATCGATAGGACGCTCGACCGAAACACCCCACGCTGATCAGGCCCGCGATGATGCAGCGTTGCGGTAGCCCGCTCAATGCGCTCTGGTTCTGGCGCCCAATTTTTATTTGTAAAGCCGGCTATCCCGCACAAATTCGAACACCTCTCGCCAGCCAGCCGGCAAAATCAACCGGCGCTTCCACCGCTTCTTCCCCCGCAGTTCGTCTTAGAGAACCGATCCTTGCCCTTGCAGGATACATCGCTTATCCCAGGGCAACCAGAGCCACTCCCGCACACACTAGCACTACGCCAATCCAGCGCGCCGCGTTCACCTCTTCACCCAGAATATACTTCGCACCAAATGTTCCGACCACGTAGCTCAGAGCCGAAGCAGGAATCACAAAACTTATCGGCTCCCACGAGAGCAGCACCAACAGCGCATAAAACGAAAGCGCCATCAGCGGCACGCCCGCCCAGAACCAGCCGTTGCACAGTGCCTTTCCTAAAAAGCGCAGCAACTCCTTGGGCCGCAGCCGCTCCGGTTCACCCGTCGCCTTCATGCCCAGCGTGATGGCGATCTCTCCGCCCGTGCTCCCAAATATCAGAAAGGAAAGAAACAGCCCGACGTGCATCATGCCAGCGCCTCTCTAGCCACCGGCGTCGTCCGCGGCCTCGTCTGTCCAACCAGCAGCACGCCCACGCAAATCAGCACTACTCCCACCCACCGCCGGGGCGAAACCGCTTCGTGCAAGAACACCACCGCAAAAAAAGTCAGCAAAGCGTAGCCGAACGCCCCCGCAGGCATGACGTAGCTGTAATCCGCCCAACTCAACACCGTCATATAGCTCAGCATAAATCCGCATAGAAAAAATATGCCGACCCACAAAGTCGCGCTGGTCACCGTCAAGCGAAAAGCGTGCTCCAGCCCCGCTGCAGACAGCTCTACGGCCCCAATCTGCTGCATACCGCGCTTCAACATCAGGTCTCCGGCGTTTGCGCACACCACCATCGCGCACACCATGACCAGCGTTTTTACCCGCAGCCTTCCTTCAGTTGCCATTTTGTCTAAGGTTTAGTCGTTCCCGGACGCCGACGGTGTCTCCGGCACGGAAATCATGGGCTTCGTCGCGTCGCCGCCCTGCCGTACCCACTTCCAGCGCTCCGAACGCAGCTTCAGAAAGCTCGTCGCTTCGTGATATAGCCGCTTGCGTTCACTTGAATCCCACAACGCCTCGCGCACAATCCGCCACACCACGCGCGGCCGGAAGTAGTACTCATCATAGAAACGGTTCACGCCGGCCATCATCTCAGCCTTCTTGAGATGCGGATACTCGATGTGCGGCAACTGGTGGCCGCCGGAATCCGCCAGCGCTTCTACCTTCAGAAAACCTTCCTTGGCCATGGCGTCGTGCAGTTCCGTGCCGGGCATGGCGTGTGCCAGCGAAACCTGAATCGTCTCGCAGTCCAGTTCCTTTGCGAAATCAATCGTCCTGTCGATGGTCTCCTTGGTCTCGCCCGGCAATCCGATAATAAAATCGCCGTGGACCTTGATTCCCACCTTTTTGCAGTTCTTCATGAACTCGCGCGCCATCTCCACGGTCGCGCCTTTCTTAATGTTCTTCAGAATTTGCGGGTCGCCGGATTCGAATCCAACGATAAACAGCCGCGCTCCGCCATCCGCCATGGCCTTCAACTCTTCATACTTGCTGTGGCACCGCGCCGTACAAGACCACCTGAACTTCAGTGGCTTGAACTTCTGGCTCAACTCGATCGCCCGATCCTTGCGGATATTAAACGTATCGTCGTCGAAGAAAATCTCTTTCATCTGCGGAAAATATTCCAGCGTGTTTTTCACTTCCTGGACCACGTTGTCCACGGACCGCACCCGCCACGCATGCCCCGAAACTGTCTGGGGCCACATACAGAACGTGCACAGCGCCGGGCACCCTCGCGTCGTATAGAACGACACAAAGGGATGCAGCAAGAATGGAACGTTATATTTTTCAATCGTCAGATCCCGCTTATACGCGTCTGTCGCAAACGGCAACGCATCCAGTTCCTCAGTATGAAGCTGTGGCCGGGGCGCGTTGTGAACCACCTTGCCTTCTTTGCGGTAGCTCACACCCATGATCTGCTCGATCGGCTTCCCGTGCGCGTACTCCGCCACCGAGTGATCAAATTCCCCGCGCGTCACAAAATCAATGTCCTGGCTGGCAAACAGCGTCTCGTCCGGCTTGATGTGCACGTGCGGCCCGACGAATGCAATCTTCAGCCCAGGATTGCTTTCCTTGATTTTCCGGATCAGCTTGATGTCGCTATGGAATCCAACGGTCGACGTGTACAACACCAAAAATTCGTAGTCCTTGCAGATTTCAATCGTCTGCTGCCAGTTCACCTTGTGCGGCGAAGCATCGAGCAAACGGCTTCCCGGGATCAATCCGGCGGGGTAAGACAGCCAAACTGGGTACCAATACGACTCAATCTCTCGCGTCGCAGGCCACCGCGAACTAGCTCCGCCGTCGAAATTCTCAAAACTTGGCGGATTCAACAGCAAAGTCTTCATTACATCCGGCATTCTTCACCCTCAGTTTTTCGTATCCCGGCGCAATTCTGTAATTTTTCCCTGTTCCCGAACCTGGGTTATCTTCGCCCCGGCCGAGCTTCTGATCTATTCGAAAGGCCTCTACACCTAGATAACAGTTTACCTGACTTGGTTGCATACGCTCAATTCTTTCTCGAAAAGAAGCCTTTTCTGCATCAAAACACTAACGGCGGCCATTGGCCAAATTCCTCAAAAAGACCGCAGGGAAAAACCGTCCGGTTATCCCCAATTTGATTCAATTCAACTGTCCGATCCCGGTTGACTATTTACCGCTTCGTAATATACTCTTGCCTGGCTCTTTATTTTTCACGGCCCGTCCGGGGAACTGAGGTTGCGATGCGAGCTTCGCCCGCTCAAGCCGCCCTTCATCCTGTCGTTCTCGTCGTCGAGGACCTGGAATCTCTTCGCCTTTCCATCCAACAAATTCTCGAGGATGCCGATTTTCTGGTCCTGCCGGCGGCGAACGCCAATCAAGCGTTGGAACTGGCTCAATCCTGCGCCGGCCCCATCCATCTGCTGATCACCACGCTGCACCCTGGCGGAATGCCGGGGCCAGACTTGGCTATATGCTTGCGCAAGCGTTCGCCGGAAATGAGTGTCCTCTACAGCTCCGCCAATCCGTTGGCAGCCCTCGAGATTCCGGACCCTGCCGAAGTGATCTCTTCTATGTTACCCAGACCCTTCAGCAGAACAACCCTGCTTAGCCGCATCAATGCACTCCTAGCCGCGCAAATTTGACGAACAGAGCGGCGGCCGACATCGTCAAAAGCTCTTTCTGGCTGGAACCCCCTCCGCGTGGCCGCTCACAAACCGATCGACACAACCAAACTGGCCACTTCCGCTCCTCGAGGCCTATTCACCGAGCGCGCAGAGTGTGCACCCCCTCGCCGCCCAGAACTTCCGAACTTGCCGCCGAAAGCTCATCCCAGATTCGCGGGATCCACTCCAGATGCTCCGGTTTCATGAGCACCGATCGCAAGCAGGTCATCGTTTCGCGATCCCGCTGCATCGTCCCCAGATTTGTCGCCCAAAACTCTGTCGGCAAGTCCGCCACCGCGAGGTGTAAGTTTCGCTTTGCGGCAGCCTCGAATATCCGCCGCGAGAGCCCGGAAGCCTCGCTGACGCTTTTCGCCCGTGGTACGAAGATCACGATGTCCAGCTCCGGGGCAAACGCCGTCACGAACCGCTCATCTTTCTTGAGCCTCTCGAAGAAAGCCAGTGCCGCCTCTCGGCCACGTTCCAACCCGCTCGCGAATTCTCCGCCGCGGACCAGCGGCAAAAGTCTTTGCGTCGTCCATAGCGCCGCAGCCGCCGCGCCCGGTCGCGAACATTCCAGGCTGATCTCCCCCAAATGCAGTTCGGCGGAACTGAAATAAGTGTACGGAGAATCGTGTTTGTAAAAACGTCCAGCCGAGGGATCGCGAAACAAAACGCAGCCGCAACCATACGGCTGCAATCCATGTTTGTGCGGATCGATAACGATGGAATCCGCCTCGCCGATTCCGGCAAAGCTAAGCGTGGCCTCTTCCCCTAGATTTGCGGCAAGCCCAAAATACCCGCCGTAAGCGGCATCCGCATGAACTCGAAACCCGTGCTTCGCGCGCAAAGCAAGAATCTCTGGCAGTGGATCGACAGACCCTGTCGCCGTCGTGCCGATCGTGGCAACCACCGTCCCTACGTCGCCGCGTGCCACCCGCTCTGCCAGCGCGTTCATATCCATTCGTCCTTTTCGATCGCAGGCTACGCTCTCGCATTGCAATTGCAACACCGCGCTGATCCGCTTGTGGGTATAGTGCGCCTGCTCGCTCGCCAAAATCTTCTTCCCTGGCTGCACTTGCGAAGCCACCCAAAGCGCTTCGAGATTCGCCATCGTCCCGCCGCCGCACAAATGCCCAAGAGACTCTTTCCACCCGAACATGGCCGCTATTTCCGCGACCGCTTCCTTCTCCATCGCCGAGGTCGAGCGCCCTCCGTCGAGCGCATGATTGTTGGGATTGATCCACATCGCCAGCGCATAAGCCAGCCGCGCTACCGGATGCGGCGGCTTGAGCATCTGCCCCGCATACAAAGGATGAAAATAAGGATAGTTGTCCTGCAGCCGCTCCGCGGTCGCCGCCAACGCCCCGGCGATCCCCACGCCGCCTGGCGTCTTCGATTCGAATGCAGGCAATCCAGCGAAGCCCGCGTCCAGCTTTCTTGCAGCTTCCAAAAATACTTCCAAACTTTTCTGTTCTAGCTGCACCAGTCACCACTCACGCGTCACCAGTCACTTCTCACTGCCACACCTTATCCAACTCCCCGGCCGTCCTCAGCAAATCCAGCTGCGCCTGTTGCCGCTGGAAATTCGCATCCAGAAAAGCCATCCATTTTTCATTCTCATCGAGCCGCGCTCTTTCCAGTTCGCGCAAATTCACTTTCCCCTCGGTGTACTGTGTTTGCAGCACTCCGATATTCTGCTGCGCCAGTTGCAGCTCCAGCCGCGCCACTTCTTTCGCCGCGTCCCGTTCCCGCAAGTGCCTCGTCTTCTGCCGCACTTCCGCGCCCACCTGTGTCTTCTTGCTCGCAAGCGTCGCTTGCGACGCTTGCAAATTTATCTGCGCCAGCCCGATGTCCTCTCTCGTTTTCGCGCTGAACAGGGGCACTTGCACCTGCACGCCCGCGTTGAAATTGTTCCTCTGAAATTTCTTGTAGAACTCGCTGTAATTGTTGAAGCTCGCCAGCAAACTGTACGTGCTGACCGCTTCAATTGTCGGCAAATTCCCCCTCTTCTCCCCTTTCAACCGAAACTCTTTCGCGCGCACGTCCGACTCCGCCAGCATCAGCCCTGCATTGTTATGCATCGCCATGGCCACCAGATTTGCGCCTTCCTGTTCCGCTTCCCCAGGCAATTCTTCCGGCGTGACTTCGATGGCCTGCTCCTGCTCCAGCCCTAGCTGCCCCTGCAAGAAAACTTCCAGCTCGTCTTCCCTCCCTTCGAGCTGCAGAATCCTTTGCGTCACCTGCGCTTTCGTCAACTCCGCTTTGGTTACTTCCACCGGCAGCTCGTACCCTTCTCCCTGCCGCTCTTCTGTCACCTGCAAAATCTTATCCGCGCTCTCTTGCTCCGCACGCAGCAGTTCCAGCGAGTGCCGCACTTTGCCCAGCTCCAGATAGGCCATCGCCGTCCGCAGGATTACGCCGTTTTTCACATCCTCCAGTACGATTCTCTGCGATCGCGCTTGCTCTTCCAGCTCTTTCCCCTGTCCCTTCAGCGGTTCGTTATAAACCTGTTCCGTGTATGTGAAATTGAAGAGCGATGGCGCACGTCCACCTGGCGTCTCAGGAATACCGTAGGTATACCCGGCTCCCGATCCCGCGTAGAGATTCGGCAAGAACTCCGCTTTGCTCACCTGTGACGCATGTTCCGCAACGCTCGCTTGCAGTTTTGCAACTTGAATGTCCTTGCTGTTCCTCAGCGCCATTTCAATCGCGCTCTTCAGCGTCAGTGCCACGGGCACGCCTTGGCCTTGTGGCGCTCCCACCGCCGCGGAAGTCCCTGCAGGTTGCGCCGCAGCCGGCGCCTGCAGTACAGCCGCCGTCTGGGCGCTCGCCGCCCCACCCGCAAGCAACGCCCCCAATCCCAGCGCAAGCGCCACTCCAGTCACCGCTGCAAGTGTTTTTCGCATTCCTGCTCCTCCTCCACAAAACTCACGATTCGGTATCACGCGAGAGAGACGGCACCACTTCACTCATACCGCAACGACTCAATCGGCTGCAGCTTCGCCGCCTGATTCGCCGGCAAATATCCAAAAAACAATCCCGTCGAGCAAGACACCACAAACGCCAGCACTACGCTCAACGGCGACACCGGCACGCGCAGATTCCCAGGAAGAAACATTTGAGCGACCGCCGGCACCAACAGCCCAATCAAAATCCCCAGCACCGCCCCTCCTCCACTAATCAAAAACGCCTCCGTCAAAAATTGATACATGATCTCTTTGCGCGCCGCCCCAATGGCCTTGCGAATCCCGATCTCTCTCGTCCGCTCCGTCACCGTCACCAGCATGATATTCATAATCCCGATCCCGCTGATCACCAGTGCAATGAACGCAATCACGATAAGTACAATCGTCAGCGCCAGCGAAATGTCGCGTGCCGCCGTCAAAATCGAAGTCAGAGTCTGTACGTGATATTCCGCGCTGCTCGGATGCCGGCTCTGCAGCAATTCCGACAACTGCCGCTGCACTCTCGGCACAGACTCCGGAGTCGCCGCTTGCACGTCCAGCACCTTCAGCGTATTCAGCCCCGTGTAATACTTGATTAGCCCAAATGGTATTAGGACCGTTTCTGTCTGAATGTCGGACAGCCCGAAAGTCTCCACTCGCTCGTTGAACACGCCGATGATCGTGAAGATCAGTTCTCCCACGTGCAATTCGCGCCCCACTGGGTTGTCCTGGCCGAAAAGCCGTTTGGCGAGTTGCGGTGTGATGACGCACGTCTTGCTTCTCGTTTCCATGTCCAGAGCATCGAGATAACGCCCGCGCAAGACGACCAGCCGGCGAATCTCCTGATACCCCATCGTTACTCCAATCAACGTAACCGGCCGGACCACGCCTTGGGCCACTACGGACATTTGGATGTCGCTCGTTCCGGCCGCTTGCACCGCTTCCGGTATTACGTTTTTGACCGCATCCAAGTCGTCCAGCGTCAGTTCATAGCTCAGCGGCTGGGCCTTCTCCGAGCTTCGGACCAGCTCCACCCAAACCACGTTCGAGCCCACCGCTTCAATCTTTGAAATGACAAATTTCTTGCTGGTCAGCGCCACCGTCACCACCAGCACGATCGACGCGCTTCCGATAATCACGCCCAGGGAGGTGAGCATCGCCCGCAGCTTATTGGCTCGCAGCGCGTCGATCGATACCGACAGCGTTTCTTTCAAATCCATCATGAGGGTTTGCTCGACTCGGTATAACTCTTCCCGCTTTTATTCACCCAGATCCGCCGAAGCCGTCCGCGCTGAAAAAAATCTCAACCGTCGCTACTCCCAGCTTCTGTTCAGTCCTTCTCGACTCGCTTCAGCGATTCCCGCACGCTTTTGTCTTTCGGATCCAGCTGCAGTGCCGCCTGATATTCTTTCTCCGCCGATTTCCTGTCGCCCTTGTCCTCATAGAGCCGGCCCAGCCATTCGTGCGCCGTCGCATATCGCGGGTAGCCCATTCGCTTCGGCGCCTTTTGCATGTATTCCCGCAGAATCCTCTCCGCCTCTTCCGGCTTCTCCTTCTTGAGGATCAATCCCACCGCTCGATAAAACATTCCGCACGGATCTGACGGAGCTACTTGCGCTCCTATATCGCCCACCTCGATCAATCGCTCCGCCTGGCTGTGTCTCATCGCGTAATCGCCAATGTCGAAAATCAGCTCGGCTCTCTTCGGATGGCTTTCCAGCGCCAGCTGAAACTCCGCATCCGCTGTCACAAACTCTTTTTTCTGTCGCCGGCAATTCCCCACCGAGTAATGCCATTCCGAAGCATCCATGGACTTCAGTTTTTCGAATTCCGGCCTCGCCTTCTCCTCGCCGCCACCCACCATTCCCGGAGCTGCGCAATCAAATTCGATCAGCGCCTGCCGCGCCGAAAAATTCTTTTCGTCCAGCTCCACGGCAACCTCGAATTCCCTGTGTGTCTTCCTCGCCAGCCCGAGCGCCGAAAACATCGAGGTATGGTCCGCTTTCTCCCCGTAAGCCCTTCCCAGCCATTCGTGATACACCGAACTCTTCGGATCGATGGCCACCGCCCGCTCCGCACTGTTGATCGCTGCGTCGCGCTCCTGCAACTCCAAATAGGACTTCGTCAGCAGCAGCTGTATTTCGCCGTTCTGTGGTTCTTTCGCCGCCGCCCCCTGCAGCTCCATTACGGCTTTCGCATAATCGCTGCTTTCGTAGGCTCGCCTCCCTGCCTCCATCGAGTCTTTCTGCTTCAAGCTCGCCAAACCGCTCGTCGTGCTTGCCAGCAACACCGCCAGAACCACCCACCGTCTTGTCCGCTCCCGTTTCTCTGGTCTACGATGCATTCGTATTCACAACCTTAACGGCCATGCCATCGTGCAGATCCGTATCTCCGGGCAGCGCGACCATTTCCCCTTCTTGCAATCCGCTCATCACCTCATAGCTCGTAGCGTCCGCGATCCCCACCTTTATCTCACGCTTTTCCAGAAGCGATTTCCCCACTCCCAATTCGTTGGGCTTCACAACATACACGTACCGCCGCCCGCCCTCCGACGCCACCGCCCCTCGCGGCACCGCCAAAACATTCAGCCGCTCCCTCGAATTGATCCGCACATTCACATTTATATTCGGCAACAATTCGATCTTGTCGTTATTCACCGCGCACAGCAACTCTCCCACGCTCCGCGTGCCGTGTGGCACCACCTGCTTCGGAATGATCTCCGTTCTCCCTTGCCAGCTCCTGTTCGGCAAGGCATCCCATGTGATGATCACCGGCTCGTCCGCCTCGAGCCCGCCAAGGTCTGGCTCGTCGATGAACGCCCTCACCCGCACCTTGTGCAAATCCGCCATCTCCGCCAGCAAGTCGCCTAGCTTCACGTAATCGCCCGCCCTCACCGGCAGCGAATACAGCGTCCCATCCGCCGGGGCCTCGATACGCCCGTTGTTCACTTTGTCTTCCAGCGCCGCCATTTCGCTCAGCGTCTGCTGTACTTGCAGTTCCCCGCGCTCCGTATCCAACCGGGCCTGTTGATCGAACTGCTGCTTCACCGCCAGCAATCGCGTCACTTCCGCCTTCGCGTTCGCCAATGCCTGATCGTTGGCCGCGAGATCCTCTTTCGTCGCCGCCTGCCCGGCCGCCAACCGCGCCAGCGAATCATGATTCCGCTGCAAACGGTCGCGTTCCCCTTCCGCTTTCGCCAGATCGCCCGCTACTTTCGCGGCTTCGTCGGCCTTACCACCGGCTCTCGCCGCCCGCAAATCATCCTGCGCCCGCAAAAGTTTTGCCCGAGACTCCGCCAGTTGCGCCGTCACTTCCTTTACGTTCAGCTCCAGCAAAAGCTGCCCTTTCTTCACCGTCTGGCCTTCCGTCACATAAATCTTTTTCACAAACGTGTCCAGCTGCGCCCTCACCACGTACGGAGAAATCGGCTCGACTTTCCCGTTGCTGCTGATCGACGAAACCAGATTCTGCCGCGCTGGCGTCACCGCCGATATTTTCGCCGCCGGCTTTCTCCCGCTCAGCCACACAAGAAAAATCGCCGCCACGACCGCCAGCAGCAAGGAGATCACAATCCGATTTCGCAGTTTTCGTTCCATGCTCTCCTTTTCCAAGAAGTCCCGGGCCACGCGCGCCGTGGGGCACACAAAACCCAGCGCCCCAATGCTCTTTTATCGAACTTTTCCGTGGCTTGCTGCCCTATGTCCACTCTATTTCTGATGGATCCCGAAGCATTTCATTTTACCAATAGCCGCGCCGCTTTCTCCACACTGGTTCCTATTAAGTGTCTCATCTCCAATACAATACAGATGCGCCGCCTACCTCCCAGGATGCGCCCGCCGCGCCGCTTTTCCCCAGCCGAAATATTTCCCTGACCTCATCCGTAGTAGACTGAGAAGCTTTTATTGCCCTGTCTTCCGATTGCTGCAAGCAAGGGGTCCATTCATGATCGAAGCTCGTTCCCTGTCCAAGCGCTTCCAGGACAAAAAGCGCGGCGAAATCCGCGCCGTCGATAAAGTCACTTTCAGCTGCGAACCCGGCAAAATCTACGGCCTGCTCGGTGCCAACGGCGCCGGCAAAACCACCACCCTCCGCATGCTAGCCACCATCCTCGAGCCCACCGACGGCACCGCCACGATCAACGGCTTCGACGTCGTCGAACACCCAGAAAAAGTCCGCGCCAACGTGGGCTTCCTCTCAACCGCCACGGCCCTTTACCCCCGCCTGACCGCCCAAGAAATGGTCGAATATTTCGGCCGCCTCAACGGCCTCGACGAACCGACTCTCAAGAAACGCATCGAAGACATCTTCTCCCGCCTCGATATGAACGGTTTCCGCGATCGCCGCTGCGACAAACTCTCCACCGGCATGAAACAAAAAACCTCAATCGCCCGCACCCTCGTCCACGATCCGCCGGTAATGATTTTCGACGAGCCCACCACCGGCCTTGACGTCATGACCGCTCGCACCATCATCGGCTTCATCGCCGACTGCCGCGACCGCGGCAAAACCGTCATCTTTTCCACGCACATTATGAGCGAGGTCGAGCGCCTCTGCGACCACATCGGGATCATTCACGGCGGCAAACTCCTTGAGGAAGGCACCCTAGCCGAGCTCCGCGCGAAACACAACGAACACAATCTCGAAGAAATCATCGTAAAAGTCGTTGGCCCGCTCGCCAACGCGGAGGCCTGATCGTCATGAACCTTCATGCAGTGGGCGTCGTCTATCGCAAGGAACTCACGGAGTGGCTCCGCGACCGCCGCACCCTGATTTCCACGGTCCTAGTCCCTCTGCTCGCCTTTCCTATCCTGATCTCCGGGATGATTTCGCTCTCGGCGGTCTTAATCGGCGGCGCCAAAAAAGAAGTTCCCAAAATCATGATCATTCACGGCGAAGATTCTCCCGCCGTTGTCGACGCTTTAAAGTCGAACAAGGAGATCGAAGTCGTTCCCTTCGCGGATAATTGGATGGATCAGATTTCTGACAAACAAATTCGCGCCGCTGTCGAAATCCCCGAAGGCTTCCAGGCTTCTCTCGACAAGGGCACTACCCAAACCATCCAAATTCATTACTACGAAGGTGAAATCAAATCCGAATTTGGCGCCGAACACGTTGAAAAATCTCTAAAAGCCTATCGGGACGATCTCGTCAAAAAGCGCCTCGAAGCGAAAAACCTGCCCGACACCCTAATCGCTCCCTTCGACACCAAACAGCACAACGTCGCTCCGCCTGAAAAAGTCGGCGGCTCCACCATCGGCAGCATGATCGGCTACATGGTCATCATTCTTTCGATGACCGGCGCCATCTACCCCGCCATCGACCTCACCGCCGGCGAAAAAGAGCGCGGCACCATGGAGACCATTCTCTCGAGTCCCGTCTCTCGCCTCGACCTCGTACTCGGAAAATTTCTCTTAGTCTTTTCCGCCTCTCTCACTACCGCGATCCTCTCCGTCACGTCCATGGGCCTTTCCTTCGCCTACATGGGCCACGCCCTCGCGAAGACCTCCGGCGCCGGCATTCACATGAATCTCGGCCTAACTTCCGTCGTCGCCGTTTTTCTGATGGCGCTCCCGCTCTCCGTCCTCTTCTCCGCGGTGCTAATGACCGTCGCCCTCTTCGCCAAGACCTACAAAGAAGCCCAAAGCTATCTCACTCCCATGACCTTCATCGTCGTCATCCCCGCCGTAGCCAGCGTCCTTCCAGGCGTCGAACTGACTCCCAAACTCGCCCTAATTCCCATCCTCAACACCAGCCTGGTCTGCAAAGAAATCATCACCGGCACCTATCATTGGGGTTCGATTGCGACGATCTTCGCCTCCACCTGCGTCTACGCCGCCGTAGCCATCTTTGTCGCCGTCAAAACTTTCCAGCGCGAATCCGTTCTCTTCCGCTCCTGATCCCGGCGCCTTCGCGCACCGCACCATCCTCCCATGTAGAGGCGCAAAACATTGCGTCCCAGCTCGGCAGCCATCATGCCGGCAGCAACGAAAGCCGCCTTCTGGTCGAGCTCGTCGTAACTCTTTTGACCAGTCCACGTATTTGTTTGGGCGGCTCTCCCTCCGTCCGGTGTCCAATAGAAGAGGCCCCCCAAGGGTCTAATCACTGCTCTTCCACGGATTCCTTTATGAGATTTATCGAGAGCCAATGGACTCCATCCGCAAAGCAGCGGCGCACTCGGCCTCGCAGCGTGCTAGAGGTCTCCGGCTTCGCCGGCATCCTGCTCGCCCTACTTTTCCTAATGATGTTCGGTCTCTTGTATCCCGCGCATCCCCTACAAGCGCCCGTTGACATGTCGGTCACCGAACACTCCACGCTAGAGCCCGCCGCACTCCGCGAAGACGCCCTGGAAGTCGCCATCTCGCGCGATGGCACGGTCTATTTTCGCAATCACCGGGGCTCGGCGAGCGACCTGCCGGTCCTGCTCCGCCAAGCCGTCGGCGACGGCGCCGAAAAAACGGTCTACGTCAAAGCCGACGCGCGCGCCAAATACGGCGACGTCAAAACGGTCCTAGACCAAATCCGCCAAGCCGGCCTTCAAAACATCACTTTCCTCACCGAACACCCACCTGCTGCCTCCACTCCGTAGGGGCTCTGCACATTTGCCCTGTCTTCCACGGGAAACGATGGGATCCTCCAAGGGCCGCGCCAACTTTGTGGACTGCGGCGGCTCCGCAGCCGCCTTTTTGTCGCCGAACTTTGCACAATTTCACCCCGGCCCGCGTTCCTTCGCCCGTTTCGCCATCTCTTGGCTCCTGCCCTTCCTCCATGGACCCAACACCGAATAACAAGGCGTAGCCGTCACGCTACTTTTTTTCACTGCCAACAACTTCCGTCGCACCAACCACCCCACCGCCCCCTGGACCGAACTCTTCGATACGCCAATGCACTCTGACAACTCTCGGTAACTAATCTCCACCGGCCCGCACCTTCGCCCTGACTCCGCCGCCAGCCAAACATACGCCAAAAAACACACTGGCCTCCGGTCGTGCCCCACCAGGTCCCGCATCAGCACGTCCACGACGTAATCATCCAGAGAAATCATAGCTATACCAACCATTCGTATAGCAACGCCTGGCTGATTGCAATCCCCAATCGCCGCAAGTTATCTTCTCGAAAGTTCGCCAAAGGAGGCCCGCATGATTCGCGGCATCAAATTCATCAGCGTCCCCGTCAGCAATCAGGACGTTTCCCTGAAGTTCTTCACCGAAGCCCTCGGCTTCAAAGTCGTCACCGATCAGCCTTACACCGAGAAGCAGCGCTGGATCGAGCTCTCCATTCCCGGTTCGCCAACCGGCCTCGCCCTCTTCACCCCCGACGGCCACGAAGACCGCATCGGCCAATTCCAGTCCATCGCCTTCTGGTGCGACGACCTCTTCGCCACCGCCAAAATCCTCAAATCCAAAGGCGTCCAATTCACCAAGGAGCCCAAAAAAGAAGAATGGGGCTCCAGCAGCGCTTTCAAAGATCCCGACGGCAACCAGTTCGCCCTCTCCAGCAAATAGCGAAGCCGCGCTAAAATGATATTGTCGCAAACCCCTGGCACGTAAATCCCGCGTTTTGATGTTCTTACCGAAACATGGGCGGAGGAGTGGCATGGCCTAGGGGGATACGGATCTCCAACCGTTCCTGAACAAGGCCACCCGTTTCCTCGTATATTAAATAAGACTATGTCGATGACGTTACGCCGCCGCCTAGTCCGTATCCTGCTGATCCTCCTCCTCTTGCCACCGATCCTGGCAGGCGTCGCTGGCTGGCTAGTCGCCCCCGGCTTCCTTCACCCCATGCGCCGCGAGCTCACCCCCGATCTGATTCGCGAAGCCGACGCCTCCTTCGCCCACAGTGGTGGCCACTGTGAAGACTTCAACGTCCGCGCCCCGGACGGCATCCTCCTCCACGGCTGGATCGTCCGCCCCGATCACCCTAACGGCAACTGGGTCCTCCTCTTCCACGGCGTCGCCGACAACCGAGTCGGCGTCATCGGCCAGTCCGAATTCCTCCTGCGCGCCGGGTACAGCGTCGTCATGATGGACGCCCGCGCCCACGGCTCGAGCGAAGGCCAACTCGCCACTTACGGCTGGCTAGAACGCAACGACACCGGCGCCATCATCGACGCTCTACTCGGCCAGATCCGTCGACGAAGAACCGACCTACAAGTGCAGCTAGGCTACACACCACCCGCGTCTCTAGGAGAGTTTCCCGAACGGTCTCCAGCGCCGCCGCCCCCGACTCCGCACATCTTCGCTCTCGGCGAATCCATGGGTGCCGGCATTGCTCTACAATCCGCCGGAGCCGATCCGCGCATCGAAGCCGTCGTCGCCGAAGCCGCTTTCGCCAACCTGCGCGAAGCCTCTTACGATTACGCCGGTTTACGCCGCTCCCCGCTGCTCGGCAAGACGATCTTCGCGCCGTTCAGTTGGATGCTCCTCTATCGTGGCGAAAAACTCACCGGCCTCCCCGTCGCCGAAGTTTCTCCAGAAAAAGCGGTCGCGACGCGTGCCTTCCCCGTCCTACTAATTTGCGACGAAAAAGACGAAGCCCTCCCCTGCCGCCACACACGACGCATCTACGCCGCCGCCCGCGGCCCCAAACAAATCTGGGAAGTCCCCGGCGCCTTCCACACCGCCGCCATCGGTTTCCAACCTGTCGAATTCCGGCGCCGCGTCCAGGAATTCTTCGCTAACGTGACGCAAGGCCAGCCCGTCCAATAGCCAGGTAGCACAGACATTCCTTTCTGTGCGGGTTTTTGCGCCGATAGTTTTGTGGGACAGGCATTTTTGCCTGTCGCCTTCTGTTGCAGGCGAAGCGACGCAGTTGCTAGAACAAGAATCTATAGCACCAAAGTGAGTCACTCGCGCCAAAAGGTGCAGCGCCGGTCTTTTCTCCCCCGCGTGCTAAAATTGCTCTTTCATGTCCAACGCTCCCCTCATCTCGGTCCACGCCCTCTCCAAGCACTACCGCAGTTTCAAGCGGCGCGAAGGCATCCTCGGCGGCCTGCAAAATCTTTTTCACCGCGAATACCAGACCGTCAAAGCCGTCGAAAACATAAACTTTGAAATTGGCCGCGGCGAAATGGTTGGCTACATCGGCCCCAACGGCGCCGGCAAATCAACCACCATCAAAATGCTCACAGGCATCCTGGTGCCGACCTCCGGCGAAATGATCTCCAACGGTTTCGTCCCCTGGAAGCAGCGCGCCGCCTACGTAAAAACCATCGGCGTCGTCTTCGGCCAGCGGACGCAACTCTGGTGGGACATCGCCGCCGTCGAATCCTTTAAACTCCTCCGCCGCATCTACGACGTTTCGCAGCGTGACTACGACGAGCGCATGGAACTCTTTAACCAAGTCCTCGGCCTGAGCGAGCTTCTCGATGTCCCGGTGCGCAAGCTGTCGCTAGGCCAGCGCATGCGCTGCGACCTCGCCGCCGCTCTCCTCCACAATCCGCCGATTCTTTTTCTCGACGAGCCCACCATCGGCCTCGACGTCGTCGCCAAGGACCACATTCGCCAATTTCTTCGCGCCATCAACCAGCGCTACAAAACCACGGTGCTCCTCACCACACACGATCTCGACGACATCGAAGAACTCTGTCGCCGCATCATGATCATTGACCGCGGCACAGTCCTCTACGATGGCCCGCTCTCCCGCCTGAAAGAGCAATTCCTCCGCACCAAGCAGATCAAATTCATCCTGCGCGACGGCGATCAAAGCGCGCGCCTCGCCGCCTTCGAGCGGAATCTCCCCGCGCTCGCACCGAATGGCACTAGCGGTGCCGCCACGCTGCATCTCGAGCGCCTCGATGAAATGACCTGCCGCCTGCGCTTCGACCGCGCCCGTGTTTCTTCCAGCGATCTGATTCGCCAGATTCTCGCGGCCGTCGATGTGCGCGACTTCGTCATCGAAGACGAACCCATCGAAGAAATTATCAAGCGCATCTATTCCGGCGAGGCCGAAATGAGCCTCTGTCAACCCGAGGAGAAGAACGGTTCACCAGTGAGCCGGTAAAATCACGAACAATCGAAATGGCTGCAGCGCAAACACTCCCGCTTCCCATCCGCAAGCTTTCGCCGCTCGCCGGCCTGAAGGTTTACGCCGAATTCGTCCGCATCGGCTTTGTCAACATTCTTGCGTTCCGCTTGCGCTACTACACCGGAATCATCACGTATCTCATCAACGTCACGGTCTACTACTTCATTTGGCGCGCCGTCTTTGCAAACTCGACCGGCTCCATCGCCGGATTTTCGCTGCCGCAAATCCTCACCTACGTCAGCGCCGGCTGGATTCTCCGCTCTTTTTACTGGAACACCATCGATCAGGAAATGGCCTACGAAGTCATCGACGGCAAGATCGCGATGGATTTCATCAAGCCCGTCTCCGTGCAGGGCATGTGGCTCGCTCGCGCCATGGGCGAATCCGCGTTCCGCCTCATCCTTCTCACCGCGCCAACAGCCATCGTCGTCACGCTTCTGTTCCCTGTATTGCCGCCGGCTTCAAAACTGAACTTCGCTCTCTTCCTCGTCGCTGCCATTGGCAGCTTTTTCATCATGGGTGCGCTAAATTTCATTATTGGCACGTGCGCGATCCCTCTCACGTCCATCCTGGCCTTGATTCGCGCGAAATTCTGGCTCATCGAACTTTTAAGCGGCCTACTCATCCCATTGAATTTTTTCCCTCGCCCGCTGCAAGTCATTTCCTCATGGCTCCCCTTCGAGCACATCGCCTACACCCCGCTGCAAATCTACCTCGGCCGTCTTTCGCTCTCCCAAACGCTTCGTTTGCTCGCCGTAGAGTATTTCTGGGTCGCCGCGCTCCTCTTTCTCGGCCATCTCTGGTGGATACGCGCCACCCGCAAAATCACCATCCACGGCGGCTAGATGCACGAAGCTCTCCGCAATTTCAGACGCCACGCCGCTCTGCTCGGCTCCTACTTTGCGCAGTATGCAAAGGTGCGGGTCAGCTATCGCGGCGACTTTTTCATCTCCGCCGCAACCTCCATGGCCGCCACGATTTTCTCGCTCGGATTTGTCTTCGTACTTTTCAAGCGGATTCCCTCTCTTTCCAACTGGCGCATGGAAGAGGTCATTTTTCTTTACGGCTTTTCGCTTATTCCGTTCGGACTTTTCAATGTCTTCTCTCTCAACCTTTATGAGTTCGGGGCCACTTACATCATGGAAGGAAAATTCGACCGCGTTCTGCTCCGCCCGCTTTCTTCGCTTTTCCAGGTGGTCTTCGACGCTTTTCGCATTGAGTCCTTGCAGGAGGTTGTCGTCGGACTCGTCGTGGTGATCTGGGCGGCGCGCCGCCTTCAATATCACTGGCAAGTGGTCGACCTTCTTCTCCTCGCGCTCTTCGCGCTTTCTGGCGGCGTGATCTATCTCTCCGTCTTTCTTTTCCTTTCCACGTTTTCTTTCTGGTTCGAGGACCGCATCGGCATCCACCCGCCTTTCTGGAATCTTCTCGCTTTCGGCCGCTATCCGCTCTCCATCTATTCCAGCTATATCCAGTTTCTGCTGAGCTGGATCATTCCGTTCGGCTTCGCTACGTTTTATCCTGCGTCGCGCCTGCTCGGCCGCCCCGAGTTCCGCGTCTACGCATCGCTCATTCCTCTCGTCGCTGCGGCGACCTTCGCGCTGGCCGTCACGGCATGGCGTATCGGCCTGCGCCGCTATTCCTCGACTGGCTCGTAGAAAAGAAAGAAAAAGAATTATACAGAGGGCGCAGAGAGCACAGGGTACACGGAGAAGAGAAGAAAACAGGGGTTCAACATGCCTTCATCACCATCAAAATGCGGTCATCTTCGTAAATTCCGCCGCGCGAGTGCGTTTCCACTTCCGCCAGCACCGCACGCATGATCTCTTCAGGACTGCGTTCGCGCACTTCGATGACCAGCTCCGCCAGCCGCGTACGGCTGAACTCCGTCCCCGCGGAATCCATAGCCTCGGTGATTCCGTCCGTGCAAGCCACCAGCAAATCTCCCGCCGCGAGCGCCACCGTTCCGCACTCGAACTGAATGTCCGGCAGCAGCCCCACGATCATTCCGCCCGCTTCGAGCCATTCGACGCTCCCGTCCGCGCGGATCACCGCCGGCGGCACGTGCCCCGCGTTCACATATCGGAAGTTCCGGCCTCCGGCCTCCACCAGCGCGAGAAACATGCTCAAGTACTTGGTGGGCCGCCCTTGCGCTATAGAGGCGCGCGCGCCCATCAAAAGTTTGTGATTGATGGTGGCAGGCAATTTTTCCAGCGTCTCGACATGATCCGCCAGCGCATGCAAAGTCGCTTGAACGTTGGCCATCACCAGCGCCGACGCCGCACCTTTACCCTCGACATCGGCAACAACCAGCAGCAGTGATTCCGCTCCATCCATCTGCACGGGAAGAAAATCGTAATAATCGCCGCCGACCATTTGCGAGGCGCGGTGCGACACAGCAATTTCGATTCCCGGAAAAACCGGCGGCGCATCCGGCAAAAGTCCCGCCTGAATTTCCCTCGCTAGCGCCAGGTCGCGTTCCATTTTTTCTTTTTCGACGCGTTCGCGGTGAAGCTGCGCTTTTTCCAGAGCCAGCGCCACGTGCGCCGAAAGCGCGTCCAGAAAAGCTTCATCCTCGTCCGTGAAACCTTCCGCCTTGTTCAGCAGTTGCAGAACACCGATGATGTCGCCGGCTTCATTCCGGATGGGCAAGCACATCAACTGCTTGGTCTTGAATCCCAGCTTGCGGTCGATGTCCGGCTCGAAGCGAGCATCGTCGTACGCATTTTCGAGCCGCACCGCCGAACCCTCGCGCGCCACCCAGCCGGCAATGCCGCGATCCGCGGGCAAACGAATCACCTGCTGTTCCAGCCCCAGCCCGACGAGCGACCAGATTTCGTTGCGTTCGCGATCCACCAGAAAAACCGTGCCGCGCTCCGCTCCGGACTGCCGCGTGGCAATCTGCAGAATGATGTGGATGAGTTCGCCGAGATCGAGCGTGGAGTTGAGCTTCTTGGTGGCTTCGATGATGCTGGAAAGCTCTTTCATCGCGCCGCGGCGCTCCGCCAGCGCCAAGACCACTGCCGAAAAGCGCGCCAGCAAATCCATCTGGCTGCGCACGCGGTCCTCGAGTGGCCCGGTGCCGCGCACTTCGAGAACGCGCACGCGGAAATCGTCGCTGCCCAGGGCGCCTGCCCAGATCGACGGATCTTTGCTGCTGTCGCTGGGCAATCCCGGCTTTATTCCCGCGGGAGTCGACGCGGGAAGAATTCCTGCTTCAGCCCAGACTTCCGCTTCGCCCCGGTCGGCGCGCCAAAGTCTGGCCCCAGCCACGCCGGGCTGGCCCATCGCGGCGCGCACCACACGATTGGCAATCTCGTTCGCGGGAAAACGGCCTTCGAGCAGCCGCAGCCCATCGAGCAGTTCAGGGAAAAGTTCGTTCACCCTCTGACGAACCGGCGATTCACTCATAGCGTGCAAGGCGGAAAAACAGCCGCCGTGTTGGGGGTAAGCCTAGCAGGAGTGCCGTGGGTTGAAAAGAGCAGGTTCGCCACATGATGGACGAAAATCCCAAGAGTGTGGCGCCCTTCTGCGAGACCTTCGCGCCTGGTGAACTGTGATTGGTGAAGCCAATCGCGAGCGGCTAGCCGCAAGGAGAAGGCATTGCAATTCGTGCGCGCGCTCTCTCCGATTTAAGGCGAATGCACGGCGTGCTGGCGGGATTCCCATTCCGTGCTCAAGCGGCGCACCGATTCGCGCAAACGAACCGCCAGCGCGGCGATGGTTTCAAGGCGCTGCGGTGCGCCTTGCGGCAAGCGGCCGTCGCTTTTCCGCCGTATTTCGGAGAGCAGCAGCTCGGCGTTGCCCAAGATGCCGGTGAGGGGATTGTTCAATTCGTGGCGCAACACCTCGCCAAAATCTTCGCGCTCCAGGTCACACCATGCGTCTTGTCGCTGGGCTTCCGACGATTCCGCCAGAGCGGGCGCGGCCAGGGCATCGCTCTGGGCCTTGCGCAGGCGCCGCTCGACAAGACCGAGCGCCACCGTCAAGCACCCTCCTGTGCGCACCACGTAATCCGCGGCGCCGGCGGCCACCAGGCCAGAGAACTCCGTCTGGTGCTCGGCTTCTCCGATCACCACGACCGGCGCATAGGTGGCCAGTGAGGAAACGGCGACATCCAAGCGCTCCGCGCGAGGCTGAAGCACGCCGACTTCCGGCCTCTCCGCTGCCTCCGTGAGCAAAATCACGGCAGGCGCCGCATCCAAGACGATGCGCCGCGCTGCGTCCACGGTGCTCACCGAAGAGACATGCCGGCGCTCATCAATGGTTTCGAGTTCGCGGCGCGCCGTGGCGCGCAGCGCCGCGTCGTCGCTTACAAGCAAGACCGTATATTCACGAGGTGTCATGTCATTACCCATATCTTAATGTCCCTAATGCGTTTGACTCGATCGGCTCAATGCGCTTTCTTGGCAGCCGCAGCGCGCCCTCCGCGCGCGAGTTGGCTGTCCAGAAGGCTGAATACTTTTTCGGTCAGTTCCTCGACGCGGAAAGGCTTGGCCACATGGGGCAGCCGGT
Organism: Verrucomicrobiia bacterium; assembly: GCA_035571045.1. Lineage (GTDB taxonomy): Bacteria > Acidobacteriota > Terriglobia > Acidiferrales > UBA7541 > Acidiferrum. Next base: position 114,651 of record DATMKS010000096.1, read on the forward strand.
TTCGTTCCAAAAAATCCTGTGTTTGCTGGGCAATCACGTCGCCGGTCACGAACAGGAACCTTTCCTGAAGTGGATTCCCCGCGCGCGCCAGCGACTGGTAGAAATGCTGGCCGTCCAGCCCGGGCATTTTCATATCGCAAATCACAAGGTCGAAAGGCTCGCGCCCGGCGCGATCGAGCGCTTCGCGTCCGTCGAGCAGCACATCGACGTGCAGTCCTTCGTCCTCCAGAACATCGGCGATCAGCCGCGCCACGGTGGGCTCGTCTTCGACAACCAGTACGCGCGTGCCGCGGAGATCGGACCGCGGCACGGGCTGCCGCAGAACATGTGGCAAAGGCTGCGGACGACTCCTGCGGCCGGCTGGCTCCTGGTGGACCGGCGGAGCTTGCTCGTTTGGATCGAGGAAGCGCCGACCGGGCTCGGAGGAGGATTCGGCTTCCACGGGGAGCTCGACGGTGAAGGCGGAGCCACCATCGGGAGGGCTCGACACGCTCACTTGGCCGCCGTGCTCGCGCACGACGCTAAGCACGATGGCGAGTCCGAGACCAGTTCCCACGCCCGCGGGTTTGGTAGTGAAGAAGGGATCGAAAATGCGCGCGAGAATCGCTTGAGGAATTCCTGGACCGTCGTCGATAACCTGGAGAACCATCCGGCGGTCTCCGTTGCGCGCCGTCCGCAACCGGATGGTTCCCGCTCTTCCTGCTTGCACGATAGCCTGACGGGCATTTCCGATTAGATTCATCAGTACTTGCTGCAACTGGCCGGAGTCTCCGGTAACAAAAGGAAGGGTGTCGTCGAGGTCCAGCTCGATGCGAATTTTTTCCGAGGCCGATCCGAAGCGCTGCAAATCCAAGGCGCGTTGCACGACTTGATTGAGAGCGACGCGCTTGCGTTCCGGCCGGGCCTCCCTGGCGCTTAGCAAGAGCTGGCGCAGGATGGTGCTGGCTCTCTCGGCTTCCTCATAAATCTGGCGCGCTTCCTCGCTGCTGCCAGCGGGATCTTTCCGCAGCAGAAGCCTCTGGGAGTAACCCAGAATGCTGGTCAGGGGGTTGCTCAATTCGTGCGCGATGCCGGTGACCATTTGCCCCAGCGCCGCGAGTTTTTCCGTTTGCAGGAGCTTGGCTTGAAAGACTCGCTGGGCGGTGAGGTCGCGGTAAATCTCGACGCGTCCGAGACGGCGTCCAGCCTCGTCGAGAACCGGGCGCACCGAGCGCTCGAGGACACGAGGCACTGGCCGCGCCAGCTGCAGCTCCTCTCGGCTGCCGCCCTCGGCGCCGCGGGCCAGTTCGCGCCAGCGTCTGGCAAAATTTTCCGGCTCGGCGGCGCGCTCCGCAAGGTGGCCGATGAGGTTTTCCAGCGTGGTGCTGGCGGCGGCTTCCTGGGGAGAGAGGCCGGCGATTTGCGCGAAGCGTGTGTTCATCGCGCGAATGCTGTGATTGGCCCCAAAAAGCAGAATCCCTTCTTCAACCCACTCGAGCACATGATGCAGCTCCGCCGCAGAGCGGCTGCGCTGCTGGACGGCTTCGTCGGCTGCCGCCGGAGAGAACACTACCGCAGCGAGATCGTCCCCCGCGAATACCGGAGCGTGGAGACGCACCCGGATGCCATTGCCGAGTTCTACTTCGCAGAGCTCCGGAACCTCGATGGAACTTTCCCGTTCGCCTGCGAGAGCCCGGCTCGACCATTCTTCGATGCGCGGCTGTTCCCGCGCGCAAAACAGGTAAGCGAAACGTCCGCTGAGCGCCCAGACGGAATCCTTAGGGAATGCTTGCGGAGTTTGCTCTCGCGTGGATTCCGGCGTTCGCTCGCTGCGGGTTTCCTCGAGCAAAATCCTAGCGCTGCGGTTCATGCTCGCGATGTTTCCCCGCGCATCGAGCAGGACGGTCGGCTCCGGGCTGAATTCCAGAAGCGCGTGGCGCCGCGCGCTGCGGCGATTCTGTTCCGCGCGCTGCCTCCGGCGTTCGAGCACACAGAGGGCCAGCGAGGCACGAAGTTCGAGCCGCTCGAGCGTACCTAGCAAGGAAGTTTTCTGCGAGACGCCGGCGACAAGAACGCCCCGTGTTTCGGCGGCGGACAGGAGCGGAATGGCCACCAGCCGCGCCAATCCATCTTTGGACCAGGACGCGGGAGGCTCGGCTCCCTGGACTTGCCGCGTTTCGATAGCCGCACGCCACAGGCTGGCGAGAGGTTCCCGCTCGAGCGCGCCAGTACAAACCGGATCTCCACTTTCCCAGGCAAACTCCATCGCTGTGGCTTCTGCGGTGCCCGGAGCTTTCGCAGGAAAATGTCCCAGCACCGCGAAGGTAGCGCCCGGTCCGAAGGCGGCGGCGGAATCTTCCGTGCAGCTTGCGACGAGCTTGGACAGGAGTGTGTCTGCGGAGGCAGCGCCGCTCAGGTCGCCGAGAATTTGCTTGTTGAGCCGCACGTCCGCCTGGCGTTCCCGGGCAAGACGCTGTTCCTGCTCCAACTCCAGCGCCAGGGCAAGCTCCGCAGCTACCGATTCCACCAAATCGCGAGGCATGGACGGCAGTTTTCTGCGCGACCCTGTGAGAAGCACGCCGTGGAGATGACCTTTCCCTTCGATGGGAGTCCAAAGCGCGCGGCGCAAACCGACCAAGGGACCAATCATCGGCAGATCCTGGGAAACGTCGAGTTCCTGGTCGACGCTTTTGCCGGAGGCCAGCAGTTCCTGCGGCAGAGGAGGTTCGAGCGACAGCTTCTCCCATTCCTCGGGCGTGTCCTCTCCTTGGGCTTCCCAGATCTTCCCGCGAAGACAGACCGCTGCATGTCCATTAGCGCCAGCGGGCGAATCTTGTTCGAGCCAGACGCCGACGCGATCGGCGCCGCCATCCCGGGAGAGAACATGAATCGCTTCGAGCATAATCTCGGCGCGGGGTGCACCGGCAAGTCCGGCCCGTGCCGGTCCTTGCCACGAGCGTTCTTCGTCTTGTCTTTTACGCCAGGCCCACATCGGTTGCCCACCTCAAGTCTCTTTCCGCTGGGCGGATAAACGCGACATGCCGCCAGAAGTTTGCTCCTACCCAGAAGAGATATATGCACTGGTAGGCCCAACCAGGAGATTGTGCAATAGCTTTTGAATCAGCAATTTACAAGGCAAGAGAGAGAGGCGTGGCAAGGGCGGGAGTCCCATGCCGAGACTGGCGCACTGCTCCTTCCCAGAGTGGACCGGGAATCAAGTTCTAGGGCAGAGGTTTGTTGGCCGATCAAAGCAGTGCTAGGCCGCAAAGGAAGGTTGTCTCGAGGCGTATAGAGGCGGGCTGTGCGAGAAACATGCGGTGGTTTTGTTCTTGAGAAATCGAGCGAAGGAAAGTGGTGCGGCAGGGTTCGGCGCTTTTACGGCTCGGCTTGTTCCACCTGATATTGCTTAAGTTTTCGGTACAGCGTGGTTTTTCCGATGCCCAGCATGCGCGCGGCGGCCAGCTTGTCGCCGCCCGTTTCGCGGAGCGTGCGGAGAATGGCGCGACGCTCGAGTTCCTCCATGGGCAGCAACTCGTCTTTGTCGGGAACGCGCTCGCTGCTCGGATAGTGCAAGTTCGAGGGCAGATCTCCTACGTGAACGATGGGACCGGAGCCCATGGCCACGGCGCGTTCGATGGCGTTTTCCAGCTCGCGGACATTGCCGGGCCAGTCGTAGGCGATCAAGCGGCGCATGGCGTCGTCGGAAATGGTGCGCGTAGGGCCGTGCGGATCTGAAAATTTTTCGAGGAAAGAAATAACCATGAGCTGAATATCGCTTTTACGCTCGCGCAGCGGCGGGAGCTTGATCTGCACAACGTTCAGGCGGAAGTAAAGATCCTGGCGGAAGCTGCCGGTGCGGATGGCGGACTCCAGATCGCGGTTCGTGGCGGCGATGATGCGGATATTGATGTGGCGGCGCTCTGTTGAGCCGACCGGTTTTACTTCGCGCTCCTGCAAGGCACGCAAGAGCTTGGCTTGCAAGTCCACGGGCATGTCTCCGATTTCGTCGAGAAAGAGCGTGCCACCCTGGGCCGCTTCGAGAAGGCCTTGCTTCGATTGCATGGCGCCGGTGAAGGCGCCCTTCACGTAGCCGAAGAGCTCGGATTCGATGAGCGTGGGCACCAGAGAAGAACAGTCCACGGGGGCGAAGGGGCGCTCCTTGCGGATTCCAGAGTAGTGAATGCTCTTGGCCACCAGCTCCTTGCCCGTGCCGCTCTCACCCAAAATCAGGACGGGATACTCGTGCTGGCTGACCTTTTCAATCATTTTGTAGACGCGCTGCATCTTCGCGGAAACGCCGATCATTCCGCCGAAGCCTGGCTTCGACCGCAGCTGCTCGCGCAAGACGCGGTTTTCGCGGTCCAGGTCCATGTCGCGGGCCACGCGCTCCAGACGCGCGCGAAGATCGTCAATGTGAAAAGGTTTCGTGACGTAATCGACCGCGCCCATGCGCGTGGCAGCCACCGCGGAGTCGATGGTCCCATACTGCGTGAGGACCAGGACGGCAACCTGCGGATACATTTCGTGAACCTGTTTCAGTAGATCGAGCCCGCTCGAGGGAGGCAAGATCAGGTCCGTGACAATGATATCGACAGAGTGGGTTTCCAGACGGCGCAGCGCTTCTTCCACAGTGCTCGCGACGACGGCTTTCATGCCGCACGACTCCGCCACGTCCGCGCAGAGTTTCCGCGTGCTCTCTTCGTCTTCCACGACGAGGACGCTGATGGGAATGGTGGCGCGTTGTAATCCGGCTTCTTCTATCATTGGCTTTACCTCGAGAGACTATTGAGCGAGTTTCAATTGCAAACTCAGTACCAAATGCGGAAAAGAAGCGTGGATGATTCATAACTAAGGCTATTAGCTATTTTACCATTTTTTCTCTCGTTCGGATTCGGGAATCTCGCGGCAGCTGATTTTTCAAGAAGGGGAGCCTGGATAATTCCTAAGTTATTTTTTTTCAGCTATTTACCAAATCGGAATGCTGCGAGCTTCCATTCCGGGAACGGAAACCGCCGTTTAGCTGCGTCTTGAGTGCAGACCGCCCGCAGAGTCATCAAGAGAGTTTTCCGATCGTCCCGTCACCGGCACAGGAATCGCGGCCGCAACGCGCGGACCGCTGCTACTGCACCAAGTAGAAAACGAAACGGGCTCTCCTGGAAGTTTCCTAGGAGAGCCCGTTTCGCTGTGCTGTTTTGCACACCGCCAATGGCGGCCGAGTCAAGTTTTTTGAGCGAGCGTGCGTTTCACCTGTAGGTGGTTTCGCGCGCCTGCCTGTTACGGTTTGGGGGCCGGCTTCTTGGCCGCGGGGGCTTTCGCCGCTGTGCCGCCTCCCCTGCTGAGCAGCGTCAAGGAATCTTTGGCGTTGAACGGGAAGCGCCGCACGGACTGCTCGCCCGTGGTGCTGAGGGTGACGTCCACGCGCCGGTTGTTGGCCAAGCGAATGGTCAGCAGGTTCTTCATGAACTGCTGCTTTTCCGCCGGAGTCAAGTCCGGATCGTCTTCGAGAAGTTTTTTGACCTCGGCATCGGTCATGTTCTGTTCTACGCCATAGGCCTTGGTATCGATGTGATCGGCGGGAACACCCTTTTCAATCAAGTAGCTCTTGGCGCGTTCCACACGGCGCTCGGAGAGAAGCTGGTTGTACTCCTTGCCTCCGCGGATGTCGGCATGGCCGCCCAGAATCAAATGGGCGTCCGGTTTGTAGGTCAGATACTGCTTGAAGTCGGCTGCCAGCGTGTCGAGAGTAACCTCCTGGCTGGGCATCAGACCGCCCGTGGGCTTTGCGACCGTGGGCTGTGCCGTCGGAAAGTAGATGCTGTGCAAAGCCAGCTTCACTTCCAACTGATGAACCTGCGGAGGTTCCTTGACTTCGACGTTGCCGGAGGCCTCGGCGGTGCCGCCGCGTCCGTCGTTCACCGTACACTTCACGGTGTAGGTTCCGGGTTGCAGACCCGTGGCATCGAACGTCGCATTCGCGCCCGTGCCGGTAATTTGGCCACCTGAAGCGGAGTAGCTGTAGGTCAGCGGATCGCCATCCGGGTCGGTGCCAGTGCAGGTGATCCCGGTGTGCTCGCCCGACAAAATGGGGCTGCGTTCGACCGACAAGGAAGCTGTCGGAGGACGATTCGGCCGCGGGTCAACTTTAATATCGGTAGCGCAAGACGCCGTGCCGCCTCTGCCGTCGTTCACTGCGGCAGTCACGGTGTAGCTGCCAGGAACTGCGTCGCCCACGTTCCAGCGCGCGTCGGGACCAGACCCATCGACTGTTCCGCCGGTCGCCGTGTAACTGTAAGTGAGCGGATCGTTGTCGGGATCGCTGGCGTTCACGTGGACCGCCACGGTGTCTCCCGAACCGGCAGAAACAGAGGTGGGACTGGCGGAACATGCCGCTACTGGCGGGTGATTGACGGGCGCCGGAGGCGCTTCGTGCGGCAAACCAAAGCGAATAACGATGCCCGACGCCAGGCGGAGGTTATCCTGCCTGGAGTTCCCACCAAGCGCGGAGCCCGAAAAGCTGGTCATCAAGTAGTCGATTTCCGCGAAGCGCCACACGATGTACTTCGACAACGCGATATCCACGCCGCCGCCGGCCGCCAGTGCGAAAGCACTCTGGTTGCCGTCGCCTGTCATCTGCGGACCGCCATGAACTCCGCCGAGCAGGAATTCGGCGAAGGGGACGAAGTAATCAAATTTACGCAAGTTCAAACGGGGACCGAGCAAAAAGGTGGTGGTCTCGCCGTGCAACGAGGTGCCGTTGACGTCGCGGGTGTAGCCGATACCGCCGATCTCTTCCGTCAGACCGATCCATCGCGACGGGTTCCAGGTGAACGCACCGGATGCGCCGTAATTGTTAAAATTGGCGAAGCCTCCGCCCGGACTGAAATTCACGTAGTCGAACATCCCCGTAGCTTCGAACTTGGGCACAATTCTGCCGGGAAGCGTGTCGTCGCTGGATGCGTCGCCGGCCGGGAAGGGTTTTGGGCGCGGTGCGTCCGGAAGCGCGAAAAGATTTCGCGAGGCAGGGGTTATGTCCATCCCACCCGTTTTCGCGGGGCTCTTTTCCCCCGCCGCTGCCGTAGCACTCGCGCCATCGCCATTCTGCTGGGCACATACCGGCAAAGCTAATAGGGCGCTAACCGTTACTGCCACACACCAATTGCGCATGATCCGTCTCCCTCAGTTGTCTGTTTCGGAACCCAAGTCGCTTTTGTCCCCGCGCGGCGCTGTCTGTGGCGCAGCCACAAACTCTTAAGGACTCATCGCGGCAAACTAACTGTCCATAGTTGCCACACCGCCGAAACCTTCCCCCACTTTTCCCAGGCACCGGGAGAAAACACAAGAAGTCACAGGACGCGGTGCTGTAAGCGTATTCTAGGTTTCCCCGAATCTGCAAGCCTTTCCTTCCAGAAATCGTACAGTTCTGTGGAGTCCTCCTGTCTCTCTCTTACGCGGAGCAGTGAACTCATCCGGGCTTGCGTACGCGTAATCAATCACGAAGGGCCGCCATGCGGCCGACGTATAGCCTGAAGTTCGGCGTACGACAAGTACCTAGTGGGTTATCGAACAATGTGATAGGCTGCCGCAACTTACTGTGGTGGAGCTGCCTTTGACGGAGCATGCGAACCGGTGACGCTCCGTCTTAAGGCGTGGCGCTGTTTGTCTGGCCCCGTGTCCCGCGGCCCGAAGCGCGACCAACAGAAGATTCGTAATCGTCTGCGCGTGGGTCGGAACATGAAAAAAAACTATGTGTGTCTAAGAAGTTCGCTGTTGGCGGTGGCAATGGCTGCTGCCAGTCTAGCCCTTGCGCCAAGAGCTGGGAGCCAAGAGAAACCAATGCCAACCGGCGAGACGGCTCGCTCCGACAGATTCCCTGCGGCGAAGCAACAGGCGCAGCCGCCGAGCGGAGCTCCGCGCGACAGCGATGCGGACTCCCAGGAAGAAGAACAGGGCAAGCAAGGCAAAGAAGAAAAAGACAGTCCTGAAGCCATTCGCAAGAGGGACGAATGGTTTTACAAGCAGCGCTCGTCAGTGAATGGGCACATTCCGGGTGGCGCGCGGCTAAAAGCTTTGCGGCACATGCAGCGCATGATGGCGGCGGAAGGCAAGCTAGTGTTGCGGGCGGACGGAACTTACGCCCCAGCGACGCCGCAGGCCGGTTCGACATCGTTTCCGGCGTGGAGTTCGATTGGGCCTACTCCCACAACCGGAGGCACGTTCAGCCCCGTCACAGGAAGAATCACAACGATCGCTGTCGATCCGAGCGACACAACAGGAAACACTGTCTTGATAGGCGGAGCGCAAGGCGGGATCTGGCGCTCGACGGATGCGGGCCTGACCTGGACCGAAGTAGGCGACCAGAACGCGTCGCTCGCGATGGGCTCGATCGCGTTCGCTCCTTCGAGTCCGACTACTGTTTATGCTGGCACAGGCGAACAGGCGGCCATCGGCTTTGACATTTACTATGGCGCTGGCGTTCTGAAGTCCACCGATCACGGGATGACGTGGACCCAGACATGCACCGTCGCGAGCACAACTTGTCCATTCATTGGGCCTTACACAGACGGTCTCAATCCAGGCTTTGGATTTTTCAATTTTGGCGGCGCGCACATTAGCTATGTTGCTGTGAATCCTACGAATCCAAATCTGATTCTCGTGGGCGCACAGTTCCTCGTGGAAGGTCCGCAGGAAGGCGTGTATTGCTCTAGCAACGGCGGCGCCACCTGGACCAACATTCTTCCCGATGAGATGGCGACGTTTGTGGGGTTCGCGTCTTCTTCCGTTGCGTTTGCAGCGCTTGGCAATCCATTCGGAAGTTCGCCAGGCGCCCCTAATGGAAACGGCATCTACAAATCGACCAACGCCAACTCCTGCTCCGCTACATTCACTCCTTTGGCTGGAGGCCTTCCGGCACAATCCACAATGGGCCGCATGGATCTTGGTATTTCTCCCAACTACGCGTCGGACAGCACGGTTTACGCTTCGATCGCCGATGATTCCACCTCATCGAGTACCAACCTCGGTGTTTGGCTCACGAGGAATGGAGGCACCACCTGGACGCTGACGGCCGCGCCGGACGTGTGCCAGGGACAGTGCTGGTACGACAATGTCGTCAAAGTGGATCCAAATAATGAGAGCATCGCCTTCTTCGGTGGTGCGGCGGTAACGGACAACGGTGGGAATCCGACCTGGGTCGTCCGAACTACAACCGGCGGCACAAGCTGGGCTGCTGCCATTCCCAATCAACTGGGCGCAGGGTTGCCGCATGTCGATACGCACGCGATGGCTTTCTTCAAGCTCTCGACTGGCAAAGTGCGTATGTACCTCGGGAACGATGGCGGCATCTGGCGCACCGACGACGCGGAAGCAGCCACCATCACGTGGACGAACTTAAACGATTCGTTATTGACCTTGACGCAGTTTTACCCGTCGATTTCCATCAACACTTCCTCCCCTTCGATTGCGTTTGCTGGAACTCAAGATAATGGCAGCCAGAATTATCAGGGAGGCGTCGCCTGGGTGGATAACAACCTTTGCGGGGATGGGGCTTCGACGGCGGTGGATGCGGTGATACCAAGCACTGTTTACATCGGGTGCGCGACGGGAAATGCGGTGAATGCTTCCTACCAAAATGGGGCAATGGGGACGTTCTCGCCCGCCATCAACGGCATCAATCCTAACGACCCTTTGGACTTCATCCCACCATTAATTACGGATCCTAATACTGCAAACGTTTTGTACTTCGGAACCTACCTGGTGTACCAATCCCAGGACGCCGGGAACTCCTGGAGCGCCATCTCCGGACAACTTGTCGCTAACGGAGGCTGGCTCACAACTCTCGCCGTTGAACCCGGCAATGCGAGCGCGTTATGGGCCGGGGCGAACACGGGTCAGGTTTTCGTCGCACAAACGGTTGCCGGCCAATTTTCCGGTTTCATTCAGATCGGCGCTTCGAGTCTGCCAACGCGCGCGGTGACCGGCATGGCTATCGATCCCTCTGATCCAACGGGAAACACGGGGTACGTTGCCTATTCAGGTTTCGCATTCAACGGGGTCGATCCGCTTGGCGTGGCTGTGACTGACTTGCATGGACACATTTTCAAGACCACCAATGCGAATACTGGCCAGAACGTGACCTTTGTGGATGTGAGCTGCTCGACCGCCGATTGCTCAAAACCGGCGGCAACCGATTTACCGAATATCCCTGTCAATGACATCGTTGTAGATCCTGATGTGCCTGGAATCATCTATGCAGCGACAGACCTTGGAGTTTACGTCGGTAACTGCACGGCTACGACATGCACTTGGAGCACGCTCGGCACAGCTCTTCCGAACGTTGCCGTGCTATCGCTTCGTCTCTACGAAGCTTCGCGCACTCTTTTCGCTGCCACGCACGGACGCGGCGTTTGGACCATCGCGCTCAACAATTTCGCGTTCACGGGCCCGCGCATTTTTTCGCTGACCCCTACTTCCGCAAACGCAGGCGCCGCACAGTTGACGCTCACAGTCAACGGGACTGGACTCACTGGCGGCACGGTCAATTTCGGCGGAACGGCGCTTGCAACAACAGTCGTGAGCGATACGCAACTTACTGCGACGATTCCGACAGGCCAGTTGGCGGCAGCGGCGAGTCAAAAAGTAACAATCACCGTCGCGTCTTCAACGAGCAACTCTCTGCCATTTGAGATTCTCGGGGCGGCGGCCTCTATTTCAGGATGCACGACCAGCGCACCAGCTAGCACGACTGCTTCTTGCGGCACACCCGTTCAGGTCAACCCGTCCACGAATGTCCAAATAACCCTGAACGGCACAAACATAGTCAGCGGAGCAAAAGTGCTTTTCAACGGGGCCAACAGCGGCATTACCACACAATCCGCGACGGCTACTCAGCTCACCGCGGCTATTCCCGCTTTCCTGCTCGGGCCTTACGGGAGCACGAACGACATCGCGCTCTTGAACCTGCCACCGGGAAGCGGGAAATCAAAACCAATAACGCTTCAAGTCGTCGCACCGGCGCCGCCAAATGACTCGTTTGCGGCTGCCATCAATGTCCCCGCAGTGAGCTTCATTGATGTCCAGGATGCCTCCGGAGCCACGACGCAAGCCATGGATCCCCTGCCCCCTTGCGTGACGCAGTACACAAGCGCGCAAGGAAATACAGGCGGCCAAAAGAACGGTGTGTACAACACGATTTGGTACCAATTCACGCCCGTTTTTTCGGCGAACCTGGAAGTGGACACCATCGGTAGCAGCTACGATACGGTGCTTTCCGTTTGGACGGGACAACCAGGCAGTCTCACAAATATCGCGTGTAACGATGACATTCAGCCGGGGGTGGTGGTGCAATCGCAGATCCAGAGCGTCGCGCTCACCGCGGGCAAGACTTACTACATCATGGTGAGCTCCTTTGGGCCGCCGGACCCCAACCCGATCGCGTTGGGGGGGAAATCTTTTCTGAATTTTGCGTACAACAACGGGCAAAATCCTCCAGCCACGATCACTTCGATTTCGCCGACGACGGCAGCCTCCGGCGGCCCAACATTTACGCTATCCGCAGACGGAACCGGCATTCTCAGTGGTGCCAGTGTAGTTTGGGGGGGTGGCCCATTTGCAGCGAATGCCAGCGTTCCAACCACAGTGGTCAGCCAAACTCAAGCCACGGCAACCATCGACGCGGGATTGTTTATTCTTCCGGGGAGCTATTTCGTTTCCATCAGCAATCCGCCCCCCGGCGGAGGCGCAACTCCTGCGACCGTGCCGTTCACTGTTACAGTCGGTACCTATCCGGTCCCCTCGATCAGCTTTTTCAATCCTAACCAGGTGGTTGCCGGCGGGGCGGCATTCACGATGCAGGTGGTGGGCAATAATTTTGCTTCAAACGCGGTTCTGCAGGTCAACGGCTCGGCCAGACCTACCACGGTCACTTTCCCGAATCAACTGAGCGCCCAGATTCCCGCTTCGGACATCGCTGCCCCTGGTAACCTACAGATCACAGTAAGTAATCCCACGCCTGGCGGTGGGCCCTCGACCCCCTCGATGCTGACCATAGTGACGCCGAATCCGGTTCCGACGATCACTTCCATCAGCCCAACTAGCGGCGAGACTGGCTTTGGCGCACACGTCGTAATCAACGGAACCAATTTTGTGGCTTTGCCGAATGTGTATTTCAACGGCGCGTTTGTGGGATCCACTTTCATAAGCTCTACGCAGTTGACGACGGATTTCAACATCGGAAATTTGACGCCTGGTGTTTACCCGCTCATGGTCGTGGATCCCTTCCCCGGCGGTAGCGCGACCACTAACTTCACAGTCACTGGCCCGCCGGATTTCTCGTTAAGTGTGGCGACGGGGCAGGGCACTCAGACGGTGAATGCGGGGCAGACGGCAACGTTCACCAACGTAATCACGGTTAACGCTGTGAACGGATTCACAGGGCTAGTGAATGTATCGTGCACATCACCGGCGCAGGCGACAACGTGTGCGCTTAGCCAGAATTCGCTTATGGCGGCGCAGTCGGCCACCGTCATGGTGACGACAACGGCGCGAAGTTTGGCGCCACCGCTGCCACTGAATCGGCGGATGATTTCGTGGCCTCGCCTCGTGCCGTTGATTGTGGTGATGCTGCTTTGCGTTTTACTGACGCGGCTCGCGCGAACACGGCGGCAGCGAATTGTGGCAGCCCTCCCTCTTGCGGGATTCATTCTGTTTCTGGTGTTGCAGGCTGTCGGCTGCGGCGGAGGCTCGTCCCAACCGCCTCCACCGCCGCCACAGACAGGGACGTTGGCGGGCACCTACACGATTACCGTGACGGGTACGTCTACGAACCCCAACGCTACACACACCGCGAACCTTCAGCTCATCGTCAACTGACGGGACGGGCAGGCGGAGCACCCCTAAGGGATTTTGAATTTGTCTTCGCTTGTTGGCAGGTGCCCGGGTTTACTTCATAACTTCTGTACACCCCCGGGGGTAGGAGCTATCCAACTCGGCTTGGGCGAATAGCCCACACGCCAGCCCTTCAACGTCGCGCCTCTCGCGCTGACTCGCGTTACACTACTGGCGCGATGCTGAAGACCACGGTGCTTGATACCAACTGGATGGGGCGGCCCCGATCCATCGGGGCGGTGTTGCTGGAATCGGATGGGCATCGCGCGATTCTTGATCCAGGACCGGCTTCGACACTTCCAACACTACGAAAGCATTTGGATTCGCGGGGCATCGGCGTTGCCGACCTGAACGCGATTTTGCTTACGCATATTCATCTGGATCATGCGGGGGCTACTGGCACGCTCATTAAAGAAAATCCCAACCTTGAGGTGTACGTTCACAAGGCGGGGATGTTACACATGGCAGATCCGTCGAAGCTTTTGGCTAGTGCGGAGCGGCTTTGGCCGGGCGAACTGGGACACTTGTTTGGCGAGACGCTGCCCGTGCCCTTTGGGAATTTGCGCATGCTTAAGGGGGGAGAAACGCTCTCTCTCGGAAGCCGCAACTTGGAAGTGGTTTACACTCCAGGGCACGCTTCGCATCATGTTTCGTATTTTGATTCGTCCGACGGAACCGCGTTTGTTGGCGACACTTCGGGATTCCACATCGAGGGCGAACCGTTTGTGGTTCCTCTGGCGCCGCCGCCGGACATCGACCTCGAAGTCTGGAATGCGTCGCTGGATGCCATCGCGGCGCGCGCTCCCTCGCGGCTTTTTCTCACGCACTTTGGCTACTCGAATGATCCGGCGGCACATATCGCGGAATACCGAAAAAATTTGCAGCGCTGGGCCGCGCTCGCCGCGGAAATTCTGCGTTCTACGCCCGACCAACAAGCCGCACTTGAGAAATTCGCCGTGGCCGCGAGTGTAGAAATCCAGCAACGTCTCTCTGCCGCTGAAGCGGAACACTACATTTTTAACTGCGGGATCAACTTGACTTGGCTAGGCCTCGCACGGTATCACCGCAAACGCGCCGAAGCTGCCGCCGCTCGAGCAAAGCCCGAGTAAACGGAAGGGGACATAAATTCGGAGTTCTAAGCCGTCGTTTCAGAGGAAGAAGTTTCAGGCGTATCCGCAGCAGCCTCGGCGTCAGCGATGGCGGGCGCTGCGGGTGCTTCGAGCCGCGCAGAAAGAGCTTCCACCAATAGATCGACGAGCTTTTTCGCGCCGCTGCCGTCGGGATCTTTGTCCGGGTTGTACTGCGCCACGGTCAGCCCGAGAAGATTTTTGTGTTTCGCGAATTCGGCGAGTGCTGCGCGAACATCCGCCAAAGGCAGTCCATCGGTGCCGGGGACGTTAACCGCGGGAAATTCGTCGACCGCGATGACGTCGGTGTCCAGATGCAAAACAAATTCGTGAGCGTCGGCGTGTACAAACGCGAGGCCGTTGAGGGCCGCGGCGCTTCCACCTTTGGATTGAATGGCGGCCGTGTCGATGTGGCGCATCGGGGATTTGCTGAGAAATTCCTGTTCGGGCGGATCGAGCCGTTCGAGTCCAAAAAGTGTGACGTCAGGTTCGCGCACCAGCGCCGACTCGCCAAAAAAGCGGACCAGTTCGGGCGCGCCTTTGCCGATCACGTGCGCTACAACCATTCCATCGATGCGACCGGAAGGCGTGGAGGCGGGGGTATTCAAATCGGCGTCGCGATCGAACCACAGCAGGTTGACGTGTTTGTAGTAACGGCGGACACCGGCGAGAAGTCCGATGACTTGCGCGCAATCGCCACCCAGCACCAAAACAAGCGCGCCACTCTTCACGGCCAGTTCGGCGCGGACCTTGAGATCGTTCAGCCCTGCGACAATTTCCTTCAAATTACGCGCGCGTTTGTGTTCGTCATCGTCGGCGAAGAGCCTAGGCGCGCAGTCGCCGTGATCGATCACTTCGTAGCCGGCGCCTTGCAGCCGTTCCACCAATCCCGCCGCTCGCAACGCCGCCGGCGCTTTCTCGCTGCCGCCTAGGAACGCAGCCGCGCTCGATGGCGCGCCTATCAAGGCAATCTTCTTCGGCTGACGGACGATTTTGACCGCCAAGGTTGAGCTCCTTGTTTTGTGTGTCCCCGCCTACCGCGCTGACCGACTGCAAACTGCGCGGGCAAAACGCCCGACCCTGCTTCCTCTATTCCGATGGCGCAAGACCCCTGGTGAATCGCGCGACAAATTTCTAAAGCTACTTCTTAGCGACGTGGGGCCGGCGCAATTGTCGCCAGTTCCGGAGGCAGCGTGAAACGCACGTCCTCGCGGATCAAATCAAGGTCGCGCTGATCCGTAAAGCCAAATTCGGCGAGGCGCTCGCTCACTTGCTCAACGAGCACTTCCGGAGCGGACGCGCCTGCCGTCAGACCCACGCGTTTTATGCCTTCGAGCCACTTCACGTCAATATCCTTCGCGGAATCGATGAGCTGGGCTTTCACCCCGCTGCGCTTGGCGACTTCTACCAGGCGATTCGAATTGGAGCTGTTCGGCGAGCCGACGACCAGGAGAAAATCGACGTCCTTGGCTACTTGCTCGACGGCTTCCTGGCGATTTTGCGTGGCGTAGCAAATGTCGTCGCTCGCCGGACCCTTGATGGCGGGGTACTTTTGGCGGAGGCGCGCGACGATTTCCTGCGTGTCGTAGAGGCTCAGCGTGGTTTGCGTGAGGAACGAGAGCTTATCCGGTTCGGCCACTTCGAGCGCGTCCACTGCTGCTACTGAATCGACCACGATGGTGCGATCGGGGGCTTCGCCGGAGGTGCCGACAATTTCCTGATGGTCCTTGTGGCCAATCAAAATGATGGTGCGCTTTTCGCGCGCGAATTTCAGCGCCTCAAGATGCACTTTGGTGACCAGCGGACAGGTCGCGTCGATCACTTTTAGCGCGCGGTCCTTGGCTTCCTGGCGGACCGTCGGTGGCACGCCGTGGGCGCTGAAGACTAGTACCGCACCGTGCGGCACGTCCTCGATGGACTCCACAAAAATCGCTCCGCGGCGGCGCAACTGCTCCACCACGTAAGTGTTATGCACAATTTCGTGATGGACGTAGACCGGCGCGCCGTACGCTTCCAGCGCCAGCTCGACGATATCCACAGCTCGCACCACGCCCGCGCAGAAACCTCGCGGCCGTACCCTCAGCAATACCTTCCCATTTGTCGCAGTCTGCATCGTTATCCTAAGTGAGTAATTTCCGAAGACTCTATCATACCCTACGGCGTGGCCGGCCCGCACCGGGTTTCCTTGCTCCGGTAGCGAGTCAGTTTCCGATGACTGCGCCAATTAGGAAGCGCACCCAGCCTGCATCGGGTTTCCACGCCGGGTAGCCGGCCAGTTTCGGCTCAGCGTCAATCGTCAAGGCGCCCCTGACAGCCCGCTCTCAAACTTGCCCGCAGCCCGTGAATTGCATTGTTTGGGTTAGGCGGTGATGACGAGGCTCCTGCCATCTTGAACTGGGCGTCGAGCCATCCTGTTACTCCCAACGAAAGACCTTTGCTGAGACCGTCGCGCACACGACAAACACCAAGACCAGTGCCAGAACGTCGCCCACGTGCGCCGACCATGCGTCGCCGTTCCAAATTCCCTGGAGCAGAGGTACAGCGTAGGTTAGCGGCAGCACTCGCGCCACGGCGTGAAGCGCTGGGGGCAGCGATTCAACGGGCACGAAGAGTCCCGAGACGACGATCATCGGATACAGAATGATGGCGCCGATCGGCTGAGCAAAGCGGGCCGTGGGGACGACACTAGCAATGAGAAAGCCGATAGACAGGATGCTCCAAGTGCTGATGAGCAGAGCAATCGTAAACGAGACCCATGGAACATGAACGCCAATCGGGTAGTAGCGTTTGCCCGCCAGGACCAACAAAGCCAGCGTAGCCGCGGCGAGGGTCAGTTTGACGATCACGTGGGCAGTAAGGATCGTCCGAGGGCGCAATGGCGTGGCGCGGAGCCGCTTCAGGATGCCGCCCTCGCGGTAGATTGAGATAATCGTGACCAGCGAAAGCACCGCGCTGACGGCGATCAGAAGCGACGCGAGAACCGGCAGATCCACACGGATAAAACTGCTGGCGGCGAGTGCGGGTGGTGCGAGGCCGCGGCCGGCTATTCGACCCAACACGAGGAAAACGAGGACAGGGAAACCGATCGTGCCGAATGCGCCAAGCGGCTCGCGCAGGAATATCTTGATCTCGATCCAAGTCAGTTTCCAGAGTCCACGCAGCATCATTATCGAGCCTACTCGCGAATCGAATGACCAGTCAGTTTGAGAAAGACGTCTTCAAGATTGGGGAGAATCGTGCGGAAATCCGTGACCCGTATCCGATTCTCGGACAGACAATGAATCACCTCGGTCACCAGGTCGTCGCCCCGGCCGCGAATGTTGAATCGCAAGTCAGCGCGGATAACCGCTTCAATTCCAGGGATCGCGCGAAAGCGATCTTCAGCGAGTGGGTCGTCCGTGGCGAGAACAACGATACGCTCGGGGCAGTGCCGTGCGACGAGCCTCTCGGGGCTGTCGATGTCGATGATGCGTCCGTGCTCGATGATGGCCACGCGGTCGCACAATCGTTCGGCCTCCTCCATTAGATGAGTGGTCAGAAAGACGGTCTTGCCGCGCTCGCGAATGCCACGCACCAGATCCCAAATCGCCCGCCGCGACTGCGGGTCCAGCCCGGTCGTCAACTCGTCGAGAAACACCACCTCCGGATCATTGATCAGCGCAAGCGCAATAAACAGCCGCTGCTTCTGGCCTCCGGAGAGGTTCATGAACCAGGCGTCCCGCTTATCGCTGAGGCCGAGTTGTTCGAGTAAGTGTTCGGCGTCTTTCGCTTTTTTCTTATAGAGCGAAGCCCAGAGATCCACCGCCTCCCACACTTTGATCCGCTTCTGCAGTTGCGCCTGCTGGAGTTGAACCCCGATGCGATCCTGCAGCTTGTAGACTTGACGGAAGGGATCAAGACCCAGAACCGAGATGGTCCCCCGGTCGGGCGTGCGCAGACCCTCGATGCACTCCATGGTGGTGGTCTTTCCCGCGCCGTTGGGCCCGATTAAACCAAAGATCTCGCCATCGTTTACCTCGAACGACACCTCGTCGACAGCCACCGTCCTGCCGTAGGTCTTGCGGACTCCGGAAACCTGAATGACTTGACGCATGCTAGTGTCGAAACTCGCAGATTCACTGAACCGGACGGCAAGTGTATATCAGGGGCTTTGGTTAAGTCCGATTTGGAAGGATAGGCGAAGGTAGGGATACGATATCGGCCCTCGAAAACTGGAACGCGCATCGGGACTGTTACTGTCCGAAGTAGTAGCCGTCGCGGGCTTGGATGACTAGGTCTTTCTGTTTGCCAACGACGAGATGGATCTTGTGGTAGCCGAGGGTGTTGCCCTTGTCGGGTGTGTAGGCAAGGCTGTACTGATTGCGGAGGTCTTCGTCAATTTCCGCGTATATCTTGTCGAGCGTTTCTTTCTTGGAAGCCTTGAAGAGCTGGCCACCTGTTTCCTTGGAGATTTGTTCCAGGATTTTCTTGCCGTCGGGGCGCTGCTCCTGCGGGTACCTTCCGCCGCCGCGGCCGCCGCCCATCCCGCCGCCGCGGCCGCCCATTCCAAATCCACCGGGGCGGTTGTAATTTTCCTCGTCGTCGGCAAACAAGATGGAGTAGATGATAGTGTCGGCGCGTTGCGCGGTGGCGATGGCCTCGGCCATGGTCTCTTTGCTGCCATGATCCACCCCGTCAGAAAGAATGATCAGCGCCTTGCGGCCTTGTTGCTTGCTCATCAGCTCGTCAGAAGCCAGGAAAATCGCGTCATAGAGAAGCGTTCCACCGCCGTGACCGCCTCTGCCGCGGCCCCCTCCACCACCGCCGCCATTTCCACTGCCTCCGCCACCACCGCCACCACTGCTTCCTCCATCGAATTGAGGGATCGATAGTTTTTGCAACGCCGCCTGCAACTGAGGACGCGACGGGGTGAAATCCTGCAGAAGCTCAACTTCGTGATCGAAGTGAATCACAAAGGCCGAGTCCTTGTCCTGGCGCAAAAGCTTATCGAGGAAGCTGTAGCTGGCGGTGCGCTCCTGATCAAGCACTCGCCGCTGGCTCAGGCTGGTATCGATCAATAAGCCGAGGCGCAGCGGCAAGTCGCTTTCGTGCACAAAATAGTTGATAGTCTGCGGGCGGCCGTCTTCATCGAGCTGAAAATCGTCCTTGGTGAGGTCCGAGACGATCTTGCCATGTTTGTCGCGAACGGTGGCCAATACGCTGACGGTTTTGACCTCGACGGCGATTTTTGCCTGCCCGTCTTCGGGCCGTTTCAAGGCGGGCTGGGCTTGGCCCTCTTGCTGGGGCGCCGGGGGCTGCTGGGCCTGCGGCTGAGCCGGAGGCGGCGGTGGTTGCTGGGCGAGAAAATCGCGTGCGCCAAGCGTTAGGGGCAGGAGCGCGGCCAGCACCAAGCTCCAGCGAATGAGGCGCCTGCCGCGCTTTGCGGAATACGTCGCACGATGCGTTGCGCTGTGTTTTACGCAACTGAAAGAGAAGTTCTTCATGATTATCCAAGTTCAGCCGTTAGAGGAGGGCCGCCCCTAAGTACTAGTTCATTGATTCCGAGTAGAAAGTTCCCGTGCGTGTCGAAAGATAGGACGCCTGCCGGGACGCTTAGGGTTGCCGCGTGTTTGTGACTCACTTCATCTCGGGAGAGGCGGTTCTTAAGAGCCTCGCGCACGGAGACCATTGCCAAATTGGTGCTCCCAGAGGCAGCCGCACAGGCTGTAACATTCAGACTCGATCAACCGGAACATGAGCAACGAAATGAACGTAGTGCCCGTGACCCTCGAAGGCCGCCATGTGCGCCTCGAACCTCTTTCGCAAGTGCATCACGCCGGTCTCTCCGCCGTCGGCCTCGATGAGCAGTTGTGGCGCTGGATTCCAACTCCCGTGCGGACACCCGAAGAGATGTCCGCCTACATCGCCACAGCCCTCGATGAGCAAACGCGCGGCGTCTCTTTGCCGTTTGCGTTGGTCGAAAAATCCAGCGGCCGCGCCACTGGCTGCACGCGCTACGGCAACATCGATCGCACGCATCATCGTGTGGAGATCGGCTGGACGTGGGTTGCTCCCGAGTGGCAGCGCACCAGTGTGAACACAGAGGCAAAATATCTTCTGCTGCGGCACGCGTTTGAAACGCTCGGCTGTATCCGTGTGGAATTAAAGACCGATTCGCTCAACGAAAAGTCTCGTGCGGCCATCCTGCGCATCGGCGCGCGCGAAGAGGGTACCTTCCGCAATCACATGATCACGGCTAGCGGCCGCATCCGGCACACGGTTTACTTCAGCATCCTCGATTCGGAATGGCCGGCTGTGAAAGCTCGCCTGCAAACCATGATGCTTCCTTAAATCCACGAAACTACGCTGACGCCGGGACCTTTCCTGAACTGCCCGCTCAGCCAAGCCGTTAACCAATGGACGCCGCAGCTCCTCACAGGGCGGATTACGCGCGAGCGCCTAAGTTAGACTAATAAACAGGAGACAAGCGGTAGCACCGCCCGTCTCCTGTGTGCCGGCCCGGCCACGCTGCCGCAGCACAGGTGTCCTCGGGAGCCACAAGCAGGCATGGCCTAAATGTCTCCCGAACACTTGCAGCGAACGCCGCCGCTTAACGGAGAATCTCGTGCCCCCTTCCGAAGCCGCCAATCGGCGCCGCAGCGAACGCGTGATGCTGCAGATACCCGTCAAGGTTCTCGCCGAGACGCCTGACAGCCTTCATGTCGAGGAAGCCACGCATACGCTGGTAGTCAACGCGCATGGCGGCCTGATGAAATTGAAAGCAGATTTCCTCGTGGGCCAGCCGTTCATTCTGGTGAATCCGCAAAGCGGCATTGAGCAGAGCTGCCGCGTGGTGCGTGTCGATCAACCAAGCGCCGACTACTTCGCCGTAGCTTTCGAGTTTGACCAGCCAGCCCCGAAATTTTGGCCGGTCACGTTTCCTCCAAAGGACTGGGAAGTTCCGAAGGCCTGAGGCATTGACGTTTTGGCCAAGAAAGCGCTCGTGCGCGCAACCCTTTCTCTCACCGCAACTATCCAATAGGTGTTGGGTTGAATAAGGCAGAGGATAAATATGCCTTTGGAGGCTCGTCAGATGCAGAATTTGCGTTCAGTTCTCACACTCAAGCGGCTTTTGACCGCTGCTGCCTTTCTTTCTTTGGTTTTCGTCGCCGGCTGCGATGAATATGTTCAAGTGACTCGCGACCGCGACGTGCGCATCGCGAAAGGCGCCACCTGGGCTTGGCGCCCCGCCGTGGAAGAAGCGGCCGTTGCGCGCGACAATCGTACCGCGGACAATCGCCCCGTGACTTCGCGCGATGACCTTGCACGCACTCCCCGAAATCAACCGGCGCCGCGCGTTCCCGATCCGAACGATGAAGTGGTTCGCCAGCGTGTGAAAGACGCCATTGCGCAGACGCTCGGGTCGAAGGGTTTCAAACAAGTCAGCGACCCCGCCACCGCGGATTTCTTGATAGATTATAAATTCGCCGTGAATCGCCACAATGCGGCGGTGCCGGTAGGCTACCCCGGCGCGTATCCAGGCCTGGTTTGCGGCCCGTTTCGCTGCTGGGAATCCTGGGGCTATGGCCCAGCGTACGTAGGCTACGAAAACATTCACTTCCGCGAAGGAATGATCGTCTTCGACCTTGTGCAGCAATCGACCAAGCATCTGGTCTATCGCGCCGTTGGACAAAAACCGGTGAAGCGTGACGCATTCTCCCTCACACAGGGCGATATCAACAGCCTGGTTCATCATTTGCTTGGCGATTTGAAACCTGGCAAGAAGTAACGGGTTTCAGCAATTGCTTGTGGTTGCGAGTGGGATAGGCATTCCTGCCTGCCTCTGCCCGGCTCTTCATCTCGCCGAAACTAAGGCAACAGCCCGAAAACCACCACGCTGTTCGGTGTGCCAACGTACACCTTGCCGTTTGCCACCATCGGCGTGACGTACTTGTTGTCGCTGAACTGATCGCGATTGTTGGCGGCCTGATTCGAGTTGTACAGCTCGCTCGTCAAATTGGTCGCGTTATATGCATGCAACACGCCGGTCGAGCCATTCTCGACCGCCCATACGATCGCATTCGACGTGCCGTTGGCGGAAATGCTAGGCGTCGTGCCTGGATAGGCAAAGCTTGCCGAGCTCTGTGTTGCGGGCGTAGTGGCCAGTTTCGCGGCGGTGATGGGAAACGCTTTCAAATGGTCGCCGACCGCGCCGTAGTAGACCGTATTGTTGAAATAGCTCGGCTTGGACCACACTCCGCCGATCTGTCCGTTGATCTGCTGATAGATGTTGTCCGCGCCGCTGTTGAATTTTCCCATGTTGTCGCGGTCCACGACATAGATGATCGCGTCTTTGCCGGAACCCACTGCGAGATGGCGCGTGTTCCCATTTGCGTCGACGAGGTCTGGCAAAAGCAGCGGTCCGCCCGAGCCGAAGTCTGTGTCGGAATCTGATTCCGAAACGGTATTGGATGGCGTGAAGTAATCGAGCAACGTAATCGGCGCGCTGGACGAGAGCCTTACGTAGCACTGCCCGCAATCGCCCTGCGAGGGGAAGCCGCTGGCGTTCAGTGTCGTGTCGAAATCGCCGTTGCCCACCATAAAATAAATGTTTCCGGAGGCGTCCGCGGCGGGAGCGGTTCCGGCCATCCAGATTCCGCCTTCGCTGCCGTTGGGCACCAGGTTGAGAACGCTCGTTTGCGCCAGCGTGTTGGCGTCATAGGACATCACCCAAGAAGTGTATGGACGCGCATCGCAGTGCGAAGACCACGTCGTGTAGATGGTGGTGCCGATCTCGAGCAGGCCCGGACGTTCCTTATATTGTTTGGGATCGAAGACCACATTTCCACCGGAGCTGTTGTCGCCGGCACCTGGATAAGTGGCTTGCACGGTAGTGGGTCCGCCGAAGAGTTCCGCGCCCGTGGTCAGATCGAGCGCATGGAGGCGATGGAAATAATTTCCGTTGGCGTCCTTGGACATGGCCATCACATAAATCGCGCCATGCGTGCCGCGCGAGCGGTCAATTACCGGCGTTGATGTCACGCCGATCTGCGGCGTGACCTGGCTGCATCCACGGTTGTCGCTGGGAGTTTCGCCTGAGCCGAGCACGGAAACTTTCCAAAGAAACGTGCTCGTCGCGCCGTTGACGGAATCCGCGTCAAACGCGTAGACGCTGTCGTTCTCGGTCGCTACATACAAAACGTTTTTTGTTCCTACGCTCGGGATGGCCACCGCCGAGAGATAGAGCGGTTGCGCATCGACGAGCCCGTCTACTGTAAACGCGCCGAGCTTGCCGAAGGTCGCCGAGTTCACATTGGCAGGCGTAAGAATCGTTTCGTTCGAGTTTTGGCCGGTGCGTAGGTTGTCGTAGTGATAGGTGACGACGTTTACCGTTGACGCGCTGGTCGCATTCACGGTTAGTGTTGCCATTGTGCTCGTCTGGCTGCCTGCGGCGTTGCTGACGATTACGTCGAACTTTGCACCGTTGTCCCCCGAAACGGTTGCAGGCGTTGTGTAGCTCGCCCCCGTCGCGCCACTGATGTTCGCGCTGTTCTTCTGCCACTGGTAATTTAGCGGCGCCGTCCCCGTCGCTGTCACGACGAAAGTCGCCGTTTGTCCCACGTTCACGGTCTGATTCGCCGGCTGCGCCGTGATTGTAGGCGCCACCGCCACCGCATTCACGGTTAATGTTGCCATTGTGCTCGTCTGGCTGCCTGCGGTGTTGCTGACGATTACGTCGAACTCTGCACCGTTGTCGCCCGAAACGGTTGCAGGCGTCGTGTAGCTCGCCCCCGTCGCGCCACTGATGTTCGCGCCGTTCTTCTGCCACTGGTAATTTAGCGGCGCCGTCCCCGTCGCTGTCACGACGAAAGTCGCTGTTTGTCCTACGTTCACCGTCTGATTCGCCGGCTGCGCCGTGATTGTAGGCGCCACCGCCGCGGCGTTCACGGTCAAGATTGCCATTGTGCTTGTTTGGCTGCCCGCGGCGTTGCTGACGATTACGTCGAACTTTGCACCGTTGTCCCCCGAAACGGTTGCAGGCGTCGTGTAGCTCGCAGCCGTCGCGCCGCCAATATTCGCGCTGTTTTTTAACCACTGGTAGCTGAGCGGCGCCGTTCCGCTTGCCATCACGGTAAACGTTGCCGTTTGCCCGGCGGTCACAATTTGATTCGCCGGCTGCGCCACAATCGCCGGAGCAACGGCTTTCGTTCCGCCGTTAGAGTCGTTGGAGGATACCAGCCCTGCGCAACCCGCAAACGCGAGCGCGGCAGCAATCGCACCTGCCTGGATGAAGAAAAATGGTCGGCGCACGGACGTACCCCCAAATCGAATTGTGCGGCGGGCCGGGTTAGTGCCGGAGTTACGGGGCCAGGCGGAGCGGCCCGCGCCGAACTCCGCAGCAATGCATACACACTCCCTTGCTTTCAGTTTACTCAGCAGCGAACGGAATTACACCTGAACGGAGGTACAGTTGTCGGCCAGAGCATTACGTTGCTCCTCTCCGTAACCAGCGGTACAAGCTAGGCTTTGAACGAAGTTGCGGTGCTCTCCCGCGAGTCTTGTCTCTTGCCACAGCCGCGCGCGGCCCCTATTCTCTTCTTCCTATGCTCCTCGAAAACCAAGTTGCACTGATCACGGGCTCGGGCCGTGGTATCGGTCGCGCCATCGCTCACCTGTTTGCCGCGGAAGGCGCTTCGGTATTCCTGACGGCGCGCACGGAGGTGGAGTTAACAGCTACCGCGAAAGAAATCTCCAGCAATGGCGGAAGGGCGCATTATTCGGTCGCGGACCTTGCGCTCGAAACGGATTGCACGCGCATCGTCGGGGAAGCGCGCGCAACATTCGACAAGATCGACCTCCTCGTCAACAATGCCGGCCACTATGGCCCGGTCGTTCCCGTCGAAGACTATCCGCTCGCGGAGTTCGACAACGTCATCGCCGTGCATCTGCGCGCCGCGTTTCTGCTGAGCAAACTTGTCCTACCGGAGATGTACGCGCGAGGCTTCGGCGTCATTCTTAATATCTCGAGTCTCTCGGCCAAAGCGGCATTTCCATGGGGCTCCGCCTACGCCGCCGCAAAAGCCGGTATGCTCGGCCTGACTCGCATCACCGCCGCCGAAGCTGCGCGCAGAGGCGTGCGCGTCAACGCCATCTGTCCCGGCCCGGTCACAGAAACGCGTATGTCAAAGGAGTTGGGTAACACCTTGGCCCGAAAGCTCGGTGTCAGTCCTAAAGAGCAGCTAGCTGGTTTTCTAAACACGATTTTGCAAGGCCGCGGCCAAACCGCCGACGAAGTCGCCCGTGCCGCGCTCTTCCTGTGCTCGTCACAATCCAGCGCGATTACAGGCCAATCCATCAACGTCGATGGCGGCGCCGCGTTCTTCTAGTATTTCCTGAGTGCGAGACAGAGGGGCACGGCATGCCGAGCCTGTGGGCTTTCCATTCAACGCGCAGCGGACGGCAAAACCTGGATGGTGTGCAGCCAAGTTTCTACCAACTGAGGCCACGTTGTAACCGGAAGCTCCGTGCGGCGAAGCCCGTACCCATGTCCGCCCTGCGCGTAAACGTGCAACTCGGCCGGAACTTTGGCGTTCTTCAACTCAAGAAAATACACGGTGGAGTTTTCCACGTGCACTGGATCGTCTTCAGCCTGAACGATGAACGAAGGCGGAGTCTGTTCTGTCGGATGGATGTCCGCGTTGGCCGCAAAGTTCTGCTCCGCGATCGCGAGATATCCCGGATAAACAATCACCGCAAAATCAGGGCGGCAACTCACCCGGTCCGCAGCGTCGATCGGATCGTAAAGGCGTTTGAACGAAGCCGCCCGCGCGGCGGACGCTACGCGTGAGGCGCTCGGAGGGGTCGTTGCCTTTCCGCTAAGATAAATTTGGGTCACAAGGAGGTCCCCGTGACCCATCTCAGAAAAATGATGCTGGAAGATCTCCAG
>DATMKS010000097.1:0-35491 GCA_035571045.1 Verrucomicrobiia bacterium
TCATCCGGAACGCTTCGTGCGAAGCGCTCCGAGACCTCCCGCCGTACCCACCGAGGCGTGGATCAACAAACCAGTCCCACTAACATGAAAAAACTCACTAAATTCCGTGAGCATGTGTCTCAACGTCGTTGACACGCGCCGTTTCAGCTTACCGACAGCCCGCAAGAGCGCCGACTCATACTGTTTCCAATCGAAGGTGAACGGACCGAGGTGCTTGTACTCTTCGAGCCTGATATTCTCTTCGTAGTTGTTCTAAAACCCAAAATCTTTCCAGACAATCGACTCTCCCTTTCTGACGAGGAAGGCTGTCACAGTGCCACATTCGATGTCACCACACTCTGAGCAGATGAATAACGGACGTCTGTCGCCGGGGACCACTGCCTTCTCAGTCATGAGCAGCCGATTTACCGCTTGAACGGTTTCTTCACGCGAATAATCGAAACAGATTACCGAAACCGTGTCTATTGGCTTACCCACTTTTTCCCAAAGCGACTCTCCGTCAATCACAAAATCGAGAAAACGCCGCTCAGATTTGGACGCTCCGCCGGGGTACTTGACACCTATGCGCGTCGCAGGCAGAAGTTCTAATACGGAAGCCATGATGACAGTCGCAAGTATAACAATAATGTCGCAAAGTCCTGATTCCGCCCCGAACTAATTGGGAGTTAGGCCATCCCTTTGCGGTTAGAATCCATGCGAGTCGAAGGAGGCTAGACCCGTGAGAAGGCGCATATTTGCTAGTTTCTCGTTCTGCTGGCTGTTTGTCGCCGTACTACCGAACGCAACGCCGGCCCAATCATCGGGCACGGCCGTCAATTCGCCAGCTCCTCTCGGTAAGCTCATCGACGTTGGTGGCTATCGAGTCCACCTTTATTGCACGGGGACAGGAAGCCCAACCGTTGTCATCCTGGGCGCGGGTTACTCCTTCGATTGGGGGCTTGTGCAACCCGAAGTCGCCGGATTCACTCAGGTGTGCACATACGACCACTCGGGAACCGCTTGGAGCGATCCTGGTCCGAAGGACTCTTGCCCACTTCGGGTCAACGAGGCGCACACGGCATTGAAAAATGCCGGAATCGTGGGACCTTATATTCTCGTTGGGCATTCACTTGGTGGGTTGGTCGCGCGACTTTATGCCGGGCAATACCCGGACGAAGTTGCGGGTGTGATCTTTGTCGATCACGCGTTTGCGATGTTATCTCGCCGTCCGCCGTCTGACGGCGCGGCAGCCCCAGCGCCGCCGCCGCCCCCGCCGCCCGGCGGCGCGAGGATTGTCACGATGGGAATGGAGGATGATTCGAACTTCAGCAACCTGCCACTCCCTGACCGCGAACTTCATCTTTGGGCAACGACGCAGGCCCACAACCAAGCGGCTTCAACGGGCAACTTTGATATGTTGTTTGATTGTATTGCTCAGGCCGATGCGATCATCAAAGACCAAAGTCATCCGCTCGGAGACAAACCGCTAGTAGATGTGACTGCGGGTACATCGATGCTTCCGCAGACGGAGGAGAAGTCGCACGATAAATACGCGGAGCTGCAAGCTAAGCTGCTGTCCCTCTCTGCAAATAGCAAGCAGCTCATCGCGGAGAATAGCGGCCATTTCGTCATCCTCGACAGGCCCGACGTGGTCATCGACGCCATCAGGCAAGTGGTGCAGTCTGTCCGCAATAACACCAAGCTCTGACGCAAGTTCACTGCCATAATCGAAAAACTTGAAGTCGGTCGAAATCAGATGTCCGGTCGCGCGACTCTAATCGGGCAAGTGAAGGTCAATCGATCTTTTACAACCAATTGGCAGAGCCGTTCTCGATACAGAAGTCGTTTTCGTTCCTGCGTAATCGCCGCGTGACAAACGAAGGGGACAGAAGATTTCTGAATGAGCAGTTGCCATCCACGATGTGGAGGAGTTCGCCCGTGCCCTTTCATTTTAACGGCAGTCACGCCCGTAGCTCCGGATTTACGCCGTTGCCGGGAAAGTACTGAGACCGGACTTATTCTTGGACATGTGGAACACTAGGCGGGGACGGCGGAGCAATTACAAATCCTTCCTCTTGCAGCCGTTTCTGCTCGGCTTCGTACTTCCAGGCCCGGATGCGGTTGCCGCTATCACGGGCCGCTTCTCTCAAGGCGGGAATTGAGTCCGCGTGCTTCGTCGCTCTGATCGCAGCGAACAGTTCTTTGATTTGCTCCTCCAAAAACATATTCAAGCGAATCTCTGCCGAGTCATGCTTGAAAAACGTGTCACACAAAGAGTCGCACGCCTCTTCGGTTTCTTCCGCCCATCGGACAATCGAAAGCAACCGGTCTCGGATTTCTACTGGAATTTGGTCGGCAACCCTCTTGACGTACTCGCGGCTATCCACTGCCTGATCGTGGAAAGCCTGGACCCAACTAATAGCACGCGGCTCAAATTTTAGCATTTCTCTACCTCAATGTGATTTGGGTAGAGGATGGGGCAACAGGATACATTCCCGACTGGCTCGGGGACAATCGGTTAGTTTTCGGTTAGTTTCGGTGTGTCAAACCTCATTAGAAATGTCCCTTTTTCTTTTGATTTGCCTGTTGTCCGTTGGGGGGGCCGCCGGAGTCGCTTCATCATATTAGATTATGTGGAACTCGAAGGAGTTTTATCGATCTGGGGTTGGAACGCCATGATCCAAGCCTCCTAGGAGCTGATGGATTTCTTCTGAAGCCAGTTGGTCTGGCTGAGTTCCCGAGGCGAGTTCAACGATCTGTACGCTAAGGACTGAGGAGAGGGTTTTCCCAGCCGCAGCGGTGGCGGCCTTCCCCGCCTTATCGGCGTCAAGCATTAGGATGACTTGATCGAAGTAGGTTCCGATCAATTCGGCTTGGCGGTCGGACAGCTTCGAGCCCATGAGAGCGGCCACGTTGTGATGCCCGGCCTGATGAGTCTTAAAAGTGTCGAAGAAGCCTTCTACGAGGATGACCGTGTCTCCGCGCGATTGGATGGCCCGGTGAAGATTGAACAGCACATGAGATTTCCGGAAGCCTGCGGGAAGGCGGTATTTGGGCTCCGCCTCGTCGATGCTGCGACCCGAGTAGGCGACGAGTTCGCCGTATTCGTTGTGGATTGGAATCACAACCCGCCCCCGAAGGAACCCGTTGCCATCGTAGTAACCAACACCGAAATAGCGAGCGGTCTCGGCACTTAGTCCACGCGATATGACGTAAGAGTGTTGGTGGTCGATGTTGCGCAGGGTGAAGGATAGAGGCCGATTTTCTGATGCGTAAGGGACCGGCTCCTTACTCCCGGGTGTGGCGCGAGGGAGGAGATTTTCTGTGAGTGAACGATCGAGGCGCCGGGCAGCCTCCTGGATCGAACAGTGTTCCATTTCGGCGACGAAGCCGACGACGTTCCCTCCAACGCGGCCCGAACGAGCCGCGATGCAGGAAGCCGACCGACAGGACCATACGTTCCGAGTGAAACTGACGGAGAAGCTGTCATTGCTTCTGGCCGAAGAGTGGGTAGGAAGAGGGCATTTTCCACGGAACTCGTCCGCGCCAACTCGCCGAAGACGAACGTCATAGTGTGAAAGAACTGTCTCCATGGAGACTTTCGCCATCACGCTTTTGAAATCAACCCATTCCGCCGGCATCATTCCCTCCTTTCTTTTGTCGGTTCGATCTGAAGGAGTCCAGTTTGAAGCTGTCGGGGAGTCGGAACGTCCGCAAGCTGTGCGAGGAGCTTTTCGAAAGCGTTCACACCATCCTCGACGGCGTTTTCCCTGGCATTCTCGGCAGGGCTCACACCTGCTCCTTGTGGCTGTCGAAAATAAAGCCGTAGTTGAACTCATCCTTGTCCGGATCGTAGCCGTGGATTTCCACTACTTCGGAGACCAAGCGCCGGCCCGGCCGGCGTTCCAGGTGCACCACGACGTTTACGGAATCACCGACATTTGTTTTGATCGCGCGATAGGGCAGGTCCACGCCACTCTGCAACACGCAGCTCGTGAATCGAGAAAGACCCTGCTTTGCGGACGTGGCGTGGACAGTCGAAAGGCTTCCGGAGTGTCCGGTGTTGAGTAGTTGCAGGAGATCGAAGGCCTCTCCTCCGCGGATTTCGCCCAATATGATCCGGTCGGGCCTGTGACGAAGAGAGGCCTTAAGAAGATCGCGGATGGTAATGGCGGGCAGACCGTTCTGCGCCTGCCGCGCTTCGAAGCGGACAAGGTTGTCCTGGGCCAGGTGGATTTCGGAAGTGTCCTCGATGAGGAGAACGCGCTCATCGGAAGGAATGAATTTCCCGAGGACATTGAGCATCGAAGTTTTTCCCGATCCGGTAGCTCCAACGATCAGAATATTCCTTCGGGCGAGAACGTAGCCTTCGAGCTGGTTGGCCAGCCAGCGTTCCAGGGTTCCTGCTTGAACGAGGTCTTCGACGCCAAAATGCCGAGTGTTGAATTTTCGTATGGTCAGTGTCACGCCGTTCACACTGCAGGGTGGAATGACGGCGGCGACGCGACTTCCGTCGGGGAGACGCGAATCGAGAATGGGTTTCGATTCCGAGATATCGTCGCCCAGTCGCCGGGCGATATTCTTGACTGCGACCATCAAGGACTTCGCACCGAGACTGACACCCCGAACCGGCTCTAGGAATCCCGCTTTTTCAATGAAGATGCAGTCCGGTCCATTGACCATGACCTCGCTGATAGAGTCATCGAGGATGAGGTGCTCGATCGGCTTCAAAAATGGAAGGATGGTTTCGAATCCATTCATTAGAGTTCTCCGTCCGCGAGCTGGCGGAAGTAGGATTTGTTCACGTCGTTGTAGTAGGGCTTGAGGTAACAAAACATCGGTGGCATCGGGTTCGTGCCGTCATAGGCCATGGTCACGGACTGCGCATTGCGCAGCTCCATGAAAGTCTTTATGTCGAAGCGAAGATCGTGGTGAGGACTGTAGCTTTTGGATGCCGTGATATTGGCCTTGTGAGAGAGGGCCTTGCCGGTGAGGAAGCTGACTTTTGCATCATGGCCGCTCTCCGAGAAGTTGTAACTGGCCTTCAGCCTGTCTTCACGCCCGCACAGCTCACTGGCAATGCGGGCGGAGAAGTCATCGGAAAGGGAGAGGAAGATTTTCGTTCGAAACGTCTGGAGCAGTGTGCGCCAGGATTCACCTGGCAGAGCCGACTTCAAGGAACTGATGCTTTGGGTTGCGATAATCGGAATGCATTTGGGCTGGCGGGACAGGCTGAAGAATTTTTCATCCCCGGTCGGCTCGCTCTCGCCGACCGTGGCGAAGTGTTGGTATTCATCGCAGAGAAACAGGACCTGCCGGAAATAGGTTTGTGGGTTCTTGTCCATCGCGGGCACCCGGTTGAGCACGGCCCGTTCGAAGTCGAGTTTCAACATCACGCCCAGAGCCTTGGCGAGGCCGGCATTCATGGCGATCGGAAAATTGAGACAGCATAAATTCCCCCTTTCGATGAGCCACGTGAGCGAAGGCAAAGGCCTGCCGAATTTGAAATCCGCATTGGCCTGCGGGTCGTAGCACTCGGCGGGAGGACAAAACGCGCGCTTGACGACGGGATTGTCATCGAAGAGTGAGAGAAATACCGATATCCCTTCGACAATGGATGTCCGGAGCTTGGGCTCTATTCTTTTCCAGTCGTGAAAAAACCACCGCTCTACAGCTTCGAGCTGCGCTTTCTTCTGGGCTTCGGCGGAGTTCCTCGGGGAAGCATTTTCCGCTTCCCACTGCACGCGCTTATCCTTCAGCACCGCGGCGAGACCTGGTGTCAGGGGCGCCCGGTAGCGGTTCGATTCCTTGTCGAGCCGGAATGGAAAGGGGTCCAGGTCGCGCGGATGCTTCAGATACTCTTCTTCCCACAGCAATACGGAGTCGGCCCCGGCGAGCCTGCGCTGCGCCTCCTTTATTCTGCTTTCGAGCAGATCCGGGTTGATGGCGCATTCGTAGACATCGAAAAGCGTGACGTAATCGAAGGCCACCTTGTGAAGCAGGATGATGAACTTCACCAGGTTGGTGTAAGCCTGCTGCCAAAAGGGTTCTTTGGCCCGGCCGAAGAGATTGTTCAGCAACGAGGCGATGTTGTAGGCCAGGGCGTAGGCATCGAGGTCATTATGAAGGGGATTGTAACGGTACTCGGACTCGAGACTGATTTCGACGTAGTCCCCGGAGCGGCCGTGTCGCGCCAAAATTTCCCGCACGCGTCCACAAAAGTCTCCCTTCACTTCCAAGATCAGTCCGCCGATGCGGCGGTCGGGATCTTCGGCGCGATACGCCAGAATCTGTTCGGCGAAGGGGTACATGCAACTTGCCGTTTTTCCCGACCCGACGGCCCCCACGATAGCAATTCCCGTAAAAAGCCCCCGTTCCGGGATGACCAGCCAGCCCGGAGTTTCTGAAGGCGTTTGCTTGGACGGTTCGTGGACCTCGCCAAGCACGAGAGAAAGCTCCGTTCTTTTCCGAGGGTCCGAATAGAGCGGCAGCCTGCCAGCCTGAATTCTGCGATCTTTCTTGAGGGCGAAAATGTAGACGCCTGAAAGCAGGATCGAGTACGCGATGTACGGCGTTGTATAAAGGAAGAGCGTGTAGGAGTACTTGAAGAAGAGAAACGCCGTCACCGAGCGGACGGCCATGACACGCAGAAAGAGATTGTCTTCGGGGAATGGTGTTCGGAAGTAGAGCACCATTCCCGTGGCCGCCGCGAGAACACAAGCGACGAAGTGCCTCGCGTGAAGAATTCGCTGAATCACGCCCCCGCCGCCTTTCCCGTGTCGTGCCCATCGTTCCTCTCGGTTTGCGTCTGCTGTTGCTTGCGCCAGCGGCGGAAATCGGCGTCTCTCCAAATCACCATCTTCAACGCGGAGTTGACGACATGATCCGGCGTACTCTGGATAAAGGTTGCGTACTTCTCGACGGCGACCGCGATCGGTTCCTGTAGTTCGTATTCGCGCTTCACCATCTCGGACGGTTTGTTAATGATCGACATGATTTCTCCTTTTCTTTTTCTGCCTTACTGGACGCCTCGAAGACACACCGGGAACAGAGGCTCACCCTGTTCCCTCCGACTGGAGTTGGAGCGACCGCCACGGTTTCCGTGGCAGAGAAGTGGGGTCCTCCTCCTCCAACCCAGCCGGGTGTTTTCCTTAGGTCCAATAGCAACCGTTGCGCCATGCGCACCCGCAGTTCTCCCAACGGCTTCCGTTCACTCGGGAGGCGAACCGCATCCTTCATGCGCCCTTCACCGTCTTCCGGATTCTTTCGTCAAGTGGTGAATGCCCATTCCGGACAAGATAGGTGTCGAAAAAAACCCTTCGTTCCGGAGTGAGTTGCGAAAACTCGAGACGTAAATCGCGCTCAGAAACTCCTCCTCGGATCCATGCGCTATAGAGGCTGTCGAAGCGCTCGCCAGCAAAGCGCCGCCTTGCTTCGTTCAGGAACTCAAAGTCGGCAGCTACCGGCACAACGTATTCATGGTTTTCCCATTTCCGGCGAACGTCGAAGTAGCGGAGGACTTCGCTGGAAATGTCCGATTCGAGAGGCTGCTTGATGTCCGAACGGAAGCGATCTTCGGCACGGCGAAATTGGGTGGCTCTCGGCGCAATGTAGAGCAGGCGAAAGGATCTCAAGTGACGGAAGAGACCCTGATAGGCCGCGAGGTGCGCGGCGAAACCCCGCGGGCTCCCCGAACCTGAATCGACATAACTAAAGGTGACCACAGGCGAGGTACCCGAGATGGGAGCCGCGAGAAAAAGGGGAAACTTATCGACAAAATAGCGAGTAACCGGCTGACTGCAGGGTCCGCCCTCGAAGACCCTGGCTGGGAGATCGTCTTTCGGAACACCGAGGGATTCGCAGAAGAGATTGACCTTCTCAGTTTCGGTCTCCAGGTAGTCGCTGCCAAGATTCTCAAGAAGGAAGTCCATCTGCACGAGACGCGTGCGGATGTAGTCAAACGAGTGCCGGTAGCGATTGCTGAGATTCTCCTTATCAATCGGGCCATAGATGGGCCGGGAGAACAGATGAAAGACTGATCCGGTGCCCATGTAATCGCGGACAGTGGCGTGTGCATGCTTCAGGAGTCTCTGCGTGAAGGCCATGGAGCGCTTTCCGCTGCTGACGCCGGCAAAGGCATTGAAGTGCCGCATGGTGAAGTAGCCTGAATGCGTCGCGGCGACATACAGGAAACGCGCCTCGGACTCCGTATAGCCGAGAGCGGCAATTTGCTCGATTTGATCCTTGGGCATTTTCACAGCGACAAAATCTCCGCCGTCAATTCGCGCTGGTCCAGAACGCGCCTGAGTTTCGAAACGTCGCTGGCATGGGCGTAGATGGAAAATCCAGCGCGGACTTTTTCCGCAAGAAGGCGTCCGCGGTAGTGGCTCGTGGCAAGCTCGAGGTCTACCTGGGCCCGCACTCCATCGGGAGTGTCGTACTCGATGCGCTCGTCGGGAAACGGGATCTTGCCGCACACCACTTGAAGCCCGTGTCGTTCGGCGACGGTGTGCTTGCTCTCGGCCGAAGCCCCTTCCGGGCCGAGTTTCGCGAGATCATGGCAGATCCGCTTTTTCAGTTCGTATTCGAGGATCACGCGGAGGTTCCGCCCGCCCCTGCGTTCAATCTTGTCCGCCGCTTTCTGGTGGAGCCGGTAGAGGTCGGCGTCATGGTGCGCTTCCCGCCGGTGGGCGAAGCCAAAGTGAAGCGCCTGGTCCTTACCGGCGAATCTGTTTCGGGTGAGGAAACGGTGGCCTGCCTTCGAGAGTGTAAGCAGTACTCGCGCCCCCTTTTCCTCGTCAGGAACGGACTTCATCTGAACCAGGCCTTGCCGGATAAGGTTTTCGACATCAAGCCTCATGCGGAGTTTGTCGCTGTCGTAGGCGAACTCGTTCAGGTCTTCCAGAGCAATGGTGCGAAACTTGCCGACCTCGACCATGGTTTCGATTTCAGAGGCGCGCAGACGATACCTGTGGCCCCTGATTTCATAGACCTTGCGCGGCTCCGGCGAGCGAGCGCCATCGGGATTCGTCACGGGCCCTGTACCTTGCGTATGGTCATCCCTTACCTGGTCAGAAAGTTCGCCCCTGCGGGATAGCCGTGGAGCTTCGGTCTCGCCTTCGTCGGAGAGCTCCCGCGGACCGATGAAATCGTCGGGTTCGTAGCCGCGCGCCATTTCAGTCGAGTTCCTGTTCAAGCGACGGTGC
Organism: Verrucomicrobiia bacterium; assembly: GCA_035571045.1. Lineage (GTDB taxonomy): Bacteria > Acidobacteriota > Terriglobia > Acidiferrales > UBA7541 > Acidiferrum. The sequence goes on from DATMKS010000097.1 coordinate 9,186, forward strand.
GGGCACCTCGGTGTCGCCGAAGTGAAGCTGTTTATCGAGATGAGAAAGTTTGCGCCCGGTGTCCTTGAGGAAAAACTTGCGTGTAAGAGAAAACGTTGCTGCGAAGAGATTCGCGGACATGACCACCACGTATATCAGGAGGATCTGCCCGTATTCGTGGAGGAGCACGGCTTTGTACGGAATAAAAAACTTGAGTTCACCCATGAGCCAGAAGCCCAAAGCCAGCAGGACGGCGAGGGTGATGAAAAGAGCGTTGGCGATCATTCTTCCTCCTTTCTCTTTGAAACAGCGGAGGCTCTCCGGAAGCGCGCCGTTTGTTCCGGTGGCAACTCCCGATGGAAAAGGCTGTGGCCGAAGAGGCGAGTAAAATCAGGAAGGGAAAGACGAAAGTGGCGCGCTGAGCCTGGGCCAAGGCTGGCTGGCGCCGCCTCGCGACCTCCGTGGTTTTGCCGATCAAAACTCATTTGAAGGCCTCGTCCTCGCGGAAGTAGGTCACGCTCAGCCCCAAGGGATTGATGGGGATGAGGTCGTTCGGAACGTGGGTTCTGAATACAAAGACAAAGTTCGCGGTGTAAAGATCGCGCTTCAGCTCGCTATGATCGGCCGGCGAGTAATAGACCATATAGAAGTCCACGCGGGCACGGAAAGGCGGCGTTTGCATCTCTTCGAGCGCAACCTTTTTGACATCAACATCGATTTCTGGGGCGGCGGTGTTGGTGATGAATTTCTTGATGATGTCATCCTTGCGGTAGGCGTCGAGGATGCCGTTGGCGAGCTTGCCGTCGAGGAAATAGAGGGACTTCGAGAAATCATCCTGAATCGTGTAGCGGTTGCGACGGTAGTAGAGGTTGCAGAACCGGGATAGGAAATACTTCGCTTCGGCATCCTGCGGTTTGTATTCGAGGTTGTGGTAGTTGATGGCTTCGGCGCGGCCCAGGTCGTCAATGCGGATCACCAGCGGCCGGAAGTTCTCGAAGGTGCGAATGGTCCGTAGGTCGATGAGCGCGAGCGCCACACACACTACAGACAGAAGTGCGAGAGCGATCTTTAGGTAGGTATTCGTCACCATGGGGTCTCCGTACTGTTCGAGATAGAGCCGTTTGGCGTCGTAGAAAGCCGCATCGTTGTTCATCCGAACACCCTTTCCATGATTCCGGCCGAAGATCCGCCGGCCGTGCCGCTGAAGATGTGGTTTGTGAGGGCGGGCACTTTCAAGAGCGTATAGATCGAAGCGAGAAAGGTGATGAAGAGGACGGGAAACCAGGCGATGAGCTGTGCGGTCGAAAGGGTGCCCGCGGGTGGAAGGCGCAAAGCGCCAAGCATGAGATTTCCAATGATGAAAACTACGGCAGCGGCGATGACCTGGTAGAAGGCATATTGGAGGAAGCAGCGAAACCAGCCCCAGAAGACCCACTCCATTTTCGGAACTATGAAAAATGGCACAAAGACCGGCCCCACGAGCACGCAGACCGCGGTGGCAATGAACCCGTAGGCAATGACCACAATCGCCACGGCTTGGGCCGCAGCGAGCAAAATGGTCACGATGACGTAGATGGCCGTCCCGAAAACATCTCCCCACGCGGGAGAGTCCATACGCGATTCGAAATCCGCAACTTGCGCTACCACTGTCTGGAGCTGCGCCTGATCGATCTGGCCCGACAAAAACTGCGCTTCATTCGTGACGAGATTGTGGAAGCTAACCCCAACGCCGGGAATGGGCGCGTTGTAGTAATTGACCATCGCAAAGCCGAAGCTCACGGTCAGGAGCAAGGCCGCGAAATTGTCGAAGTGGAAGGGATGCTTGCCGCTGGCAGCAGAGAGGGCGGACTTGATTCCAAACCACGCGATGAGGATGGTAGCAAATGACCGGAAAAGGTTCTGCCCCACGGTGTCGAAGAAGCCGAGGTTCTGGGTGAGCAAGGTATTGATAGCTTGGAAGATGTACTGCAGATAGTCGGTTTGCACTGCTCTCAGCTCCTTCGACGCCCGGCGTCCGTCTTCCGACGTCTACGGCATGCGGAAGTTTTGAAGTGAATCGGTAAGGGTGCCAGTCACCTGCGTCATGTTCGCGGCGAGGTTCGCCTGGCGCTGGATGTCGGCGTTGATGTTGTTAGTGGCGGACTCGCGCTGCTGCTTGGCGAGGATGGTTTGCTGTTCAAGCAGGGACGCCAGCAGCTTGTTGGAATCCTGCAGCGTGCGCAGCGTCATGACTCCGGCCGCGTTGATCTTATTGAGGACGGAGACTTCGCTGTTAAGACTGGCATCGCTCGAATACGAGTCTTGTTCGAGGTTCCCGATCTGTGTCTGGATATCCTGGGCGCTGCCCCGGATGGAGCCGATGGTGGCCATGGCGTTCACGTTCGCGCCGTCCACGAGTTGAACGGACGCGTATTGCGACTGCACGCGCTCCAGCTCAAAAGGATCCATCGCGGAGAGATGGTCCGGGTTGTACGGCAGAAGCTGAGTTGTGGACTTCTGGTAACCGGTGTTGATGTTAGGAAGCAGGCCGGAGTTGATGCCGCTGATCCAAGAGCCGGTATTCCCGAAGGTGTTCAGCGAGGTCACGTTCCGCCACTCGGAAAACAAAGCGCGGTAGCGCGCGGGCATGTTTTGAACGAAGGTGGCCATCTTGAGAGCCAGGTTGAGCTGGTTGGTGATCTGCGCGTAGCTCTTCTGCAGTTCGAGAAGGTGCTCCTGGAGCTGCTGGTAGCGGAGCACCGCGTTTTGGTAGTTGGTCGGGTCGTACACGATGCTGCTCCCTAGTTGTGCGGAAGCCGTACCGACCGAGAGAACGAGAACCAAGAGAGCCGCCGGAAATTTTTTCTTCATCGAACTTTCATCCTTTCTTTTCGTGCCTTCTAGAGATCGGAAGGCATTTTGTGGTTGATGTAGTCGGGCAAGGCAAGATCGCCCGCGAGATAGACTTTGACCCGGTGGCCTTCCCGGATGGTCACCGTGGGCATGACGTTGAGAAACTTGTCGAGGATCTGCGCCGAGGACTGCGCGGTGCTCTGCGCGAATCCCTGGCGCATGAGGTCGGCGCCGGAGGCGGTGAGGGAACCCGCGGCCCCGCCTTCGGCGACGGCCCCGAGGGCGCCAATGGCCAGCGACACCCCAAAGATGCGGAGATAGTGGTTGTTGACTTGATCGCGCAAGCCGGTATCACCGATTTGGTTAAGCCCCTTGAACTGGTCCAGGCTGACGGAATATCCGTCGGGCATGAGCACGCGATGGAACACGACGGCCAGACGGGTCTGGCCGAACGTATCCACTTTCTTGGTTTCGCCAAGAAGTTTCGAGCCTGCCGGAACGAGCAGGTGCTGGCGGTCGCTCGAATAGACGTCGGTCGAGAGCAGGCACTCGACGGGGCCGGCGAAGCCCCCGTCGAGCCGGTTGATGAGAACGGTTTCAAGGATGGTTCCTTCAAACAATACGTAGGTTTTTCCTGCCGCCGCATTGGCGGAGGCGGCCGGCACGGCGGCAGGATTTTTTGCTTCCTCCTTCCGGTCATAGGATGTTTCCGCGGAATCCTTTCGGGCTGGCACGGGAGAGCTCGAATTAAATTGCATCTCCTTCAAAAGTTGGGCGACCTGTGAGGTGTCGGGCCTCGATGGGAGCGGTGCCGGAACAGCGGCCGGTGCCTCGCTAAGCGAGGTTTGAGGATTCGCCGGAGATTTGCGATAACTCAGCGCAACATTCGAGGCGAACAGTGACACATAGGCGCGACGCTTCCGCTCGGCCTGAATCGGGTCTTCTTGCTGCCGCTGCTCGCCGTTTCCACCGACAGCAGGTTGCTGAGACTCCGTCGAATCATGCGGCGGAATACCCAGTTGCCGGGTCTGCTGGGCCAGCGCGGTCTGCGCGAGAAGTTGCTCGCGCTGCAAATTCTGTATGCGGTTCTGCATTTCGGCGATCTTTGTTTCGTTGACTTCGAGGGGCGCCTGGGCGGGCGTCGAGAGCGAAGCGGCTTTGGCCGGTGTGAGCGGCTTTTTGCCCCCGGTCAGCCACATGATGGCGACCATGAGAAACGCCAGTCCGATGAGAAACCAGGACTGAACATTCTTCGGCAGAAGGCCTTGAGGTTTCGGTTCTTTTTCCTGAATGTGAGCAGGCTGGGTTGGTTGGTTCATCATCCGCCCCTCAGTTCCCTGCCGCACGCCGCGCGAACGTCAGCTTCTTTTTGCCGACGGCCAGGTAGCCGACGTCGATGATTTTTGGGGCGATATACACGCCATTTTCGAACTGGAAAGAGATCAAATTCGGCTTACCGTCCTTGATTTCATAAAGCGCGGGCTTTTCCCGCGCGCTGCACTTTATGTATGTGAAGGCGTCATCGTGGTAAATGACGGCAACGAGGAATGGCTCGCGGCTGGCTTTCGGGTCGAGCGCGTAATCGAACTGAAGTTTTGTCGCGTAGGTGGAGCGGAAATGGTTGAGTTGCTCCGCGGACTGAGATTGCGCTGCGTGGATCTGTTCCGCCGTCTCAGAGCGGAGCGTTTCGAGTTCCTTTCTGTACGCCTGGGCCTCACCCGCGCTGACGTAGCCACGCAGACCGCTGTTTACAGCCACGCCTGAACCCTCTTTCGGCTCAACGAAGAGTTTGAGGTCGGGCTCGGCGTTCGGCTGGTTGCTGATTTCGGTCAGCAAGAACGAATAGACGTGTCCGCTCGCGGTGATCAGATTCAGATTGCTGCGAATGCCGGCCTGGGCCGGGTGAACGTAGCAGAGGTTGTGTGCGCCGTTGATGACCCAGAATTCCTTGTCGCCGGTGGTGAAATCGAGAATCTCCTCGTCCTCGGGCAGGACGATGAGCGTCGAAAAACGGAGCTTCGCGTGGACAGGAACAATATCTTCCTTCGAATACTTCACGACACGCGCCTCTGCCTCCGTCGCGGCGTGCGCGGGTAATGCGTGAAAGGCGGCTGCGCCAAGAGCGGCGGCGGCAAAGATGCGGAGGAAGAGGCTCGGTCGCTGCGTGCAGGAGATGTGCTTCATCGAGGTGTTCCTTTTGAGTTGGTTTGGTGTTGCCCAAAACTCTTGTCGCGATCAGAAAAAAGTGCGGCCAGCCAATGCGGACCGAGAATGAGTGCGGTGGCAACCCCCGCAAGCGCAAGGGGCAGGAATTCGTAAAACGGTCCGCTCTCTGCCATCCACGGTTTGAGAAAGTGAGGAAAAATCACGGATGCCCTCCCGCCAGGATTTCGAGGCCTTTTTCGAATCCGTGGATTTCAAATGCTTCTTTCCGTTTCTTGTTGTCGTAAGGGTCGTTCGTGTAGAGCCAATAGCTCTTGGCATCCACGGTAAGATTGGCGACCTTCCCCAACTCCGGCGTCTTGATCAGGAATTGCTGTTTGGGGATGAGGGCCGAGATGAGCTCGACTTCGTTTTCGTTCAAATGAAACTGGCGCCGGTAAATATCGCGGTCCATGTCTGGGTTCGCGAGGAAGATTTTGGTGGCGCAGCTTTCAATGATGACGTCGAGGATGTCCGACCGCTTAAGCTCATCGAGGGACTGGGTTGACAGCACCATGGCAGCGTTGTGCTTTCGCCAGGTCTTGAGGGCCTCGACGACGTAGCGTTGAATGCTGGGGTTCTTCAGAAACACCCATGCTTCGTCGATAAAGAAGGCTTTGAATGCGGACGAAATTTGGCGATCGGCGATGACGGCGTTGGCGCGATGCAGGATATAGAAAAGCAGCGGCTCGAGAAGTTCCGGATACTGACTCATCCGCTGGAAGTCGAAGCACTGGAAGCGCGAAAACGAAATTGTGTCCTCGGCGTTGTCGAAGAGGAATCCGAATTGGCCGCCTCGCGTCCATTTGGAGAGTCGGCCCGAAATGCCGTGCCCGAGAGTGTTCGCCAGAACACCCAGGGTGCGCAGCGCCGGGTCCACTTCATACAGATTCTCGACCTGATGGAACAGTTCGCGCTCCGCGGCGGGATCGAGTTCACCTGCTCTCTGGCCTTGAAGCAAAACTCTCAGGAAAAGCGCGAGGAAATCGAGATTCTCCTTTGTCGGCGGCAGAGAAAACGGATTGATTTTGAAATCTTCGGATTCGACCCCAACGCGCACATAGGAGCCGCCGAAAAGCTGCGTCAGGCTTTCAAAACTACCGCCGAGATCGAAGACGAACGTGTGCGGAGCATACTTCTGCAAGTTGGTGATGAGGAAGTTCAAGAGAAAACTCTTCCCGGCACCGGTTCGCCCGAGAATCATGGTGTGGGCCACGTCGCGGTAATGGAGGTTCAGAAAGTAGGGGGTGTGGTGGTTGGTCTCCAGGACTGCAAGATACTCCTGCCGGAGGTGGCCATTCCGAGTCTCGCCACAGTCGAGCGTAAAGAGAAACGAGAAATCGGCGTAGTTGGTGTTGAGCAGAAACAGGGAGCGCAAGTTGAAGTCGTGGTTGCCGGGAACCGCCGCGAGAAAAGCGTTCAGGAGATTGTATTTTTCCTCATAAAGCTGGGCGTCGTGGACGCTGAACACTTTATAGAAGTCGGCGCAGGCCCGGTCGACCTTGGCCATGTCGAGGTCGTAGATCACGATGGTTAGCGAAAACTGGCCAAAATAGTTCCCATGCAGCTCGATCTCCCTAATGCCTTCGCCGAGTTCCCGGACCTGAGATTCCTTGGAATCATCGAGGAGCACGTCTTGCGCGGGCGCGTCATTCAGACTGACCTGACTGGCGAAAGAGCGCTTGGTGTTGTGAAAATGGCGGCGCTTGGCTTGGATGACCCGGCGCATCTTGCCGGAATCTTCCTTCTTCCATTCCGTCACGATGTAGTAGTTTGCTTCGACCTCCAGGAGGCGTTTGAAGATGAGGGGAAAGCTTTGGGCCGATGGCTCCTTGAGGGTCAAGACCTTGACGTAGAAATCATCGATGCGCAGATGCCCGCGATGGCACTCGATGGGTGATTCGGGCAGGTAGTAATCGAGGAACGTATCGTATTTGAGCTTGGCGAGATCGAGTTTGTCGGGTTGGAAGTTGAGCGTTCGTTTGAGAACGCGGAAGGCTTCCTGTTTGTCGAGCAAGCGCACTGCGAGGAAGTCGCTGACCTGGAGGATGAAGCTGCGGGCTTTTTGAAGAAGCGCTGCCTGGGCATTGGTAACATGCTGGCCAAGAGCGACGGTCTGCGTTTGACCGGAAAAATGAGACCGCAGATCGGCGAAGGCCTTTTTCGGATTCTTGGGAAACTCGGCTAGCGCCGTACCCAGCTTGTTTGACATCTGAAATCCCTGGTTAAACACGACGTAATAGACCGATAGCGAAAAAAGCGTCTCGGCCTTGCTGCCGAGGTAGGCGATGCGATTCTTGATCGCGGCGTCTACGATCGGATTTCTGTAGAGCTTGTAGGGGATGGTTTCGTTGTTGCGCTTGAACAGGTATTGGTAGACGCGATAGTTTTCATCGAACAGCTTCAGAGCGGACTCGAGCCGCTTGGTGAAACCGTCGACGGAGGCGGTGTCGAGACACTCGTAGTCGACACCTCGCACTTCAAGGATGACGCCTACTTCCCCGCTTTTTGTAAGAAAGGTCTGAGGACCAACAAAGCCGTAAAGATTGATCTGCTCGCTGAGAGAGCCGGTCTCGTTGTAGTTCTTGAAGATTCGTCTAAGCCTGAACATGGCTATCCCTTCGGACTCGAATGGGGCTGAATTTCATGGGATCGTACTGGGCGCGGAGTCTTGCGGCGGTCAGCACAAATCGCAGGATTTGCGGATCGGTCCTGGTGGCCCAGCGGGCCATGAAGTAGAGCAACAAAAATATGAGCAACCCGCCGAATAGGCTGTTGAGCAAGTTGAAGGTGGCGGCGCCAAGGCACATGGCGAAGAAGAAGAGCTTTCGCTCGGCCCCGAGGATCGTCAGCGGCCGGGATAGGGACCGATGCACTCTGTTGATTCGTCTGGTTTCGGCCATTTGCTTTTCCTTCCGGGCGTCGGTGATTCAGCTGCCAGGGAAGAGCCACGACAGGAAATTCACGGCCGCGATGGCCATGCCGACACCAAACAACACACCGGCAAGCACGCGCTTCGAGCCGCCTTCGCCAAAGGCGAAGGTGAGACCGGCGACGACAATGGCAACGAGCGAAAGGCCGCGAGCGATGGTGCTGGTGAACGCCTGTTGCAGCACGCTGACGGCGTTTTCCCATGGAGAGGTTCCGGTTTGGGCGAATGCCGGAGCAGCGAGGAGTAGAACCGCAAGTGAGGCAAGACCCAATCTGGTGGAGCGAATCCAGTGGTAAACGAGCTTCCAATGTTTTTTCATTTCCAACCTCGTCCGGAGGGATGCATCGCGAGCGGCGATGCGAAGGAAGTCCACGCTTCCGATGCCCCCGCAGGTCGCGGCCGGAACGCACTGGTCCCTAGACACGCCGGGCGTACCATGCAATACCTCGCCCGTCGCGTCTTGACGCCACGCAGCGCCCAGGGGTTTCTCGCGTGAACTTCCCTCTATATACCTATTCAGCGCAACGAGGATGAAATGTGTCGCAAACCGCGAAGACTGCGAGGAAGAAAGGATGCTTCAAGGATTTACTTCAGAATTTTCAATGAACTCGAAGGAGAATACAGATCTTCTTCCATGAGCAGTGATGATCCGGAGCTAATCCTTTGCCAAGAAAATGCCTGCGGCTGCGGAGCCAGGCGTCAACTTCCCGCCGGTTGTTTCACCATCCGCCTGAGCTTTGCTAACAGCCGTTTGAACTTTTGCCGGACAGCATTCGACGACAAGCCATTAAGGGCCGCGAACTCTGCGGCGCTGCGTCCATTGAGTTTGAATTCGGTCAGAAGATCGATCTGCGAACTCGAAATCAGTTCTCTCGAGATACAGCGGTGAAGAAAGTGCCGCAATGCATATCGATCGAGGTCTTCCTCGACATCTGAAGGCTCGAAGAGTTTGCTGACTGTGGGGGTTAGCACAGTCGATGTTGCCCTCTCGGAGCGCGCCCATTCAAAGGCTTCGCGCTTCACGCTGCGCGAGATGGCATACGCGTAGTGAGATTTCCGCGATTGCAATTCGGCAGAATTCAGAACTTCAAGAAAAACGGAGAGCACCTGCTGGACAATGTCCTCTCTCGAAGGAATTTCCTGCTCCCTTGCCACAAGCCGTACGACATGGTGCAGCATCGGAGTAAACGTGAGGAGGAGAAAAGTCTCGACGAAGGCTGGATTCTTTTCGCGGAGGGTGAAGAGGTCACGAAAGAGGTTGTCAGACTCTTCGTCAACCGGCGAAGTGCGAAAGTGCGAAAGGAGAGACGAAGCTGAGGAGTGCCGAAGCAACACAGGGAACGGAGAAAACATTTTGGCGACCACCGCAGGGTCAATCTGGCTCAACTCAAAATAGAGTTCCGCTTCAATTCCGCACAACGGACAACCACATCTGATTTCCTCAAGCATGGCCGATCTCCTCGAAGCTTCGGTTCAGGAACGAAGCCTCGCGGGAGAGCGAGGGACTTGCGCTCTCATGAATTTCCGAAGGACAGACCCGCGTGCTTCGGTTGCGGGGAGAAACCGCTGTCAGATCGCTGCCGACCGGCAGTGGTCAGCAGAGGAAGCGTATCCTCTGCAATTCAGAGAGCGGGCGGGGGGATTTGTTTTTTCTGGCCGGAAAGCAGGACAAACAAAAAGGGCCTCCGGCCTGAGCTCGAAATAGCGTGAGTCATTCGTGACGCAAGGCGACCATCGGATCGACGCACATGGCACGTCGGGCGGGAATGTAACAGGCTGCGAGAGCCACAAGCGCAAGCAACAAGGCGACGGCACCAAACGTTACCGGGTCATACGGCCGAACGCCGTAAAGCAGACTGGCAAGGTAGCGCGTCGAGCCGAGCGCTCCCAGGATGCCGAGAGCCGCGCCAACGGCGGACAATTCAACTCCTTGGCGGATAATTAAACGCAAAACGTCAGACGACCGCGCGCCTAGCGCCATGCGAATGCCGATCTCGCGCGTCTTGCGGGAGACTTCGTACGAGAGAAGCCCATAGAGTCCAATGCAAGCCAGCAAAAGGGAAAGCGCGCCAAAAAAACTCGATGCTCGCGCAATGAGGCGCTCCTGAAAGAAGGAGCGATCAATCTGTTCCGTTTCCGTTCTTACGCTAAAGAGCGGAAGGCTGCTGTCCAGTTGGCTCACGATGTTACGAACCGCGGGGATGATCGTTCTTGGGTTAGCGGCCGTGCGTACCTCAAACACCGCTTCGCCTCCCCTCGCCGGGACGAACAGGGTTGGCGCCATTTCGCTCCGCACGTTTAGAAATTTTGTGTCTCCGACGATGCCGACGATTTCATGGCTTGTGCCCTGATGGCCGACGCCGGCGATGTGGCGTCCAAGCGGATTCTGATCTTTGAAGAAGCTTCGAGCAAACGCTTCGTTGATCACTGCCGGTTGCCACTGCGAGTCCTGCGGAAGAGAGTAATCCTGTGATGTGAATAGGCGCCCGGTCATCAGGGGGATGCCCATGGTTTCAAAATATTTTGGTCCCGCCTGAAGACCGAGTGTCGAGAGCGTTGTACTACGGGCTTGCCCTTCGATGCCAAAGCTCGTGGTCCAAGCATTGCCGCTCAGCAGGTCGTCAAACGAGTAGGAGGCGGAAAGCACGCCAGGAATGGCCTCGATACGCGCTAACATTTCAGAGTACAGGTTCTTGGAGCGCTCCCCGGTGTAGCCGTTGAGCGCAGGCTCCATCCTGAAAAGGAGGATATTGCGCGTGTCAAAGCCGGGATTGACACTTTTCAGATTCTCGAGAGTGCGCACCAACAGGCCCGCGCCGGAAAGGGCCAAAATAGCGAGTGCCACTTGAGCAATGACGAGGCCGCTGCCTAGATTCAGCCATCGCCTGCGGGATTCGCCAGTCGCAAGCGCGGAAGTACTATCTTTGAGCGCAGGCGTCAGGTCCAACCTCGTGCCGCGAAACGCGGGCGCAAGGCCAAACAAAATCCCGGTAAGAATGGAAGCCGCCAATGTGAATACAAGAACGCGCGCATCCAGATGCACCGTCAAATGAGACGGCCACACACCTCCGCGGGACATGAAAGCTACCAGCGACTGAACGCTCCAGTAGGCGAATAGGATTCCCGATGCGCCGCCTGCCAAAGACAGAAGCAGGCTTTCGGTGAGCAATTGACACGCGATTCTTGTGCGCCCTGCGCCCAGAGCCAGCCGCACGGCCAGTTCTCTCTGACGCGTGGCGGAACGAGCGAGCATGAGACCAGCAACATTGGCGCAAGCTACCAAGAGAACCATTCCGACCGCGGTCATCAGGATGGTCAACGGAGTTGAAAACTGTTCGCGCAATCCACTGATGGCTTGAGGGGCGGGCATGAGAACCAGGCGCGGCGCATCTTCGGTCTTGAAGAATTCTTTCGATTTGTCCAGAACATCGTTGTGGAAAAGAGCGTTAGCGGCGGCTTGCGCCTGTTCAATGCTCATTCCTTCCTTGAGCCGCGCGACGACGTAGACCCACCAGATGTCGTCACCAGCTTTCAGCGAAGGATGATCCCCGCTGACGTTCCCGAACAAATCAAGTCCAATCTGCGGGCTGACTGACAACGGAATCCAGAGGGAGATAACCCGCCCGGGATCCAAGCTGGGGAATCCCTTTGCCGCCACGCCCATGATCGTCACCGGAACGTTGTTCAGCCAAACAGTTTTTCCGACCGCAGCGGGATCGCCACCGAAGGCGCTCTGCCAGTAGCCATAAGAGAGAACCGCCACAGGTGATGCGTCGGGCGTGTCGTCGGAAGGGACGAGCGTCCTCCCAACGGCAGCTCCAACCCCTAGCGTGTCAAAGAAATCCCCGGAAACCATCTCGCCTTGCACAAAGGTGACTGGGCCATTGCCTCTGAGGTTGAGTCCAACGTTTCCGCACAGCGCCGCCACTGTCGAAAATGCCTCTTGTGTCGAATGAAATTGCTGAAACATCGGGTAGGAAAACCAGCAGCCATGTTCGCCGGATGCGCCTTCGTCTTTGGCCGGACAGGACATGTAGCTGTAGTGGCCCTTCAGGTACGGCGATTTGTGTGCGGTCCATTGGAAAACGACGAGGCGCTGTGGATCGCGGACAGGCAATGAGCGAAGGAGGGCCGCGTCAATCAGACTGAAGATGGCGCTGTTGGCGCCGATGCCAAGCGCGAGCGTAAGAACGGCCACGCACGTGAAGCCGGGTGACTTGCGCAGCATTCGGGCTGCGAAGCGAAGGTCGTGCCAGCAGGTCTCCACAAAAAATTCCCATCCGCCAGAGCGAACGATTTCCTTACTAGCTTCGAGGCTTCCTCGCTCTAACCGGACTGCGCGAAGGGCTTCCTTGCGGCTTATGCCCTGCTTCATCTTTTCGTCGGCGGACATTCTGAGGTATTCACCCAGTTCTTCATCTAACTCCCGGTTCACCTGCTCCTTTCGGAATAGGGACCGCAGCCCGCTTCCAAGATTTCGCAACAAGGACATGAGCTCACCCCTACGATGCCTCGAGAATCCTAGCGATGGCTGCCGCCTGCCGGCCCCATTCTCGCGTTTCGCTACTGAGTCTCTGTCGTCCTTTCTTAGTCAGAACGTAATACCTCGCGCGGCGGTTGTTCTCGGTTGCCTTCCATTCGCCATCGATGAGTCCGTCGCGTTGTAGCCGTTGAATTGCGAGAAATAACGACCCCGCGTTGGGACGAAAAACGCCCTTACTCATCTGCTCGATGCGGACCGATATTCCGTATCCATGCATCGGTTCCAGCGCGAGCGTCTTCAGAACGAGCATGTCCAAAGTCCCTTGCACGACATCGCTTGACTTATCCGGCATAGGAGTTCTCTCTTCCTACTGGCATCCAAGTGGAGCATACGCCTCTCCTACCGGTTGTCAAGAGGAGACGCTCCGGTACGAGGAATTAGCCCGAAGCAGCGGCCCAAGAAAAGGAACGGCAGAAAAAGGTTGGCTTACCGGACTCGACAAACAATCGACGCGAAAGGGATAAACCCAGGGCAATGTCTAAGCATCCTTCAGTTGGTGTTCTATGATGGTTATTGCTACCTAGAATACGATTTCACGCCGCTCCTTGCGGCTTGCGAAACAGCGACCTAGGCTTGAAAGAGAAACCGGAATTTAATTGGGCCGTGCCTGTTAGGCATACGCAAAAAACAAATGCGCAAATTTCGAAGAAGCAAAGTCTTTCGGGCATGGTGTGGACTCGCGTTGTTGTTGAGTTTTTCAGCTAGCCTGAAGGCTCAGACAAAGGCAAGCGATGTTCCGAAGCTTGTTCAGGATCTCAATGACAAGGATCCGGCGGTGCGCGGCGCGGCTGCGGCGGCGCTTGACAGCCTGCACGACACCGCGGGAGAGCCCGCGCTCATCGCTGGGCTGAAGCAGAGTAGCAAAAACGTTTCCGCAGCTACAGTGGTCGTGCGCACGCTAGGTCGATTCAACGACGCGAAAGCCGTTGTGGCCATCGCTGACCTTTTACCAAGTGAAGCCGGACACGCCGCGGCGCAGCAGCTCGTACAGATGGATCCGCTGGGAATCCAGGCTGCCGCCGATGCGACAGCATCGGAGAGTGAAGCGACGCTCGCGGCGGTGCGCGACTCCTTTATAGATGCTCCAGAGGTCGGCTTGAAGGTGCTTCCGAGCACGTTGAAGAATTCGAAATCCCCAGCGCAGCGCGCCGTCATCGTAATTCTACTCGCGGACTGCGCGGCGCAGAATCCGTGGTACGACAATCCTCCGCGATTTGCCTTCGTGCAGGGATTTTTGCCGGCGGCGTCAGACACGGACCCCTCTGTGCGCGCAGCGGTTGCCTCGGCGATTAAGGAATTGGCTCAAACGGAGAAAATGGATGCTCCCGACGGCATGGGCCACCCAGACTTCAATTTGAAAGAAACCCTGCCTGTATTGAAGGCGTTTGCTGAAGATGAACACACGGATGTGCGAGCCGCGGCGATGGACGCGCTGGGCTCGATGGCGAATGCGGGCGCGATTCGAATCATCAAGAAGCATTTGAACGATTCCGATGCGTCGGTGAAAGAACACGCCGCAGAGGCACTGAAAGCCGCGACAGAAGCGGCCGCCGAAGACGCCGCGAAGGAAGCCGCGGCAAATCCCGAGCCCGCCCCGAAGAACACTGGAAAAGGTCAGGCCACAGGGAAGACCGCTGAAGAGCGGAAGCTGGCGCAGGTCAAGCAATGGAATGACGAGACGGCGATCCCGAAGCTGATACCGCTGCTGCAGGACGCGAGTTCGCTGGTGCGGGCGGCCGCGGCGGACAAGCTAGGGAAGCTGGACTACCGCGACACGGCGATGAACGGCGCGGACCACGAGCAGAATCTGAGCGAGGTGCCGGCGCTGATTGAGGCTTTGAAGGATTCGCACGCGCTGGTGCGCGCAGCGGCAGCGGAGGCGCTTGGGGCAATTGGTGATGAGAGTGCCGCCACACCGCTGATTGCGTTGTTGAAGGACCCGAAGCCGAAAGTGGTGGTGACGACGACAGAGGCGTTGAGCACGATGGTAAGGGGAGCGGGATACGCGCAGGACGTGCTCTCGCCGGTGGACCACCAAGCGGCAGGGGCGGCGCTAGTTGGATTGCTGACGAGCAGCGATCAGGAAGTGCGGCACGCGGCGGTGAGCGCGCTGGCCAACGTGGGAACACTCGACGATATGAAGAGTGTTGTGCCGCTACTCGGGGACCAGGACGCGTTTGTGCAGAATCGTGCCGCGGATGCGCTGGAACGAGCGTTCTATCCAAACCCGAATGTCGAAAGAGATCCGAGGCTGGATGCGCTGGAGCAGGCAGCGGGACCGGGCCTTGTGGCAATGCTCCTTATTCAGGAGACGCGAGTAGCGGCGGTCCAAGCGTTGTTCGCGATGAGAAAACCGCCGGCGGAAGCGGCGCGCCCCTTGATGGAGATTTTGAAATACAACGTGTGGATTATTGTTGATGGAAGGTCGAGGCCGGAGATTCAGGGTGCGTTTAGTGGATTTCAGGGAATGCAGATCGAGCAAGGAATCGACGTGCTGGCTAGGACGGGGAATCGCGAGGCGACGCCGCTGTTGGTGAAGTTTCTTTCGATCATCAACCCTGGGGCGGGAAAGCATGCCTGCGCGGGGCTTGCCAAGCTGGGTGATCCGCGAGCCGTCGGTCCGCTGCTGGACGTGCTGCAAACAAAGGAAGTCGGACTTCAGCCTGATGCCGCGGAGGCGCTCGGGACGTTTCAGGATCCACGTATCGTTCCGGCCCTGATTCAGTCGCTGCAGTCGGACAATTATTCGCAGCGAGCCGCGGCGGCGGGCGCGCTTTCGCATTTTCATGATGCGCGCGTGCTGCCGGCGCTCATTCATTCGCTTACGGACGAAAACGCGGATGTGCGGTACAGCGCAGCGGAAGCGCTGGGGAATTTGGGAGACGCGTCGGCAGTCGGGCCGCTGGGAAAAGTTGCGAAAACGAACTACCAGGCAGTGCGGGCGCTGGGCAATCTGAATACTGCCGGGAGCGTGGCGGCGCTAGCGAGCGTAGCCCAGGACAGGCAGACGCAGTCTGCGACGCGGATCGAAGCGGTGATGGCTCTCGCGAAGTTGAAGGACCCGGGCGTTGTGCCGGCACTGATTCAAACGATGGAGCAGGAAGTTACGGCGGACCCGTCGAGCACGGTTGCGGTGCAATGCGTGCAGGAGTTGGGAAAGATTAAGGACCGGCGGGCGGTTGAACCGCTGCGGAAACTGCTGGGAAAGCCGACGATGCCCGGCCAAGAGGCGGAACGGGTGATTAGGGAGATGGGCGTTTTACCGACGGCGCAGAACTAGATTGGGACGAATGTTACAAATCTCGCTGGACGGTAACTCCGGAATTGAGGTGGAACTGGAGACCAGTAGCCGACGGCTGCGAACGCGCTATTACACAGGTGGGTCGCTCGCGATGTTTCGTAGAAATGACATGGGCTCCTATTCGTACCTCAACGCAACCACGGGGTCGACCTTCGTCGCGCGGCGCGCGGGGATGTAGCAAGCGAGCGCGGCGACGGCGATGAAAGAGAGCGACGCGGCAAGGAACGTGAGTACGTCTGTTGGTTTCACGTCGAAAAGCAGCGTTGCCATCAATCGCGTGGCGCCCAGCGCGGCGATAATCCCTCCAACAACTCCGATCAGCGCCAGTGCCATGCCTCGTCCCAGCACCATTCTCAGCACCTGTCGCCGCTCGGCCCCCAGCGCCATGCGGACCCCAATTTCTTGCGTCCTTCGGCCCACTAGGCTAGCCATGACCCCATAGAGTCCAACGCACGCGAGAAAGACGGCCACAAGTCCAAACAGGCTCGACAGGGACGCGACCAGACGCTCCTGCACCAGCGATTCGTCGACCTGCTCGCTAAGAGTCTTTACAGCAAAAAGCGGCAGCCGATTGTCGGACTGCTGAACCAGGTGACGTAGGGAAGCGGTCAGCGCGGTTGGGTTTGTGGCGGAATGGACTTCAAACGTCACTCCAAGAAATGAATCCGGCGACTGGAGAAAGGGCATGTACGCGGTCGGGGGCGAGGACTCGCGCAGGCTGTTGACTTTGACGTTTTCAACTACGCCGACGATTTCGAGCACACTGGCATCTGCCTTCCATCCCGGTATGCTGAACCGCCGACCAATCGGATTGCTGTCCCCAAAGAAATATTGCGCCATCGCTTGGTTAATCACTGCGACCTTTGGAGCACCTACTCTGTCGGCGATTGTAAAGTCACGGCCGAGCAAAACGGGGGTACCGAGAGTCTTGAAGTAGTCCGGACCTACGAAATTCACAGTAACCGCCGGATTTTCCCCTAGCTTGGGCGTGTAACCTTCCACTTGCGCATCTGTGAAGCCGGACCATCTGGCGAGTGGACTGAAAGTCGAAAAGCTTACCGCGCTCACGCCTGGAATCGCGCTCATCTGTGCTGTTACCCGATCGCAGAGCTCAGCGACCTGGGTGTCTTTGTAGCCGATCATTCCGGGGTTGATTGAGAAAATCAGGACATTCTGCTCATTAAAGCCAGGATTGGAATTCTTGAGCCTCTGGAAAGTTCGCACCAAAAGACCCGCGCCTACCAACAACACCAACGATAAAGCAATCTGAAGGATGACCAGGCTTTCTGCCATTCGGAAGCGGCCCGGCGCGGCGGCGGAGCCTTGCGTGCTCGCTTTCACTGCTTGGGAGAGATCGAACTTCGAAGAACGCCATGCGGGAGCGATTCCAAAAATCACCACGGCGATCAGCGAAACCAATCCAGTAAAAACAAGAACCCGCGCATCTGGGCGGACGCTCAATTGAATGGCGGAAGTTGAATGAGACATCAGCCTTACCAGCGCGTTGCTTCCCCAAAACGCCAGCAGTGCGCCGAACCCCCCGCCCGCCGTGGCCAGCAGCGCGCTTTCCGTCAGCAGTTGTCGGATCACCCGCAAACGGCTGGCGCCGAGCGACAGCCGCAAGGCAATCTCGCGCTGGCGCCGCTTAGCGCGTGCGAGTAACAAATTTGCCACATTCGTGCAGGCGACCAGCAGCAACACGCCCACCACCGCCATGAGAAACATCAAGGGCTTTGAGAATTTTTCGCGAAGGGCGGTCAGGCCCCGGCTGCCCGGTTTCAGTTGGATTCTCGCTTGAGGAAAAGCCTTTCTCGCTCCGGGAGAATCGAAGGGCAGACCACGCATCCCCTCGGCTGCTTGGCGCATCGCCTGTTCGTAAATCGGTCCAAGATTGGCCAGCGCCCGGATCTCAGTCTCGCCATCATCGAGGCGGGCCATCAAGTGAAGCCAATTCCGGAATGAGGCGGTGAAGATGTCGTATGGCGAACCTGACAATGCAATCTGGGGTTGCACCAAAGGTAGGGAGGCCAGCGGTATGGAAACATCCACCGACTCACCGGTTTCAAGGCCATAAAATTCCGGTGGCGTGACGCCGATAACAGTGAATGCGGATCCGTTCAGCGTAATCACTGTACCCGCCACCGACGGATTGCGATTGAACCGCGATGTCCAATAACCGTAGCTGACCACGGCCACCGGAGTTGCATCGCGAGCGTCATCTTGGGCCGTAATCGCGCGGCCGAGTATGGGTTTGACGCCCAACGTTTTGAAATAACTGCCGGACACAGATTGTCCTCGGGCAAGCTCGGCGTCCCCGTTCACCACGAAATCAACATTCCCCAAGGGGCGGAATGCTAACAGGCCGGAGAGCGTTTGGTTGCTTGTTTCCAGAAGCTTGAAGGTGGGGTAGGAGAAAAAATCGTTCGTTCTTCCGTCGTTGCTGATACTCGTCAAGCGGTAGAGCTGCTCTGGTCTCTCTACCGGTAACATCTTAAGTAGCACGGCGTCGACCAAGCTAAAAATGGCTGTGTTCGCGCCGATACCCAGCGCCAGAGTGAGTACGGCAACCGCACTGAAGCCCGGGTTCTTGCGCAGCATTCGAGCAGCAAAGCGCAAATCTTGCCAACACGTCTCCACAAAGGATTCCCAACCGGCCGAGCGGACGAATTCCTTCGTGACCTCGATATTCCCCCGCTCCAAGCGCACCGTGCGAAGCGCATCCTTGCGGCTCATGCCCTCCTTCATCTTTTCTTCGGTGGCCATTTCCAGGAAGCCGTTTAGTTCTTCGTCCAGCTCCTGGCTGACCTGCTCTTTTCGGAATAGCGATCGGAGCCCGCACGCTATGCTTCGCAGCAATGACATGGAACCTCCCTACGACGCCTCCAAGATTCTGGCGATGGCCGCCACGTGCCTTCCCCATTCTCGTGTTTCGCTTGTGAGCCTCTTTCGCCCCTGTGTTCTGTTAGGGCGTAATACTTTGCGCGCCTGCTACTCTCGGTGGCTTTCCATTCACTTCTGATCAGTCCAGCTCGTTGCAATCGCTGAAAGGCAACAAACAGCGAACCAGCGTTGAGGCGGAAAACGCCCTTGCTCATCTGTTCGAGCCGGACGGCTATCCCATATCCATGCATGGGTCCGAGCGCCAGCGTTTTAAGAATGAGCATATCCAGAGTGCCTTGGACGAGATCATTCGGCTTGTCCGGCATATGCGCATTCCTCCTGGGGATCAAGAGGAAGAATACACCTCTCCTCCTGAGTGTCAAGAGGAGAACCACAACAGTCTTCGCCGTATGACTTTCACGTCACCCGGACTGGCTAGTTTCGGATTCTGGGCGATGACGGGCAAGCCGGAGACATTCAGGGTCAGAAGGCCATTGTCCGAAATCGCGACCGTCTCATCCCTGGTAAGCACTACCGGTTAATCGGGACTTGACCCAAAACGTGTGGACGGAAACTAGAGCAGATGGTTATGCTATGTCTTATGACGCTATCTGCTCGCAACAGGCTCGAAGGTAAAATTACAGAGCTTCAACTCGGCGGAGTTATGGCCCACGTTGTTGTCCGTGTTGGAGACAACCTCATTGAAAGCGTAATTACCAGACGAAGCGCCGAAGAGATGAACCTCAAGGTGGGCGACACGGTTTCGGCGGTGATTAAGTCCACGGAAGTTCTGTTGGAAAAAAAGTAAAAGCGATTTTCTGACCCAAAAACGGAACTGACCGGACATCTGCCTACCAGTTTTCGTCTCTAAAAAGAACGGGAAGTCCTAGGAGGACCAACGCGCGGTAGTGTGCCAGGGAATGTCTTAAGCGATCACTCGGATTAGATTCGGCCTATCATCGCCGGAACGGTGGCTGCGGCCGTAATCCTGGTACTTCCATAGTGAGACCGAAGGATGCGGGTGAGAGGATCAGTCGATGTCGACGCGCCAGAAATCCATTCCGGTAATCCGCAGGATACGTGCCTTGCCTTCAAACACACAGAGGAACTCCGCCGTGTCTGGCATCCACTCCTCGTCGCCCAGGCGAAACAACGAACCGCCGATACGATGCAGCGTGTTGCCATTGAGCAAAAGCTGGCCTTTCAGCACGTAGGCGAGCGCGTCGCCGCCCCAGGCGCTTTCGCTACGGTATCGGCCCGCGAAAGCTCCATATTCTTTCGGCGTGGTGAAGCTGCCCTGCCCCGAATACTTTGCGTTCACATACCAGTCTGAGCCGTAGCTGACCTCAACTACCGGCCCAGGCTTTTCATGGGAGCCGACGTTGCCGGCGCCAGAAGCGCTTGCAGGTTGCGTTTCTGATTTTGCAGTCTCGGTCTGCGCGCGGCCAAAGATGAAGGTGTGATCGGCGAAGACGCTTTCGATTGTCGAGATGAAGT
Organism: Verrucomicrobiia bacterium; assembly: GCA_035571045.1. Classification (GTDB taxonomy): domain Bacteria; phylum Acidobacteriota; class Terriglobia; order Acidiferrales; family UBA7541; genus Acidiferrum. Next base: position 29,352 of record DATMKS010000097.1, read on the forward strand.
TGTCGCCGTGCGTGTGCTGCAAAGGAATTCGCTTCCCTTCCGCTGTCAAGAAGAGTTGCTTGCCTTCGACGGCGAATTCCAACTTCCTTCCATTGCCGTCAGTGAACGGCCCCGCGTAATCCGCCGCGTTGTCCCTCTCGAGGGGATTGGCGATCGCCGGCGCCGCGGGCAGCGTCTTCGACTCGCGTTCAGCGCGAAGCAGCCGCACCGCATACTCCGTCACTGCCGTTGGCCGGTAGCCCTGCATGGCGTTGATCGAAGCAAACGCCGCCATGCCGCCGTCGAGGTCGACGTGAATAGAAGATGCGAAGGCAATCATGCCGCCGGTGTGCCGAAGAATCTTGTGTCCATCGAGCGTATCGACCGCGATGCCGTAGCCGTAGCTTGCGGTCTCGCTGAACTCCGGAGCTTTGATGTGAGGCGTCGACATCAGCGCGAAACTTTGTTCACTTACGATGCGGCCGTGCGGTCCCTGTCCGTGGTTCAGCAGCATTCGCGCATATCGTGCCATGTCCCCCGGGGTGGAAGCGATACACCCAGCGCTATTGTCCATCACTAGATTCGGCGCGGGCGATAGCCTTCCTTGGCGGGGATACACCTGGTCGTCCCAGAATGCCTGGTAGCCTATTGCCGTGCGGCCGCGCGATGCTGTGCTGATCACGCCGAGTGTCTCGGTCATCTCGAGCGGTGTGAAAATTCGTGCCCTAACGCACTCGCGCCACGGACGGCCATCGAGTTTCTCGGCCAGTAGCCCGAGAATGTCGAAGCCCGTATTGCAGTAGTGAAAGTGTTCTCCCGGTCTGAAGCCCTGTACGATCCGCGCATCCGCGTCGCCGAGAAAGACGCCCAGGTTGTCGGGCAATCCAGAGGTATGAGTCAGCAGGTGATGAATCGTTATAGGGCCAAAGTGCGCGTCGATCGGCAGCTGCGGCAGATAATCGAGAATTTCCGCGTGCAAATCGAGCTTGTCTTCGTCACGCATCTGCAACAGCACCAGGGCAACAAAAGACTTGGTGATAGAGCCGATCTGGAAAAGATGCCGCTCGTTTACGGCGATGCGCTTATCCACGTCCGCAAAGCCGTAGCCGGCGGTTCGCTGGGTCTTGCTTGAATCGGTCAAGGCGAGCGTCATACCCGGCGCGTTCATGGCCGTCAGGTAACCGGCGATGTAGCCGTCGAGGTCTTTTTCAAGGGGAGTTGCGGCAGCCGGCTGCGGCATGGCTGCGCGCATTGCGGCCGTCCAGAACAGCGGTGTAGCCAGGGCAGCGTCGGCGCCGCGCGTGAGGAAGAGCCGGCGGCTCATACGTTCGATGGACATGGTGGAAACGGAATCTCCCCTGGCGGCTCCCCAGCAACAGCGCGATGCTACACATCGGAGCAATTTTCGTCAAAGATTTCTTGTGAGGGAAGCACAGGCAAAGGCTGATGGAGTGCAATCCATAAAAGTGGTCTATCGCCTTCACGGCACAGGCGCATATGCCCACGGGCACTAGATCCCAAAGCAGCAGCCTTGGGGTTCGACCTCTAGTTTCGATGGCTGAGGCTCCTCACCCTTCTTGCGAGCCAGTAGAAATCAATGCAATCCCCGGAAACCATACAAGAGTGCGTCACCTCTCAAACGGAGTTTCCCGCCACCGTACCATCAGCCGGAGTCTTCAGCGGCCCGACAGCCCGCGCTCCGACATGACCACCTGCTTCTCAACCGACTGCTTTTTCATCGACTTGAATTCTTCGCGGATATGGGCGAGGTCGAGCGCGCGACGAGAAAAGCGCGCCCGCTTAATGCAGCGTGCTCAGGGTCAACGCCGTATCCTAGTTCTTCGTAATAAGTCGAAACTCCGGCGTGTGAGGCTGCTGATAGTCCTCGAATACTTGTGTGCTCACGGCTTCATAGAGGTCTTTGTGCTGAAGCCGATAACGCAGCGGTGAATTCTGCCCTTGCAGCTGATTGAGAATCGATACGAAGAGCGCTTCCCGCGTATCGCAAGTGGCCTGATTTTTGAACTCCGTCAGCAACACAATATTCGGCTCGCCTTCCGGGTCACTTCCTTCAGCGATGCGGTGATAACTGAGGACGGCACCCTGGCGCTTGGCTTTCTCGCGCACCCGCATCCAGTTATCGTCCAAGTAGCCCAGCGTTGGGCCAAACTGTCCGGGCAGTACTTTAAGAATTTCCATCGTCCAGACCGGCTTCTCGCTACCCGCGAGGCTCTGCGCACCTCCACCGGCCACAGTGAAGAGATAGAAGAGAAAAAGGCCTGCGAATATACGTCTTTGCATAAGTACACCTCCATGTAGATGTAGACGTACGGTAGCAGCAACGGTAATAAGCAGCCAAACAAATTATCGGAGAAGTTCTTTATGAAGCGACCCTCTGGACGGTAACCGCGTTCTACCAGGAGTCGAAAATTGCCCGCTTGCCTTCGCAGGCAAATCAATTTCTGTGTGAGATGGTTACTCTCTAGAAGGCATTCGGAGTTCAAAGGAAACTTATTGCGGTAGAGGTGCGTCCGTCGGACTGACCTTCGCATTCGAGTTGCCGGCGCTCTGGTCGTCGGGAATTACTTTGTATCCCTCCGGAATCTCGAACAATGCGGAGTCCGGCTCGATTTGCCTTATATCGCTGATGACGGTGGTCATTTCTGTCTTGGGCTTGTCGTGCAGAGTATGATGGCCCATCGATGTATCCAGCGAAATCGCGCACCAGTCTTCAAAGACATCCACGGGCGGTGCACCTGACAGTTTTGCCTCAACAGAACTGTACCTGCTCCAACGTTCGCCCCGAATTTCTACGCCATCGACCAATTTGTGCCCAAGGTCTTCAAAGTATCCTTCCGGGCCTACGTGGGGAGGGTATTTCAAATCAATCTCCCGACAATAAGGTCGGTCGGATATTTTGGCAGACGGGATGCGTTTGGTGATTTTGGCCGTCTGCCGGGCGGGCAGGAGAATTACCGATGTGCCGCAGCTGTCATCAATTAAAATATCACTTGGGACGCTCTCGGAAGGGTCATCTGTGCCATTGTAAAATCGCTCTATTCTTACGCGCCCCCTGCTGTCTCGGAACAGGTTTGACTTGGTCATCTGCACGCGTTTCGTCCCATCATTGCCGTAGGTCACAATCGTCGTAACTTCCTTGGCCTGATAGGGCTTTCCTTGTGAGTTTGAAACCTCATCGTCTAATACGGTCCCCCTGTTCAGACATTGAGCGACTGTGACCTCTGCTGTAAAGGTCATTCCAAAACACACGAGAATCGGCAAAAAAGCACTGTGCGGGAGGATAGCGGGTGATTTCATTTGCCCCCACATTCCGCGGAAGTATACCACTGTGCGCGGAGGCAACCGTGCCGTGGTGCACACGCCTGGTAAGTCGTAATCGGAAACTTGAAATCTGTCGAAACCAGATGTCCGGCTATACCTTTAAATGGAATCGGTTAATCCGCACGAAAGACCACTATTCCTCGATCAGGCTAAACTGCAGCCCCATAACGATGCTGGAGGCGCTACACAGGCTGTTTGCTACTGATAGCGGGGTCACGATCATCTCGCACGATTTTGAAAACCAGCTCACTCACATGGAGCGGTTCGACACGGTGACTTCGAGTTTTGCGATCCACCACGTATCACACAAACGGAAGCGCGCGCTGTACCAGGAGATTTTTGAGCTTCTCGCTCCAAACGGAGTCTTTTGCAATCTCGAGCACGTCGCAGACTGCGCGCAGAGGGTGATATTCCAAATCACCCGCAAAGTTCTCCACAAAGGTTTCGCGAAGACTCACGGCAATGAGTTTATATCGAAATACAAGTCAGTCCCAATATCCAAGTTACCGGGTAGCGCGACTAAAACCAGGAATTACTTTCGGGTAGCCCGCTAGAACGAAACCGCCCGACTAGATTTCATCTCCACAATAAGCTTACAGTTTGGGCATGAAGCACACTGCTGTTCTGGCGTCATTGCTCATCGGCCTGCTCGTTTCTGGTGACCCTGCCCACGCAAAATGCCCTTCAATACTAGTGCGAGTCCAAGGTGATGTCCTCGGACAGTTTCAAGAAGGCGACGAGTTGTTATTGAGATTCGTATACTCGCCGAAGCGAGTTGAGACATCCTCGCCGCAACCTGTGAAAGATAAAACTTTCACGCTGCTCGGTGCATATTCAACCTACAAGAGAAGTAGCGTATTCCAGGGTGACGTCTGCGGCGCGGCTCCCCGGCAGATTCAGCTTTTCATGCGGGACAGGAATGGCGCCGTTCTGGATACCGTGGACTTGATAACACCTGACGAGCTAACAGGAGAGATCGAAATGAGTTTCGGGAAGAAGCAGGTCGTCGTGGTACACCGAACACTTGGTTCTGGTTCGTAGGTGTTGCAAAATCATAGCGCGGATTCTATGTGATTCCTTCGTGAGCTGTCGGCAACCCGGAACAGTCGTCTAGGTCCTTACTATTTCTTGGGCTGCGAAGTGCTGTAAGCCCATTTTGGGACCATCAGCTGCGCCTGCGCCGGATCGACCGCCGCCAGTTCCACCTCGCCATTCGGTACTTGCGACGTTGCGCTTCGTGCCAGCGACGTCGGAGTCGGTTGTGTCCGGAAGTAATACACTTTGCCTTCCCCCGCCATGAATGTAATCGCGGATGCGTTGTTATCCCGTCGCGATTTCAAGGAAGACTGTTGGCTCGTGCACAGCCGGTGCTCGCCAGGATTCACCGAAAAATACGTATAGGACTTGTGTTCATAGGCTCCAACCCACGCGCCATCCACACCCACGCGCGTAATCAGGCCCCCAATATGGATTGCCGTGTTGTCCAGTTCCGAATCTCCAAACACATACACCAATGCCTTGCCGGATTCCGGCGTCCCGGTGGGATGCGAGTGTGCATGCCGCTGGACTTCAAACTTAGCCTGGTCGGGACCACACCCCGACTGCATTTGCTGTGATGAATTATCCTGAGCCCAAACCGTCGTTGCGAACATGAAAACGCCCAGCGCCAGCCTCTTATGCATAGACCACTCCCTCATGCCATCTTCACCGACCTAGTCGCAGGATACGGTTCGGCGCTCTTCTCTTGGTGTCTACGAATCGCCACTGCTCTCATCTGTGCCCAGGTTGGCAATCGTCCCAGGACGCTGAAGAAGAATGTCGATCTGACGTCCTTTACTTGAACATAGGACGCGCCAGCGACCGTTGAAGTTGCGCAAAACGGCTCCCATGCCGCATTGACGAGTACATTCAGAAGGGTTGGTCGCGGCGTTTCTATTTGGTGATTTGATAGGTGGGACTTCTGCGTTTGACGCAAGTGTGGGCAGCAAACTCTTGTCACGCTCGACTTCGAATTTCCTTTTCATTTCGTCCAGCGAATCGCCCGCGAGCGTTCCGGTTGCGCTAAACCTCCAGATTCTTCGATTTCGTCGGAACTTGTGGGCACCGCCGATTCGGAAACTTTCACAGCGACCCTCTCAGCTACGGACCCCACTCCCCGATAGAACGCAGTAACCGTCCATCTGTGGATTTTCAAGTGCCCGGTTATGCTAACCGGGCACTTGAACCAACGGCGCTGCATTGCTACTGGTGGATTGAACTGACCAAAGTCACTGGCTCATGATCAGTTGAGTCAAATGGACTGCCGTTGACGTAAACGAAATCATCTGGATAAGCCAAGACACCAAAATTCAACGACGCCTCGCCCTTAGCGCTGACTTGAACATCCGAGAAGACTTGAACCTGACGCCCGTCTTTCGCGAACGACTTTTCCAATATCCGTTCCAGATTTCTAATGGCCGAATTGCTGTAACTGTCTCCCGTATGAATTGTGAGGGGCGGTATTTCGCTCTCCTTCAGGCCCTCAAGCAAGCCGTAGCCGCGTACCCTTACATCAGCAATAGGAATAGCCTGGCCGCGAAGATGTACGGAGACGCTCCTGACGTTCCCCGAGCCTTCTACGGAAATGTTAGCCTCTTTGAGGAACTTCATTTCTTTAAGCGCAGCCAAGTCATTCTGCACCCCTCCGTGCCAACATCCGTGAGACACCGGTAGTACCCTTAATTAATGAGCAGGGCGAGAAAGAAAAAGGAAGAAATGAGTGGCATTTCTCTTGGTGTTCTTTCCTCGGGGGCTTTGGCTGGCGCGGAACGGAGCGAAGG
>DATMKS010000098.1:0-54627 GCA_035571045.1 Verrucomicrobiia bacterium
TCAGTCGACAGTTGAAAGTCGAAAGGGAAGAGAAGAACTTTCGACTTTCGGCCCGGAGCCCCGTGAGCTGTTAGCTCACCGTTGGCAGCTCACAGCCGGCGGTTCCATAGATGGGAAGTCGACTGTGAGCTTGAACAAAAATCTTTCACGGACTGCTTGCGAGAGCGGACCGTCTTCAGATAGCAGAAGCTAAAGGGATAGACGATGCGGCATCGTAATTCTGGATCAAAACTTGGACGCAACCCGTCGCACCGTCGTGCGACGCTGCGCAACTTGGTCACCAACTTGTTCGAGCACGGGCGGATTACCACCACGCTCACGCGCGCGAAAGCGACGCGGCCCGTGGCCGAAAAGATCATCACGCTCGGCAAGCGCGACACGCTGCAATCGAGGCGTCAGGCGGCGGCATACCTTATGACGCCTGCCGTCACAGCGAAGCTGTTTAGCGAAATCGCGCCGAAATTTGCGGACCGCGCCGGCGGCTACACGCGCATTATCCACGCCGGCATCCGCGTCGGCGACGGCGCCAAAGTCGCGATCCTTGAGATCGTCGGCTACGAGCTAAAGAAAAAAGAAAAGAAAGAAAAGACCAAGAAGGAAGAGCCGGTCGAAGCGGCAAGCTAAGAGGAACTCCCGGTCATCTACTTTCCGCCCGTCACGGCCCTGCTGCGACGGGCGCCCTTTTTTTGGGATTGAGTCGCGCGGTCTAGTCAGCAATTCCCCCTTCCATCTTTTGTAAGTGTTTATTTTAGAGGGGCTTAGAGTCCTTTGCGTCGATGTGCGTCTGCAGCGCGGTTTCTAAAAGAGGTCGTTCTACGATTCTTCGCCGAAGCAGATTCTAGGGGATAAGTGGACTTGCTCTGATTCTAACGCGATTGGCCCACACTTGCGAGTTAGCGCCGGGTTCCTCAGGGCTCGCGTGCAAGGAAGACCTGGTTGCACGATTTCGCACAGGTGGTTATTGAGCATGTGAGCACACCACTCGCCGCGCGAATTGATTTGCTGAGAAGCCAGACCGTATCCTGAGGGTGTCTAGTAGTTCTAATACTAGGGACGCCTGAGTGGATGTGAGAGCAGACAGACCGCGCACAGAGTCTGAGGCAATGTGCAGAGCAGTGCGAACGGGGCTCCCACTTGGTGGAAACCCCAATTGGCGTACAACGCAAGGAGATTATACGGTCATGAAAGCCGCCCAAAAGCTTTTCTCTCTGGTGTACTTAACGGCGATTTTGCTGCTTGCCGGCGCTTGCAGCTCGCTGCATACGGGAACGGGAACTGGTACGGGCTCAGGCTCGGGCGGGCCCTTTACGATCGGCGGAACGGTCAGCGGACTGGCTACGGGCGAATCCGTTGTTCTGCAGGACAATAAGGCCAATAACCTCACGGTCATCGCGAATGGTCCCTTCACGTTCTCGACCTCTATCGCGAGCGGGGGTGCGTATGCTGTGACCGTTTTTTCACAGCCGAGTAACCCGTCACAGACCTGCGTCGTGGCCGCCGGCACAGGCACCGCCACCGCCAACGTCACGGGAATCACCATCACGTGCACTACAAATCCCGTCACCGCCACCATCGGCGGCACGGTTTCCGGTCTCGCCGCGAATACGAGTGTAATCTTGCAGGACAATGGCGGAGACAGCCTGACGATCACGGCGAATGGGCCCTTCACATTCAAGACGCCCGTCACTGGCGCAGATGTCTACGCCGTTACGGTGCTTACACAACCGATCAACCCCAACCAGATCTGCACGGTGACCGCTGGAAGCGGAACGGCCAGCGCAAACGTGACCACCGTAGGGGTTAACTGCGTATTGAGTTACAGCATCGGCGGCAACGTGAGTGGTGTTGTCGGCACAGGCTTGATCCTCCAAAACAGCAGCGATTCAGAACAGCTCCCCATCAGCCCCGCCAACGGGAATCAGGCTTTCACCTTCACAAAGCTTGTCGCCACCGGCACGGCTTATACGGTATCCATCTTTGCGCAGCCCACGGGGCCGACACAGACTTGCGTTGTCACACCTGGCACAGCAAGTGGCACGGCGACCTCCAATGTCACCACGGTCGCGGTTACCTGCCCCGCGGTAACGTATAGCGTCGGCGGAACAGTGGTTGGACTTGCTGCGCCCGCTAGCACCACCAACGGCCCGCTTACAGACAACAGCTTCGCCTTGCAGAACAATTTGGGCAACACGCTTATAGTAAGTGCAAACGGGGCCTTTACTTTTGCCACCCCCGTAGCCCTCAACGACCAGTATCAGGTTTCAGTGTTCACTCCTCCCAGCACCCAGTTCCAGGGCTGCACGACTTGGGACTATAAGGGTGTCGTGACCACAAACGTCACAAACATTGTGGTCGATTGCGCCCATGACGACTGGACATGGATCGACGGCACGGATACAGCCGGAACGATCGCCTCGCCTCTGTACGGAACAGTCGCAACGTCGGTGCCTACCACGTTTCCGAATCCCTATACCAACACCCCTGGAGGGCGATACGGCGCTGCCGGTTGGAGCGACCTCCATGGAAATCTCTGGATGTTTGGCGGAGAAGGGTGGGAATTGTCCGGGAGCCCCACGCCCTCCACACTGGATGCGCCAATGAACGACCTTTGGGTATGTCCCGTGACTGGCGCCGATCAATGCCAATGGCAGTTGGTTGGCGCCTACGATCCGACGGTCATCACGGCCAACCCACCCTGCACAGCCACCACAGTTGGCGGGCAGGTTATATGCAACGCGCAAAGCGAGGACCAAGGCGGCGTGTACGGCAGCCTGGGTAGCCCGGGTATTCCGGGAGGCCGCTACGGCGCGGCAACTTGGACCGACGGCGCCGGAAATCTTTGGATGTTTGGCGGCAACAGCGGCGGGGGACTACTCAACGATCTGTGGGAGTTTAATGCCAGTAGCTACACGGGTTCCTACAACAGCTTGACGGGTGCACCCTATACCTCCACTCCGGGCCAATGGAATTGGCAAGGCGGATCTAACTTCGCCGGCCAAAAGGGCATTTATACGGGAGCTGTGGGCACGCTTGTCCCCGGCGCTCGTGTAAACGCCGTTTCCTGGAAGGACGGTTCCGGAAACTTCTGGCTCTTCGGTGGCTACGGCTTCGATGGAAGCTCGAACGAAGGATTCCTAAGCGACCTTTGGGAGTACACGGCTGGCAACTGGGTCTTTGTGTCAGGCAACATGACAACCAGCCAGAATGGAATCTATGGCACGCAGGGAACTGCGGCAACGACCAATTTGCCCGGCGGACGCCAGGAGGCTGTCGGCTGGGCCGATGCCAGTGGAAACCTCTGGCTCTTTGGTGGAGAGGGACTAGATTCCACCGGTACGCCAGACGGAATTTTGAATGATCTCTGGGTGTACAAAATCAGCACCAATCAGTGGACTTGGGTAGCGGGGTCCAAAACCGCAAACCAGACCGGTGCTTATGGCACTCAGCCGTTCGTGGGTCCACCAAGCACCACAGGTGCGGCTGGTACTGTAGGTTTGGCGACCAGCGCGCCCGGAACCTTCCCGGGATCGCGTTGGGGTGCCTCTGGCTGGGTGGATCAGGGCGGAAATTTCTGGCTCTTTGGCGGATGGGGGCTTAATTCGACCGCAACGAATGGAAACGGCGCCCTCAATGACCTGTGGGTCTATACTCCGAGTTCCACCGCTGGCCAGGCCGGCACGTGGACCTGGATTAAGGGCTCGAACACGGGCAGCCAAAACGGCAGTTACGGCAACCTGACACGTCCCTACGAGACTTACGTTATCTGGACACCCGGAGGCCGCAGCAATGCGACTTCCTTCATCGATAGCCTTGGCCAGCTCTGGCTCTTTGGCGGTGAGGGTTACGATTCCACGAGTACAACCGGGAATGGTTACCTCAACGACATGTGGAGATACTTGCCGTACAAAAATTAGGCGAGAAACTGGGCCGCTTCGTACCTGAAGTTGTCCGGAGCGGCCAGATTCTGGCTTGGATGACAATGCCCCGGTTGTTTGAACTCCCGGCCTCGCGGGCTGGGGTAGCCTCAAGTAAGTGTTCGCGCTCATCTTCGAAGTCAACGCGCGCTGCGGCCATTTCGTAGCGCGCGTTGACTTTTCGCCCTCAGAAACTCCAACCTCCTCGGAAGTCCATGACTCCAAGGCCAACGAACGCCGAACTAAACTGTCAGGAACAGGGTCGCAAGGGGTAAGTGGAGCTCAGAGGATCATACTTGAAACGATCGTTTCAAGTATGATAAGGTCTCACCCGTGACGCGAACGGCGGATCTGGAACGACCGGCCGAGTTGCTGGATGCGGTCGTGAAGCATTTGACGGAGAACGGGGTGGCGGAATTGTCGCTGCGACCGCTCGCCAAGGCCGTAGGGTCGAGTCCCAGGGTCTTGCTTTACTACTTTGGGTCTAAAGAGGAACTGGTGGTGAGAGCGCTGGCCCGAATGAGGGAGAAGCAGCGCGTAACCTACGAGCGGATGAAGGAGTTTCCGTATAAGTCGCCCGGGGAGGCATGCCGGGCGATCTGGCGGCACATGAGTGCCCCGGAGAACGAGCGGCTTTTCCGGATGTCGCTGGAAATTTACGTCATGGCGCTGCGGCAGCCCAAAACGTTCGCGGAATACCTAAGAACGACCGTAGAAGACTGGCTCGGATTCCTGGCGCCGCCCTTGGTGCGGAAGGGCTATACCGAGGCAGATGCACGCGCACACGCGACCGTGGTGCTGGCGGGGTTTCGCGGTTTCCTGCTGGACTACTGTGCTTCGGGTGACCGGGCGCGGATTGACCGGGCCGTTGAACTCTGGCTGGACGCATTGGACACGATTCCCCTGACGAAGGATATTCGCACGAACGAGGAGGGCTCCCATGGAGAGTAAACGGCACGCTGCGCTGGGATTTGTTTTCGTGACGGTACTGTTGGACATGCTGGCGTTCGGGATCATCGTGCCAATTTTGCCGAAACTTATTTCGGAATTTTTGAATGGCAACATGGCACGCTCGTCGGAGTACATGGGCCTGTTCGTGATGACGTGGGCGTTGATGCAGTTCTTCTTTTCGCCGATTCTGGGCATGTTGTCAGACCGCTACGGACGGCGGCCGGTGATTCTGCTCTCGAATTTTGGGTTGGGGCTGGATTACATGGTGATGGCGCTGGCGCCAACGATCGGCTGGCTGTTTTTGGGGCGGATACTTTCAGGGATTTGCGCTTCGAGCATGCCCACGGCGACGGCGTATATCAGCGACGTGACGCCGCCCGAGAAGCGGGCGAAAGCGTTCGGGATTTTTGGAGCGGCGTTTGGAGTGGGATTTGTGCTGGGGCCGGCGATTGGAGGATGGCTCGGCGCGATGAGTGCGCGGCTGCCGTTTTGGGTGGCTGCCGGGTTGAGCTTGCTAAATGCGACGTACGGATTCTTCGTTCTGCCGGAATCGCTGGCAAAAGAGAAGCGTCAGACGTCTTTTGCGTGGAAGAAAGCGAACCCGATGGGAGCATTGAAGCTGTTGCGTTCGCATCACGAGCTGTTCGGATTGGCAGTGGTAAATTTTCTGGCCTATCTGGCGCATGAAATCTACGCGACCGTTTGGGTCCTCTACGCAATGTATCGTTACAACTGGAATGAAAAGGCCATTGGCGTTTCGTTGGCGGTGGTGGGGATCGCGTCGATGATTACAATGGCGGGACTGGTGGGGCCAGCAGTGAAAAGATTTGGAGAGCGTAAGGCTCTCTTTGCGGGATTGTTTTGTGGTGCGCTGGGATTTGCGCTGTTTGGATGGGCGCCGGTGGGATGGATGTTCCTGGCGGCGATTCCGGTAAACGCCTTGTGGGGCCTGGCGGGGCCGCCGTCGCAGTCCATGATGACGCAGCGAGTTTCGGTCTCAGAGCAAGGAGAATTGCAGGGCGCGATGAGTTCGATGCGCGGGCTGGCAATGATTTTTGGGCCGGGGATATTTTCGGCGACGTTTGCGGCGTGCATTGCAGCGGGGCGGTCGTTCCCGGCGGGGCCATGGTATCTGGCGGCGTTGATTTTACTGGTGGCGCTGGGGCTTGCGGTGAAAGTGACGGGAGGTTCGGCGGTGGGGTTGCGGGAGGGGCAAGCCCCGCCCCTGCAGACGGCGGAGTGAGTCAGCGCGGCGGCAGAAAACGGCGGGGGGATTGACATACTAAACTAAACCGTTTAGTATGCCGATTCCGGTTTTAAGAGCGTGGAGGCGGACGTGGGCGCAATGATTCGCGTGGAAAATCTGGTGAAGAAGTTCGGCGATTTCACGGCCGTCGACAATATTTCGTTCGAGGTGCCGAAGGGCGAGATTTTTGCGTTTCTCGGACCGAACGGCGCGGGCAAAACGACGACGATCAAGATACTGACGACCCTGCTGAAGGCCACCAGCGGAACCGTGGAAGTGGACGGCCTGAATCCGAAAACGCACGAGAACGAAGTGCGGCAAAGTTTCGGAATCGTGTTTCAGGATCCGAGTCTGGACCAGGATTTGACGGCTTGGGAGAACATGGATCTGCACGGAGTCCTTTATCACGTGCCGGGAAAAGTGCGGCGCGAGCGCGCGGAAACGCTGCTGAAACTCTTCGAGCTGTGGGAACGAAAAGACGCTCTAGTGAAGACGTTTTCCGGAGGAATGAGGCGACGGCTGGAGATTGCGCGTGGATTTTTGCACACGCCGAAGATTTTATTTCTGGACGAGCCGACGCTGGGACTCGATCCGCAGAGCCGCAACCAATTGTGGACGCACGTGAAGCGTCAGAACGAAGCGGACCACGTGACAGTGTTCCTGACGACGCACTACATGGACGAAGCGGAGCGCGTGGCGGACCGGATTGCGGTGATCGACCACGGAAAAATCGTGGCGATTGGAACCGCCGAGGAATTGAAACAAAAAACGAATGCAACATCGCTCGAAGAGGCTTTCCTGGCGCTGACGGGATCGACGATCCGCGACGAGTCCGCGACTTCCAAAGATCAGTTGCGGCAAGTGGCACAGATGTTTCGCGGCGGAGGCCGGCGATGAACGCGATTTATATTTTGTGGCTGCGCGAAGTGAAAAAATACAGCCGGTCGAGAGTGCAGATTATCGCGTCGCTCGGCCAGCCGCTTCTGTATTTGCTGGTGCTCGGTTTTGGTTTGGGGCCGGTTTATCAGAAAGCGGGCGGTGGAAGTTATCTGCAATTTATGGCGCCGGGCATCGTCGGAATGGCGGTGCTGTTTACATCGGTGTTTTCTGGAATCGCGCTGCTGTGGGACCGGCAATTTGGATTTTTGAAAGAGACGCTGGTAGCGCCGGTGCCACGGATTTACGTGATGATCGGGCGGACGCTAGGCGGAGCGACGGTGGCGATGCTGCAAGGCACGTTGATCGTGGTGGTCTGCCTGATTGCGGGATTCCGGCCGGTGAGTTTGGTTGGCATACCGCTGGGGTTTGCGTTCATGGCGCTGATCGCGATCGTGTTCGCGGCGCTGGGGACGTCCATCGGATCAAGTTTGCAAGACATGCAGGGATTCCAACTGATTATGAATTTTCTGGTGCTGCCGATTTTCTTTTTGTCGGGCGCGCTTTTTCCGCTGAACAATTTGCCGAAGGCGCTGTCGTTTGTGACCAAACTCGATCCGTTGTCCTACGGAGTCGACGGACTGCGCGCGGCTTTGATTGGGTCCACGCACTTTGGGGCGTTGGTGGACGCCGCGGTGCTTGTCTGTGTGGCGGTGGCACTGCTGTGTCTTGGCGCTTGGCGATTTTCGAAGATTGAGATTTAGAAGATGTCCCGAGGATTGAGCGCGCGCGCACACAGCAAAGTTTTGGAGTCGGCGACGGAACTTTTTGCGGAGCGCGGTATTGATGCAACAAGCGTTGACGCGATCGCGGCGGCGGCGGGCGTAAGCAAAGCAACGATTTACAAGCATTGGGCGGATAAGGATGCGCTGTGCCTGGAAGTGATGCAGTACGTTCACGAGATCGATGGTGGTGCGCCTGAAGTTGACTCGGGAGACTTAAGAGCAGACCTCATCGCGTTTTTGAAGTATGAACCGTCCCGCAAAAAGGCAACGATCATTAAGAAACTGACGCCGCACTTGATTGCGTATTCGGCCCGAAATGAAGAATTCGGCCGGGCGTGGAAGACGCGGGTGATGGACCGTGCCCGCTCTAGGCTGAAGGTGCTGCTCCGGCGAGGCGTGAATCGCGGAGTGTTTCCGGCTGTTCTCGATGAAGACTTGGGCGTCGCGTTGTTGCTGGGACCGATGCTGTACCGGCATATTTTCGGTTCAAGCGTGAGCCTCGATTGGTTGGCGGATGGCGCGGTGGATTCGTTCTGGAAAGCGCACGCGCGCCCGGTCGAGCAAACAAAACCCAGCCAGACGAAGAAATATCCGGCGAAGTGACAATCTTCCGATATCGTTTGACCCGGACGGCACCCCTTCCCCCTCTTTTTGTAAGTGTTCTTTATAGAGAGCTTTAAGTCCTTCGTCCGGTTACGGCAGCGCAAATCAGCAATTGGCGATTCTGGTAGGGAACCTATAGAATCCTCGCGCCAAGAACCGCGATTTTAAAGGACCAAATATCGGGCACCTTGTACATCATTCGCAAAATCACTTCGTGTGAGCAGCCACTGAGGAAACCAAACCCGGAGCTAAAAAAGCGGGCGTCAGTCTTATGATCCATAGAATAATTTTGTCGAATACTTTGCACCGGCCGATTCGGACAGCGGTTAGTATTTTGGCTGTGGCTATCGAGGTAAGCATGGTCCTGCTGGTTGTTGGCATGACAACAGGCATGCTGAACGACAACAAGAGGCGCGTGGAGGGTCTTGGGGCAGATGTCATGATTCAACCCCCTAGCGCGTCTTTCATGCTGGGACTTTCCGCTGCTCCCGTGCCCGCGACAATTGCCAACGCGGTCGCCAAGTTGCCTTATGTCGCGGCGGTTTCGCCTGTCTTGTTGCAGACCAATATGGGTAAAGGACTAAATGTCATATGGGGAATCGATACTCCCAGCTTTGATTCTGTAACCGGAGGATTTATTTACATCGCTGGGGGGCCAATGTCTAATCCCGAAGACATTCTTGTCGACGACCTGTACGCTCGGGCTAACAATCTCAATGTCGGCCAGACCGTGAACCTACTGAATCACGACTTTCATGTTTGCGGCATCGTGGAGCACGGTAAAGGCGGCCGTGTTTTTATACGCATTGAGACCGCCCAAGACCTTTCAGGAGCTGTTGGTCGAGCATCAATCTTCTTTGTGAAGTCCAGAACACCAGAATACGCTGACGAGGTCGCCACCAGAGTCAAAAAACTCCTTCCCAACTACAAGGTCCTGTCTATGGCTGAGTATGGGTTCCTGATGTCGTCGAATAATATCCCCGCCTTTAACGCCTTTGTCACGGTATTGATCGCCGTTTCAGTCGGAGTCGGATTTCTGGTGATCTTCCTAGCGATGTACTCGGCAGTTAACGAGCGCACGCGCGAAATAGGCATTTATAAAGCGTTGGGGATGTCCAAGGGACTTATCATTTTTCTGATCGAGTGGGAAGCGGGTTTGCTCTGTCTCGTTGGCGTCGTTGCGGGATACGGCGGAATCTTGATCCTGTCAAGAGTGATCCGAACATCTTTCCCAACTCTTCCGATAGAGCCGCTGAGCCTAACTTGGATGTGCCGGGCTGGATTGCTGGCACTAGCAGGGAGCTTCTTAGGAGCTCTCTATCCTGCGCTACGCGCGGCGCACCTCGATGCAGTGGAGTCCCTCGGTTTTGAATAATGCCTGAGTGGCCGAATACGCTGTGGCTTGAGGTGAAGGGGAACTCCTGTTCGACTTGGGGGAGGGACGAGACCATGACCAGGCCCAAAGTCGGGGCGGTCTCTCAGAGGGGCGAAGTCGGGATCGCTACTCACCCGCCGAAATATGCAAACCCACCGATTTGCCGTTCAGGTACAAACCGATAGTGGCCCTATTCTTGGAATCACGAGCGGACCACACCGTCATCTGCGCGCCTGAAAGTTCGTCGGCAACGAGGTTTTGTTGCGTCAACCAACCAGAAGGTATCAGCAACCGCAGCAACCCTGCGAGATCCAGAAACTCACTTTCCGCGGCCGCCTCCGAATCTTGCGGCCAGTAGCAAACGTACTGCGTTGCCGGCCTGCCAGATGCCCGCGACGAAGTCGCTTTACTACCCTTTGTGGATATCGCAGCGAAATGGGCGCCCGAGACGGGTTCATTCCTTGCGGAAGATCGCGCACCCGCAGAAGGCTCCGCATTAATCACGCAGCTCCCCGCACCGGAAAGTTTCACCGTATCCCCGAATGAGGTTGTTTTGGAAGATACTGAACTCCCGCTCCCAACCCCCAATTGCCGGAACGAACTCGCGCGGTTCTCCAACACCTTCTTGAGCCCCTGGCACAAATCATCACAGTCGCCGTACCTCTTGGATGGTCGCTCTGGGGAGTTCTCGACCGCGGGCTCAGCGCGCAAGTTATCTGTGGTAGCCGAAGCAGGAGTTGCCGCTACCGGCTGC
Organism: Verrucomicrobiia bacterium; assembly: GCA_035571045.1. Taxonomy (GTDB): domain Bacteria; phylum Acidobacteriota; class Terriglobia; order Acidiferrales; family UBA7541; genus Acidiferrum. The sequence continues at coordinate 10,505 of DATMKS010000098.1, forward strand.
GGTGTCGCTGCTGGAGTCGAAGCTGGGCGCGGCTGCGGCGCTTCCGACTTCGCCGAGGCCGACAGCTCCAAGGCGCTCGACGCCGGCGCCGGATTCTGCGCCAGATTCACCGACGAGTTCAACCAAAATGAAATCCTCGCCGTACCATCGCTCTGTCGAACAGTTTGCAGATGCAATGGACACTGACCGAGGTAAGGTCCATCGGCGATGTAAGGTCCTTCCAAATGATACCCGCCGTAGTTGGTTGTTTCCAACCGAGCTGTCTCACAACCTTGCGGCCCGGCGTCAAGATAGTGATCCGCGCCAGAAGACACGCTCTTGAATTGCCACAAATACTGCAGTTCATGAAGGTCGGCCATTGTCTTGGCGTACCACTCTTCCGCTTCCTGGGCTGAAACCTCTGCGGAGCACATGTACACCGGCACCTCGCTGCTCAACCAAATATCTGTGTGGCACGGCACATGGATTGCGCCTACCGACAGGTCCGGGTTCGGCGGTGTAAGCTTCGGATCTCTAGGCTTGAGCGGTGTGCCGCCGCGAAACTCGCGAAAATCGGTTTCCGCCGCGTACAAAATGTATTGCAGGCTCCAGCACGGCCGGTCCTGCTGGTTCTTACATTGCGCGAACGCCGGAACAGCGAAAAAGCTCGCGCAAAAAAGGGAAAGAAGCCAAGAAACTTTTCCGTTCATGATGTGCCTGCCCTCGAGATGAGACACACTTGTGCTGTAAGCAAGGACAGGGCAGGGAGTGCCCCAGCGGCAGCAAGCGTGTACCTCACCGACTCCAGCTAGGTAAACAAACAGATGGGATTGCCGCCCCGCGGGTTGCCCACCCCTTACAACAGGAATCGGACTCCCGCGCGCGCGCGTTCCCCATCCTCGTTCGGTTAATCCAACGCACTCTGCAACAACCCAGCGCGGCGAAAATTGTTGCGCGGTTCTCCTTGACTGCTCTCAACCGCAAACTCTTAAGTGTCCGTTGCTTCTCGACAAATCCGTCCAAAAAATACTCCGGGAGATGAACTCTCTCCTGGGACTCGATCTCGCCGAAAGGGACGGGACAGGATACCTCACGTAAACCGGCAGACCTGACGTCATCGCGGGGCGATGGCGATAAGCGGATACTCGCCGAGGAGATCGGCGAGTATCCATGCCGTTCCGGCAATCGCGAAGGTCTCGACGGTCTCGCTCCAATTCGTATGACTGTGGGGATCCGAAAGAACCAACGGTACCCACACGAGTAGCCCAAAGACGACGAGCATCATTGTCAGCAGGCGAGCCGCGAGAAGTGCCATCCGATTGGTAAGAAGAGCCACAGCCGCGAATGCGAACAAAACAGTCGTTGCTACCGCCCAAAACATCTGACTTGGCGGAAGCCACTTCGGAACAAGACTGACAGTAGGGTGAAGGTAAATCGCCTGTTCGAGGGCAAAAGAACCGGTACAGATGCCCACAAGAATGCGGCCCATCCGACCCTGCGTTTCCGGTGAGCATGCCGATGACAAGCGCGCATAAACGATCGCGGCTCCGGCGACGAGAGAGAACTGCTCGAAGAAGTTGCCCCAGCTATTGTAGATCCGCGGTGCGGCGACGATTCCGGGCACGCACTGTAGGGCAAAGACAAGATAAACCGCACCAAGGACGGCTGCGCCCGTTTTCGCAGTCCGGCGGAACTGAATCGCAGCGCTGCCGAGGATCAGGGCAACAGCGGCGGCGTAGACAAGGTAACGCGGTTGATGCCAGCCGTTGTAATCGTGCCAGGCCAGCGTGATGATGCCAAAGGCCAAAGCCCCCACTCCAAACACATGACGGCCGGGGTTCGAACTAGGCGTTAATACGGTCATTTGTTTTCCATCCCGATCACGCAGATTTGTCACGATGCGGGAGAGCGGATTCGTCGGCGTTCATTTCAGCAACCGGGAGATCTTAAAGGATGCGCGGAGCTCTATACAACGGGCTTTATACAACGAGACGGATCAAGGGTGGAGCGAAGCTTTGCTGGAGTGTGAAGGCGTCACTCAATCTTGAAGCGTCGCGAATGCGTCGTCCCACATTGTTCGCGAGCTCCGGCAAGCATTGAAATGCGTTACTTGGCGCGGAGGATGACCAGGGTCATGTCATCGCTTTGGGGGGCGCCGGAGGCGAAGGCGTCGGCGGCTTTCATAATTTTGCCGATGGAATCTTTTGCGGGAAGGCCATTGCAAGTTGAGATGGCTTCGAGGAGGCGCTTGTCGCCCCATTCTTCGAGGCTGGGGTTCATGGCTTCGCTGAAGCCGTCCGTATAGATTACCAGCAAATCGCCGGGGGCCAAGGTAACTTCCGCCCGCTCGTAAGCGCATTCCGGCAACAATCCGACGACCGTTCCGCCGGCTTGATCGAGACGTTCGGCGGCGCCGTTCATGGCGTGGGCTCGCAACAAAATCGGCGGACAGTGGCCGGCGTTCACATAGCTAAGGCGGTGGGTAGCGGGATCGAATTGAGCGTAGAAAAGCGTGGCGTAACGATCTTCCGTCGAAGCGTCATAGAGCATGGCGTTGACGCGGGTAATCAGGCCCGCGATGTCGTTTCCGGCGCGCATGGCGTCGGCGCGGAGAGAGGCTTGGAGGCTGGCCATGGTGAGCGCGGCGGCGATGCCTTTGCCGGAAACGTCGCCTAGAGCGACGCCGAGCTTGCCGTCGGGGAGAGCGAGAAAATCGTAGTAATCACCTCCGACGCCGAGAGCGGTGCGGCAGAAGCCAAAGTAATCGAGGCAGGCGATTTCGGGAAGGTGCTGGGGGAAAAGGCGCTCCTGCACTTCGCGGGCGATTTCGATCTCGCGGTTTAATTTTTCGCGGCGGCCAATTTCGATGCCGATAGCGGAGGTGAGTTCGGCGTTGGAGAGCGCGAGGGCGGTTTGCATGGCCACGGATTTGAGCACGCGCACATCCCCGTTGGAGTACGGCGATTCGGAGCGTTTTTGCCCAAGGCTGATAATGCCGAGGAGTCTCTGTTTTACCGTGAGCGGGATGAGCAGCTGAGGGTCGAGAGAGACAAGTTTGCGGCGCTCCTGTTCTGTGAGCTGCGGGCTATTCACCCAGGATTTCTCATCATCGAAATAGACGCGCTCGGGAGCGGTTTGACGCTTGAGCTGCTGCACCGTGCTGCCGGTTTCCTCAAAATCGGTATCCAGCGTACCCGGGTATCCGATCGCGAATGCAGGACGATACGAACCGCCTTGTTCCAGCAGGACGGCGACGCGCGGAATGTGCAACGATTCGGAAATTTTTGTGACGACGCGCTCGAGCAGAGGCTGCTTTTCGACGATCGAGCGAACCTCTTCGCTAAGAGCCTCAAGGATTAGTTCGGCATTGTAGTCGTCGCGGAAAAAACGACGGTCGATCCATTTGCGAGCGAACTCGGCGGCTCTGCGTAACCAGATAACGAGGACTACGCCCCAGGCGATGACCATGATTCTCTGAGGCTTGCTACGCGTCGGATCAAGGCTGAGATTGACGGCCGTCCACAGAACAACAAAACCAAAGATCACTTGAAGAACGCGGACTCCTGTAGTGGCAAGTCCGTATTGCAATCCCTGGCGGATGACGACGCGGACATCCATTGCCCGGTGGACGACGATCACGTACGCCAGCGTAATGGGAAAGAGGAGCATAAGGGACAGGGCGGATAGCACAAACCATTCCGGAAAGGTCTGTTCGAGCTCGCCGCCCTTAATGTTTTGCGTAACAAAGAGGACGCAAGCGGGCGCCATGCTGATTGTCGAACCGATATAGAGCAAACGGAGCCGCCGCTTCGCATCGGGCGTGACGGCTTGGCGCAGCTTGACGGAAATGGAGGCAAAGAAAGAACCGATGGCGGCGAAGCTTAGCAGGAAGTCGAGCATACCCAAGCGATCGAGAACCGCGGACAGGGAAGCAACCGAGGCGAAATTTTCAATTTGACCGATCGCCACGATGACATTCGCCGCGCCGGAAACAACCAGAAGCGTAATGACGATGCGCTTGCACCATTTCCACCAGGCAGGATCTTTCTCCGGGAAGGGCTCGGGAAAGTACAGACCGAAAAGCAGCATGAAAATCGGCCAGGTGTTGCTGATGGCGTTCCGATAGCCTTCGGCAATATCGCGAACGACGGGCCCCCAACTCTCGGTTCCCGCGCTGTAGAACACATTGAAAAAGAGCATGATGAAGCAGAGGCACCATGCGGAAGGATCTCGTGGACGTACTGCCAAGACCCAAAATCCGAGCAGGATGCAAAACGTCGGCACGACGAGTTTCATTGCCAAAATGGATGCGACCGGCCAACTTATAGGCGGAGCGGTGGACTGCTCGAGCTGAACTGTTGCCGAGCGTTGGGATGTTTCCCCGGGACGAAGGATCTGAACCGCAAGGGTGTCACCAGGATTCGCCTTACGGATCGCCTCACCGAAAACAGCCAGCCCGGTCAAGCGCCGCCCATTCACCGAGAGCAGGATGTCGTCGTTTTGGACGCCGGCTTCTCGGGCGGACTTAATCACGAACCGAAGGACAGGGCGGTCTTTGTCGTAAATCGGCACGAACGGGTATGCAACGGCTTTGAAATGGAAATAGTTCGGAAAGGCGTATATGGCCGAGCGAATCTGATACGCCGAAGCAAGCGCGAAGAGAAGCGCGAGGCAGACGTATTGGAGAATGGGAGGATTCTTTGCGCGCATGTCTGGCGGCTTAGGGAGCCGCAATTCGTGATAAGCAAGGTAACACTCCCGGCCGTTGACTTGGAAGTGGGCGGATCCTAAAATCACGCCACTATGACGGACGCGTCCTCCCTGGCGGGCCGGACGGTAGCCCATTATCGTGTTTTGGAAAAATTGGGCGGCGGCGGGATGGGTGTGGTCTATCGTGCACACGACGAAAAGCTCGACCGCGACATCGCCTTGAAGGTGCTCCCTCCGGGACTCCTTTCCGATGAGGCTGCTCGAAAGCGGTTCCGCAACGAAGCCCTCGCGCTGGCCAAGCTGAATCATCCTTGCATCGGAACGGTCCATGACTTCGGCAGCGAAGATGGCCTGGACTTTCTGGTGATGGAGCTGGTCCAAGGCGTTCCCCTAAGCCGAAAGCTGCAAGATGGACCTCTCGACGAGGCGCAAACGCGCAGACTGGGCGTACAACTGGCCGAAGGCCTGGCGGCGGCTCATGCCCAGGGCGTCATCCATCGCGACCTAAAGCCCGATAATTTGCACATCACGCCAGACGGCAGGTTGAAAATTCTGGATTTCGGTCTGGCGAAGCTTTTCCGGCCGCAAACGGAAATTGATCAGACGCAAAGCATGGATGACACGCGTTCCGTTTCGGGGACGCTGCCGTACATGTCACCGGAACAACTACGGGCGGACGTGGTGGACTCTCGGGCGGATATTTATGGAGCCGGAGCGGTGCTTTACGAGATGGCAACCGCGCAGCGGCCGTTTCCGGAAAACCAACCAACCCGTTTGATTGACGCGATCCTCCACAATTCGCCGAAACCGTTGAGCTTGCAATGATCGTCTGTTTCCGCGGGCCTGGAGTCGATCATTTTCAAGGCGCTTGAAAAGGAACCGGCACAGCGGTATCAATCCGCGCGCGAGCTTATGGTGGCGTTGGAATCGGGAACGGTTGTCGCTGGACCTGCTCCTCACCCGAAGTGGCCAATTGCGGCGGTAAGCACACTGGCGTTGGTGTTGATCGCAGGAGCGGCGATCGGGCTCAACATCGGGAAACTGCGCGACAGGCTGACGGGATGGATTAATCCTGGAAAAGCAGGAGTACAGCCTAAAGTCTCGACAATGCCGATGCGGCGATCTGTCGCGGTACTGGGCTTTAAGAATACGTCGGGACGAGCGCAGGCGGCGTGGTTGTCTACAGGCTTATCCGAGATGCTCACGACCGAGTTGGGGACGGGCGAGAAAATTCGGACCATTGCGGAGGAAAATGTTGCCCGGGCGAAGTTGGATCTATCTCTATCTGACGCCGATAGTCTGGCGAAAGATACGCTAGCGCGCGTACGCAACAATCTGGGCACGGATTATGTGGTTCTTGGATCGTTTGTTGATCTTGGCCAGGAATCGGGCGGGCAAGTTCGCGTGGATCTGCGGTTGCAGGACGCGCGTACAGGCGAGACGATCGGGATCGTTTCCGAAACTGGAAAAGAGAGTGAACTGTTCGACCTTGTGACGCGCGCGGGCAGCGACCTGAGAAGCAAGCTCGGCATTGGGAACATATCGGATGCCGAAGCGGGCAGCGTGCGTGCGGCGATTTCAACGAATACGGAGGCATCGCGGCTCTACGCCCAAGGGCTTGAGAAATTGCGCTTGTTTGATGCCCAAGCGGCTCGTGATCTGTTGCAACAGGCGGTCACAGCTGATCCCAACTACGCATTGGGGCACTCGGCGCTGTCGGCGGCGTGGTCATCTTTGGGGTACGACGCCAAAGCTGTGGAAGAAGCAAAAAAGGCATTTGATTTGTCGGGAAGTTTGCAGCGCGAGGAGCGCCTCGCCATTGAAGGACGATACTACGAGGCCGCAAGGAATTGGCCGAAGGCGATAGAAGTTTATAGGACGCTATGGAACTTTGAGCCCGACAATCTCGACTACGGACTGCGGCTTGCCCAAGTGCAGACGTTTGGAAGCCAGGCGAAGGACGCGCTGGCGACCGTCGATGCGCTGCGTAATCTGCCGCCACCGGCGTTTGACGATCCGCGCATCGATCTGGCCGAGGAAACTGCCGCGCGCAGCCAATCGGATTTTAAGCGCGAGCTTGCTGCGGCGGTGCGAGCCACGGAAAAGGGCCAAAAGCTGGGTGCGCGGGGGCTCGTTGCGCGCGCCGAGCTTGCGCAGGGCCGTGCTTACTACAGCCTCGGAGACTACCCGCACTTCCAGGCCGCCGCGGAAACTGCCCGGCAGATTTACGCCGAGACGGGCGATCACAGTGGCGAAGCCGGCGCGCTACACAATCTGGGACTCGGAATGTTCGACCATGGAGACCCCGCCAACGCCAGAAAGCTTCAAGAAGAGAGTCTCGATACGTGCCGGAAGATCGGCAACAAGCGGTGCATGGCCGATGCATTAAATAGCCTCGGTCTCGATTTGAAGGACCACGCGGACTTCGAGGGCGCGCGAAAAGCGTATGAACAGGCGATTGCCATTCATCAGGAGACCGGCGACAGGATCGGAGAAGCCATCGGGGTGAACAACACTGCCGTCCTGTTGTACGAGCAGGGTAAGTTTGCAGCCGCGAAGAAAAAATACGAACAGTCTCTGGCTATCACGCGCGAAATCGGAGAAAAGAGGGGAATCGCCCGTGCGATGACGAACTTGGCGATCCTGCTTCACGAGCAGGGACAGCTCGTGGAATCACGCAAACTACAGGAACAATCCTTGGCCATGCGCCGGGAGATTGGAGACAAATCGGGAATCGCTCTCGCTCTGAATAATCTGGCCGTGGTTCTTTTCGACCAAGGAGATCTTGTAGCCGCACAGAAAGCCATAGACGAGCAAACGCCTATCTTTCAGCAGGCTGGGATTCAGCGAGGAGTGGCGTATGCCATGTTCCTGCAGGCTGAAGTGTGGAAAGAAGAGGGGAAACTCGACGAGGCGCGGAAGGAACACGAGCAAGCGCTGGCCACGCGAAATAAAGTTGGAGAGACGACCACCGCCGAGGACAGCCTTCTGGCGCTGGCGAGGCTCTCGATTGAACAAGGCCATGCGGCTGACGCGGAGCAGCCCGCGAGGCAAGTGTTGCATCAAGCGCAAACGGAAAAAGCAGCCGGTAACGAAATAAGCGCCAGAGTGGTTCTCGCCCGTTCATTGCTCGAGCAAGGAAAGCCGGCCGAAGCAGAGAAAGAAATTCATGCAGCCGAGCTTGCGGTGGCAACAGCGGAGGCGCGTTTGTTGGTGATTGATGTGGAGACAACAGCGGGTCGCATTCATGCCGCGAATGGAAAGGCTCGAGAAGCTACCAGATGTTTAGACGGCGCCCGCACGGAAGCCGCCCGGCTTGATTGCGGCAGGTGCCTCCTCGAAGCGCGACTGGCGCTTGGGGAAACGGAAATGAAACAAGGGAAGAAGGCGGCGGCGCGAGAGCACCTGGCAACTCTTGAAAAAGATGCCACGGCTAAGAGTTTTCTGCTGATCGCGCGCAAAGCCCATGCGGCCGGCGCCGCCAAGTAGAGTCAGCCTCTGGCCGGTCGAAAATATTCTATCGGCGAAAATCGATGTCGATTTGGCGCTTTGGGCGTTAGGCAGAGCTGTCCGTGGTTCTGCCGCTGTTGCGGCGAAGGCGGAACCAGAGCCAGAGCGCGGCGAAGGCGAAGAAGGCGCCGATGGAGTCGAGCAGGGAATCGTAGGGCGAAGCAGTGCGGCTGGCGACAAAGGCTTGGTGGATTTCGTCCATGATGGAATAGCCGGCGGCGACGGAGAGAGCGGCGAGGCCCCACGTCCAGCGCCAGCCTTTGCGGCCGCCGCGCACGCCGCGGTAGATCAGCAGGCAAAAAATAAAATATTCAATGAAGTGGGCGCTTTTGCGGATGATGTGGTGAATGAAATCGAATTGGTCTTCGGAGAGGTGCGGAAAGAGCCAGTGCACGATCGGGGAGAAAAGGCTGGCGGTGTGCTCGGAGGAGAAGGTGTCAGTCGAGAGTGTGAAGATAACGCAGGCCCAGGCCAAAGCAGGCCACCACGCGCGAAGCCAGGAAGGAAAGAGCAGTTTGTGCAGGCGAGGTTGTATCTCGGGGAGCTGCGGCACGGGGCGAGGATTGCGCCAGGGTTGTTCAGGCAAAGTGCGCTCCTAGGATGGGTTGCGAGCAATGTGCCAAAGGGGATCTCAACAAAGAGTTCATAGAGGACACAGTGAAATCGACGAAAGTGCGCGAATTTGGACGATAGAGATTCATTTTGAACGCGATGTCTGCGGCGTAGTCGATTGGCGATTACTCCATGCGATAGTTCGGGGCTTCGCGCGTGATGATGACGTCATGGACGTGACTTTCGCGCAAGCCAGCGGCGGTGATGCGGACGAAGCGGGCTTTTTCGGTGAGTTCACGCAGGGTGGGCGCGCCAACGTAGCCCATGCCGCTTTTGAGGCCGCCGACGAGTTGGTCGGTCAGCGCGCCGAGAGGACCTTTGTACGGTACCCGGCCTTCGACGCCCTCGGGCACGGACTTGCTGCGTTCGTCAGTGTCCTGAACGGTTGCGTAACGGTCGGAGCCGGCGTCCATCGCGCCCATGGAACCCATGCCACGGTAGGACTTGAAGGTGCGGCCCTGAAAAAGAATAGTTTCGCCGGGCGATTCCTCCGTGCCGGCGAAAAGGCTACCGATCATTACGCAGGAAGCGCCTGCGGCGATGGCTTTGGTTATGTCGCCGGAATATTTTATGCCGCCGTCGGCAATGATGGGGATGCCGGTGCCTTGCGCGGCGCGCGCGGCTTCCATCACTGCGGTGAGCTGCGGGACGCCGGCGCCGGTGACAACGCGCGTGGTGCAGATGGAGCCGGGGCCGATGCCGACTTTCAGGCCGTCGATGCCGAGCGCAATCAGATCTTTCGCGGCTTCATAGGTGGCGACGTTTCCCGCGATGAGCTGCGCTTCGGGAAGGCGAGTGCGAATGGCTTTGATGGCGTCCATCACGCGAGACGTGTGGCCGTGTGCGGTGTCAATCGCGAGGACGTCGGCTTTGGATTTGAACATTTCGACGGCGCGCTCGAGATAGTCGCCCGTCGCGCCGACGGCGGCGCCAACGCGGAGCCGGCCTTGCTCATCTTTAGCGGCGCGCGGGTATTCCCGTTTTTTCTGGATATCTTTGACGGTGATGAGCCCCTTGAGATTGAAATCCTGGTCGACGACGAGAAGTTTTTCGATGCGGTGCTTTTGCAGGATGCGCTCGGCTTCCTCGAGCGTGGTGCCGACGGCTACGGTGACGAGATTTTCCTTGGTCATCACGGAGCCGACGAGTTGAGAGTGATTTTTTTCAAAGCGCAGGTCGCGGTTGGTGAGGATTCCGGTTAGGCGCGAGCCGCGCGTGACGGGAAGGCCAGAGATGCGGTACTTCGTCATGATCTCGAGTGCTTGGCGGAGGGTGATGTCCGGGGAAATGGTCACAGGATCAACGATCATGCCGCTTTCGGAGCGTTTTACGCGGTCGACCTCTTCGCCCTGGCGATCGATGGGCATGTTGCGGTGCACGAGGCCGATGCCGCCTTGGCGGGCGATGGCTATGGCCAGGCGAGATTCGGTTACGGTATCCATGGCGGCGGAGGCCAGCGGGATGTCGAGCGAAAGTTTGCGGGTGAAGCAGGTGCGTGTGTCGACTTCGGCCGGGAGCACGGAGGATTTTCCGGGCAGAAGAAGCACGTCGTCGAAAGTAAGACCCTCAGGAATTGGACCGTCGATCATTCCAACCTCGGTTCTGAAGATTAGCGCCCTAAAATGGCGCAGCCCAGCGGGTGGCCGCTGGGCCGGAAGACGAATGCATCAGATTGCAAAAATCAATCACTGTGAAACTTCTATTCTAGGGGGCAAAGGGATTGCGGTCAAGTTGAGGGAAGTCTCGGTAGTGTCTCAGTTTCATTCTGAGACCCTGAAATACCCTGTCTTGATTACGTTGAGCGTCAGAACCTTACGATGCGCATGGGGATGCGTCGCTTTACCCGGCTAACCAATGCGTTGAGCAAAAAGGTTGAGAATCATGCCGCAATGGCAGCGATTCACTTCCAGTATCATAACTTTGGTCGAATTCACAAGACGCTGAGAGTTACACGAGCAATGGCCGCTGGGGTTGCCGATCACGTTTGGAGCCTAGAAGAAATCGTTTTTCTGGATTAGCTATGACGCGCTTCAAAGAACTGAGACGTATTCAAGAGGCAATCGAGCAGAGAAACAAAGGCGAGCTTCAATGGGCATTAGGTTATTGCCAGGTGAGATGCAACACTGCAAAGGCAGTTTACACAATGAGGAAGCAGGAAAGATATTGGAGCCAAATGGAACACAAGGTCCGTGCTGCAATGGAAAATTCAAACTGAGACACTACCGAAGTCTCGGCATACGTAAGGTCTAGGGAGGCGACTAACGATTCATCGTCGGTCGGAACAGGCTTCCCCGTGCTTCTTCAGGCTCTCGATGTAGCCTGAAATGGCGTCTTTTGCCATTTTTCTTGCTTCCGCGAGTGTTGAAATGGCCGCGTGTTTTCTTCATCACAAGATTCATCCTATCGGAAGGGTCTGGAGGGATCAAACCCTCGTCGATTCGAAGGCCAACTTAGTTCGAAGTGTTTAGAGAGTCTTGTGCGCCGTAGGCGGTGTTCAGATATGCAGAGAATTGGGCTTTTCTGTGCGGGTCTTTCTCGTTGTTGATCATAGTCTCGAGAATGGGGACGAGAAAGCGGCCGTAGCGGGTAAGAGTGATGCGGTCGTTGGTGGCGAGGGCCTGTTCGACAGCGCGCTGCGTGGCGGGCGTCACCAATTCCATACGGCCGACGAAGACGCGCACTATTTCGGCGGGCGAGGGATTGATCGAGAGGGGCAGGACACTGTCCACAAACTCGCGCGGGACGATGTAGAGAAGACGGCTGCCTTCTTCAAACCAGGAATCGCGCCAGGTTTCAAACATGGCTTGCGCTTCATCCTGGTAAAGGCCCTGAGCAATGAGCATGTCTTCCACGGCTTGCTTGAGTGAATCCATGGTGGCGTTAAGGTCGGGAGGGTCGAGAGTTGGCGTAGCCGCGGACGCGTCCGCGAAGCGGAAACCAATCTTGTCGCCGCGGCGCTCGAAGACCAGCATCGCGGGAATTTCCTGCGAGGTGTGATTTTCTGCGCTAACTTTGCCGTCCTGAGCCAGGTTCACGGAAACCGGCACGGAAAAACTGGCCACGCCGCGATAGAACAGGAATTTCTCGGTCTGTTCACCAGATTGCGTTTTGATGCGCAGCGGCGTCGAGGAGGTCTGCCGCGCTGCGTAATAGTGGTTCGTGCGGTCCTCGCCCGGCAGGCTGGCGGAGTCATTGGGTTGGAGCGACACGGAGTCCCAGGAAATGCTGCTGTCGGGCTGCCGCTGGTTGTGGCTCCAATCTTTCAAGTAGGAAACCATGCGCGTTTGCGTCTGAAGACCGACTGGTTCGACGCGGTTCGCGTGAGGATACCATTCGGTGATGATGCCTTGGGAGAAAGACACATGCACGGAGAGTGTGGTCGGGTGGTTGGTGTAGAAATAAAGAACCGGCGTTTCCATGCGAACTGTGCCGCGCAGGCCGCCCTTGAAATCGGGCGTTTGGAAATGCTCGACGAACGCCGGAAGATCGGTTGAGCCAGTCAGCGGCAGCCAATCTGCAGCGCGCCCGTCTTTGCCGGCGATCGAAGTAAATGTGCCCCATTCGTGTGCAGTGAGGCTGGGGTCGGAGGTGGATGTCTGTGCGCGGAAAAGCACCGGCAGCGCGGCCAAAGAAAGCGCGAGGACTGTGCAAGCAAGCAGGCGAGATTTCATGGTATCGGCTCCTTGTTTTCCCATCGGCTAGATTGACGCGAAAAAAGAGGTGAGTGTTAACAACGCCGGAACGCTGACAGCGCGGCGTCGAGGATTGGTGGAAGAGTCGCGGTGTGGCCGCTTGCCCGGCGCCTGGCGCTCCACTAGAGTGAATTTATGGCTTCCGACTTCGAGAAGTTCGAGCCGCATCGGCTGCTGAAAAACGGGCACGCGATGACGATTGCGTCGGCGTTCGTGCGCCGGCGATTTGATCTGTCCCCCGCGCAAGACCGGTTGTTTCAAGTGGATGCCGAGTCGCGAATTCTTGGGCGTTGTCATTGGCAGCCGGGGAAGCGGCGCGACGCGCCGGTGATTGCCATTCTTCATGGGCTCGAGGGGTCGAGCGAGTCGAATTACGTTTGCGGCATTGCGGAAAAGGCCCTCCGGATGGGCTTTCATGCGGTGCGGTTGAACCAGCGAAATTGCGGCGGAACGGAGTCACTTACGCCGACGCTGTATAACTCCGGAATGAGCGGAGATTACCGCGCGGTGTTGGAAGAATTGTCAAACAGGGATGGGTTCGAACAGGTTTTCTTCGCCGGATACTCGATGGGCGGCAATTTGGTAACGAAGATGGCCGGCGAGTTTGGGGATATCGCGCCGAAAGCGTTGCGCGGGGTGTGCGTGGTTTGCCCGGCGATGGATCTGGGGGCGTGCGCCGATGCGCTTGAGCGGCACGACAATTTTTTCTACCAGCGGCATTTTGTGAGGGGCTTGATGGCGCGTTACGCACGAAAGGCCGAGCTCTTCCCCAAGCGCTATCCCAAGAATGGATTCGGCGCGGTACGTTCCGTGCGTGAATTCGACGACAAAATTACAGCGCCGCAGTTCGGCTACCGGGACGCGCAGGATTATTACGACGCCGTGGGGGCGAAGAAGGTCGTCGCCCAAGTGCGCGTGCCGATGCTGATGATTACAGCGCAGGATGATCCTTTTGTGCCGTACGGATTATTTGTGCGAGCAAACCCCGGGCAGAATCCGGCGATACGGTTCGTCGCGCCGGAGCACGGCGGACATTGCGGCTTCATTTCGAATCGTAGCGGAACGGAGCGTTTCTGGGCCGAACAAAGAATCGTCGAGTTTTGCGACGCGCTTCGAGCCGCGTGAAATCAGCCCATTGGCTTTTCGAGCGATACCTGGAAGTTTTGCGTCAAAAGCTGTGCGGGGCCGTCGGGCATGATCACCATGTCGTCTTCGCAGCGAATACCAAACTCGCCGACTACGTAAATGCCCGGTTCATTGGAAAAAGTCATGCCCGGTTCGAGGTTGGTGGTGCTGCCTTTGACGAGATAAGGATGCTCGTGGCCATCGAGGCCGATGCCGTGTCCGAGGCGGTGCGTGAAGTACTTGTAGCCAGGACCATATCCGCCGTTGACGATGACCGCGCGGGCGGCATCGTCGACAGAGCCGGATAGCCGGCCGGCACGCGCGGCGTCCAACGCGGCGTCCTGCGCCTTGCGCGTAAGTTCATAGGCTTTCGCGATTTTCTCCGAAGGTTTGCCCATGATGCCCATGCGTGTTACGTCCGAGGCGTAGCCATCCACGCCGCAGCCGCCGTCAATCAAAACCACATCGCCTTCCTTGAGCTTTTGCGGTTGCTTGGTGCCGTGTGGAAGTGCGGCCGAGGGGCCAAGAAGCACCAGCGCGCCTCCGCGCAGACCCATCTTTGAAAAGCCGGCCTCGACGAGATGAGCAATATCGTCTTGCGACATGCCTTCGCGCAACGCCGCAAAGACTGGGCGATAGACGTCGAAGGTGGCTTCGCAAGCCAAGCGCATCAATTCGAGTTCATGCGCCGATTTGCGGCCGCGGCAGGCGATAGTGACGGGATCGGCGGCCACGTATTCAAATCCCGGAGCTGCCCCGCGAAGGTGATCGGAATACGTGAAGTAGGCGGTTTCTTCGACACCAAGGCGGCCGGTGCGAACGCCTTGATCTGCGAGCGCGCCTGCGGCGAGTTTCGTGGGACTCTCATCTTCCTGCCAAACGCGGATTTCGATGGGGAATCGCAGTTGCTCGCGCAGACGCCCTTCCTCGAAGCCCGGGCATACGAGAACAGGTTTGCCTTCGCGTGGCAGAACGAGCCCGACGAGGCGTTCGCTCAAGCCCCAGTGGATGCCGGTGAAATAGTAGAGCGAAGTGCCGGGGGCGAAAAATAACGCGTCAAAATTCGGCTTGAGATCGGACATCAGCTGCTGTGCGCGCGTCAAACGGGCGCGGAATTCCTCTGCGGTAATAGGTTTGAGGCGATCTCCTAGAGGCTTCAAACTTGAGAAGTCCGCTTTGGGAGCCTCTTGCGAAGTTGCCGCGGCTGCTTTGGAGCCGGGCACAAGCGCAAGAGAAGAAGCCGCCGCGGCGCTTTGCAGAAAGCGGCGGCGCGTGGTACCGAAATGCGTGGGCATCGATGTTTTCTCCAGTGTGGAGAAGACGTTTACTTGGTCAAGGCATGGGTTGTCAAGCGGGATGAGAGAAAAGGCGAGCGATGTAAGATGAAAAGGGAAGCAGTTTGGAGAAAATCAGTGAAGAACTACTCCATCCGGACGGCATTAATATTTTTTCCCTGAACCTTAAGTTCGATGCCGAGCGGTGGCCGCAAGTCCGAGCCTTGCGCGATAGCGCCACGCACCCAGACATTGCCGGGGAGATTCGTCAATTTGAGTGGATCGTAAAGCGTACGGCTGCAGGGGTTGCCGACCATGGGATGCCTCGCTGCGCTGAAGTCGTAATCGCTCTTCAGCTTGGCGAGATCCTTGACGTACTCAAGCTGGCAATTGCCGTAAGGAGCATTCATCGAGAACGCCCAATACCCGCTCTCCTGCGAAGCAGAACTCGCAGGCAGACGAATCAGAAGACCCGGAACGTTTTCTCCCGTCAATCCATTGCGTATGAAGAACTGCTTGGACGCCCATGGCTGGGCCATTTCCGCAATGCTGGCGATGCCGGGATCCTGTTGGGTAGCATGCGGGAGCGCCGCATTTGGATCAGGCGCCGGTGACGGCACCTCAATCTGAGGAGGAGGTTCAGCGGGAGGAAGTTCCGTATGCCTGGGGCGGAGCATCCATCGCCCGCCGAAAAAGACCACCAACAAGACCGCGAGAAGTACTCCGACCATACGCACCGTGGGATTATTTAAGGGGCTACGGCTCGAGCTCGTCCCCGAAACTCCGGGGATCTGCGGCATCTCTGCCTTGTAGCGGTCAGGTGGGGACTGGTCCGACATATGGATCTGCCGTGCTCTTAGTTTTCGCCGAATGCGCACCCAGCACGAGGATGCCTACGGCGCGAAGGATCTTCTCCCGGATATTGTAGTGCGAGACTGAATACCAGGCAACACAGGGTAGTCTGGAAATGGGGTAGGACGCAACGGTACTAGCAATTTAGAGCGGCCAAGTTCGTGCCCTTTTTGACAACACTCTGTTATTGAGAAGGTTACAATAAACGCCTTGAGGCTTGTCTGTGGCGCGTGAGGCCTCTAGTGTAGTAGGAAGCATGGGGAGGACCGGCTTCCTCGCCGACTAGAATGAGTCCCGATTCTCGTGGGGGCGCGCGGGCTTTCGTCCGCAGCCTGAACATTTTACTGAAGTTCGCACGCCTCTATGAATTTGGGCATGTGCGGACGGCGGCGCAGTTTGAAACTGCGTGGAAAGAGCTCCGTGGTGCGCTCGATGAGAGCAGCGGAAGCGGGCTCTTGCTCGGAGCTTCGGGGAATCAGATTTTGCTGGACGGTGTGCCACTCGGCGCTTCCGCCGGTGAAAAAAGTTTCGCGCAGCTGCTGACCGGCTCGGGAATTGCCAGCATTCACTTCTCTCCAAATCTTACGCAACCGCAATTTGCCCGCTTCGTGCGAGGCTTTCCGAGCGGCAACGCCAAGCCATCTTCTCTCGCGGAGCAATTAAAATCCGCGCTCGCCGGCGAAACCAGCATTAAGGTCAACGAGATTCGCTACGTCGCCGAAGATTCGTCGGTGGCGGGGATCAAGATGGCCGCGCAACTTACTGCCAAGGCCCTCGGCGCGCAAGGAGACAAGTTCAAAGATTTCTTCGAAGACCCTAATAAGCTCCTGCAGATGATTCTTGCAGCGGAAAGCTCGCGCACTGGCGGCGGTGGTGGTGGCGGCGGGGGAACGGGTCCGGGCTTCGGTCCCGGCGGCGGCGGATCGAGCGGAGTGCCCGGTGGTGGCGGCACGGGCGCGGGCGGATTTGGCTCCGGTGGGGGTGGGGGAGGGGGAGCAGGAACACCGAGTCAAGCAGGCAGCCTTTGGGAAAGCGGCGGCGGTTCAGGGAGCTCCGGAGGCGGACTAGGAACAGGTAGCGGCGCAGGCAATGGTCCGGGTGGCGGCTCTGGCGGCGGTGCGGGTATCGGCGGTGGCGCTGGCGGCGCTGGCGGCAGCGGGGGTACTGGCGGAGGCGGCTCGGGTACAGGCGGCGGGGTGGGTTTTGGTGGCGGTTCTGGTGGTGGTCCTGGTGGCGGTTCTGGTGGTGGCGGTGGATTTGGCAGTGGCGGCGCCGGCGGCGGAACCGGGGCAGGTGGTGGGAGCGGTGTCGGTGGCGGAGCTGGTGGCGGAGGAGAAGCGGCTCCTGGAAAGTGGCTCACCGCATCGGCGCTCCTGAGAGGC
Source organism: Verrucomicrobiia bacterium (assembly GCA_035571045.1). GTDB lineage: Bacteria > Acidobacteriota > Terriglobia > Acidiferrales > UBA7541 > Acidiferrum. Next base: position 27,641 of record DATMKS010000098.1, read on the forward strand.
ACCACTCTGAGCGGCGGCGGCCCAAACCCAGGCACACCGGGGGCAGGGCCTGGAGGTGGTGGCTCCGGATTCACCGTGGCGGAGGATGATGTCCGCGCGATGCTGGGGCTGTTCGCACAACTCGGAAAGTCTCGCAAAGATCCCGAAGCAAAAATGGACGTTCCCACCTTTCAGTCGCGCTTGAGCGCGATGCCCGTGCGCGCGCAATTCACGTTGCAACAGGCCTTGGCAGGGCTGGCGGCGCAGGCGCCTTCGGAAAAAGCCGACAAGCCGATGTTGCTGAAGCTCGCAGAACACGTGGCCATTCGGTTTGCGCTGGACAGCTATGAACGCGGCGAGCTCCGCGTGAACGCCGTGAAGCAATTGTTGGATCGCATGAATTCGGAGATCGAGGCGCTGCGCAAAATTCTCGGTTCGCAGGAAGAAATGATGGCCCAGGCCGGGTTGTCGGTACAGACCTATACGGAGCTGCTCGACCAAGAGTTCTGGGAACAGGTCCCGGAAGAAAACAAAAAAGAAGTGCTGACCTCGGACGAGGCCTGGTGCGTGCCTCCCCGCAACGTGCGCGCCTTCCTGGAAGACATGCTGCGCCGCGGCGAATTGAAAACCGTGAACGAGATTTTGATGAAGTACGCCGCGTGCATCGCGCTGGAAGCCCCGGAAGCGCGCCGCACCACCGCGATTGGTCTTTCCGATCTGGCCGAGTTGTATGGCAGCGGCGACGGCAGCGCACTGATGGAGTCGATCCGCCGCTTGGGAAATCAGCTGGCCATCGAGCGCGAGCCGGAATTGCAAACGCTGATTAGCGCAGCGTTCGTACGCATGAGTCAGGAAGCGGCTTCCAAACGCTGCTATCCGGCCATGCAGCAGGCGCTGTCATCGTTGGATAATATTGAACAGCAGCGGCCAGGGTCAACACAAAGCCTTCGCCCGCGCATCGGCGCCGAGGAACGCTTGCCGGAATTCATCGAAGAGGCCCTGCGCGGCGGCCACATTGCCGACGGCATGACAGAAATACTAGGATTGATGCCGAAAGCCACGCTGCACTACGTGACGAACCGTTTCGGCCACTGTGGCTTCCGCGAGGATTGCGAAGTACTTGGGAATATTGTGCGAGGGCTCGGCGAGGATTCCACGCAGCGCCTTTTGGAAATTCTGCAAACGGCCCCCGCCAACGAAGCGGCGGAAACTATCGGTTTGCTGAGCCATTTTGCTCCCGACGCTGTCGACAAAATTCTCCCCGTGAGGCTGAGCCAATGGCCGCGCTCTTCGCATGACCGCGCCGTTCGCCAGCTTTCTTCTGCCCCGCCAGAACAGCGTGCCAGATTGCTTGTCTCGCTCTACGATTCGCTCGACGCGCTCATCCGTCCCCTGGCCATCGACGAGATGGGCATGAGCGGACAGCCGGACTGCATTCCCAAGCTGGTAGAATTGGCGCAGAACGATCACACACCTCCCTTTCACAGACTGAAAGCCCTGGAGGCGCTGGGCCGCTTGCGCGCCTCTGCCGCCAGCCCCACCCTGCAGCACATCATGGATGCGCGCCAAGTGTGGCGCTGGGTTTACCCCACCGAATTGCGAATCGCTGCCGCCCAGGCGTTGATGAGGATCGATCCCACGATGGCCCTGGAAAAGCTCAACTCGAGCGGACTCGAGCGCAAGGATTTGACACTCGAGCCCACGGATCCCGAACCCAACTCCTCGGTGATGCGCCAGCGTCGTTACGCACGTTTGAAGCTTTCGAAAAACCTGATCGCGGTGACCACCAACCTGCGCGAGAATTTCCGGCTGTCGATCCCCGAACTGAACCTAGGCGGAGGAATCGGTTCCGGCGAACGTCACCTGGCGCCTGGTTCGCTTCTGTCACTGAAACTGGCGCAGGGCGTGAGAAACATAAAAGCCCAGGCAATCGTTCGCGGGGCGCGTCCCCAAGCGATGGCCTTCGAATTTGTGGATATGGATTTGGAAGACCGCTCCCGGCTGCGGAAAGTTTTGCTGGAGCTGGGCGGAATTCCGCAGGTAGCGGCTGTGACCAATCGCAGCAAGCGGCGCGGCCGCGTGGCGCTCAACAAGTAGTCGGCGCAAGATTTTGACGGCGTGCGATAGCGCGCAACCCACCCTTCCAACCTGTCCTCGTGCGGAGTAAACCCGTACGTGCGAGCAGGTCTCGCACCCGTCCTCACGGCGGCTTGACATCGCAGACACATAGGACCTCTGTACCATTGCCGCTAACGGGCCATAACCCTACGGTACTAGATAGGTAGTCCTATTGAAGGACAGGCAAAACGGCGAATGATAGCGGATTCTAAGTCGACTTCAGGACGGGCCTTCGTAAGAAGCCTTAACATTCTCCTGAAGTTTGCCCGTTTGTACGGCTTCGAGCATAGCCGTACGATAGAACAGCTGGACATCGCCTGGCAGGAGCTGCGATCCGCGATTCCTACCGGGACCGACGCGGGCTTGATGCTTGGCGCAACGGGCGCTCAGCTTCTGCTGGACGGTGTACCCCTGGAAGGCGCTCCCGCCGAAAAACAGTTCGCTCAGCTGCTTTCCGCCGCTGGACTGGCCAGCATTCAATTTTTCCCCTCCGTCACGCAGGAAGAAATTGGCAGGTTTGCCCGCGCATTTCCGACCGGTAAAGCAAAACCCACCGAACTCGCCATACAACTAAAAGCCGCACTCGCCGGCGCCCAAGGCATTCGCCTGAATGAGATCTGCTTTGTCGCGACGGACTCGCGTTTGAAAGATGCCAGCGTCGCCGCGCAACTCGCGGCAGCCTCCCTCGGCGGAGACCAGGACGAATTCAGAAAATGGCTCAATGACCCGCAAAAATTATTGGAATTGATTGCCGCGGCGCAAGGCTCGAAAGGCGGCGGATCGGTTGGCACGGGCGCGGGACCTGGCGGTTCTGGCTCGGGTGGCGGCGAGGCTGGGACGGGTAGCGGCGGCGGGGGAATTGGCGGTGGTGGAGACGCGGTTGGCGGCGTCGGCGGATTGGGCATTGGGGAATTAGCGGGTGGGGGATCAGGGGCCGGAGGAGCTTTATCTGGCGGACCGTATGTGCCAGGTACAGGAATCGCAGGCGGCATGGGTCCAGGCACGGGCGTTGGGGGAGCCGGTCTTGGGCCGGGGCCGGGCGGCCCAGTTGGCGGAACCGGCAGCGGACCGTGGCACGGAACCGGCAAGAGCGCCGGACCGAGCGAAGACGAAATCTATGGGATTTTGGGCGCGCTCACCAGCTTCGGCAACGTCGGCGCAGGCCAGGGCGGCGCCGCTGCGGCTGGAGAGTTCCAGCAGCAGATGAATCAATTGCCGGGCACGGCGCAGGACACTTTGAAGCGGGCGATTGCTGGGCTAGCGGCGCAAGCGCCAGAAGGCCAGCCCGACGAATCGGTCCTAGTAAAACTCGCCGAACATCTGGCGATTCGCTTTGCGCTCGAGCGTTTCGAGAGCGGCGAAGTCAAAGTAAACGCTGTGCGGCAGATGCTCGACCGCATGAATCAGGAAATCGACAACCTCCGCAAGATTCTCGGCGCTCACGAAGACAAGATGACCGATGCCGGAATGATGGTTGAATCTCACCGCGAGATTCTCGACCGCCAGTTTTGGGCCGCCGTTCCGGAAAGCGGCAAACAGGCCGTTCTGCTATCAACCGACGCCTGGTGCATCCCGCCGAAGAACGTGCAGTCCTACGTGGCCCACTTGATCGAGACCGGAGACGTCGCACAGGCCATCAGCATCCTGCAGAACTACGCTTCGTGCGCCGACAGCGAAGAGCTTGATGCGCGGAAGAAAACCGCGATGGGCTTGTCCGAGATGGCCGAGCTTTACGCGAAGGCTGATCCCAAGCTTCTCGGTGAAGCCCTTCGCCATCTGGGGGTGCGCTTAAGCGTCGAGCAAGACACTGATTTGCAGACGCTGGTGAGCGCGGCCTTCGTGAGGCTGAGCCAGGAGGCCGCCACTAGCCGGTGCTTTCCGGTGATGGAACAGGCGCTCGATCTAATTTCCGGCGTCGAAGCGCAGCGTCCCGGCATTGGCCGCAGCTTGCGTCCGAAGATGGGCATCGAAGAACGCGTTCCTGAATTTGTCGATGAGGCTTTGCGCGCGCGGCAGGCAGTCGCGGGCCTCACTAACGTTTTGAAAATGCTGCCGCAAACGGCAATGGAGCAGCTTTCCATGCGCTTTAACCGTTGCAGTTTGCGGGAAGATGCCGAGCATATATCCAACCTGGCCGCCGATCTTGGCGAAGAAGGATTGCAATACCTGCGAAGCACTTTGCGAGGCGGCCCCATCACCGAAGCTGTCGAAATGGCCGGACTATTGAGCAAGCTGGATCCCGAAGCGGTAGAAGTCTTCTTGCCCTCGCGAATGAAAGATTTTCCCAGAACGTCGCAGGATCGCATCGTGCGCCAAATCTCGGGCAGCGGTGCTCCCGGACGTTGCCGGATACTTCTCGAAATGCTCGATCATGTCGATCCGCTGATCATGCCTTTGGTGATCGATGAGATTGGCGTGACCTCCGACCGCGAAGCGCTAGGCCGTTTACTCACGATTGTTGACGGCGACTTGCCAACCGGCGGCGGACCTTATTTGCAAGTGAAAGCCATCGAAGCCCTGGGCCGCATCCACGCGCCGGAATCAACGACCACGCTCAGGCGTATCGTCGAGGCGAAGAAGATGTTCGGCTGGGTTAATGCCCAAGAGCTGCGCATTGCCGCTCTGCAAGCCCTGATGGCGCTAGAGCCTGCCTGGGCGCGCGATTTCGCGGCCAAAAGTGGAATCGACAGGGAAGACCTGGCCTTGGCGCCGCTCGAAGTCCTCCCTAATTCAAAATTCGTCCGCCAGCGGCGCCACACCCGCGTGCGCCTGCACAAGCCGGTGACCGCCGTAAGCACCAACCTCAAAGAAAACTGCCGCCTCGAGATCAAGACAGCGAGCCTCTCAGGCGGTTTTGCCAGCATCAGCAGGCATCTCGCCCCAGGGACGCATGTGCAACTCAAGCTCCAGCTGGGCCTTCGCAACGTCCAAGCCACGGCCCTCATGAGGGACTATCGCGCCCAGGACATGGCGTTCGAGATTGTCGATATGAGCCTCGACGAGCGCAGCAAATACCGCCGCCTCCTGGCCGACAACCAATCAAGTCCTTCCTCCATCTCGGACACCAAGAGCCAGAACGTACCGGCCGAGACCTCCCCAGCGCGGTAGACGGTTTCCCGCCGTGTCGCCGTTCTTGGCGCTGGCGCATCCAAACAGTTAGAATAGAATGTTTGCACTGGTCGCGGATGAGCGGCTGGTGCGTTTACTCTCGCGGAGCACCGCCAGGAGACGGCGAAACCCTTCATGGATGTTGCCAAGGCAGTGGACACAGTTGTCGCTCGGTTTATCGGCACCAAACACGAGCGCGACATCAAAAAATTGCAACCTCTCGTCGTGGCCATCAACGCACGCGAAGCGGAAGTGCGCGCGCTTAGCGACGATGACCTGAAGCTTCGCTTTGCTGCGCTCAAAGCGGAGGTACAAGAGCAGCTCAAGGACGCGGATCCCAGCGACACTAGTTACAAAGAGCTTCTGAAGAAAGTGTTTGAGCCGGCGATTGTTCCCGCTTTTGCCTTGGTCCGCGAAGCGGGCCGCCGTTTTCTAAACATGCGCCACTTCGATGTTCAGCTCATCGGCGGAATGGTTCTGCACGATGGCAAAATTGCTGAAATGAAAACGGGCGAAGGTAAAACGCTTGTTGCCACGTTGCCAGCGGCGCTAAACGCGCTGGCGGGGCGCGGCGTGCACGTCGTCACCGTGAACGATTACCTGGCGCGACGCGACGCCGAGTGGATGAGCCCGCTCTATCGTGGTCTGGGCCTTTCCGTCGGCGTGATTGTTCATGATCTGGACGATGAGCAGCGCAAAGCGGCCTACGGTGCCGATCTCACCTACGGAACGAACAACGAATTTGGCTTCGACTACCTTCGCGACAATATGAAGTACGACCTCGCGCAGTGCGTTCAGCGCGGCCACCAGTTCTGCATCGTCGATGAAGTGGACTCCATCCTCATCGACGAAGCCCGCACCCCACTTATCATCTCCGGACCTTCCGAAGAGTCCACGGACAAATACGCCAAGATCGACAAAATTATACCCAAGCTCATCCAGGACATCGATTACACGCTGGACGAAAAACATCGCACCGCAACACTGACGGAAGAAGGGTTCAGCAAATGCGAGCGCCTGCTCAACCTCAGCAACATGTCCGATCCCGCCAACATCGAAATCATGCACCACGTGTACCAGGCTTTGCGTGCCCACGCCCTTTACAAGATTGACGTCGACTACGTGAACAAAGACGGCGAGATCATCATCGTCGACGAATTCACCGGCCGCCAGATGCCCGGCCGCCGCTGGTCGGATGGGTTGCATCAAGCCGTCGAAGCCAAGGAAGGCGTCAAAATCGAGCGCGAAAATCAGACGCTCGCGACCATCACCTTCCAGAATTATTTCCGCATGTACAAAAAGCTCTCCGGCATGACCGGCACAGCCGAAACCGAAGCCGCCGAGTTCGGCAAAATCTATAACCTCGATGTCGTGGTGATCCCCACGAACCGCACGCTAATCCGCGAAGAGCATCGCGACGTCGTCTACCGCACCGAAAAAGAAAAGTTCGAAGCCGTGGTTAATGGGATTCTCCAGGAAGACAATTCGCTCGACAATGGCATCCGCCACTATCACGAACGCGGCCAGCCCGTGCTGGTTGGAACGATCTCTATCGAAAAATCGGAAGCCATCGCCGCCATCTTGAAAAAAGCCGAGGTGCCGCATCAAGTGCTCAACGCCAAACAGCACGAGCGCGAATCAGGCATCGTCGCCCAGGCTGGACGCAAAGGCGCCGTCACCGTGGCCACCAACATGGCCGGCCGCGGCACAGACATTCTTCTCGGTGGCAATCCCGAGCAGATGACTCGCGATTATTTTCTGAAGAACAAATTGGCCATGCCCTACGCCGCCGCGCCCGCCGTCATTCCCGCCGAAGGGGGCAAGGACGCTCTGCCCGCCGTGCCCATGGTTCTATTTCAGCATGAAGGCAAAATCTTTCAGGTGCCCGCCGATCAATGGAAGCCCATCTACGAGCAGTTTGCCCAGCAATGCAAAGCTGAGCACGACGAAGTCGTAGCCCTCGGCGGCTTGCACATCCTCGGCACCGAACGCCACGAAGCCCGCCGCATCGATAACCAGCTCCGTGGACGCGCCGGCCGGCAGGGCGACCCCGGCTCCTCGCGCTTCTTCCTTTCTCTCGAAGACGATCTCATGCGTATCTTCGGCGGCGAACGCATGAAAGCCCTCATGTTCCGCCTGGGCATGACCGAAGGCGTCCCAATCGAATCCGGCCTCATCTCGCGCCGCATCGAAAACGCGCAAAAATCCGTCGAAGCGCAAAACTTCGACGCCCGCAAACACCTGCTCGAATACGACGACGTGATGAACAAACAGCGCGAGACGATTTACGCCATTCGCCGCTCCGCGCTCGAAGGAAAAGATCAACGAGATTACGTCCTCGGCGTTGCGGAAGATGTCGCGCGCGAATTGGTCGACACCTTCTGCCCCCGCGACCAGCATCCCGACCAGTGGAACACCACGCAGTTCCTCGCGGAAATGAACGCTCAGTTCGGCATCGACGCGAAAGCTGCTGGCGCCGATCCTGCCACACTCAGTCACGTCGAACTCGCGGAAGCGGCCGTCAAAGCCGTCACCACGCGATACGAGGAAAAAGAAAAACAATTCGGCGCCGACCTGGTCCGTTGGCTCGAGCGGCGCATTATTCTCGACGTCGTCGACTCGCAGTGGAAAGATCACCTCCTCTCGCTTGATCACTTGAAAGAAGGCATCGGCCTGCGCGGCTACGGCCAGAAAGACCCGCTCGTCGAATTCAAGAAAGAAGCGTTCGTCCTGTTCGAAGACATGATGACGCGCATAGACAACGAAACGATCCGTTATCTCTTCCACATTCAAGTCCAGCAAAACGAACAGCCCCCGCAAGGCGCGCCAGGCCAGCCGCCAGCCCCTCCACAGCCGATGCGCCCCCGCGCCGGAGCCGCCGTCGCCAGCGCGGCAGCGCGTGCCAGCGAACCGCCTCCGCAGCGCCTACCCGCCTTTGCCCGCGAAATGGAGCGCAAACAAGAGCGCCAGCAAAAAGAGTTGCAGTATCAAACCGGCCCCGCGCAAGCCGAAGCTCCAAAGCCCGTCCGCGCCGGCGCAAAAGTAGGCCGCAACGACCCCTGCCCCTGCGGCTCCGGCAAAAAATACAAAAAATGCCACGGCGCCAACGCATGATCTGCGCGATGTTTTGCACTTGTGGGGGCGCAACATGTTGCGCCCCATTTCGGCAACCAACAATACTTCCTAGCCGCTCTCTCGCTGGCTTTGAAAGGTACTAACGCCATGCCGCCAGCACCCATGCCGCAACCCGAACGCCACCCCATCCCCGGCGTAAAAAATCTTGTCGCGGTCGCAAGCGGCAAAGGCGGCGTCGGTAAAACCACCGTCGCCGTCAATCTCGCTCTGGCCCTGGTCAATCTCGGTCACAAAGTCGGCCTCATGGACGCGGACGTCTACGGCCCCAACGTCCCCATCATGCTCGGCACGCTCCAAGAGCCCCAAGCCACCGCCGACAAGCGCATCATCCCCGTCCAAGTCGCCGGCATGAAAATGATCTCCATGGGCCTGCTCAACCCCGGCGACAAGCCCATGGTCTGGCGCGGCCCCATGCTGCACAGCGTCATCACGCAGTTTCTCCGCAGCGTCGAGTGGGGCGAACTCGACTACCTCATCATCGACCTCCCGCCTGGCACCGGCGACGTCCAGCTCACGCTCATCCAAACGGTTGCCGTCACCGGCGCAGTCGTCGTCACCACGCCTTCCACTGTCGCCCTCGCAGACGTCCGCAAAGCCATCGAAATGTTTCGCCAGGTTAACGTCGAAGTCCTGGGCGTAGTCGAGAACATGAGCACCTTCCGCTGCCCGCACTGCGACAAGCCCATCGATATCTTCGGCCATGGCGAAGGCGCCAAAACCGCTATCGCTTACGGCGTCCCCATCCTCGGCGAAATCGAAATCGATCCCCGGATCCGCATCGGCGGCGACACCGGCAAACCCGTAGCCGGCCTCGGCGAATCCGCCCCCGCCACCCAAAGCCTCTACGCCCTGGCCCGCGCCGTAACCACCCGCCTAGCCCAAGTTAGCGCCACCTCCTCCGGCCCCACCGTCTCCATCGACTGACCGTTGCCCTCGCACCAGCGCACCAGCGGACCGAGGGTTGACATCAACTTCGCAAAATGCGAAGATTTGGCAATGCGGATCGTGAGCCGCCGTAAGGCGATTCGGGACGCGACAGCTAAACACAAAGAGTGGGGCGCGTCACTCAATGCGTGGCACAAGGTAGCGAAGAATGCGGATTGGGCAAATTTTGCCGATGTACGGAATAGTTGGAGGCGGTCGGACGTGGTCGATCAGTTTGTGGTCTTCGACATTAGCCACAACAACTGCAGGCTTATCGCTACGATCAAATACCGGTGGAGAATGGTTTACATCCGGCACATTTTAAGTCATGCCGAATATGACCAAAGGCAATGGCGGCGGACATGATTGAAGTATCCGAAAAATACGCGCTGGATGTTAGCGCACCGACGCCGATTACATCGGAACGGCAGCATCACGAGTATCTTGCGGTGCTCGACAAGCTGGTCGGCAAGGACCGGCCGTCGAGCGATGAGGAAAAGTACGCGGAAGTGTTGATCACGTTGATCGAGGCGTACGAGGAAGTGCACCATGCCATTCCGGAGGCCTCCCCGGTGGAGGTGCTGCGGGCTTTGATGGAGGCCAATGACCTGAGACAGAAAGACTTGGCGCCGATTTTGGGTACGGAAAGCATTGTGTCGGAGGTCTTGCACGGGAAACGCGAGTTGAATAAAGGGCAGATCGAGAAGTTAAGCAAGAGATTTCACGTTTCGCCCGCGGTATTCTTTTAGGAGTGCGGACACGGCCCTGGCTCGTGGCCCGTTCTTAGCCAGGCTTCTTTGGGCACCGATTTTGGTCTCGCCCGCGATGACCGCGCCATGCGAGCTTAAGTCGTTTAGATGCAACGTTTCTGGTTCGTCTCGTAAGTGTTGCATTTAAAGGGCTTACAGGGGAGCTAAGTCTTGTTAGATGCAACGTTTACAAAAAACAGGGGGGAGGACAAAGCGCAATGTCTAGTCAAAATCACAACGCAAATCCGGTGCGCGGCTCGCTAGAGCTGAACCGCCAGCCCGACATTCGCCCCTACCTCGGCAAGCACCCCAAAATTGCCGCCTCCGCCTACATTGACCCAGCTGCCGTCATCATCGGCGACGTAATCATCGGCGAAGACTCCAGCGTCTGGCCCTGCACCGTGATTCGCGGCGACGTCCACCATATCCGCATCGGCGCGCGCACCAACATCCAGGATGGCTGCGTCCTCCACGTCATGCGCGACGAGCACCCGCTCGTCCTCGGCGACGACGTGACCATCGGCCACTCCGTCACTCTCCACGGCTGCACCATCGAGTCGCGCTGCCTGGTCGGCATGGGCGCCGTCATCCTGAACGGCGCGCATATCGGCGCCGGCAGCATCGTAGCCGCCGGCACGCTCCTCCTCGAAGGCGCCAAAATCCCCCCCGGCAGCCTGGTAGTGGGCCACCCCGGCAAAGTCAAACGTCCCCTAACCGGCATCGACCAAGCAAGCATCGACGCCTACGCCGCCCGCTACGTCGAGTACAAAAATATTTATCGCGAGGAACGTCACGAGTGAGCGACCGTGACCAGGAAAAAGCCGCCAAGCGCGCTCAGTGGGAAGAAATCAATCGCGCCAAAGCCGCCGCAAAACAGAAGGAGCAAAACGCTCCGGAGAAAGCAGAGTCTCGTTCCGGCGCAGCTCACAAACAGTTCCAGGCCATCCGAGGCACCCGCGATTTGCTTCCTCCGGACACCGCGCTCTGGAATCGCGTCGAGCAAACTGCCCACGAAATCTTCGGCACTTACGGCTTCGGCGAAATTCGTCCCCCCATCTTTGAGCAGACAGAACTTTTCGCGCGCTCGATAGGCCTTGAGACCGACGTCGTTTCAAAGGAAATGTTTTCCTTTGTAGACCAAGGCGTGCCGGGCATGGTGCGCCTGATGTACATGATCACCGAGTGGCCTGATCCAACGAGCGACGCCGAACAGTTTTCCGCGTATTTGCGTTGCGTATCTGATTTCATTGTCGGGCTTGAAAAGGGAATGGAAAGAGAGGAACTTCCCCGGTCACCAGCCAATAGACAAGCGTTGGAGGATCTTAGGCGACATCTCGACGCGTTGACTCAAACTTCATTGAAGCACGACCAAAGCAAACGACTAGCACTGGACTGTGTCCAAGCAATCTGTCTCGCGGCTAGGTTGGTTGAATTGGGTGACTATCTCACATTGCGGCCCGAAGCAACCGCCAGCGTATGCCGCGCTTATATCGAGCACAACATGCAGCAGCTGCCGCAGCCGGTGAAGCTGTATTACATGGGGGCGATGTTTCGGCGGGAGCGGCCGCAGAAGGGGCGCCACCGGCAGTTCTATCAGATTGGCGCGGAAATCCTTGGTGGGCCTGACGCTCCGGCCATCGATGCGGAACTTATCGAAATGCTGATGACGTTCTTCGACAAGTGCGGCCTCCAAGGCACCGAACTCAGCATCAATTCCATCGGCCATGCTGCGGACAACTGTCGCCGCGGGTACGTCGCGAAGCTGCGGGAAGAGCTTCTCAAAGTGAAGGACAAACTCGGCGCAGACTCCCAGCGCCGCATCGAAACGAATCCGCTGCGCGTCCTCGATTCGAAGCTTGAACAAGAGCAGCCCATCATCGCCACGCTGCCGCGCATCGCCGACCATCTTTGCGATGACTGCAAAGCGCATTACGCCGCTGTGAAACACGATCTCGATTTGCGGGGCGTCGCGTATCACGAAAATTGGCGGCTCGTTCGCGGCCTCGACTACTACATGCGCACCACGTTTGAAATCACTGCGCGCGGGCTCGGCTCACAAAACGCCGTCTGCGGCGGCGGCCGGTACGATGGCCTCGTCGAACTCCTAGGGGGCCCGCCCACCAAAGGCATCGGCTTCGCTATCGGCGAAGACCGCCTCATCCTGTCGCTGCAAGAAGGAGGCCAAGCGCTCGCCGCACAAGGCCGCGACGTCTTTATCGCCTGGATGGGCCAAAACGCCTACGCCACGGCGATCCGCGCTGCCAAAACCTTGCGCAACGCCGGCTTCCGCGTTGAGCTGCCCGCCACCGAACTGAAATTCGGCAAAGCCCTCGAACGAGCCAGCAAGCTGGGCTCTCGCTTCGCCCTGATCCTCGGCGACAACGAAATCCAGGGCGGCGAGTGGACTCTCAAAAACCTTGCAAACGCCGAGCAACAGAAACTCACTGAACAAGCTCTGCTAGAATATCTGCTCAAGCTGTAGGTGCCGGGCTTCAGCCCGGCCTTTGTGGCACAGGCTTCAGCCGGTGCTCACGATATGAGCTTGGCAGTTTGTATTACACATGCACAGACTGAAGTCTGTGCCACCGGAGAAGACCTTGCTGGATTTCTTGGGCAATCTGCAACGCACACACTACTGTGGCGCACTGCGCGCCACCGACGAAGGCCGCGACGCCATCGTCATGGGCTGGGTCTCCGGCCGCCGAGATCTTGGCAATTTGCTTTTCCTAGACATTCGCGACCGCACCGGCATCGTCCAGGTGGTTTTCAACAAGGAAGCGCAGGCGGCCGCGCACGCCAAAGCGGAGCAGGCGCGAAGCGAATTTGTGGTAGCGGTCGAAGGCAAAGTCATCAAGCGGCAAAAAGCGAATCCTGAGCTCGCCACTGGCGAAGTCGAGCTGATCGCCACGAAGCTGCACATTTTAAACACCGCCAAAACACCGCCGTTTCCGATCGAAGACGAAATCAACGCCGCCGAAGAAACGCGCCTGCGCTACCGCTATCTCGACCTGCGGCGCCCCAAGCCGCACCGCAACCTCGCGCTGCGCCATAAAATCGTCCTCGAAATCCGCAAGACCATGGACGAAATGGGTTTTCTCGAAATCGAAACGCCCATGCTCACGCGTTCGACGCCCGAAGGCGCGCGCGACTATCTCGTTCCCAGCCGCGTGCATCACGGCCAGTTCTATGCGCTGCCGCAGTCGCCGCAAATCTTCAAGCAAATCCTGATGATTAGCGGACTCGACCGCTACTTCCAGATCGTGAAATGTTTTCGCGACGAAGATTTGCGCGCCGACCGCCAGCCCGAATTCACGCAGCTCGACGTCGAGATGTCCTTCCCGCGCCAGGAAGATATTTTCCACGTCATCGAAACGGTGATGGAGCGGGCGTGCGCCGTCGCCGGCATAAAAACGCAGGGGCCGTTTCCGCACATGCTCTACAAAGACGCTATCCGCAAGTACGGCAGCGACAAGCCCGACCTGCGCTTTGGCATGGAACTCCACGAAGTCACGGATTGCTTTCCGGAAGAGGCGAAGACCAAGCTGGGCATCGAAGGCAGCGTGTTTGCTCTCGCCGCTCCTGGCGCGGCTGGCTATTCGCGCAAGCAGCTCGACGAGTTGACAGAAAAAGCCAAGTCCAACGGCGCGCGTGGCGCGTATTTTGTGAAGCTCGCGGCCGAAGGCACGACGTCGACCGTCGAAAAACTAATCGGTGCAGAAAACGTCAAGAAACTCGCCGACGCGTGCGGCGCAAAAATCGGCGATCTCGTTGTTGCCGTGAGTGCGAAGCAGCAAATCAAAGGGACCGAGGCCGCCGCGCTCGTCGCCGGGCAAGTGCGTTTGCAGCTCGGCGAAGCGCTTGGCCTGATCGACCGCACCCAGTGGAAATTTCTCTGGATCACCGGCTTCCCGCTCTTTGAATGGAGCGAGAACGACAAAGCTTGGGTAAGCGCTCAGCATCCTTTCACCGGCATCGTCGACGAAGATTTGGAAAAGCTAGAATCTTCGCCGTGGGAAGTGCGCTCCAAAGGCTACGACCTCGTCCTTAACGGCAACGAGCTCGGCTCCGGCAGCATCCGAATCCACCGCCAGGACATTCAGGAGCGCCTCTTCCGCGCACTAGGTCTCAGCGAAGAGCAGCTCCGCCGCCGCTTCGGCTTCTTCCTCGACGCGCTTACCTACGGCACGCCGCCCCACGGCGGCATCGCGCTAGGCATCGACCGCATCGCCATGCTCCTAGCCGGCGAAAAATCTCTGCGCGAAGTCATCGCCTTCGCGAAAACTACCGCCGCCGTCGACTTGATGGCCGAATCGCCTTCGTCTGTTGATACCGAGCAACTTGACCAATTGGGAATTACAATCAAACCGGAACATTGATGCGCATAAAAAGTGTAGTCGCCGTCGCGCTGCTTCTCGTTCTGGCCTGGAAAGAAAGGAGGAACAAACTAATTCTATTCGGGATTATCTCGGTGCTTCTATTCTTCGGGACGGGGTTGGCATTTGACAGCCTTCCGCATCGCCCCGCGGAATATCTCGGATTTGCTGTACTAGCTTGTCCTCTCGTTTGTTTGGGCATCGCGGTGAAGCGATCATTTTCCTTTTCTACCATAAGATAAGAGGCTCGTGAGCCGAATTCGGATACTGCCGGAAGCTGTTGCAAATAAAATCGCCGCGGGCGAAGTTGTCGAACGTCCCGCTTCGGTAGTGAAAGAGTTATTGGAAAACGCGCTGGACGCCGGTGCGAAGACTATTCGCGTGGAGACGGAAGTTGGCGGCAAGCGGATGATCCGCGTTATCGACGACGGCCACGGCATGATCCACGACGACGCGCTGCTGGCTTTCGAGCGCCACGCCACCAGCAAACTGAAATCCGCTGACGATCTGCTTTCCATTTCTACGCTCGGGTTTCGCGGCGAAGCGCTGCCCACGATTGCCGCGGTTTCACGCCTGCTGCTTGAAACGCGGGACGAATCGGAAGCCGAAGGCACGCGGCTCGAATTTGCCGGAGGAAAACTTGTAAGCGTCAAACCTGCTGGACTGCCCGCTGGAACGACCATCAGCGTCGCCGATCTTTTCTACTGCGTTCCCGCGCGCAGAAAGTTTCTCAAGTCAGACACGACTGAGCTCGGCCACATCGCTTCGCTCGTAACGCACTACGCGCTGGCCAACCCCGGCAAGCATTTTGTCCTGACCACGCCGACGCAGGAAATCATCAACAGCCCGCCCGCCGAGAAACTCGCCGACCGCATCTATCAACTTTTCGGCAGGCAATCGATGGAAGAGCTAGTGGAAATTCCGCCGACGTCTGCGCCATTTCGCGCGGCCATCACCGAGCCCGAACTCGAAGCCGGCGAAGAGAGCGCCACGCTGACGGTTCGAGGTTTCACGTCGCGCCCCGACGTGCAGCGGCCCAACCGCAACGGCATCTATATTTTTGTGAATCGCCGCCTCGTGCGCGATCGCCTGATTTTGCACGCCATTCACGAAGCCTATCGCAACATTCTCCCGCCCACCGTTTTTCCCGCCACGCTGCTGTTCCTTGAAATGCCGTACGACGAAGTTGACGTCAACGTGCACCCTGCAAAGATCGAAGTGCGTTTCCGCCACTCGCAATTCGTTCATGATTTTGCGCGAGATTCGATCCGCCAAGCGCTCATGAGCATTCGTCCCGTTCCCAGCTTCGCCGCCGCGGCAAGTGCAGCTCCGCAATCGCCGATCACAGCCGCGGCGAACGCGTTCGGCAACAGTTCGGAGGCTGCAGTTGCCTTTGGCGTCACGGCTACCGGAGTTCCGCGCGCCATCATTCCCGCGATGGAAGAAGTCGGCGTAGGTTCAGGAGTCGGCTCCGACGGCGGTTTCGATTTGACCTCCGACGCGCTGCGGCCCGTCGAGCAGCGCTTCGCATTTCCTGCTGGTCTTGAACCGCCGATTGAATCAGGCATGGCTTCCGCTGCGGCCGCCGCTGCTCAGGCACTGGCGGCGCCGAATTGGGCGGGAAATCTCGCTGCGCCAAGTTCCAGCGCACCGGCGACGCTTCCTCGGCCCGACCAAATCGCGGATCTCAAACCGCTCGGCCAGGTTAGTTCGAGCTTTATTGTCGCGGTGAACGGAGAAGGATTGTGGCTTGTCGATCAGCATGTGGCGCACGAGCGTGTGCTCTTCGAGCAGCACCTTGACGCGCGGCGGGCGGGAAAGGTGGAAGCCCAGCGAATGTTGATGCCGACGGTGATCGAGCTTTCCCCTCGGCAGATTGTGATTTACGAGAAGATTGCGGAAGAGCTGAACGCGAATGGATTTGAAGTCGAGCCAATGGGGCCGCGCAGCCTCGCGATTCAAGCCATGCCTGCTGGTGTTGACGCGCCCGACGCGGAAAGGCTTCTGACAGAAATTCTCGACGGCATCGAACGCGAAAACGCGGCGATTTCGATGGATACGTTACAAGCGAAAATCGCAGCTTCGACGGCTTGCCATGCGGCGATCAAAGTAAATATGCCGCTGGATCAAACGAAAATGGAATGGCTGCTGGGGGCGCTGGCGAAGACGGATTGTCCGATGAGTTGTCCGCATGGACGGCCGGTGGTGCTGCGTTATTCCGTGAAGGAGATTGAGAAGGCGTTTCATCGGATTTGAAGCCGGAAGAAGAAAGAATTTACGCAGAGAACACAGAGGGCACCGAGAAGAGCGCAGCGTAAAGCGGTTGAACGACATACCAGGAGAGTAACGGAATGACGGAAGGGCAGAAAACGACGGTGATTTTTGGGTTGGCAAATAAGCGCAGCATCGCTTGGGCGATTGCGCAGAAGCTTTCGGCAGCGGGCTGGCGATTGGGCATTGCGTATATGAACGAGCGACTTGGGCTGGAGGCGAAGGATCTGATCGCGGAGCTGCCGGGTGCGGACGGTTTCATGTGCGACCTTACGCAGGATGATCAGGTCGCGCGCGTGTTCGAGGAAATCAAGGAGAAATACGGGACCATCCACGGATTGGTGCATAGCGTCGGATTCGCGCCGCCGGATGAATTGAAGAAACCGTTTGTGGAGACTTCTCGCGAAGGATTCCGCATCGCGCACGACATCAGCGTATATTCGTTGATTGCGGTGGCGCGGGGCGCGGCGCCGTTGATGGCCTCCGGCGGAGGAATCGTTACGCTGACGTACTATGGCTCTGAAAAAGTCGTGCCGAATTACAACGTCATGGGCGTAGCGAAGGCGGCGCTCGAAGCGACGGTGCGCTATTTGGCCTACGATCTGGGGCCGAAAGCGATTCGGGTCAATGCTATTTCGGCCGGTCCGATCAAGACGCTCGCGTCGCGAGGAATCGCGAATTTTGGAGATATGCTCAAGGAACAGACAGAGCGGGCGCCTCTGAAGCGAACCGTCGATCCGGGGGAAGTAGGATCGACCGCGGCATTTTTGCTGTCCGACGCAGGCTCCGGAATTACCGGCGAGACGATTTACGTCGATTGCGGCTATAACATCATGGGGTTTTAAGCGGCACAGGCAATCCTGCCGGTGCTGTGTTTCTGCGTCGTCTATGAAAGCACGCACAGCCAGGATTGGTTGTGCTACCCAAATGCCAAAACTTACGATTGCCATTGACGGACCAGCAGGCTCGGGGAAGAGCAGTCTGGCAAAGCGCGTCGCGAAGATTCTTGGATATCTGTACCTCGATAGTGGTGCGATGTATCGTGCGCTGGCGCTGAAGGCGCTGAGAGACAAAATCGCGCTGGAAGATTTTCCTGCGCTGGAAGAGCTTGCCCGCGGTACGCACATCGAACTCAAGCCTCCAACATCGGAACAGGAAGCGGCGGGCTCGAAAAACTGCGTCTTTCTCGATGGCGAGGGAGTGACGCAAGCGATTCGCACCGCCGAAGTGGCGCAAGCCGCGTCGCGGCTGGCGACAATTGCCGGAGTGCGCGAAATTCTCGTCGCTGAGCAGCAGCGCGCGGGCGCGGGCGGAGGCGTGGTGATGGAAGGGCGCGACATCGGCACAGTTGTTTTTCCGCGCGCCGAACTGAAGATTTTTCTGGAAGCTTCGCAGGAAGTGCGCGCGGAGCGGCGCTGGAAAGAACACCAGGAAAAAGGCGAGACCTTGACGCTCGCGCAAGTGCTGGAAGAAGTTCGCGAGCGTGACCGCCGCGACCGCGAGAGAAAAGTTTCGCCGCTGATGCGCGCGTCCGACGCCGTGCTGGTTGATAACACCGCAATGGACGTCGAGGAAACCGCGCGGCTGGTGGTAATGCTCGCGCGCGAACGCGAAAAAGAGCTGGCCAAAGCCGCCGGCAGGGAAGATTGATAAATCTTTCGCTGAAACTTAGTGCAAGGACGCCTCCGTTTACCTTCTTGGCCTTCTTCGAAACTAGCATCGCGGAATAGCACGCCGCACGGCCGCACCCGAAACAATTTGTGGCTTGGCACAAAACTCCGCAGCCTGGTGTCTATTGCACAGTAGCAGCCGAATCGATGCGAGGACGCATGGGCGAATGGAACATGCTGGAACTGTGGCGTTCTATGGGAACGCTTTGTCATGGAGTGGTGATCGTGCTGGCGATCATGTTTGTGCGATCGGTGGGAGTGAGTGCAAGCCGCGCTCTGCGCTATCGCCTGGCGCGCGCGCAATCGAAGGCATATATTTTCGAGACGGCAAATTCCTTTCGTGAAGGCAAACTGGATCACGCGATTGTCGTCGCGGAACACAACAGGCGGAGCCATATCGCGAGCGTTGTCACCGCAGGTTTGCTGGATTTTCAGGGGGCGCCGGACGGAATGCCGGAGCAACAGGTGCTTGAAGGCGTGCAGCGAAGTCTCGAACGATCGAGCGCGGAAACCACCGAGGAGATGAAGCGCGGATTGAGCGGGCTGGCGACTATCGCGGCCACAGCGCCGTTTGTGGGATTGTTTGGCACGGTCATCGGAATTTTAAACGCTTTTCGCAGTATCGATATCGCGCACGCAACGGCGATTAAAGTGATCGCCGGATCGATTTCGGAGGCGCTGCTGACGACCGCAATTGGATTGTCGGTCGCGGTGCCGGCGGTGTGGTGCTACAACCTGCTGACCAGCCAGATGGATGTGTTTGGTGTGGAGATGCAGAACTGCGCGCTAGAGCTGGTGACGTATCTGCGCGCACGTCAGGTGGGGGCTCAGAAAGATCTAAGAGCGCCGATTATTTCTGGCTGAGGAATTGTTTGGCTTCGCGGAGTTCGGGAAGGTCAGAGGAAGCTCGAGAACAATTAGCGACCAGCTTCGAGTAGTAAGCGGATGCTTTTTGGCGGTCGCCGGCGAGCTGAGCGGCATGAGCGGCCCCGTAGAGCGAATTGAAGCGCTCGGGAGTTAGTTTCAGAGACGCCTCGAAGGCTTCGAGAGCGGGGACGGGTTGTTTTGCTTCGAGAAGCATTTCCCCAAGAAGTTCGCGGGCAGGGACGATAGGTCCTGGAGTTACCGGAAGTTTGTCCACTGATTCGTCATGATTCGCGGTGGCCCGCATTTGATCAAGTGCAACCTCTCTTTTGCCCTCCGCGATAGAAATCCAAGCGTTGACCGATTCGCGCTGAATATCGACCTGTTCGGAAGAATACTTATCGTGATCTGCCAACAGCCCGTCGCGAAGCGATGTCATCCGTTGCAAGCCGGTTCGCGCTGCGTCGAGATTGCCCGAGCGAGCAGCGCCGAGCGCATGCGCAAAATAGAGATTCGCTTCGACGGACGAATAGCGACCGCCGGGGAAAGTGCCGTCGGGCAAAGTGAGTGCAGCGGCGTCGGACCAGCGATGGCGCTCGACTACTAGCCGGGCAGGAATCACGGCAGCGGCATAGAGGCCCGTGTAGTAAGCGGCATCGTTTGGCTGTGCCTTTGGCATGGCGTTAATAGCGTCGAGGGCTTCGCGGTCTTGGCCTGTTTGCAAATAGGCATACACGAGGTAATCGATGGCGTGAAGTTCATCGCTGATGAGAGCGTTTTTCCTGGCGGCCGCGGCGGAGGCGAGATTCGAGTCGATGGACTCCTGCCACAAACCCAGACGCGTGAAAATATGCGAAGGCATGTGCAGCGCATGCGGCGCATCGGGAGCGATTTTGGCGTAACGGCGAGCCGCTTCTAGCGCGAGTGGAGCCAGAGTGGGGTAATCATCGCAGTGGATGATGTAGTGAGCGAGGCCCGGATGAGCAGGATACTCGGCAAAGAGTTTTTCGAGGATGGCGCTGGCTTTTTTCTGGTTCGCGTAGGTTCTGTCGCTGATAGGCGCATCGGCGCGGACTGCCAGTGCGTAAAAAATGGCGGCTTCGATGTCCTCTGGATAACGCTCATAGATCCGATGCATTGACTTTTCGTAATCGAGTGCGCGGGCGGAGTGGTTGCGCGTATCGGAATCTTTGTAGAAAAGTTCCATAGCGGCGATGTAATCGCGTTCGCGCTGGGTTTTCGCACCGGCCGCATTGGCTTTTTTGACGGCGGCTTCGCCTGCTTGCAGGTCGAAGGGAGTTGGAGGATCCCACAGCTGGCGATAGTGCGACATGGCAACGCCCCATTGGGCCATGCCGCAGGAGGGATCGGCTTTTGCAACCGCAAGGAAGGTCTCTTCGGATTTTTTGTACCAGAAGGAGTGAAGCAGAGCGACGGCGCGGTTGAAATCGGATTGGACTTCCGGCGAGCACGAGGTGGGAAAGTCTACGTTGCCGAAAACGGCGGTATCCGGCGAACCATGCTCGTGTTGCGGGACGGCGAAAGCCACGCCAGGGCAGAATAAAAATGCGAACACGAAGCGGTAAAATCGCATGATCTGTTTTGTGTCTCTTCCTCCGAAACTGGAAGCAGCAGAAACCGTTGATCAGAATTATATCTTGAATCGCCTGATGAAACTCTTCGGGAGAACCGCCAGCCGGAGCTAGGAAGTGGTAAAAATGGCGCGGCGAAACGCTAAGTACTTGAAAATTAACAAGTAACGCAAAAAATGGGCCAAAAATGAAGATTTGTGAAAAATAGGGCTTGACAGGATTTCTATGTGCGGTTACTTTCGGATTACCTCAGTTGTTCACTGCTGCAATTTGGTGCAGGTCCTCACTGAGCGTGAAAAGCAAATATGAGACACGAAGATAAAAGCCAAGTCGAAACCGCACCAAGGCGATTGAGTCTCGTGGATTGCTTTTTCACGCGACCGTAGTCAATTCCTTTCATTGACCGCCTAAGTCGTTTCGATCCAACACGATTCGTCGCTAAAGCTTTTTGCTTTGCGGTGAAACTGCAGCCAAGAACTAAACAATTCTTGCTGCAGGACCTGCGTAAATCATTTTGACGCGAGAGTTTCTTTGCAGAGTGGCGTTCCGGGATGGTGAAGTTCACGGTTACTTCTTGGTCAGAAAGGCCGATTGGCCTTCGGGTCCGAAGCCCGAAAGACCGTGAGCGCTGATTCCTCCCGGGATTCTTAGACGCGCTGAGTGGCGAATGGATTTGAACTTTCAGCGTGACGCTCGTGGTGTGTCACACGAGAAATAAGAAAGTTATGAAGCAAGGAGGGAAAGAAAAAGTTCACAGAGTTTGCGGCGTGGTGAAGGCTTGGGTTACATCAGGATCCGAAGGCCGTGGGTTCGATTCCCACGAGCGATGAAAGTCGCTGTAGCTCAGTGGTAGAGCAGCGGACAAGCAGTACGACCTGGGCCGGCGATTCCCGCCGCAAGGACTTGCAATAGAGAGACTCCGGTGTGGTGAAGGCGCGCGTTACTTCGATCCAAGAGAGCGCTCTGATGCGAATCGGAGAGGTTGCGGCCTCGAAGCCCGCCTGCTTCGCGAGAAGCAGTAGCTCAAAGCAATTTACGCGGACCGATAGTTCCCACCGGAAGTAGAAAGAGCGCAGCCAAGAGTGGCGGTGCTGCTGGGATGCCGGGATGGCGCGGGGGAGAGTTACTTCGTTTGTACACGATGTGGGGCTTGGGCTCCGCAACTCTGTCCGACTATTCCTCCCGGCTGAAGATTGAAGGATCGGGCGGTGTAGTTCGAGGCTCGCTTCGTTCCTCAGGGCGGGGCAAGCCCCTCCCCTACAGAGGCGATCGGATTTGTCCGGCGCGAACTGCGAGTTAGCAGGCGGTTCGCGCCGGGGCGGTGAGCACAGGCTGAAGTCTGTGCCACTGCAGAAAAAGTTGGACGTGGTGTAGGGCAGGGTTACTTCGCCTAGCAAAAGCGGGAGGTTGTGGGTTCGAATCCCACCTGGCCCATCAGAAAGCTGGCGGCCTAAGGGCCGCCGCTATGTGGGACCAGTAGCTCAATGGATAGAGCGCTAATGTCCCTGGCCGGATGTTCCCGTCCAGCAGTTTTTGGGAATGAAAGGAGGTGCAGTCATGGAGGAAGTGTTGTCACTGGAAGGTCCGGTGTTGAAGGTCAAGGACGAATTGATGTTGCTGATCCCGTTGGCGGATGGAGGATCGCAGCTGGTCGAGTGTTCCCGCGGCATCTCCGAGGTTCAGGGAGAATTTTTGAAGATTGTGATTCCTGAATGGCTGGCCGAAATGCTGCGAATTGAAGAAGGGGACTTGATATGCGTGCACAACACCGGCGGCCAGTTCCACATTAATGCGACCAGTCCGCGGCCGGTGCATTGATTTGGTGCGGACGGAAGAAGCTCCTACAACGCCAACAGGTTGGTTTGAAAGCGGATTTGATTCCGCTGAAAGAGGTCGTGAGATGGAAACGAACGATCAAGAAGTGAGATGGGCCCAACAGTTGTACCAAAACACGGCCGCGGGGCAAGTCTCCACGCCGCAAACACATTCCGACTGCATAAGGCAGTCTTAGAAAGGAAAAAGCAGTGGGCAGCGATTTAAATCGTTACTTTTCCCGGATGGGCGCGCGAGTGAAAATCTTGGAAGCGATACCTCCGGGCCGCCGCTGGAACATGATTCGGTCTCGCGAGGAAGCGCCGCGCATCAGTCTCGACATCCGTCGAGACAAACAGGGCGAATACTTCGAGATCCGGACGGCGCCAGGCAGCGACCAGGAGCTTCTGGTTCTAAACGTCCAGCCTCGGGAAAAGCATCTGCTCTTGCTGAGCCGGCAGTTCGGCGAGCAGGGACAGTTTCTGGCCAAGCAGAAGTTTTTGTGCGGCCACGACGAGCGACACTGGTTCGTAGCGGCAATTCCAGAAAACGAACCGGTGAGCACCGTCGCGGGCGCCAAGATCGCTCTGAAGCCAGAGGAAATCCGGACGCGAGAAGAAGCGATCGGAATCTCTCGTAAAGAGAGTTTTCGACGCAAGAATGCGGCCTTTGTTCGCCAAGGGGAATGGTTTTTCGTTCCCGACGGAGACGTAAAGGCCGACCACCTGCTCATTCTTCGGAATGAGCCGCTCTCTCGCGGAAATGGCGGAAAGCCGCACTGGGCTGAGGAATGTTATCGGTCAGGAGGCGAATCCGTTTATGTGTCGGGAAAGTATCCCATGGGCCTGACCGCTCTGGAATACAACCGATTGCCGGAACAAGAACGCAAGAGCGGCAACTTTCGCGTGATGCAGCGCAATGCGTTCGTACACGTACGCGGCGAAATCTGGCATCCAGACCACGAGACGCTGGTTCTGCATAGCTGGCACCGCGTGCTAATGAACACCGAGAATCGCTCGAGCGCAATGCGTTTTCTAGCGTTTCTCGATTAGCAGCCGGGGGTTTGTGCCCCGGAGAAGGATTCCGGGGCGCAAAGCCTTAGGAGAGAGGAGGGAGGCCGAGATGGTGAAGATGAATGTGTGGAAGCGGATGTTTCCCGTGCGCACGCACGAAGGGGCGGTGGCGCAGCGCGTGGATGTGAAGCGCGAGCTGCGGCGCACCGTGCTGACGTGCCTGCTCTGGGAAGATGCGTTCTACGAGAAGGGAAACGATATTGCGAAGCGGATCGCGGAGCTTGTGGCGCAGAGTGAGCCCGGCGACGTGGCGGCTCTGGCGCGCGAGGCCCGCGACAAGATGCTGCTTCGCCATGCGCCGCTCTTTGTGACGCGCGAACTGGCGCGGCGCAAGGGAGCGGGACCGCTCGTGGCGGAAACGCTCGAGCACGTGATCCAGCGGGCAGACGAACTCGGCGAGTTCGTGGCGCTCTACTGGAAGGAGATGAAGCAGCCGTTGTCTGCGGGAGTAAAGCGCGGGCTGGCGCAGGCGTTCACGAAGTTCGACGCTTACCAGCTTGCGAAGTACAACCGCGAATCGGTGGTGACGCTCCGCGACGTGCTGTTTCTCTGCCACGCGAAGCCGAAGGATGCCGAGCAGGAAGCCGTTTGGAAGAAGCTCGTTGAGAACACGCTCGAGCCTCCCGACACCTGGGAGGTTGCCTTGTCCACAGGGAAGGACAAGCGCGAGAACTTCGAACGGCTCCTGAACGAGGGGAAACTGGGCGGCTTGGCCGTCCTGCGAAACCTGCGCCTGATGCTGGCATCGGGCGTGGATCCGAACCTGATTCGCGAGCGGCTTGAGAAGGGAGTTGCGCGGGCGCTGCCGTTTCGTTTCGTGACGGCGGCTCGCTACGCTCCGAAGCTCGAGGACGCGATCGAGGGCGCCATGCTCAAGGGCATCGCCGGACTCGAAAAGCTGCCGGGGTCGACTGGACTCGTCGTGGACGTGTCCGGCTCGATGGACGGCGTGCTTTCGAAGAAAGGCGAAACCACGCGTATGGACGCGGCGGCGGGGCTTGCCATTCTGCTTCGCGAGAAGGCCGAGGAGTTTGCGATTGCGACCTTCTCGGACGTCTGCGTGGAACTGCCTCCGCGGCGTGGATTCGCGCTGCGGGACGCCATCGTGGGTTCGCAGGCGCACTCGGGGACGTACCTCAAGCGCGCGCTGGCCGAGCTGCATGAGAAGCGGGAGTGGCGCGGGCTGGATCGCGTGATCGTGATTACCGACGAGCAGACGCACGACGGAATCCTGACGGCGTGGGCACCGCGCGCGTACGTGGTGAACGTGGCTCCGTACAAGCACGGCGTAAGCTACGGCAACGGGTGGACGCACGTTGACGGATGGTCGGCGCGAATCGTGGACTACATTGCTGCGGCGGAGTCGGAAGCTGCCGCGTGACGTAGGCACAACAACTACAAACAAAAACCTCAGGCCTGAAAGCCTGAGCTAAAAAGAAAAGGCGCAGCTGGGAAACTGGCTGCGCTTTTTTGTAAGTCGTTTTTTTGATTAAGAAACATGCAGAGGGGATGTTCTAGGTCGGTTTGTTTACGTCGGTGCGGACATCGACCCGAGAAATTCTGCGTTCGACTTCGTCTTCGTGAGGCGGCTGAGCAAAAGCTCCATGGCTTCGACGGTTGAGAGCGGGCTCAAGACCTTGCGTAAGACCCAAACGCGACTGAGCTCGTCTGGCGGGAGGAGCAATTCGTCCTTACGCGTGCCGGAGCGCTGAATATCGATGGCAGGGAAGACGCGCTTATCGGCGAGTCGGCGGTCGAGATAGATTTCCATGTTGCCGGTGCCTTTGAACTCTTCGAAGATGACATCGTCCATGCGGCTGCCGGTGTCGATCAGCGCGGTGGCGATGATGGTCAGCGAACCGCCCTCTTCGACGTTGCGTGCGGCGGCAAAAAAACGGCGCGGACGCTGCAAAGCGTTGGCGTCGATACCGCCGGAGAGGACTTTGCCGGATGGTGGCGTAACGGCGTTATAGGCCCGCGCAAGACGAGTGACGGAATCGAGCAGAACGACGACGTCGCGCTTGTGCTCGACGAGGCGCTTGGCTTTTTCGAGGACCATTTCCGCGACTTGGATGTGGCGTTGCGGCGGTTCGTCAAAGGTAGAGCTGATGACTTCGCCCTTCACGGTGCGCTGCATATCCGTAACTTCTTCCGGACGTTCGTCGATGAGCAGAACGATGAGCGCGACTTCGGGATGATTGGTGGTGATGGAATTGGCCATGGACTGCAGGATCATGGTTTTGCCGGTGCGCGGCGGAGCGTTGACGAGACCGCGCTGGCCTTTGCCGACAGGGCACAGAAGATCGAGCACGCGGCCGGTCATGTTCTCCTTGGTAGTTTCCATCTTGAGGCGGCCCTGGGGATAGAGCGGCGTCAGGTTGTCGAAGAAGATTTTGTTGCGCGCGACTTCCGGGTCTTCAAAGTTGACGGCTTCGACTTTGATCAACGCGAAATAACGCTCGCCGTCTTTGGGCGGGCGGACCTGGCCGGAGACGGTGTCTCCCGTGCGAAGATCGAATTTGCGGATTTGCGACGGCGAAACGTAAATGTCATCGGGGCCGGGAAGATAGTTGTATTCCGGCGCGCGGAGAAAACCGAATCCGTCGGGGAGACATTCGAGGACGCCTTCGGAAAAGATCAGTCCGTTTTTCTCCGTTTGGGCGCGGAGAATCTGGAAGATCAATTCCTGTTTGCGCATGCCGCTGGCGCCGGGAATATTCAATTCCTTGGCGATCTTGGCGAGGTCGGTGATGTTTTTTTCTTTTAACTCGGCGAGGCTAATGCTCATCTGATTGCTTCCTTCAACGCTTGTTTCTTTCATATGTCCTTAACTTTTATGGTGTAAATTGACCTTCTTTTTTGCGTGGCCGCGGTGCGGTCAACAAAATCCCGGATTTTTAGTGAGGTGGCGCACCGCACTGGCGGACGAACAAAAACATGCCAGGATGGGCAAACCAGACTTTCTGAAACCGGCGGCAGCGCGCAGCCACGACATGCCCGGATAAACTCGCAAGGCGGGGCCAAAATAACGCTGCTTAGTTGGTCAAACTCTTGTCTTTCTCGGCGCTGGCGACGAATGGTTCCGCGACGGGCGCAACCTCGGGATGTTCGAGCGGCACGATCAGCCGTTCGAGCGCAAGCTGCAGCACTTCATCCATGGTTTCTACAAAATGAACCTTGAGACAGGAGAGGATCTCCTGCGGGATGTCCGCCAGGTCCTTCTCATTGTCCTTCGGAAGCACTACTGTGTGCAAGCCCATTCGATGGGCGGCCAGAAGCTTTTCTTTGACGCCGCCGATGGGCAGAACTTTGCCGCGCA
>DATMKS010000099.1:0-87668 GCA_035571045.1 Verrucomicrobiia bacterium
ATCGGGTGGGCTGTATACGGAAGGATTTTTCATGGAAGACCTCCAGGCGTGACCCGGCAATAGTAAACAGTCATTTATTAATGTCAAGCCGAAAGTAAATGGGCGTTCAGGTATACTGTTCGTCCGGCGCGGTCCGGCGGTAGCGGTTACGACCTCGACGGCGATCGGAAAAACGCCGGCTGGAAGCCGGCGCTACCAAGATGAGCCCGCGACCACGCGAAACGACCGATGAGGAGATCCTGGCAGCGACCGGGCGCGGGATGCAGCGGCTGGGGCCGACGCAGATCACGCTGGCGGACGTGGCCAAGGAAGCCGGGGTCGTTCCGGCGACCCTGATTCAGCGTTTTAAAACCAAGCGGGGGCTGCTGCTGGCGGCGTGCCGCACTGCGCCGGATGCGGTGACACGGCAGTTTACCGAGGCACGAGCGAAACATGGATCGCCGCTGACAGCGCTCGTGGAGCTTTACTCCGATTGCTCGGGGTTCGCGCCGACACCCGAAGCCGTGGCCAACGGGCTGGGGTATCTGCAGGTGGATCTAACGGACCCTGAGTTTCACGCCATCACGCTGGCGCAGTTTCGCGCGTTTCGGGCGGAGACGACGCGCTTGCTGGACGAAGCGGTGGTGGCGCGGGAACTTCGCGCGTGCGACACCCAGGAACTGGCCCGCTTGCTGCAGCAGCTGAACGGCGGAGCGATGCTGGAGTGGGCGGTCGTCCGGGAGGGGCCGCTGGACCGGTGGGTACGGCGCGAAGTCGAGGCCTTGCTGCGGCCTTACCGGGCGAAGGGGACGGTTCGGAAGGGCGGCGGCAAGGGACGAAGAAAACACTAGACATTTGGACAAATTTCGTGTTAGGTTAAGGCTGCGTTTGTTGCTCTTGTATCGCCTACGTGAAGTGAAAGCGGTCGCAAGGATCAAACTTGCGGCCTTTTTTTATGTCCGGAGGCGGCCCGTAACTCTGTAGAGGGGTTCGGAGTCGAGGCACCAGATGACTTAATCATCGAGAACGCGCGCCGTTTCAGCGGCGGGCGGGCTCAAAAGTGTGATCGCAACGCGGTCAACAGAAAAGAGTAGATGCAGTGAGTAAAGAACAAGGAACAGTGAAGTGGTTCAACGCGAGCAAGGGCTTTGGATTCATCCAGCGCCAGAGCGGCGAAGATGTATTCGTTCACTTCTCCGCCATCATGGCTGATGGCTACAAGTCGTTGAATGATGGCCAAGCGGTTGAATTCGAAGTGACCAAGGGCCCCAAGGGCCTGCAGGCCTCGAACGTCCAACCCCTCTAATTCCACTTCACAAAAATACAGAACGGGCGGCGCGCTTCGGCGTACCGCCCGTTTTTGATTTTGGTAGCACTGAGTTCCGTCTGTGCTCTGGTCTGAATCGCTACGCCAGGCCGCTCACCTGGATCGTCTCACCCGTCACGATCGCCACTTTGCCTGCGAGCGACATTTTCATTTTTCTGATCTCCCAGCGATCCACCGTCGGGGCCAAGGGACGGTCCGGATTGTATCGCGGGCTTAGGCCAAGGCTTGTTTCAAATCGGCGATCAGGTCTTCCGCTTCTTCAAGACCAACGGAAACTCTTACAGTGCCTGGGCTTACGTCCGCCCGTTTTAGCTCCTCGGCGCTCATGTTGTAGTGCGAACTGTAGATGGGGAGGATGACGAGCGACTCGACGCCGCCGAGGCTCGCGGCAAGGAGGAAGAGCCGCACGCGATCGCAGAAACGCCGCGCCGCGGGCAGCCCACCCTTCAAATCAAACGCCAGCATCGTCCCGAATCCGCGCATCTGTTTTTTCGCAAGCTTGTGGTCGGGGTGTGACGCCAGTCCCGGGTAGTGCACGCGCGCGACCTTCGGATGTTTCTCGAGAAATTTAGCAACAGCCATCGCGTTCGCGCACTGCCGCTCGACGCGCACTCCGAGCGTCTTCATTCCGCGAATCAGAAGGTAAGCTGCCTCGGGATCCATCGAGCCGCCCAGGTAGATGACCATGTGGCGTACGCGGTCCATCCAATGTTTGTTGCCCACGGCCGCGCCGGCGAGCACGTCGGAATGCCCGGCGAGTGCCTTGGTGGCGCTGTGCACGACGATGTCGAAACCCATCGCGAGAGGATTTTGCAGCACGGGTGTAGCGAACGTGTTGTCCACAATTGATACCAATTTGTGTTTTTTCGCGAAGGTAATCGCCTTGTGCAAATCGACAAGACGCAGCGTGGGATTCGTCGGCGTCTCGACATAGAGACACTTCGTGCGCGAAGTGACGAGGTCTTCAAGCCCAGCGAGATCGGTGCCCACCTGATGCACCTTGATTCCCATGTCCGGAAAAATATCGCGCATCAATCGGTAACTGCCGCCATAGACTTGCGCCGTGGAGATCAGTTCGTCGCCACACTTCAACACGCCAAGTAGCGCCGAGGAAATCGCCGCCATCCCCGAGGCCGCCACCACGGCAGCTTCTGCGCCTTCGAGCGAGGCGATTTTTCCCTCGGCGACAGACAACGTTGGATTGCCATAGCGCGTGTAGATGTACGCCTTGCTCTTGCCCTCGGCCCACAGTTTCATTTCCGCAATCGAAGAAAAAGTAAACGTCGAGGTGCGGCAAATCGGCGTGCCCACGGGTGCACCAACACCGTGCCGCAACGCTTCTCCGCCATGGATGGCTGTCGTCTGAGGACCATGTTTTTGTGTACTCTGTTTGATGGCGAGTTTGTTTTTCATTAGGACACCATTTTGGACGCGCATTTCGGGCCAGCAAGCACCAATTTGGCGCCAGGCGGAATGAAACAATACGTCCGCTCTCGGCGCAAGTACAGCGGCAACACGATATGGCGCGGATAGCGTTTCCACTGGCCGTTTGCTGCTGGATTATTCTGTGGGTGTATTGGTTTCTCTCCGCGCGCAACCAAAAATCTCGAAAGAA
This sequence comes from Verrucomicrobiia bacterium, assembly GCA_035571045.1. GTDB lineage: Bacteria > Acidobacteriota > Terriglobia > Acidiferrales > UBA7541 > Acidiferrum. The sequence goes on from DATMKS010000099.1 coordinate 2,922, forward strand.
ACAGGAATCTGGTCCCGAGAGAATGCGGCAGATCCTGCCGATGGCGGCTTCCTACATCCTTCTCTTTGAACCTTTCATGGGTTTCGGCCCGCTCGGATGGCGCTTTGTCACGAAACGCCCGGATGTCGAACTCGCGGGACTTCTGCTCACCGCGCTGGGAGTGGCGTTCGCGATCTGGGCTCGCGCGCACCTTGGCGCGAATTGGAGCGGCGCCGTAAGCATTCGAGCGGGCCATGAACTCATCCGCACAGGTCCCTACAGGCGAATCCGCCATCCCATCTACTCGGGAATGCTTTTGGCTACCGCCGGTACGGCGCTCGTTGTGGGCCAACTCCGCGGACTGTTAGCCGTCGCCATCTGCTTCACGGCATTTTTCTTGAAAGCCAGCAAAGAAGAGCGCTGGCTCGCAAAAGAGTTTGGCGACGGGTTTCAAACCCACGCCCGTCACACCGGCATGTTCCTGCCAAGGTTTTCCCGATCCCTGGCCGAACACGAGAGTCTGTCGCTTGAACGAAAAACTCGAAGAGTTAGCCTTCTTCTTCTGCAGCTTCCCCGTGAGCAGGTTTGTGCGCGTCGATCACTTTTTGCGCCAGCTCATTTGGCAAGTAGTCGTAGTGAGAAAACTCCATCGAGTACGTCGCACGTCCTTGGGTTTTGGAAATGAGGTCGTTGGCGTAGCTCAGCATCTCCGAGAAGGGCACCTGCGCCTTGATGACCACGTTGTGCCCGCGCGCTTCGCTTCCTGCGATACGCCCGCGCCGCGAACTGAGATCGCCCATCAAGTCGCCCGAATACTGGTCCGGCGCGTACACCTCGACGTGCATCACCGGCTCCAGCAGCGCAGGCTTGGCCATCTTCATCGCTTCTTTAAACGCCAGCGAACCGGCGATCTTGAAAGCCATGTCTGAGGAGTCCACGTCGTGGTACTTGCCATCGTAAAGCACGGCTCGAAAATCAACCACCGGGAAACCGGCAAGATAGCCGCGCGCGGCTGCGTCGCGAATCCCTTTCTCCACCGAAGGAATCCAGTTCCGCGGAATCGCGCCGCCAAAAACGTCGTCGACAAACTCGACGCCTTTGCCGCGTTCAATCGGCTCCATCTTGATGCGGCAGACGCCAAACTGACCGTGCCCACCGGACTGCTTCTTGTGCTTGCCCTCGGCGTCGGCCTTTCCGCGAATCGTTTCACGGTACGGCACTTTGGGCGGCTTCAGCGTGAGGTCCACGTGGTAGCGTTTGTGGAGCTTTGCGACGACTACCTCAATATGTTGTTGACCGGAGCCGGCAAGCAAAAATTCCTTGGTCTGCGGGTCGCGCATAAAACGCAGCGCCGGGTCTTCCTCGATAATCTTGTGAATAGAAACTCCAATTTTGTCCTCGTCAGCGCGCGTTTTGGGCTCGATCGCGAACGTAATCGAGGGCTCAGGGAGCTGCGCAGGCTTGTAGTAGATAGGAGCTGCCTTGTCGCCCAGAGTCTCGCCCGTCGTCGTCTCTTTCAATTTGGCGATCGCGCCAATGTCTCCCGCGTGCAAATCCGCAATTTCGTTGAGCTGCTTGCCCTCGACGATTTGTGTGTGCTGGAAGCGCTCCAAGGTGCCGCGGTTGAAATTCGTCAAGGTGGCATCATTCTTCAGCACGCCGCTTTTCACTTTGAAATAGTTGATACGCCCTGCAAAGGGGTCAGCTAGCGTCTTGAACACGAAAAGCGACAGCGGCTGGCCGTCATCGTACTTGCGTTCGACGCGCTCGCCCTTGCCGTTAGGCTCTGTGAAGCCGACCTGCGCATGCTCATCGGGATGGGGAAACGCGTCGGCAAGAAACGTCAGCAGACTCGCGGTTCCCACGTTGCGCAGCGCAGAAACCATGAGCACCGGAAAGATCTTCTCCGCGACGATGGCCTTTCTCACGCCCGGAATCAAATCCGCAATGGGAATCGTGCCTTCCCTGAAAAACTCTTCCATCAATTCGTCGTCACCTTCCGCCACCATTTCGACCAGCTTTTCGTGCGCTTCTTTTGCCTCATCGGCGAGCGCGGCAGGAATTTCTTCCGTCGTGGGCTTCCCATCTCCATCCGGCTTGTAGATATGCGCTTTCATCGCCACGAGGTCGATCACCCCGCGGAATCCTTTTTCAGAGCCAACAGGAAGCTGCAGCGCAACAACATTGCGGCCGAAAACTTGCTCAAGCGAGGCCATCGAGCGTTCAAAGCTGGCCAGTTCGCGGTCCATCCACGTGAGGACAAAGGCGCGGGGAATGTCGTACTCGGTGCAATAGTCCCAAACTTTTTCCGTGGTCACTTGGGCGCCGACGTGCGCATCCACGGCAATTAGCGCGCAGTCCGCCGCGATCAGCGAGGCTTTCGTCTCGGTGATAAACGTCGAGTAACCGGGGAGATCGATGAAATTAATTTTGACTTTTTCGGAGCCGCCGGGGTGCCCGCCGGAAGAGGGCCACTCCGCGTAAGCGAGTCCCGTCTGAATCGAGATTTTCCTGGCGATCTCTTCTTCGTCCCAGTCCGTCGTCGTGTTGCCTTCCGCAATTTTTCCCCAACGCGGGGTCATTCCCGCGGTGTAGAGCAACGACGACACCAGTTGCGTCTTCCCGGTGCCGCCGTGGCCGACAATGCCAACGTTTCGGATGTCCTTGGTGAGATAGCTCTTCATACAGACCTCCCTTTGCGTGGCCCCGGCGATGCCGGCGCCAACAGACGAGGTCCGTCCCGAACAATTCAGGCGCGGGCCTGCGCCTGGGTGTGCGATTCAGAAGTTGGTGGAGAGCGTGGCCCCGATGCCGGCGTCTGCGGAGTGAAGCGCCGTACAAGCATCTACCCCTGGTCCGTTCCCCAACTCCGCGGATGCTAGCACACGCCCTTGCATGCCGGCAATGTCGGTTCTTGGCCCGTAGGTGTCCCTCCGCGGCCGGGCGCTCGTCGAGCGGAAACGGTCCAAACACGAATCCTAGGCAGTTGTCCTTTGAGCCGAAGTGACCCCTTGATGCTTCGGCCCGAAACTACCATCGTCCATCCAGAAAAATACTGGCTGGATAAACTCTTCGTTCGGCCAGGGAGAATTTTCTAGGACTAGTACCCGGCAAATCCAGCCAGCGCATACTCTTCCTTCTTACTCCATGAAGACAAGCAGTTTAGTCCATGCTGAACTTCCAGCCTCCGGCCACCAGCGTGCTCGGAAACGTCCGGGGATGTTTGTCCCCGCAAGCGCAAATCGAGATTTTCGCACCATTCTATGTCTGGGGCACAGCGTTGGCAGCGCAAGTCGTAGGAATGCCACCTGTAGCACGCAAGAGATCGAGGAGGGCAATTATGGAAGAGTACCGGGAATCGAACCACAATGAAAACGGTTGGGCAGCAGGGCGGGCCGACGCAAACCGCTGGCTGGTCGTTGCCGCGGTAGCGCTGTTCGGAATCGCCGCGGTGGCCTTTGCCTACGGCTATCACCAGCAATCCGTGGCCCGGCAACTCACCCTGCAGGCTACGACCGCCAACGCGGCGGTGAACCAGATGCAAGGCCAAGTCAATGCCTTGACGGCAAAACTCAACGAACTGACGGCGGCACAGCCCTCCGCACAACCTCCGGCGGCATCCACACCGCCTTCGTCCGAGAATGCCTCCGAGTCTGCTTCGGAAATGTCCACGAAAGCTCCCGAACCTCCATCCACACCGGCCCCCTCCCTGAAACCCGCGCCGGCGAAACGTCACGTCGCCAAGCGCCGCGCGCCGGCTGTCGACAAGAAATACGAACAACTCCAGTCGCAGCTAGCCGAGCAGGAAAAACAGTTGAAAGAGACACAAGATGAGGTGGCGAAAGACCGCTCTGATCTCGAAGGAACGATCAATTCCGCTCGCGATGACCTAAACGGATCCATCGCCAAGACGCACGATGAACTCGTGGCTCTTGAGAAGCGCGGGGAGCGCAGCTATTTTGAATTCGATCTCTCCAAGGCAAAGCAGTTTCAGCGCGTCGGGCCAATCACGCTTTCGCTGCGCAAGGCCGATACCAAGCACAAGAGCTACGATCTGGCGATGATCGTGGACGACAATGAACTTCAGAAGAAAAAGGTAAACCTCTACGAACCCGTCTGGATTCACACTGAAACAGATTCGCAGCCCGTGCAGATTGTTGTGAACCGGATCGACAAGGATGCCATTCACGGCTACATCAGCGCGCCGAAATACAAGCCCTCCGAGTTGGCCGCCGCCGGCTCTGCAAGCGTGACGCCGGTCTCCGCCAAGACGACGCCGGCGAACACACCGAATCCGCAGCAGCCCGAGCAACCTCAGCAATAGAGTCGGGATCTCCCGAGGGCAGAGCGTTCAAGAAAACGCTCTGCCCTTTTTTCGTTGGCTTCCGCAAGACATAAGAGAAGGATAAATTCACGAGCGATCGGTTTGTTCCGCGTTTTTCTCGTAGCCAGGGCAGGAAACGACGGGCAGCCGGGGGTATTTGACAAATCGGGGATCGCTGCGCGATAGGTCGCAGAGCAGAAAGATGGACCCGCGGCTGGATTCGACGCTCCGGGCATGGACACAACTCGCGCAAAGCCCTGCTAGCTCTTCGGTCAGTCGGGCCTCGCTTCGATTCGCCATGTCGAAAGAATAGCGCACACACCTTCATAACCTAGAGCGACCAGATTGGCCGGTCTAACGGTGTCAGGCACCTTCTTCGAAGCCCGCCTCTGGCTCGGGTAGCTTGTCGTGATCACCTGCAAACCACACATATAAGGTAGGCAGAAGAAATATGCTCAGCAGCATCGCCCCAACAAGGCCTCCCACAATGACAATCGCAAAGGGCCGCTGGGAATCCGAACCGATGCCGCGCGAGAGAGCCGCAGGCAGCAAACCGAGGGTCGCCACAAGCATTGTCATCATAATGGGCCGAAGCCGGAGGACTGCCCCGTCGATCGCAGCGTCCTCAATCGTGTGACCAGCGGCGCGCAACTGGTTGATATATTCCAGCATGATGACTCCGGTTTGCACCGAAACTCCAAAAAGCGCCAGGAAGCCGACGCCCGAGGAGACGCTGAAATGCGTGCCGGTGATCAAAAGCGCAAGCAATCCACCAATGGGAGCCATGGCCACGTTGGCCATAAGCAGGAGTGACCATTTGAAAGAGCGAAACATCGTGTAAAGAATGCCGAAAATCAGAAGTACCGTTAGGGGCACGATCACTAGAAGCCGCGCCTCCGCTCGTTTTTCACTCTCATATTCGCCTGCCCAGTCGATGTGGTAACCGCGCGGAAGTTGGACTTGTGCATCCACACTCTTCATCGCTTCTTCCACAGCGCCGCCAAGATCCCGCCCGCGCACGCTGTACTTGATCGCGATGTAGCGTTGGTTTCCTTCACGGTAGATTTCAGAGCCACCGTCCTCTTCTTTGATCTTGGAGAGCTGTCCGAGAGAGACCCGCTCGCCAGAAGGAGACAACAGTCGAATATTCTCAATGGCTTCTTTCGTGTCGCGGTATTGCGGCAGGTAACGCATCACCAGGTCGTATCTCGCCTCACCTTGAAGTACCTGAGTAAAAGCGGTTCCTCCGACGGCAGTCTGGACGGCATCTTGAATATCCGCGACGTTGATTTGATGGCGCGCAGCTTGCACTCGGTCCACTGAGATCTGCAAATTGGGCTGCCCCAGAACTCGAAACACACCCAAATCCTCGACTCCGTTTACATGCCGCATGATATTGACGATCTGATCCGCCTGGGACTCAAGAAGCTTCAGATTATCGCCATAAACTTTCACTGCGAGCTCGCCTTTTACTCCGCTTACAGCTTCCTCCATGTTGTCCGCGATAGGCTGGGAAAAATTCCAGATAACGCCGGGAATTTTGTCCAGCTCGCGCTGCATTGCAGCGATAAGTCTCTCCTTGTCCTCGTGAAACACAGGCCGCCACTTCTCCTTCGGCTTCAAATCCACGAAATACTCGGTGTTGAAAAAGCCCGTCGTGTCGGTGCCGTCATCCGGGCGTCCTACTTGGCTGGTGCATTGAGTGACTTCGGGGAAAGAACAAAGCACAACACGGGTTTCGTTCGCCAAACGAGTGCCCTCAGTAGGTCCCGTGCTGGGAGCAAGCGTGCCGCGTACCCAAAGCGCGCCTTCGTCGAGATGGGGCAGAAATTCAGAACCGATGACGCCGCCGACGGTGAGATAAATCGCGGCGGCAAATCCGATAAGGGCTCCGCCCACCGTAGCCAGCCGATGTTCAATCGCCCACTTCACTGCACTGCGATAGTGCTTTTTCAGGAACTCCATTACAGGGTTGCGCCATTCGCTCACGCCCTTGCGAAACAGGACGCTTGACAGGACCGGCGCGACGAGTATCGAAAACAGAAGCGCCCCGAGCAGCGCAAACGCTACCGTCCAGGCCATCGGGTGGAACAAGCGGCCTTCGACACGCTGCAACGTGAAAATCGGCAAATACGCCGTGATAATGATGGCAATCGCGTAGAAGACCGGGCGCTGCACTTCGTGAGCCGCGCCACGGATGCGCTCCAGCGGCGTCTTGTACGATGTTTCCTGGTGGCTCATGTGACGAACAATGTTTTCCACCATCACCACCGCGCCGTCCACTACCATTCCGAAATCCAAAGCTCCAAGAGAAAGCAGGTTTGCAGGAATTTTATTTAGCTTGAGACAAGTCGCCGCAAACAACAGCGCAAAAGGGACCGTCAGCGCAACGATGAATGCTCCGCGAACGTTCCCAAGAAACAGGAAGAGAACAAGCACTACGAGAAAGATTCCTTCGGTGAGATTGCGCAAAACCGTATGCGTCGTGTACTCGACCAAGTCGCTGCGGTCAATGAACGGAACGACCTTCACACCCGGAGGCAAAATGTGGTCATTCAGCTCTTTGACCTTCGCGTGGATTCCGACGAGCGCTTCATCCGCGTTCGCGCCTTTACGTAAAAGCACGATGCCAGAAACCACATCGTCGTTATCGATGATCCGTCCGTCCTCGCGATGAATCGTTCTCGCGAACTGGCCGAGCCGAATCTTCGGCCCTTGCGCGACAACGGCGATATCCTTTATGCGCAGCGGCGTGCCGGTCTTGGTCAGAATGACCGTGTCTTCTATATCCTGAACATTTTTGACTAGTCCCGCTTCCCCAATATTGATTTGCTGCAAACCGGACTCGATAAAGCTGCCGCCCGCATTGGCGTTGTTGTTTGTGAGCTGCTGTTCCACCTGGGCAAGGCTCAGACCGTAGGAAATCAGTTTGTTGGGATCCACTCGGACCTGATACTCACGGGTCGGCCCGCCAAAACTCGCCACATCGACGACATCGGGAACGGCCTTGAAGTTTTTTTCAACGGTCCAATCTTCGATCGACTTTAGCTCCATCACGTCGTAGCTCGGGTTTGTACTCTTCAAGGTGAAAAAGTAGATTTGGCCAACAGGACTCCAGTCCGTGCCCATCTGCGCCACCACTCCGGGAGGCAGCGTGACCTGCGAAAGCCTCTCGAGAACCCTCTCTCGGTTCCAGGAGTTCTCCTCTTCATCATCAAAAACCAGCTTTATGTCCGAGAGCCCAAAGAGCGAGAAAGAACGCAGGTGCGTCACATGCGGGATGCCGTTCATGACGATTTCGAGCGGAATAGTTACTTGTTGTTCGATCTGTTCCGCCGAAATTCCCGGCCACTGCGTGATGATCTCCACATAGTTGTTGGCAACGTCCGGATACGCCTCGACGGGAAGTTGATGGAACGAAATCGCGCCCCAGACAAGCAACAGGATCACCGCCGCGAGAACAAGAAAACGATTCTCTAATGAAAAATCGACAAGTCTCTGAATCATTTATTGTTCCGCCGTGTTTTGCAATACCAGAGCGTTGGTCACCACCTGCTGCCCCACACGCACTCCAGCGACGACCTCCTGCATCTTGTTCGGCAGCGCCTCACCTGCCGTCACCTCCACGCGACGGAACGTCTTATCCCCGGCCGGGACGTAGACCCAGTCCCGGTCATGCAGGTGCAAAATGGCATCGCCTGGAACGGCGGCATGCGCTTCTTTTTTTTCGCCGTGGAACGTCGCCGTCACGAACATCGCTATTTTCATCAATCCGGGATTCTCTATTTCGATTCGCACTTTTGCTGTCCGCAGGTTGGGATCGAGAATCGGTCCAATGTTGGCGATCTTTCCGCGAAAAATTTTCTCGGGATACGCGTTCAAACGAACTTCCGCCGTTTCGCCCAGATGCACGCTGGCCAGATCGTTCTCGTAAACATCGCAGAGAATCCACACGTGGCTCAGGTCGGAAATCGTGAATGGATTCGGCGATCCGAGGCCCGCCACCCCCGCCGCGTTTGTGACCTGTTGGTCGGTAATCACTCCCGACACGGGTGCGTAAACATCCACAATCCCGGACGGGTGGTCCAGCGGACTGCCCAGAACGCGAAGGTGTTCAGCCGCCGTTTCAACATCTACTCGCGCCTTGTTTTCGACGTCTTCCGCGGTCTGATAATCGTTCAAAGAAAATGCGCCCTTTTCGTACAGCAGCTTGGCCCTCTCAAATTGGGTGCTGGCCAGTTTTTCGTCGGCCTCGGCCTTTCGATAATCCGAAAAGGCCGCGGCAATATCCGCGCTTTGCACGCGCATCAGCAGTTGTCCCTTCTTCACCGTGTCGCCGAGCCTCGCTTTGATCTCGACCACGCGTCCCGTGGCAATCGATATCACTGGCACCGTTCGCGACACGTCGGGACTCACCACCCCCGTGGCCACTAACTGACTGGAAGCGGCGTGCTCGATCGCCGTGAACAGCGGAAATTGGTCCGGGTGCTCGACCTTAACCACATTCACGTCTTCTTCGTGCTCGACCTTCGCCGCCGGCGGCGCTTCCGCCTTTGGATCAACTTTACCTTCGCCGCAGCCGCCCGCAAGACATGCCAGAGCAAGCGATAGGGCCAGGTATTCCGCCCTCATGCGAATCATCGTCAGACCTCACGTCCTGCCGCGAAATTCACTTATCTGGCCGCAGTCAAATAAAAAGCCAAATAGCTAAGTAGCCGCTCGATCGATACAGTCCTGCCTTGGCCATTCGAAATAGTCGGATAGGGATGCGCACTGACAATCAAGGCACGATACAGAGGCCCCGAGCGCGCGAGTTTCTGGCCTCTTCAAGAAGATGATCAAGACGGAAAAGCGAATGTAGGAGGAGCCCGGCCGAGCAGCGAGAAATCAAGCGGCCGGGTCACGCCGGAAGAGACCTGCGAACCCATTTTCCCGGGCCGCGATGGCGCTCCAAAGAACGCATTTCTTTCCTCGAGTTTCCCTGCCGACGAGTGAGAAGGGATGAGAGCCGCGATGTCCCACAGCGGGATCGTTCCCGTTTTCCATAGCTTCTCGGATTGCCACACGAGCGCCGGAAAGGCGGCCGGTTCGGCTAAAGTAAAGTTTCCGTGGCCATCGTTCAACAGCACTGCGACCTGTTTATGCAGCCACGCACTGCTGACCAGCACATCCAAAGCACTGTCGCCGTTTACATCTTGTGCCACGATCTGCAGTCCGCCGGCGGGCCCAGTGACTCCAAAAAGTTGCGTGGCGCCAGTCGCCAATCGCAAGCGGATCGAATAGCGCGTAGTTTTCGCGGAGGCGCTCGTTTGCAGCTCCACGGTCGCCAGATCCGGCGTTCGGTCTCCATCGAAATCCGCAATGGCAAAAGCGGAATTGAACCCCAGCGAAGAACCGGTCGGCTGTTGCGCCGGAGGACTGCCGGCATCAGCAAAACAAGCCGCACCAGGAAAAAAACAGAGAACCACGAGAGCCCTGAGCAGGGCTCCTGCCAGGCCAAGACTCTTATGAATCCGTGAGAGCATGAACTCCAGGCAGAACCGCACTTTCCCGACACCAACTGCACGATCCTAACTGCCAGAATACCATTCCCAGGCCACAATCCGTCTGGATTCGCTCCGAATTTTGGTGAGAGACTAACGCCTGCTCGGGGGAGTAGCTGAGGGAGCGGCGCCGGGAGGCGCGGGACGAGCCGGCGGCTTACCGAAATGCGCTTCATCGACCGGTGGGTCAACTTCGATCTTTTCCACCACAATTCTTTGCGTAACATCGGATCCGGGAGTGTTGGAAACAAGCTCGAACGCGAATTTCAGCCCTTTGACCTCCCGGTAATCATGGAAGTAAGTCTCGCGCGTGACCGGGTCGCCGTTCACGGTATCGGCACCGCTCCACTTGGCCAGCAAAAATGTCTTTGTGTCGAAGAAGTAGGACGAGACTTGGCCGTCCTTGTGCGTCACCTTGAGTACGTACGTATCCCGGCCATCCACTTTCTCCGTGCCCGTCAGCTCAATGGTGTTTCCCTTGTCTTTGGCGTCCACCAGCGGGCCGTCGAAGTCGGCTTGGTTCACCGCGTCCTTCAAGTCTTCCGCCGTCATCGGCTCCGGCGCACCCGTACCCGTAATCGGGTTGATCACCCACCCGGTATCTTTGCCGTCGAAGGAGCGCGAGACGGTCTTGTCTTGAATGGTAACTTCGTTGTGCATCTTCCCCGGCCGTTTGAACTCGGCGAGGAACGGTCCGTACAACTCAGGATTGAAGTAAAGTGTGCCGGTAATGCGCTCAGTCTGGACGGCCTTCACTTTCTCGAGCCCCCCGCGTGCGGCAAGTACTTTGGCTACGACGTCGTCGGTGGTCTGTCCTGCGGCCTTCGCCGGGCTCACCAGTTGAACTCCCGCCAGGAGCCCAAATTGGAAGATGGTCAGTACCAGCGCGTGTTGCGCAATCCTATACGGCTTTCTGTTCATCGGTGTCCCATTTGAAAATCGTGGCCTTTCGCGGCCGAGTCCTTTTCAGGCCCTTTTGTCATGTTATGTGCAGAAGCATTTTGGGTCAATTTCGTTGCCTACTAGGTTCGATCTTTCTCATCGGCGTGCCGAACCGTTCTGAAGATCCGAAGGCGCCACACGATCTGCTTGACGTTCGGTCTTTGCAGGCTTCGTTCTGACCCTTCGCGCTCGTCTTCCCACGCTAACACGCCCGCATTGTGGTCCCCGCGATGAACATTTGGCAGCTTGCGGTGCAATGTAACGAAGAAGGAGCTATGATGTATCTACTAAGGTAATTGTTTCAAGACGGAGGATTGCGAAATGCCCTTTCGGGGCGCTTATCTTTCACGGGTATGGATGGGCACGAAGGTGTCCGAAAAGCTTTTGCCGTCCGTAGCCAAACCCTTGTCCGCGCATATCAAGTTAACGGAGAATTGCCAGGCCAAATGTGTCAGTTGCGACTACTGGAAGTCCCGCTGGCAGGATCACATCGACACCGATCGCGCCATCGATCTGGTGAATCAGATTGCGGACGCGGGCATTACCACGCTGCGCCTCACCGGAGGCGAGCCGCTCTTGCGGCAAGACCTGTTCCGTGTGTTGAAGGCGGCGAACACCACCTCTTTCAAACGCATCATTCTGCAAACAAATGGACTGCTTATCAAGAAGCTCCACAGAGAGATTAACGATTCTCCGATCACGAACGTCGCGGTTTCTATCGACGGCTTGAAAGAGACGAACGACCAGATTCGCGGCATCCGCGGCTACTTTGATTTGGGCATGGAAGGCATCCAGATGCTCAAAAGCAAACAGCTTGCCATCTCCATCACGCTCAACCGCGTTTCTGCCGAAGAGCTGCAGCGGCTCAACGAAGTGGCCGTCAAGGTCGGCGCTCACATCGAGACCAATATCCTCAGCCGCAGCCTCTACTTTTTCAAGAATGCCGACATCGATTCCATGTGGCCGCACGGGCAGCAAGTTGATGAAATCGGAGCGTTCCTGCGCGACACGCTGAAACGTCCCGGCTACGAAGTGGATTATGTGAGGAAATATTACAACAATGAACCGCTTGCCGAGCCGCCTTGCGTCCTCGGTTTTCTTCAGGTCTTCGTGTTATCGAACGGTGACGTGCTAACCGGATGCTACCCTCTTAAACCGGTAGGCAATATTTTGCGCGACACTCTCGCGAATATTCTAGCTTCCGAAGCTTACGTCCAACAGGCTGCCGCCATGATCCGCCGCGAGTGCCCTGGTTGCACTTGTGGCGTGGAAAGCTCTCTGGCCATGAAGAATGCCGCTTCCAGCGCGTTTTTCGAAATCAGCAAGCTCCTAAAACGCCCGGACTCCCTGGTGCCCCGGGCCCTGGCGCCCGTCGAAAGCAAATCGCACGCTTAGCGCGGCATTTCCTGGTCCTGTCTCTGACTATCCGCTCCATCCGGAGAATACTGCGCCATTTCAGGTTGAGATACAGAATCAAGAGAGTTTTTTTGGTACAGTTTCAACTTCGCCTGAAGTCCGTGGCGACAGAAGCAATCCAATGTTCAAAGCGATAGACGTTTGGAAACGAATCAGCGATTCGGAAGCCGTACGGTACAGGTGTTTCCAGTGTCTTCAGACAGGAAAGTATTTCGTCCAGAGTGCCGATTTCTACCGCTGGCCCGGGAATCCGGATCAGTCAGCTCAGCTTGAGCGACAACACACCGAACTGTTCATCGAGCAAGGTCCTGACGCAAGGAGTGGCGCCTACGAGACACTGGAAGCAGCAATCAAAGCACACGATGCAGAGTTCGGTCCCGCGACTTAGGCGTTCAACATATCGCACCTTCTTCTGTTTGTTCCTCTCTTCCCGGTCTGCAACGCCCCTTGCGCCGAGTTTTTCCGCAACCTGCTAGACCAATCGAGCCGCATGCGCCGTGCTACACAGCGGTGAAGAAGGATCCGCCGGCTGTGACGTAACCATACGCCATGCGCGGCGTATTGAACGCGAAGCCTGGATTCCCTTCGCAATCGAGCAGGATGAGTCCCCCCGTGGCATGGGTCCGTTTACCCAGAAGGTGAACCGCTTCGCGCGCGACGAGCATTGCGGTGTCGGCGGCGCCGGAGTGCGATCCTGGATTAGATGGGTCTCGAGAAGACTCGGACAGACAAAAAGCATTGCTGCCGGGGCGAAGCAGGTCGGTAGCGGTTTTCGCCATAACGATCTTCATGATCGCTTCGCCGTATCCCGTGCAAGAGACGCCACCCGCCGTGGAATCGGCGTAGCATCCGCAGCCGATCAGGGGCGAATCGCCTACGCGGCCAGGAAGTTTGCAGCACGTACCGCCGGTCGAGGTGGCTGCGAAAAGTCTGCCTTGCGCATCGATTGCGACGGCGCCGACGGTCCCCTGCTCGTGGCCGCGGTGGTGCGCCGCAGCGTGTTTGTCCCGGCTGCAAACCTGCCAGGCTTCGCGTTCCGCGTCGCTGACGAGTTCCTTTGGATCGCACAATACAATCCCAACGTCTTTTGCGAAACGCTCGGCGCCCTCAGCGACAAGCATCATGTGGGGGCATTGCTCGAGGACCGCACGGGCCAGCCGAATGGGGTTGCGGATGCGCTGCAACGCCGCGACAGCCCCAGCGCGCAGCGTCGTCCCATTCATAACAATCGCGTCGCACTCGACGCGTCCGTCGAGATTGAGGTGCGAGCCATAACCGGCGTCGAACACCGGAGCGTCTTCGAGAACAACGATGGCCGCTTCCACAGCGTCCAGTGCCGAACCGCCCCGCGATAGAATCGACCAGCCTGCCTCGAGAGCGTCGCGGCACCCGAATTTCGAAGCCTCCACGGCCTCGTCGGGAATATCCCAAGCCCCGCCGTGCACAATCAGAGAAGGTTTCATCGCGACGAGAATGGCAAAGCGGCCAGAATTTGTCGGGAAGCGTGAAGTGCGGCGGTGTTCATTCGCTAGATGAAGAAATCGAGAACGAAGAGCACCGCTCCCAGAAAAAGCAGGATGAACGCGGGATTGATGTGCCGGCGAGGAAAGCGGCTAAGCGAGCGGAAAAACTGGGAAGGCACGGCTTTCAATCGAGACTCTTCGCGAACGCCGTAAAACGGCCCGATTACCGTGTATCGCGACAGGCTGCGACGGAACTCGCCGAATTCGTCGTGCACCCAAATGGAAAAATCGTCACGATTGCGCCAGACAAGCGCCGCGCCGATTGTAAACGCCACGTAACCAAGCACAGTTAATAGCCCGAGTGCCGGGCCAGCTCCCCAATACATGCTGCCTCACAGACGACGTACCCACGTTGGTAGGACGTCAAAAAAAGTCGAATGGTTACTCTTCCTCGTGAATCGTAGTCAGCCGGACGATTTCAAATTCTTTCTGCCCAGCGGGCGTGGCCACCTGGACTTCGTCGCCAACCCTGCGGTTCAACAAAGCCTTGCCGATGGGCGAAGTGGTTGAAATGAGCCCCTTCTCCGCGTCGGCCTCTTCGGTGGTAACCAACTTGTACTCGATTTTCACCTCTTTGTGAATATCCAGCACAACAATACGCGAACCGTACCCTGATCGGTCCTTGGGAATATTGCTCAGGTTCAGCATCCCGAGGTCGCCCATGCGCTTTTTGAGCTGGCCGATTCTTGCGTTCACATACCCCTGGCGCTCTTTGGCGTACTTGTACTCCGCGTTTTCAGAAAGGTCGCCGTGCGCCCGCGCCTTGGCGATCTCTTTGGGGAGGTCGATGTTGAGCTCGTGCTCGAGATTGTCGATTTCCCCTTGCAGACGCTGCTTGATCTTCGCGAGCGGGTCAGACATGGTTGTAGGTCACCAAAAGTGGCTGCCAAAAAATGTTCGCGGAGTCCGGTTTAGCAGGATGGTTCGCCGGACCCCGCGTGAAGAAACATTATAGATGCGTCGCATTTGCCTCCACAAGGGGCACGGCCAGATAGTTTTGACCCGTTACGCTCCCCATCCGTAATAGCTGGGGAAGCAACCACTGCTGACGGATTTGCTATTAGCAGCTTTTTTGGAAGGCTCAGCGAACTTTTACTTCCACCTCCTGCGACTCGGTCTTGCCCGCGGCATCCGTGATTTTAAGAGTATAAGTTGTTGATTTATTTGGAGATACATCCACGCAATGGGCAACCGACGGCCATACGGGCTGAAGCTGGGGCTCGAGCGCAACGGTTTTGGCGTTTGCCACCCCGTAACAGAGTTGCGCCGATTCTCCGGGCCGAATTTCTTTCGGGCTCGCGTAAAAACTTAGGATCGCGAACTCTTTCCCACCCAGTTGCTCGACGGCCATGCGGTCTTGCTCGTGCTGCTTTTCCGCGCGTTCCTCGGCTGCTTGACGTTCGATGTTGCGCTTATCTTGCCAGCGCGAAACCATCACAAACACCACGCCGAGCAGAACCACAACCAGAACTGCGGAAGAATACAGCAGCGGGTTCTTCAGAAGAGATTTAGGTCCAGAAACCGGGTCAGACGCCATGAGCATTCTCCCTAGAGGGCTGAGGCTCCTCGAACCAGATTAAATTTGGATGCGGACGCGAGGAGAAAAGTGAAGGCGTTTTGCTGGCACAGTCCAAGAGAAATAGTGCCCTCGAAAACATTTCACTTCAAGGCGCGGGCCAACTCGCGCCAGGTGACGAGTTTAATGCTCTGCTGGCGCACCAAAGCCCGGAACTCCTCGCTGGTAAAGAAGTTGAAATCGCGCTGCCGCCAAGCCGCACCCCAGCTGTCGCGCTCCCTTGTGGCCGCGCGCATCTCTTCGTCATCGAAGGCCAAATGAATAATGAAGACCGTCACTCCGGGCTGAAGATTCTTCAAAGCCGTAGTGTAAAAATCCATCCATTTTTCCGGCGGCACTCCCGGCTCGATGGTTACGGTGTGATCCACCACAAGATCGTCAGGGCTCATCGAACTTTCGAGGTATGGCCGGCCAGCAAACCAATCCCGCACCATAAACACCGGTAATTTATATTCATGTGCCACGCGCAGAACGCTCTGAAACATCTCTTTCCCATTTTCGAAGAGCCGGTACTGATGCGAGTCAAGGTGCGTCGGCCGGACACCCATCGCCATCGCTCTCTCGATTTGCGCGCGCAGCTCCAGTTCCACTTCCCTGGCGTCGATGGGTGTTGTTTCCGTCCAATTCAGGTGGAAGTACCCGTTTGAATCCACGAGACTCGGAACCTTGTCACGTGGAGCGACAGGTCCCCAACGATAGAAAACGCGTTCGCTAGTCAGCGTAAGGTGAAGCCCGAGATCTCCATCAGGATGCGCTTTCGCATACTCCGCCATTTCCGGAAACCATGGACAAGGCACCATGATGCTCGCCGAAGTGACCAGCCCGGTTTCAAGAGCTTTGATCGAAGCGGCGTTCACCGAATGCGTCATGCCCAGGTCATCGGCATGCACGATCACGAGCTTCGCGTCCCGCGGGTATCCAAGTCTTTCCGCTAATGATTTCGCGACGGTTTGCGCCTCCGCCGTGATGGAAGTGGCTGCCAGCAGAAAAAGAGTTACTCCCAGGATCTTAGTCATCGTTCGAAAAACCCACAGAGAAAACTCAATGTTCGGCGGCAGCTGTCGAAGCCGGCGGATTTTTCACATACGTGGTCAGCCAGTTGTTCATCTCCCAGAACATGTGGAGCACAGATTCCCGCCCCTGATACCCATGCGATTCCAGGGGCAGCAGCACGAATCGCACTGTCGCTCCGTGCCCTTTCAACGCGCTGAAAAGGCGCTCGCTCTGAATCGGAAACGTCCCGGAATTGTTGTCTGCCTCGCCGTGAATCAACAAGATCGGCGTCTTAATCTTGTCCGCAAACGAAAACGGCGACAACTGGTAATAAATCTCCGGCGCCTGCCAGTACGTCCGCTCTTCATTCTGAAAACCAAACGGTGTCAACGTTCGGTTGTACGCCCCGCTTCGTGCAATGCCAGCCTTGAACAAATCGCTGTGCGCCAGCAGATTCGCGGTCATGAACGCGCCATACGAATGCCCCATCACCGCCACGCGATTGCGATCTACAACCCCGAGCCGCACGCCCTCATCAATCGCCGCCTTCGCGCTGGCCACAAGCTGTTCTACGTACGTATCGTTTGGCTCCGTATTGCCCTCGCCAATAATGGGGATTGTGGCGTTTTCGAGCACCGCGTACCCTTCGGTCGCAAAAGGTATCGGCGAACCCCAAGACAAAACCGCGAACTGGTAAGGCGATCCCGTGACCTGTCCCGCTGCGGCCTTCGTCTTGTACTCCGCCGGATACGCTTCCAGCAAAGTGGGCAGCGGACCATCCCCCGGCTTGTATCCCAGCGGCAAATAAAGATTCGCGCTCAAATCCACGCCGTCCGCCCGCTTGTAATGCAAAACCTGTTTCTTGGGCAGCGGCCCGCTTCCATACGGATTCGGAAAAAAGGTTATCTGTTCAGCAGAGGAAGCCCCGATTTTTTGAAGGAAGTAGTTAGGGCTCTGTTCCTGCGATTCTCGCCGCACCAAAACCGTGCCCGCGCCAGAATCTAAAACTGCTGCCGCAATCTCAAAATTCGGCGCAGCTGATTGCCAGAGCTGCTTCGACTCTCCATTAGCCACGCCCATCACCGAAAGGAACGGTTTGTCCCCTTCCGGCGACGCGCCTTCACCTTTAAAGTAAATCCCCTTGCCGTCGGTGGTCGTCTGGATGACTAGTTTGCCCGCGGAATTGTACACTTCTAGAGGTTCACCGGGATCGTGATAGCGGTCTTCGAACGACCCTTCGAACATTTTGACAGCCGCAGCCGGAGCCGCAGGAGCCACCTCCAAGATCACACGCTTGCGATCTTTCCATCGCCTTTCTTCCACAAGAGCCAGATGATCGCTCCCCCAAGCCACGCGTCGATACCGCACCGGCAGCTCCGCCAATTTGCGCGGCGCGCTATCAAACGGGGCGTCCAGTAGGAACAAGGTATCCCGCACCGCCGCTTCCTTACGCGGATCGCCGCCATCCCCGGCTTCCACCCAGAAAATGGAGGCGCCCGCGTCGCTCCGCCACCCGTAATTTCGAGGCCCAGGCGCAACAGCATCATGAATATTCGGGATATTATCCTCGAGCGGCCTGTCCACGAATTGCTTCGCCGTTCCGGTCTTCAGATTGACGGCCGAAATGCGCTCCGGGAAGGCATCAAACGGCAGCAAATAGGTATAAGGATGGTGGCGTTCGAAAAGCAGCACCCACTTGCCATCGGGCGAAGGCGTCGCCTCCACGAACACGCCAGCCTTCCCCAGCCGTACCGACCCGCCATCCAGCCGCACGATCGCAATCTGCGACGTCGCGTAATAATCAAAAAACTGTTCGTCCTCCGGGTTCTTCAAAAGATCTTCAAACGTCGCCCCGGGAGTCACCCGCCCAAGATTTTCCTGGATCACCGGTCCTGAAGGCACTTCGCTCCGCACAGGCGCCGGACCGCGGTCCGCCGGAACTGCCCTGCATACCAAACTCTGGCTATCGCTCAACCACTCGCAAGGCGGCCCAAAAATTCCGTTCAGCGCAATCCCCGGCAATCGGCGCGCCTCGGCCGTCGCCACGTCAACGATCCAAAGGCTCAGCCCCGCGTCTTCCTTCGCATCACTAATATTTACAAACGAAATCTTCCGCCCATCCGGCGACCAATCCGCAAAGCGGATTTTCGCGTGCTCAGGCAATCCCGAAACAGCAACCGCCTTGCCATTCGGCAGCGCCTGCAGTTCGAGCGAAGTGTCATAGCGTCCCCGGCTAGGTCCATCGGTCCTTGGATTGAACCGCAATCCCGCTAAGCGAAGCTCCGGCTGCGCAAGTTCTCCAATCGTCGGCAACCCAGAAAAATGCTCGATCAACATCCATCGCTTCCCCGCGCCGCCCGCAGGAGACAGCTCGACCCCCGGAGTCGGCAATGCATCCACAATGTCAACGATAGCTTTAGGTGGCTGCTGGTATTGAAGATTGGCTTGCGCCCGTGCAGCGGGAATGGACAAAACGAAGAGGCACGCCAAGAAACCAAGACTAAGAGACAAAAAAACTCGACAAACTCTGGATGGAACAACCATGCGCGTCACACCTTTCTATGAAAATTCACCTGTACTCTTCGACTTTTCATTTCATTGCCGCGCGCATTTTGGCCGTAATTCCCGCCACGGGCAACAGGAATTTACTCAGTCAGGCAAATTCGAGTGTGACACGGCTTGAGGCGGAGGCGAGAGGAAAGATCCGAATGGTCTTGGCTCATTTACTGCGCGTCCGGCGGTTTCGCGTTGGAATTTCCGTTCAAGTACCGGTCAAACCAATAGAGTTGCCAGTTCAGGCTCTCGACTAGGTGCTTTGGCTCGCCGGTGCGCGTCAGATTGTGATTCTCGCGAGGGAAGAAGACGATCTCCGACGGCACGCCGTAGTGCTGCAGCGCCCGGAACCATTGTTCTCCCTGTTCAATGGGCACACGGAAATCGTTGTCGGAATGCAGAATAAGAGTGGGTGTGTGGACATTGCGCGCATACTTCAGTGGCGAAGCATCCCAGTATTGGTCGAAGTCGTCGAAAACAATGCCCTTGAAATAGTCTTCATGACCGTAAGCCCCGTCGCGCGTCCCGTCGTCGCTGATAAAATTCGAGATGGATCGCAAAGTCACCGCCGCCTTGAAGCGGTTGGTGTGCGAAACGATCCAGTTCGTCATATAACCACCGTAACTCCCGCCGGTCACGCCCAGGTCATTCGCATCGACCCACGGGTATTGCTTCAACGCGGCGTCCACTCCCGCCATGATGTCCTGATAATCCATCCCTCCCCAATTGTTGATTTCTCCCCGTTCGAATTTCTCGCCATATCCGGTCGATCCGCGCGGATTGCAGAAGAACACGGCCCATCCCTTCGCCGCATACACCTGGAACTCGTGATACCAATCCACCCCAAACATCCCCTCCGGCCCGCCATGAATCACCAAAACCATTGGATATTTTTTGCCCGCCTGCCAGCCCAGCGGCTTCACGAAAAAGCCCTCGACAGCCCAGCCATCCGTGCTTTTGTACTCTAAACGCTCGACCGGCTGAAGTTCCAACTGCGCCCACAACTCGCTGTTTACATGCGTCAACTGCCGCTCGCCGGACCCGTCCAAACTGGAAACATAAAGATCATCCAGATGCTCGAAATCATTGGCCAAATACACCATTTTCCCCGTGCTCTGATTTACATCGAACGCATGAATTCCGCGCGGTCCGGAAGTCACCGAGGTAAAAGTGCGCGCAACAGGGTCCGCGCGAAAAATGTGCGTCTCGCCTTTCACGCCGGCAGCGAAAAAAACCGTGCCAGGCGCCAGCCAGTGGATTTCTCCCAGGACGTTATCGAAATCCTTCAAGGCAAGCTGCGAAGCTGCTCCACCCGAAGAATCTGCCACGTAGAGTTTCGGAAACTGGTGCACAGCCGTCTGGCCCGTAAAAAGAATCTGCTTTCCGTCCGGCGACCAGCGTGGATTTTCGTCCTCAAACGCGTGATCCGAAATCTTTGTGAGCGTGCCACCCGCCGCCGGAATCACCCACACATCGGTGTTGTGGCTGTTGTCGAAAGCCTTTCCGGTGCGATCCGAAACAAACGCAAGGCGCGTCCCGTCGGGGGACCATTGCGGATCGGTGTCGTTCCAATCCTGCCCGTCCGTGATTTGTTTCGCTTCTCCGCCCGGCACGCTCACCACCCACAAGTGCCGCCTCTTGTCGTCAAACCATCCGGTGTCATTGAATTTGTACTGGATGTGCGCGTAATGCCGCACATCGCTTTTGCGATCCGCAGCCGCCACGCCATCCGTCGGCCCCGAGGTGCTGACCACAACGATCCGCGACCCCTCCGGCGACCACTGGTAACTCTGCACCCCGTTTTTCAATTTCGTAACCGCAATGGCCTCGCCCCCGCCCTCGATCGAGAGGAGATAGATCTGAGACTTTGGCGTCTCACCGCCGGGAGCGTCCGAAGCCCGCGCCGAAAGTATCCCCAGCGTCTTCCCATCCGGACTCCATCGCGGAGAATTTGAGCTAAAGCCTTCCGCGCTCAATCGCCTCGGCGCCGCCGAACCGTCAAGAGGCACAAGCCACACCGAAGATTCGCGCTTATTTTTCTTTTGATCGATAGTCGTCAAAACATAAGCGACAACTTTGCCGTCAGGCGAAATATGCGGATCACCGACAAATTTGAACGAAAGATAGTCTTCCGGCGTAACACCGCGCTTGCTCTCGGCCCGCGCTGCGCACGATCCCAGGCTGCTAAGGTAGAGAACGCAAATCACAACGAACACCGGACAGAGTTTTCTCATTGTGACGCAGACTCTAGCACAAGAATTCATGCGCACCAAAGATTCCGCTCCTGACGTATACAAGAGAGGCTACTGTGGCAGCGGAGGGGGTGCAGCGGACATTTTGCGCGCGACGTCTTCCTCGGATTTGTCGTGGAGTTCTCGGACCTTGGCGAACTCCTTTTGCGCTGCCGCCTGATTGCCGGAGGCCTGATAGACGCGTCCCAGCCGGTAGTGCGCATCGGGCTGCTCCGGATCGAGTTGCACCGCCCGTTTTAGCGCCACGATTGCAGCAGGATACTGTCCCTGCTGGGTAAGAATGGCTCCCAGGTCGAGATGCGCGATGCGAATATCGTCACGCGATTGCAAAGCCTTCTTGAGCAACGGAACTGCCCCGTCGGGATCGTTCTTCTTAAAGATGATATCGCCCAGATACGCCAGGGCTTGCGCATTGTCAGGGTCGACGGACAACTCCGCCTTAAACTCCATCTCCGCCTCATCGTACTGCTTCAACTCCCAGTGAAGGTAGCCCAGGCCAAAGTGTACGTTGGGTTCTTGAGGAGCAGCTTTTACAGCATCCTCGAACTCGACAATCGCTTCAGGAGTTCTACGCATGCCGTCAAGCGCCTCACCGGTAAGCATATGCGCCGGGGCAGAGTTGGGGTCGCGCTGCTCGATCTGGCGGAACTCTTCGAGCGCGCAATCGAATCTCTTTGCCCATAAACAGCTTTGCGCCAGGACTTGCCGCAACTGGAGATTATCAGGATCGGCTTTAGCGGCAAGCTCAAGGTGCTTCGCAGCATCCGCAAACCGCTTCGCGCCGTAATAGCTCAAGCCAAGCAGCGCGCGCGCCTGCCTGCTGTCTGGCTGGGCCTCCAAAGCGGCCCCCAGCGGGCCTACGGAAGCTTCAAAGTGGCCTTGCTTGAACTCAGCCAGCCCCAGATTCAGCTGAATTCCCGGAAGCTTGGGGTCGAGAGCGAGCGCTCTTCGGTAGGCAGAAGCGGCCTCCTGGTACTTTTGCTCTTTGGATAAGTCCACACCCAGGCTGGCGAGAGCTCCAGCATCGCGCGGGCTCTGTTCGATTACTCGCTGCCAAACTCCGACAGCTTCGTCCAGTTTCCCCTGCTGCTCGAGCGCGATGGCCTGCGATGGGCTCGGCGACTGTGCGAACAGAGAGCTTACACACAGCAACGCGACGCTCACGAGAGGGACCAGTCGTGGCTTTGGGACGAGCATCGTTAACATTATGCCCCCCTCCCCCTATTTTTTCCGTAATTGCGAGAATCTTTGGCGAAGAGAACAAGCCTCTTCGAGCCAGAACAAGTGATCCCAATAAAAAGCCCCGCTCGCAGTGCGTGCGAGCGGGGCAGGGTGCTGCTTCCGGGGTGATTAGAAGTAAATCTTGCCGCCGAGCTGCAGAATGCGCGGGTCGAAGGCAGCGTTGAATTGGCCAAAGTTGTTGCCGGGATTGTATACAAACGAGTTGGTCGTTTTGTCGAAGTTGTAATTGATAGTCTGGTTGACGCCGCTGAACTGAGTATGGTTCCAAGTGTTGAAGGTTTCCAGACGCAGTTCGAAGCGGCTGCCGCGAGACTCGCTGAGAGTGAAGCTCTTGAAGAGCGAGATGTTCCAGTTATCGCGGCCGGGACCGGTCACGCCATTGTGGGGCATATCCCCATACGCTCCGATCGCTGGATCAGAGAATGCACCCGGGTTGATGTATTGAATTTCCTGAGTACAAGCCGGGGTGCAAGTGACATTCTGGTGTTCAAGGGATATCGGACCAGAGACATTCGGCCGGTTGCTGCCACCGACGAAGTTTCCACCTTGCGTGCCGCCAAGGGTGATGTTGAGCGGGAGGCCGGACTCTGCGGTGATGATGCCCGAAACTTCCCAGCCAGCAATCACGTTCTTGACGAATTTGTTGTCGTTGTGGCGGAGGAGCGGGATGTCGTAGATGAAGTCTGCGACAAATATGTTGGTGCGGTTGTAACCGCTGAGGCCGTTATCATAGGCCCATCCCGCGTAAGGGTTGGAAATACCTTGAAGGTCGCTGCCAGCACCACCCCCGGCGGGGGCCGGGTCGACTGCACGCGACAGGGTGTACAACGCACGCAGGAACAAGTCATGGCTCAACTGCGAGTTGAGATCGACCTGCATGGAGTTGTAATGCGTGTTGGCCTCGTCCGTAGACAAGTTGATGGTGTTAAAGCCTGGATAGGTCAGACCCGGAGTAGTCTGGTACGCCGGGAGGGGAGTACCGTTCTCGATCGCGGGTGTGAGGATTCCCGCCAAGGAACTCTCGGGCACCAAATTGCTGTTGGTGGTCTCGTAGTTCTGATGGCGGCCCTGGTTGCCGACGTAGCTAACGGACAGCACGGTCCTGCTGCTGATGGCGCGTTGTACGCCAACGCTGTACTGATAGCTCACGGGCAGGTCGTAGTTGTCCACGTCCAAGCCGGTGATATTGGCCGGGTTGATCGGCTGAGGCGCGGGAGCACCGGTGGTAAGCGCGATGCTTGGGTTCGTCATTTCAACGCTATTCAGACCGACCTGCAAACTGAAGGGGATATTCGGGCCGGCGTTGTACATATCGTTACCCTGAATGCGCTCGTACATGATGCCGAAACCACCGCGAACGACGGTCTTGCCGGAACCGGTAAGGTCATAGGCAAAACCGAGGCGAGGACCGAAAGCAGCCCAGTGATTGTTGACGAGGTCCTTCGGGACGCAGAAGTTAGGACTTGTGTAGCATTTCCCTTCAATGCCGATGCCATTCAGGTAGAGAGGCACGCCTGCGAGAATCGGATTGGGGCTGGTGCCGAGGCCGGGGCTGACCGTGGCGCATGTTTTGGCGGTAACGTCGGACGGGCTGCAAATGTTGCCGTTGGGATCAAAGGTGGCCGCCAAAGCCGGGTTGTAAAGCTGCGGATAGAAGTTGCCCATGCGGTTGTTGGCTTCGTAGGTGTGGGGAACGCCGTCCCAGCGGAGGCCGAGGTTCACGGTTAAGCGGCGATTGACGCGCCAGTTGTCCTGAATCCAGAGGGCGGTGGAGATGTTGTTCCATTTGCCGCTGTCCTGAACGGCCAATTGCTGGTAAGAGCTGGGCAAGCCGAGGAGCATGTTGGCGGTATTGCTTCCAGTGAAATCGCTGTTGTTGAAAGTGAAGCCGCCCTGGGTTTCGCCGAACAGTTCTTGGACTTTCTTGTAGAGCGCCCAGCTTCCGCCGATCTTGAACTGGTGCGCACCATGGGTCCAGGAGATGTCGTCGCGAATCTGATAATCGTTCGCGCTGTTGATCCACGGCCAACTGGAGATTTCAAAGTTCGAGCCAGCCCCGCCGCCAAAGTCAATATTGGGAATGCGGCCCAGGGCGTTGGGGCTAGTGCCGAACAAACGCGAGTTCGTCCCGTCGTAAGCACTCGGCAGCGCCAAACTGGCCAGGCCGGTAGCGGCGTAGGGAATGATGTTGATGCGATTGCCGTTGTAGTTGAAGGCGACTTCGTTCACGAGCGTGGGGCTGATGGTGTAAGTAGTGTGGACCACGGCGCTATACGATGGGTTACCGAAGTTGTCGCCGACGGTCGGAACGTTGTCACCGCTCCACTGGCTATTGGGATAGCCCTGGCTGGATTGCTCGGCGATGAAGTGTCCAAAGACCGAGAACTTGCTACTGAAATTGTGGTCGATGCGAACGATCTCTTCCTTGAGGCTCGTGTCAGAATTGGCGCCGCCGACGAAGGTACCGATGCCGCCAGCAATGTTCGTGGTCGGTTTCGGAAAGATCCCCGCATTGAGGAGAGCCGCGCCGTTAGCATTTATCATGCAAGAGGGAATAACGTTCCCGGGGAATGGGCCGCCTGGCGTGAGCCCGGCGGGGAGAGCGCCTCCTGGACAATTCTGCGTGAGGTAACCTTCGTTTGCCCCCAAGTTAGGAACTATAAGCTGCGTTGGGGTTTTGGCAGTGAGAAGCGAGCCAAAGTCACCGCCGAAGGTAGCCGGATCGGGAACGGTTTGGACGGTACTGCCGCCCAAAACGTACCTGCGCCATTCCATATTGTAGAAGAAGAACGTCCGCTTTTTGTCTGGGTTATAGAGGTGACCGAGGGTTACCGGGCCACCGACGTTAAAGCCAAAAATGTTGTAGCGGAGTTCTTGTTTGACGGGCTGTACGGCTTCGGGCTGGAAGAAGTTGCGTGCATCGAAAGCATCGTTGCGGTCAAATTCCCAAGCCGAAGCGTGTATCTGATTTGTTCCGGACTTGAGCACCATGGTCATGGTGCCGGCTGAAGAGAGACCATAGTCCGCGCTGTAGTTGGAAGTGAGAGCGCGAAATTCCTGAATCGCGTCGGTGGAAGGCGCGATGCTCATGCCGCCCGCACCGCCGCGGTCATCATCTTCGCCGCCGTCGAGCAAATAGATGTTGTGGTTCTCGCGCATACCGTTAAATTCGACGCTCGAATCGCCGCCCGCGGAGGTGTTGACAGTACCGGTGATCTGGCTTGAAGCGCCTGGCGTCAAGGCAGCGAGCTGATAAATGCCGCGGCCATTGATGGAGAGCTGGGACATCTGCTGTTCGGTGATCAGGTTGCTGCGCTCGCCCGAATCCGTCTGAACCTGTACGGCGTTGGCTTCGACCGTTACGGTCTCTTGCGCCGCGCCCAGTTGCATCTGGAAGTCGACGCGGATGCGGTCGCCGATCGTCAGAACGATGTCTTTCTGTTCCGTAACCTTGAATCCTTTTGCTTCAGCTTTAACTTTGTAGTGACCGATCTGGAGATCGACGGCGACGTACTGGCCGGCGTCATTCGTGGGAATGACGACGCTCCTGCCCGTATCCGTATTGGTCAAAGTGACAGCCACATTCGGGACAACGGCACCCGAAGGATCGGTAACCGTTCCAACGATCGTGGTTTGTTGCGCGAACGTTGAAGCAGAAAAACCAATCAGGGCAACAAGAAGAACAAGTAGATACCTCAGAGGAAATTTCTTAGACACAAAAACGATATTCTTAGCAGAACTCAACGGCAAATTCATAGTCATGCCTCCACACCCCACGGCGATTGGAAACGCCGTTAACGTAAACGGAGCTTTTCATTGGAGCACTGTTAATGTCAAGCACTTTTTTTGATTTGTAGTAGCTGTGTCGTTCATGCTCCCCCCGGGTAACGGGTCTAGGAAAGCTCGCCGCCAGGCAATGCGGGACCAGGAGTTTCACCCCACTAGCAGGAATCTCTGTACTAAATCCATTGAGCTCGCCTTATTTGTCCTTAAATCCACCAGGAATGAGTCTTCGAGAGGGCGCAGAACATGACTCCGGGGTGGGAGTCGATATAGGATTCAGGTGTGACCTTTCAAGACCAGGACCTGGGAAACCGGCGACCTCCAAAACTGTTTTTCGCAGCGAGCCTGATCTTAGCGGTCCTATCCGTTTTCTTACTTGCGCTTGGCTCAACAGGCCAGCAGTCCCCGAATCCGCAAAACAAACAAGCTTCTTCAGGGATGGGAGTTGCGACCGGCGGCGCTCATCCGGCAGTGAAGGACTCGCTTTCACGGCCGATCACGGCCGGCGGTTTTGTGGATGGCGCAACTGTCGTCTTCAGCGACATCACCAAGCAAGCGGGTCTCGATAGATTCCTGCACCGTTCGGGAACATCGGAAAAATCCACCATCCTCGAAACCATCGGCTCCGGCGTGGCGCTGCTCGACTACGACAACGACGGCTGGCTCGACATCTATCTCTTGAATGCTTCCACTATCCGAGCATTGAAAGGGAAGGAAGCGCCTCCGCGCGCCATGCTCTTCCACAACAATCACGACGGCACGTTTACGGATGTCACAGAGAGAGCGGGTGTGGCAAACGAGCGGTGGGGAGTTGGCGTTGCCGTCGGAGATTACGACAACGATGGATGGCCCGATATTTACGTCGCGAACTTTGGGAAAAACCGCCTGTATCACAACAACCATGACGGCACGTTCACGGACGTCGCCGAGAAAGCCGGCGTAACAGTGGGCGGCTGGTCGGCGGGGCCCACCTGGGGCGATTACGACCATGACGGCTTGCTGGATCTATTTGTTCCTGGTTACGTGAAGTTTGATGTGGACAATCCGCCGATTGCAGGGCAAGGGCGTATCCCGCCGAATTTTTGCCAGTTTCGAGGAATCGCGGTGATGTGCGGGCCGCGAGGTTTGCCGGGAGAGAGCGACCACCTTTTTCACAACAATGGCGATGGCACGTTCACGGATGTAAGCGTCAAGGCAGGCGTTTCCGACCCCAGTGGCTATTACGGTCTGGCCTCTGCTTTTGTGGACGTGGATGATGACGGATGGGTGGACCTGGTGGTGGCGAATGATTCCACGCCGAACTATCTTTACCGCAACAAGCACAACGGCACCTTCGAGGATGTGAGTTATGCCTCGGGATTTGCTTTAAGCGAAGACGGGCGCGAACAGGCCTCCATGGGGATCGCCATTGGCGATTACCAGCGAAACGGGAGAATCGACCTTTTCACGACCACGTTTTCCGACGACTACAAAACGCTTTACCGAAATGACGGGCAAGGCAATTTTTCCGATGTCACCTATCAGGCGGGCCTGGCCGGTCCGACGATTCCTTTTCTAGCCTGGGGCACGGGTTTCCTCGATTTTGACAATGACGGCTTGCTCGATCTGTTCATCGCCAACGGACACGTGTATCCGGAAGTGGACAAACAGGACTGGGGCACGACCTGGGCGGAGCGTCCCCAACTATTCCGGAATCTGGACGGCAAAAAATTCGAGGAGGTTCCGCCCGCGACGGGGAGCGGACTGGCGGATGTAATCACCGCGCGAGGCGCGGCGTTCGGAGATATTTTCAACGATGGGGTGATCGACGTGGTGATCAACAACATCGATTCGAGGCCCACCTTACTGAGAAACGTCTTGAAGACCGGCAATCATTGGCTGGAGCTGAAACTTATCGGTGGACCGAAGAGTCCACGGGACGGCAATGGGGCAAAAGTATTTCTGACGATAGGCGGAGTTCGCCAGCGGGGCGATGTATATAGCGGGGGTTCCTACAGTTCAAGTTCCGATCAACGTATTCACTTCGGATTGGGAACTGCCACCAAGGTAGATTCGATCGAAATTGATTGGCCAAGCGGGGCCAAGGAGAAAATCACCCTGCCGGGCATCGATCGCATCGTCACGATCCAAGAAGGAAAAAAGGCCGAGGAGAAGAGCAACTAGAGGAAGAGAAAGAGCAGGGCAGCACAACTGGAACTACCGGAGGGAACTGGGGGCGGCCGCTGCCATCGAAGATCCAGCCGGCGACACCACCGGGGTCGCATCGGAAGACGGACCCGGATTACCACCTGAAGATTGAATAGCTTTCTGAACCTGTTCCTGCATTTTCCGGACGCGATCCGCGTCCGCGCCGTCGGGTGTTAACTTTAGAAAACTATCCGTATCGCGAAGAGCGGCAGGGAAATCGTCGGTGCGGATGTGGAGATTGTAGAGCAGCAGATAAATCTGGGGATTGTCGGGTTTCAAGTCGCGAGCAGCGGACGCGCTAACGAGGGCGTCGCTGAAGCGTTTCATTCCAGAGAGCGCAACAGCCAGTTCGAATTGGCCGCGCCAGGACGAAGCGTCCAGAGCGATCACTTTGCGAAGCAGCGGTTCGGAGTCGGAAAAGCGCTTTCCGGCATTGTATATAGTTGCGAGGTCGACCATCGCCTGCGGATATTTTTCTGCGCTAAGCTCGATCGACTTTCGCAGCGAAGTTTCGGCCGCCGTGGCGTCACCGATTTTATTTTGCGCCAAGCCCATCGCCGCGTAGGCTTCGTAGTAGGAGGGATACTTGGCAATGGCACGGTCAAATTGAACGACAGCGCCGCGATAGTCGGCTTTGTCGACTACCAGTTGAACGCCCTTTTCGAATAATTCCCGCGCCTTGGGGGGAACACTCAGCTGGTGTTGGGAAATTGGATTGACAGATTTGGGCGCCGACTCGGCGCTTACCATCCGTAAGAGAATGTCTTTGTATACATGTCCCGACCCATCTGGCCGCACATACTCGCGAACAGGCGCGTAACCTTCGTGCTGAACCGATACGTAGCAATCGCCGGGGATATCGTCGAACTCATATGTACCATTCCCGTCCGAGTAAGCAAATTCGATGGGTGTACCCATGGCATTCTGGAGCTCTATGCGCGCCTCGGTGATGATATGGCCTGAGCCCTCTTCGCGAACGTAGCCGGACAGGATTTTCTTCAGGGTTTCTTGTTGCGCAAGGCAGGAGAGGGGAGCCAAGAGCAGAACAGAGAACAACACCGAGGCATACCGTCGCCGCATAAGCCAATTCCCTAGGGAGATGATAGCAGGAGGCAGCGAGCAGCACCACCGTCCTTTACGGCTAAAAATGACTGTCCTCCCGTTCGCCTAGATACTCCATTCGATGACAGTGTAGGAACGCGGCGCCAGCTCTATGGTCGTGCGCCCTCCCGAGGTCGAAGGTTTTTCGGCTTTTTGCGGTGCCACGCGCGCCGGCGTATCGAATGTGTTTGTCGCCTTCAAATCATTGCCGGTGAGGACTAGAGCATCACCCGGGCGCGGGGAAGAGCCTTCCCACACGATTTCCACCTGGTGGGGCTTGGCCAAATCGCGGTTCAGCAAGAACAGCGCTATCTTGCCCGTATCCGACTGGTAGGTTCCGGCCGCGTCCACGTAGCTGACGGCGCCCATTCCGGAAACGTCGTACGTGGACGACTCCACCAAGAGTTCGAGCGCTGCGCCGCGTGCAAACTCGAGCGCCCAGCTGTACGGATAATAGATCGTCTGCCTGAGGAGGCCGTTCGCATTGGTCATAATCGGCGCGATAACGTTGACAAGCTGCGCCAGGCAGGCGAGTTCGACGCGTTCTGCCTTGCGAATCAGCGAATTGATCAGGCCTCCGACCAGCAGCGCATCTTCGAGGTTGTAGACTTCTTCGAGCAGATGGGGCGCGCCTTGACGGTGGCCGTTCACCGCATCTCCGGTCCTCGCGCGATACCAGACGTTCCATTCATCAAAGCTCAGCCATAACTTCTTAGGCGACCGCTTGTGCCCGCGGACCATGTCCGAGACTGCGGCTACTTCGTCGATCTGGCGTTCCATGCTTAGGTTCATGGCCAGAAACTTCGAGCTGTCTCCGCCGGTTTCCTCTGCGTTGGTGAAGTAACGGTGCAAGGAGATGGCGTCGACGTACTCGTAGCACTGCTCGAGGACTTCGCGGTCCCATTCCAGGTACGTCGGCATGCCGGGGCCGCTCGACCCGCACGCCACGAGCTTCAGCGAAGGATCGACGTAGCGCATCTGGCGTGCGGCGTCTGCGGCTTTCAAACCATACTCGGCTGCGCTCATGTGGCCTATTTGCCAGGGGCCATCCATCTCGTTGCCGAGGCACCATTTTTGGACTTTGTACGGTTCGGCGATTCCATTCTTGCGCCGCAGGTCGCTCCAGCGCGTGCCTTTCTCCAAGTTGCAATATTCCACCAGGGCGGCCGCTTGCTCTGCGGTCCCCGTGCCCAGATTCAAACCCAGCAAAGGTTCCGTGCCTACGAGACGGCACCAGGCGAGAAACTCATCCGTGCCGAATTCGTTCGAATTGATCGAATTCCATGCTTTGTCCAGAACCGAGGGACGATTGGCCTTCGGGCCAATGCCGTCGAGCCAGTTGTAGCCGGAAACAAAATTTCCGCCGGGATAGCGGACGATGGGAACGCCGAGTTTCTTGATTTCTTCGAGCACGTCCTTGCGAAAGCCGTTGGAGTCGGAAAGCTTGGATTGCGGATCGTAAATTCCCTCGTAGATGGCGCGGCCGAGGTGCTCAAGGAAGGAGCCAAACACTTCGCGATGGACGGGAGCAAGCGTGCGGCGAGAGTCGGCATAAATTCGAATCGGCTGGCCAGCGTTTGCGGCCGGCGATTGGCCAGACATATGGCCGCCGAAGGCCAGGTTCGCGCCCAGCGCGATGCCTGTTTTAGACGCGTCTGCGAGGAAATCCCGCCGTGACAGAGAACGCATTTAGAAAGCTCCTCAGCAAATTCGGTGTTAGACCGCAAGAGATTCGATTTCCGCTAAAGCCGCGCCGGCCAGGAACGCGTCTAATCGGCTGCGATCGCTCGCGCCCTAATGAGACCGGCCGTGATTGTACTCCCCAAGTCAACGAAGAGCGCAACCGTGCGATTTTGCACCGCCGCCGGCAGCGGCCCCTTGTTCCTTTCTTATCCCGAGTTAAATCGTGTTAAGGTACGCGGGCCGCGTGTCTCGTCTCCTAAGTCTCGGTTGCCGGGGGTGGGGGTTTAGGATGGGTGCGCGGAACAGCTGAAACTAATCGGCCATTAATTCAGTATCCATGGATTGATCTTGCGTGGCAGCGTGGGAGCAAAGTAGCCGTCCGCGTGGCCAGGGGAATTGCGGAGTACGGTCGATGAACAAGGAGAAACACGGAATCCACAGGATCGCCGAAATGGCGAACGTGTCTATCGGCACCGTGGATCGCGCACTGCACGGCCGCGGTGGCATCAAGGAAGCCACTCGCAAGCGCATCTTGCAGATCGCTCAGCAAATCGGTTATTCGCCGAATCTTGCGGCGCGCGCACTTTCGGTGGCGAAATCTCGCGTGCGCATCGGCGTTTGCATTCCCAAGGAAATTCATTTTTTCTACGACCAGCTCTGGGGCGGAGTCCTGGACGAAGCTCATCATCTGGAGCATCTTGGCGTCGAATTTGAGAACCGTCCGGTGCAGACTCTAGGCGAGGGCGATATAGAAGTTTTCAAGGAACTGGTGGAAAGCGGCGTTGACGGAATTGTTCTCACCGCCGGAAGCCCTCGAGAGCTAACGCCCTTAATAAACGAAGCGGAAGAAAAAGGTGTTCGCGTCGTTTGCGTTTCCACGGATGCTCCGGAGAGCCACCGTTCGAGCATCGTGTGTGTCGAGCCGCACTTAAACGGCTGCCTCGCTGGCGAATTGATGGGCAAGTTTGTTCCGCCGGGTTCGAAAGTGGCCGTAGTTGCCGGGATGCTCTCGACGGAAGATCACCGCAAGAAGACAGACGGCTTTTCCGAAGGATTTCTGCGGCACTGCCCCGATGGGGAAATCATCAGCGTGGTCGAAGGCCATGAAGATGAAAACGAAAGCTTCCAAAAAACTTCCGAGCTCCTCCGGCGCTTTCCCGCGCTCGACGGTCTTTATGTGAACACCGTCAACTGCCTTCCGGTTTGCCGCGCTCTCGGCGCGCGCGGTTTCGAAGCAAAGGTAAGACTAATCACCACCGACCTCTTCGCCGAGATGGCTCCCTACTTTCAAAAAGGAATCATCACCGCTTCGATCTACCAGCACCCCTACCGCCAAGGCCAGATCGCCGTGCGTCTCCTCGCCGACAATCTCACCAATAAGGTTCACATTCCTCCCGCAGCGCATATCAACCCCGGAGTCGTGCTGTCCTCAAACCTGCATCTCTTCCGAGAAATGAGATCGACCGAAGCCAAGTCCAGCGAACCTGTTCTGAAGGGCCGCAGCGTCTTACAAGCCTAGGAGTTTGTCTTGCAGTGAGTCACTCGCCGGCTATCTTATCGCTCAGTCGAGTCAGAGAACTGACGGGACGGCCGGCTCGTTAGACAGGGTGATAGGGATTAATCGAAGGTGTTTGGGGGAATGCGGGAGAAGTGCAAAGGTTTATCATAGCCCTCGGCAAAAAGCAGGAGAAATGGGTCGCTCATTTCGAAGCGATTCGCTGCCGAGAGGAATTTTAGAAATTGTGCTTCCTGCGAGGTTAGTGCGTCATCTCCGCATGCCATGCGGGTGGACGCCACCGGCGCGAACTTGATTTTGCTGCCATTGATTTCGACGGACCCTGCGAAGCGATTGCAGGAACCATTTCCGGCGGCGCGCCCGTTCTCGAGAACAGAAAAGGAAGCTTTCGAGGTAAGCACAACGGTAGTGCCCGGCAGGTCAGTAAGCAGCCATTCCGTGCCGATCAGTGAAGGCGGTTTTTTAAAGGAAGCTGCGGCATTGCTCAGCACGGGATTGTGAGTTGAACACGAAATGGCGAACGTTGCGAGAAATGCTGACAAGAGGAGCGGAAGACCCCATTTCATTGGCACATTTCTCCTGGCGACACTTTCTACCTTCGTTGGCAGCACGGAGGGATACTTCCTTGGTTGGCCGTAGCACATCGGTAGAACCAGTTTGCCAGGGCGAAAGTGGTTGTGTCTAGCGTGGCTCCTCAGGGCTGAGACGATTGGCGGATCTCGATGTAGTCCAGGGCCGCGTGCTCTTCGCCACCCGGAACGCCCTCGATGCGGATATTGTCCCCGGGGCGAAGCGCCAGATCGGGAATTCGTCGGCGTGTCGAAGAATCTCCTCCCGGCTTTGTCGCCGGCAGATGATCGTCGGCAACCCACTCATCAACGACTCTATCGCCAACCAATACGCGAAACTGC
Source organism: Verrucomicrobiia bacterium (assembly GCA_035571045.1). Classification (GTDB taxonomy): domain Bacteria; phylum Acidobacteriota; class Terriglobia; order Acidiferrales; family UBA7541; genus Acidiferrum. The sequence continues at coordinate 36,446 of DATMKS010000099.1, forward strand.
GACTTGCCATTGTTCTGGTCAAAATACTCGACATCTATCTCGTATCGGCCCGCGGCGCCCTCGAAGCGATAGGCCGCCGAACACTTCTGTTCTCGAGGCGGACACTCGATCGCCTCTCCGCCCGAAGCGGTTTCACGTGGAACAACATCGAACCGAACATAGCCTTCGAGCTGCATCGCTTCGGCCTCAATGCGGCCGGGATAATGGCCAACTCTGCCGAACTGATCGGCGACGCCGGAAATTTGAAAAAACCAATTGCAGACGGCATCGCGCCAGACAATCGCATGTCCGGCCTGAAATTCGAGCCGTCCTAACACTTCCTCGTATCTCTCCTCGTCCACGCGGCCTCTTAACATTTTCCACTGGTTGACAAAACCCGCCGCCAGTTGCGCCCCCGCATAGTGCGAATCGTAAATATGCTGGATAACCGTCTTTCCAGAACTCAGTTCGTAGGTGTACGGGACATGATGAAAAAAAAGCAGCAGTTCGTCCGGCGTGGTGTTCAGGGATTCATACATCTTCTGAACGGGCGCGCGATATTGATCGACATAACCCGTGCCAGTAGCTGCCGTGCGGTCCATTCCAATTCCGTCGTGGTCGGCGCGATGCCATTGTCCCCATCCGTTTCGTTCCGAAGACGCGATTCCGGGGCCGAAATGGCTGCCCAGAATATCGGTGAGCGTGCCCGCGCCAAGCGGCCCGGTGTAGCTTTCATAAACCGTCCAGGACGAATCAAGCATGAATTTGATGGTGCGCACAACAGTAGGGTCATTCCCAAAAGTGAGGCGAGTCCACTCTTCGGCGATCGTTTTGGAATCGAGATTGGGATTCCACGCGAGCCTGCCATAACCATAAAGATTCGCCATCGCCAGCGGATGTCCCAGCCAATTCGTATCCATTCCGACGTTCACCACCGCAACGAATCCGCCCGTAGGCCGATGAAACGTTTTGCCGCTCACAATATCCTTCACCGGCGTCGGCTGCGCGCCCGCATGCATATCGAAATCGAGAACCTGCTTCCACATCGTGGGAAGGAAACACAAATGGCGCTGCTGGCCCGTATATTCCTGGGTGGCTTGCAGCTCGATGGCTTCATTCGTTTTTTCAAGCCCGCTGAAGAGGGGAGACACCGGTTCACGCACTTGAAAGTCGATCGGGCCGTGTTTGATTTGGATGATCACGTTATCGTCGAACTTGCCGTCGAGCGGATGAAAATTGTCGTACGCCGCGCGCGCGCGATCGTTCTTCGGATTGGTCCAATCGAGATGATGGTTGTAGACGAACGCGCGATAAAAAACGATTCCGTGATGCGGCGCCAGCGCGCGCGCAATTACATTGGCGGCATCGGCCGGAGTGCGGTTATAGGTTGCCGGGCCGAGGCGGCCCTCTGAATCCGCCTTGACGACAACACCTGCAAAATCCGGAACGAGCGCGTAAAGTTGGTCGAACTTTTTCTTCCACCATTCCTCGACGCGCGGGTCCGCCGGATCAAACGTGTCGAGACCACCCATCACTTTCGGGCTGCTAAGATCGACCGAAATCGAAAGCCGCACTCCCCACGCACGAAAGACGTCGGCGACGCGAGCAAGCTGCGGAAGAAAATCGTCTTCGAGAACGCGCGGATTGGCGTTTACATTGTTGATCGCGCATCCGTTGATTCCGACCGAAGCAAGCAACCGCGCGTATTCGCTGGCGCGTGTTAAGTCGGCGCGCACGTTGCCATTTTCAAAAAAAATGGAAGGACCCGCGTAGCCGCGTTCGATGCGGCCGTCGAGGTTGTCCCATTGATCCGCCCAGCGAATCGGGGCATAGGGCTGCTCCGTTTCATTCAGAGCGGAGACGCTTTCGCCGCGCGCGATCTTGTTGAGCAGCGCAAATACGCCATAGAGAATCCCGCGGTCCGTCCGGCCCGTCACAACCAGACAGTCGATTCCGTGAATCTTTTCGTTCGCAAGCAGAAAACCATCCTCGCCCGGATCGGCTTGCTCGAAAATCTTGGGCGAGTCCGCTCGCAAGACGGAGAGCGTGGCCAACACAATGGAATTCTTGCTCGCAAGACTTTTCTCCTCGCGCAAAGTCCGCCCCAGCATTCCTCGAACGCCTCGAATCAACTCGCCTTTCGCGGAATCGAGCAGCGGGGAATCGCCGAGGACGGCCACGCTCGCGGGCAACGCTGCATATTTTTGCGCGGCACTTTTGTCCAGCGGCGCGTAACGCAGCCACGCTTCGGCGCCCGTTTCTGCCGGAGCACACGTCCCCCCAAGCGCCAGAAATAGCACGACGCCAGAGACTTTTGCGTAACGGAAGAAGAGGCGGTGCATGAGATTGCCTGCTCTAGGTGATCCAACAGCATGAAACCACAGTCGGGCCAATCGGAGTACGAAGAAATCCCGCGCCCTACTCCACTCCGAGCAGCAAATCGACAGTGAGCTGGTCCAGCCGCTCGTACGGCAGCCGCTTTTGAGCGAGTGCGCCGCGATCAAACGTGTGTTCTAACAGCTTTGTTGCGTGTGCCTTTGAAAAGCTCCTGGCTTCCGGAAAAACCGCCCCAGGAGTTCCGATCTCCCGCAAAATTTGCTGAATCTGTTTGTCCTGCTTAAAAAGCCTGGCTTTCTCTTTGAGGATGAGATACGTCCTCATACAGCCGCGCGCGAAATCCTTCACGCCCTCGTAGTCCTCGGTGCGATAAGCGTGTGCATCGAAATGCCGCGAACCTTGGTATCCCACGTCTTCCAAGAACTTCACGACAAAAAACGCCGACTTCAAATTGTACGAACCAAAACGGAAATCCTGGTCGTAACAGCCGGCCATCTGATCGTTCAGATCGAGGTGAAAAAGCTTCCCTGCATCCCAAGCCAGCGCCAGAGCGTGCGTGCAATTCAGTCCGGCCATGTGTTCATGCGCGACTTCGGGATTCACTCCAAACTTTTCGTGCTCGTCGAGGGTGTTAATGAAAGCCAGATAGTGCCCTGTCGTCGGAAAATAAATATTGGCGCGCGGCTCATTGGGCTTGGCCTCGAGCGCAAATTTATATCCATAGCCGCGATCTGCTGAATAGCGCGCCATGTAATTCAGCGCATCGCGGTAACGCTTGATCGCTTCGAGCGGATCGCGACAAGCATCCGTCTCCACCCCATCGCGCCCGCTCCAGACCACGAATATCTTTGCATCCAGCTCCGCGCCGAGATCCATCGCGCGCAACACTTTCTGCAGCGCATACGCCCGTACAGCCGGATCATTCGAAGTGAAAGCGCCGTCGCGGAACACCGGATCGAAGAACGCGTTCACTGTTGCCATCGGCACCACAACGTGATGCCGCTCGCAGGCCTTCTTGAAACTCGCCACAATTCGGTCTCGCTCTGCGGGCGTCGCGTCAATGGGCACAAGATCGTTGTCGTGGAAATTCACTCCCCAAGCGCCCACCTCGCCGAGCAGCGCGACAATCTCGTCCGGCGGCAGCGCCTCGCGCACAAAATCTCCGAACGGATCGCGGCCGCGGTTTCCGACCGTCCACAGACCAAAAGAAAACTTATGCTCTTTCTTGGGTTCGAACAGGCCGTGACTCTTAGTCATTCGAAATTTCCTCTTCGCGCGCGATTTTTGCGCTCATCGCTTCCGCGAAATGAACCAACCGTTCAGAACGTAAAAGGACCCTGTTTCCCGCGCCCTCTCGACTCTATGAGGGACGGCAAACTTGTATCTGGCTTTCCAGTCTTCAATCTTTTTCGTGCTTTGCTTCAGGTCACGGTGTCAGCCACGGGGCCAACTTGTCACGACAACCGCACAGCCCGCGCCCCGAGCCCCAAGTCACCCTAATAAAAGGATAGGCACATCCCCGAAAAAACGACCGTGTACGTTAACGGCCGTGCTATAGTACCATCCGTTTTTCAGATTGCAAGTATCGGTATTTTTTCTCGGAGGTTTTGATGAAGCTTTTTTCTCCCGTCGGGATCGCCCTCGCTGCCTCGGTCGCGCTGCTCGGGTGCGCTCCTTTCCTCCTGCGCAGCCAGGCGCAAGAGGCTCCCGCCTACAGAAATCCGAATCTGCCCGTCGAACAGCGCCTCGCCGATCTTCTTTCCCGCATGACTCTCGAGGAAAAAGTCGCCCAGATCCAGGGCGTTTGGGAGAACCCGGCTTTCATGAAGACTCCCGAATCGCGCTTCGTCGATGACCAGGGCGCGTTTCTCCCCGACCACGCGGCCGTGCTGCTGAAGGACGGCATCGGCCAGGTGTCGCGTCCGAGTGAAGTCTCCCATGGTCCGAGCGAAGAAGCGCAGTTCACCAACACCCTGCAGAAGTGGATGAAGGAGAACACGCGGCTTGGCATCCCCGTGATGTTTCATGACGAATGCCTGCATGGCCACATCGCCGACAAGGGCACGTCTTATCCCGCGGCGATCGGCCTCGCCTCCACTTGGGATCCGGAATTGCTGCACGAGGTTTTCACCGCCGATGCCGCGGAGGCGCGTGCCCGCGGCGTCGAAGAATGCCTCGCGCCCGTCCTCGATCTCGCGCGCGATCCGCGCTGGGGCCGCACGGAAGAAACCTACGGCGAAGATCCCTACCTAGTGTCGCGCCTCGGCGTCGCGGCCATCAAAGGCTTTCAAGGCGACGGCCCGGGCGTCGATAAATCCCACGTCATGGCCACTGCGAAACATTTCGCCGTGCACGGCCAGCCTGAAGGCGGCACAAACGTCGCCCCCGGAAACTATTCCGAGCGTGTCATCCGCGAGTACTGGCTGAAACCGTTCGAAGCCGCCGTAAAAGAAGCTCACGTGCACACCGTGATGGCTTCCTACAACGAAATCGACGGCATCCCTTCGCATAGCAACAAGCATCTGCTTACCGACATTCTGCGCCACGAGTGGGGATTCAACGGCGTCATCGTCTCCGATTATTTCGGCATCGCCGAATTAATTCGCGTCCATCACGTCGTCCGGGACAAGGATGCCGCCGCGCGCATGGCTCTCGACGCCGGCGTGGACATCGAGTTGCCGTTTCCGGACGCCTATCCCGGTCTCGTTCAGCAGGTGCACAACGGCACAGTCTCCGAAACGGCCGTCAACCGCGCCGCTGCAAGCGTGCTCCGCGCAAAATTTCTCGCCGGCCTTTTCGATGATCCCTACGCCGATCCCGCCTACGCCGAGAAAGTCACGAACAGCGCCGAACATCAGAAACTCGCGCTTCAAGCCGCTCGTGAGACACTTACGCTGCTGAAAAACCAGAACAATCTTCTTCCGCTGGACCCCGCCAAGTACAAACACATCGCCGTCATCGGTCCCAACGCACACGACATACACCTCGGCGGCTACAGCAACAAGCCCGGCCGCGGCGTCAGCATTCTCGACGGCATCAAAAATCGCGTCGGCTCCAGCGCGGAAGTTCTCTACGCCGAAGGCACAAAGATCACGGAAACCATTCCCGACTGGGACGCCGACAAAGTCGAACTCGGCGATCCTACCAAAAATGCGCAGCGCATCGCCGAAGCCGTCAAAGTCGCACAGAAGTCCGATGTCATCATCCTCGTTCTCGGCGAAAACGAATCTACTTCCCGGGAAGCTTGGGCGCCCGAGCACAAAGGCGACCGCGATGATCTGACTCTGCTCGGCAATCAAGACAATCTCGCCAAAGCCATGATTGCCACGCGCAAGCCGGTCGTCGTCCTCCTCCTGCACGGACGCCCCAACGCGGTCACTTATCTGGCCGAAAATGTTCCCGCGATTCTCGACGGCTGGTATCTCGGCCAGGAAGGCGGCACCGCAGCCTCTGAAGTTCTGTTTGGCGATTACAATCCCGCAGGCCGGCTGCCGATCACGGTGCCGCGCACTGTCGGCCAAATTCCCGATTACTATTACCAAAAGCCTTCCGCCAAACGCGAGTATCTCGACGACACCACCAAGCCGCTATTCCCCTTCGGCTGGGGCCTCAGCTATTCCACCTTCAAGTACGACAATCTCCGCCTGGCGCCCGAATCCATCGGCCCCGAAGGAACCACCCGCGTCACGGTAAATGTTACCAACACCGGCAAAGTCCGCGGCGACGAAGTAGTCCAGCTCTATATCCGCGACGAAGTCAGCTCCGTCACGCGCCCCGTCAAAGAACTTCGCGGCTTCCGCCGAATCACCCTCGATCCCGGCCAGACGAAAACCGTCGAATTCTCTCTCGGCTTCGACGAACTTTCTTTCCTGAATCGCGACATGCACCGCGTCGTCGAGCCCGGAACATTCAAGATCATGGTCGGCGGAAATTCCGTCGACTTGATCGATACGCCTCTCACGGTCGTGGAAAAATAGTCGCGACCGGGCGTGCGTCGCTACATCCGGCTGGTTGTCGCTGTTCGAAAAAGCGCACTAAGGTGCGCTCAAATAGAAATTACAAAAGGAATTTCGAAGGGGAGCTTTGGTCGAGCCTTCCACTCGCATCCCGCTCGAGAGCAAGCGCAATCCAATTCGCCCTCCGCTTAAGGCGTGCTCGGATCTTTCGCCGGAGCCGCCGCTGGCGCCGCTGTCTTGCGGTACAGGATCTTTTTCGCGCCGCCTTCGCACGTGCCTACCACTTTTCCGTCCGTCGCGTCGGCGTCCTTCGCCACGATATCCAGCGAATACGATTTGACGCCCTTCGCGTCCAGCTTGGCCGCGATTTCCGTTTTCAGTTCTTCACATGATTTTGGGCCCTGCGCTTCGGCGCACGCCGGCACAACTAACACAGCAGCAATAATTAAAAACGCTTTCATCGGGGGGATCTCCTTTGGCTGAGGATTGAGGGCCTGCGCCGAGCATACCAAACCAAATTCCCATCGCGGATTTCTCTTACTTTTGTCATGCTGACTTAGCCAACATCGAATTTCGGCAGTCTTGAGCGTGACAGTAACCAAATGGCTGAACCGGTCACCTTGCGCTCCATCCTGCGTTGATCCGTCGAACCCGGAGCCGATCCTCCGCCATTGCGGAACAATCACCGAAAAGGTGTACCATCGCCGGGGGAGCCCCGCACGCCTAAATGACGCACGCGATTTCATCCGAGCAAGAGCCGGCTCTCACTGGCCACAGATTCTTTCTCCTCTTTCTCCTTCTCTTGGCCACACTAATCATCTTTCCCTATTCCCGATCCAGCAGCTTCGGCCGCTACTCCTTTCTCGTCATTGGAAGTTCCGCCATTCTCATCAGCGTCTACGCCGCCAAAATCCATCGCGGCTTGCTTGTTCTTGCCATCGTCCTGGCAATTCCCACCCTGTTCCACCGCATCTTTCTTCCCAAGGCCGAGCTGAGTTCGTTTTCTATATTCAACGTGGCCCTCAGCTTGGTTTTTGACTTGCTCATTGTTGTGGTCATTTTCCGCCACGTCTTCGCCAGGGATCAGCCCAATTCCGAAACCATCTTCGGCGCGCTGTGCATCTATCTGCTGGTGGGATTCAGTTTTGCCAGTCTCTACGAAATGGTAGGCGCCGCGCAGCCCCACGCTTTTTATCTCGACCCACACTCCAACCTGACCCTCGCTCCCGTCCGCTTCGATTTCATCTATTACAGCTTCGCCACCATGACCTCGCTCGGCGCCGCTGGAATGACTCCCGTCTCCCCCCAAGCCCGTTCCATCACCGTCCTCGAAGGCATTCTTGGCGTCCTCTATCTCGCCGTCCTCATCGCCCGCTTAATGGGCGCCTACCGCCCCAACGTCAATTCCTGAGCAAGCTCGGTGGCGGTTACCCAAGCCGTGGTTTTCTGCATCAAGCCTTTCGGAACAGAAGTCAAAATTTGATCAGTGTGTTAAAAGTGTGTATGATGCGTCATGAGCAGTCGTGAGGTCATCCAGCGCCTTCGAGAGGGCGGCTGGTATGAAGTCGCGCACGAAGGAAGCCACAAGCAGTTCAAGCACACTACGAAAAAGGGAAGGGTTACCGTCCCTCATCCGGTCCGCGACATCCCCATCGGCACGCTCAGAAGCATCGAAAAGCAAGCCGGTATCAGGCTGAGGTAAAAATGGACTATATCGCGTATCTACACAAAGACAGCAAATCCGATTTTGGCGTCAGCTTCCCCGATTTCCCCGGCTGCATTACAGCCGGAAAGTCGCTCGACGAGGCTCGCCGCAAAGCTCCAGAAGCGTTGGCGTTTCATATCGCCGGCATGATGGCAGACGGAGAAAAGATTCCCAGGCCGTCGAAGCTCGATGAATTGGCCGAAGATCCCGATAGACAAAATGCAGTAGCTTTTCTGGTCACCACAGACTTCCTAAAATCGAAAACCGTTCGCATCAACGTCACCGCCCGTGAGAATCAGATCGAACTGATCGACCGTCTAGCCAGGCAAGCGGGCATGACCCGCTCGGCGTATATGGTGCAATCAGCTACGTCAGGCGTTGCCCACAAGAACCGTGGCTCCCGACGCCGACTGACAAATGCGTTCAGAAAGAGGCTGAAGCCCACCAGGACGAAAGCGAAGTAGTTAAAGCCTGGCGCCCTAGTGCCGGTTTTGCACCTGAGGCTTTTGCTTTTCAGCGTGTGATGTGACGGACAGTTCAGGACTTCAGTAGAGATGCCAGAGGCTCGTTGGCAGCGCCTGTCCAGGACTGCTGAAAACTCCTGGATGTCAGTTCATTCCGCAGGCCGAAATTCCACCCGGCTTTGTTATTATTGAATAGCAACTTCCTCTATTTTCAACTTTTCCACACATTTCCACAGCCGTATCAATCTGCTAACCGCCCCGCCAACTCCTTCGGAATCCCGCAACTTCCGTCAGTCGCATTCGAATCCGCCCGGGCGCCACTTGCCTTGAGCGTGGCCGAAAGGTCCTTCTCTGATATCCCCTTTAGAATCAAATTCTTGCAGAATACGAAGGCTGTCGCGTATCCAAGGCACTAGCCCAACCCGACCGATTCCTTCTTTTTCCACAGCGACGGCCAAGAGGGGACGCGGCGCACGCTTTGTCGTGCTCCGTCCCTTTTCAACTTTCAACTGTCGACTGCCGACTCTTCAAGTACAATCCCCGCGCTCCATTCCGAAGCCGACTTCACTTGGAGGTGCGATGAGCGTCAGCCTACGGCTCGAGGAAATCCGCGACGGTTTCGAGCGGCCCTTTTGGGTCGCCAACGTCAGCGAAATCTTCGAGCGCCTCTCCTACTACGGCGCCTTCTCCTCGCTCGCGATCTATCTTCAGGAAAAGCTGCGCTTCTCCACGGAGACCACCGGTTCGCTCGTCGGTTTTTTCGGCGGCATGGTTTGGTTCCTCGCCATCTTCGGCGGCGTCGTCGCGGACAAGCTCGGCTTTCGTCGCGCTCTCTCGATAGCCTACCTCATTCTGACGGCTGCGTACTTCTTGATCGGCTCCATCGGCGCGTCGTGGCTTGCGCCGGTTCGCGGCTTAGTGCCTCTATGGCTCTTCGTCGCATGCATTCTGCTAGTTCCCGCGCTCGGTATTGCGATGGTCAAACCATGTGTTGTCGGCACGACAGCGCGAGCCTCCAAAGAAAATGTCCGCACACTCGGCTACTCGATTTACTACACCATGGTGAATATTGGCAGCGCCAGCGGCCCCGTCGTAGCCGATTGGGCGCAACGGCATGTGGGGCTCGAAAAAGGTTTTCGCATCTCCGCTCTCAGCGTTTTCGCAATGTTTTTTCTGGTCCTGTTTTTCTTTCGCGATCCACGCAAACCCGGCGACGAACCCGCGCCATCCCTCGGCCAGGTGATTCGCAATTTCTGCGTCGTCTTGGGCAAATACTGGCTGGTTCTGCCGGCGGTTTTCGTCGGTATCGTGCTGGCCGCCACCTCGCTTTTTTTCCATTTCTCGGTTCCGTGGTGGGTTTGGACTGGGCTTTTAATCGTGGCGCTCGCAGGAATCAGCAAGGTCATGTGGTTCCTTGTAATCTTCACCGGCTATTGGATCGTCTATTGGCAGCAGTACACCAGCCTGCCCGGATTCATGCACACCTACGTGGACGCCAACGCCCGTGTCCAGCTCATTCTCTTCACCGACGCCGCCATCGTTGTCTGCCTGACGTTCGTAGTGAGTTACCTCGCGCGCAAAATCCCGCCGTTCTATGCCGTAATTCTCGGCACGGTCGTTACTTCTATATCCTGGGTGGTTCTGGCGTTTTGGCCAACCGTAATCGGCGCGGTCGTTTCGATAGCCGTTCTCGCTATCGGCGAAATCATTCAGCAACCGCCATATTACGCATACATTTCGCGCCTCGCGCCCCCCGGACAGCAAGGCACCTACATGGGCTTCGCATTTCTCCCGCTTGGAATCGGATCGTTGGTCGGAGGCTGGTTCGGCGGCACGATGATGCATCACTTCGGCGAAGTCGCCCACCATCCCGAGCGCGCCTGGCTGGCCATCAGCGGTGTCGGCTTCGCCACCGCTTTCCTCTTGTGGATCTACGACCGCGTCGTCAAGCCCGCCACGCAGGACGTTCCCTCGTGAGGGTGCCGAACGAGGCTTTCTTTCGGAAGGTTTTACCTGGGTATGAACTTTCAACTCTTAACCGTGGACTGCCTGGCCCGGGCGTAGCCGAAGGGTCGACTGATTTAGTTGACCATGCGGCGAAGGGAAGCGAGCGCTTGCCGCGCCAGCGAATACCGCGGCTCGACTTCCAGCGCCTCTTGAAAACACTTCATCGCGCGCGCGTACATCTCCTTGCCGAGATAAGCGCGGCCCAAATTGTAATGCGGAAAATGGCGCGGCTCGTAACGACGGGCCTCAATGGCGCGCTCGAGCCATGGAATCGCCTCATCAAATCGGTTCAGTTCAATCAGATACGCTCCGATATCGTTATAGGGATTGCCGAACTCCGGATCGACCTCGATGGCGTGTTTGCATTCGGCGATGGCGTCTTCAATGCGGCCCTGAAAATGATACGTCCAGCCGAGAAACGTGTAGGCCTCGGCGGTGGGATGCAGTTCGAGCGAGGACTGATAGAGCTCCACGGCCCGTTCGTAATCGCCCTCCATCTGGGCCTGATAAGCGTCTTGAAGGATTTCCCACGCCCTCGTCAGGGTTTCCTGGCTCATGGTGTAGATTGTTAACATACGGTTTTGAGTGCGTCAAAAGTACGAGAGTCCCATCGGTGCACAGTGGGAACCTGTACTTTGTGCCGGGTTCTGGGGGTGGAAATTACGCCCGTAAAAAGAGAAGATGGGTGCGCACTTTGGCAAGCCTCATGGCAGGGTAGTTCCGGCGCGAAGATGGGTGCGCTGAAAGATTTTTAGAGTCAATGACGAAGGGGGAGACGTGAAGCGAAATTATCTGGTTCTTGGGATCGCGTTATTGGCAATGGCGGTAGCCGTTATGGCGCAGGATCCGGCGGCCAAGCCGGCTCCGAAAAAAGCCGCGGCCGCCAAAGGCTCCGCAACCAAAGGCAAGGAAGTGTTCGACCAGAAATGCGGCCTCTGCCATTTCGCTGACAGCGACGCGAAAAAAATCGGCCCCGGACTAAAAGGAATTTCTAAGCGCGGCACGTTTACCGTGAACAACAACAAAGTCACCGACGACAATCTGAAGACCTGGATTGAAAACGGCGATTCGCTCATGCCTCCCTTCAAAGATGTTCTGGAAGAACAGCAGATCAGGGACATCATCGCGTACGTGAAAACTCTCTGACACGCTCGGAACAGCAGACCCGCGAGCGTAGCCGAAATTTCGAGGAAGCGTTCGGAATATCGCGAGGAAGTTCTGACATCTCGAGGAATAAAAAAGCCCCGATGGACTGACGAATCAGGCCATCGGGGGCAAACTCAATCGGGACACCCGCCCAGGCACCTAGCGCGGTCCGAAGTGGCGGCGAGCAAAGTCTGCCTAAGGGCGCCAGCCGATTCTCGTGCGCTGTGTCCGAGCCTATTCCCTGCGAAGCAGAGAATCTACTTCAGGACGGCGTCCTTGAACGCCTTCGCCGGGCGCAGGCGAACCACGGTCTTGGCCTTAATCTTGATCGCTTCGCCCGTCTGAGGATTGCGGCCCATGCGTGCCTTGCGGTGCGCTTTCACGACCCGGCCAATTCCCGGAATCACGAACTTGCCGGCGCCGCCCTTGGCTTCCTTGACCGCGAGTTTGAAGAGCTCTTCAAAAAAGAGCGCTGCGGTTTTCTTGGGTGTGGCCACTTTCTCGGCGATGTGCGAAACGATCTTGCTCTTGCTCATTGGCTTGGCTGCCATCTAGTCTGCTTATCCTCCTGTATTTACTTTCCACCCCGCAACGAGCGGGGCAGGCCGCGAGCGAAAAACCCCTGTTTTGCTGCGGAAAAACTCGGGCCGTTTCGCACTATAGCCAAGGTGAAAGTAGAACGCAAGGAAAAACAGCAAAAAAGGCCGGAAAAATGCGGCTTTTTTGAGAGACGCTTGTGAATAACCCGCAGGAATGCCGCTTCCAGCGACTTGCCGCGTAAAAAATTCCCGCTGCTAGAGAGCGGCGAGACCGGAATAGAAATGGGCGATGGCTTTGATGCCGCCGAAATAATTTTCAAGGGCCAGATGTTCGTCCGGAGCATGCGCGTTTTCGTCGGGGAGGCCGAAGCCGATGAGCACGCAAGGAACCTTGAAGGTGTCATGCATTTGCGTGACGAAGGGAATGGAGCCGCCTTCGCGAATGAAAACGGCTTTTTTCCCGTAGCCTTTTTCAAGCGCAGTTTGCGCGATTTTGAAAATCGGCGCTTGAAACGGAGCGACCCACGGCTTGCCGGTGCTGAGCACATCGAATTTGCACTTGACGGTCTTCGGCAGGAGTTTGCGGATCTGTTTCTCGACAAGCGCCGCAATTTTGTGAGGATCCTGATTGGGAACGAGGCGCGTGGAAAATTTCGCATAAGCCCTCGAAGGGATGACGGTCTTCGCGCCTTCGCCTTGATAGCCGCCCCAAATGCCATTCAGCTCGAGCGTGGGCCGCGTCCAAAGTTGTTCGACGATCGTGAAGCCTTTTTCGCCGGCGTATCCCGGCGCGCCGACGGCTTCTTCGAATGCCTTTTTCTTCCAGGGCAGCGCATTCAGCGCTTTGCGTTCGGGCGCGGAAACTTTTGCGACTTTATCGTAGAAGCCGGGAACGTTGATGTGGAAATTCTTGTCGTGAAGCTTGGAAAACAGTTCGGCAAGAATCGTCAGAGGATTGGGGACGGCGCCTCCGTAGACGCCCGAGTGGAGATCGCGCGCAGGGCCGGTGAGTTCGATCTGGTAATAATTTAATCCGCGCAAGCCATAGGTGATCGAAGGCACGCCTTTGGCTAGCATCGACGTATCGGAGACGACGAGGGCATCGGCTTTGAGCTTTTCCTTATTCTTTTGCACGAAGTCCCAAAGGCTGACGCTGCCGACTTCCTCTTCGCCTTCGATGAGAACTTTTACATTGATAGGCAGCTTTCCGTTTACTCTCTGAATGGATTCGAGCGCTTTCAGATGAATGTGGACCTGGCCTTTGTCATCAGCGGTGCCGCGGCCGAAAAGATTGCCGTTGCGAACGGTGGGTTCGAAGGCCGGCGAAGTCCAGAGGTCGAGCGGTTCCGCGGGCTGCACATCATAGTGACCGTAAAACAGGATCGTGGGCTTGCCGGGTGCTTCGAGAGCTTCAGCGTAGACGAGAGGATGGAGATTTGTAGGGACGATTTCAATTTTCTGGAAACCAGCGGCGCGAAGATTATCCGCGACCCAGCGAGCCGCGCGTTCGATATCCGGTTTGTGCTCGCTCTTAGCGCTGACGCTGGGGATTCGCAAAAATTCACATAGCTCCGCCAGGTGCTTGTCGCGATTACCTTCTATAAATTCAGCAAGGTTGGTCATGGGGCTCTCGGGGGCTATGAGTCCTTTCAAATAAAATTAAACGAAACTTGAAGCGTATGTATGTGCAGCGGAATGAGTGCGGACCTAAAGAAAGTGCCCTCGGCTGCTGATTCCTATTCTAGAACCGCGCCTGCCCTCGGCACAAGCGCGCGGCAGAGGATGGCGGGGAATAGACGACTTTTCAGCCGCAGGATATCGGTCATTTTACGCCGCCCTCCTCAAGTTAACGGTGACGCGCCGCGCCGGCTTTTCTAGCGATGAGGAGAAAGCCTTTGCTGCGGGCATCGGCCTGGAGTTTGTCGAGGTAGGCCCGGGCGGCGGGCCCCTTGCCGGACGCGATTTCGGCTTGTGCCAAAAGAAGGCGAGCTTCGAGTTCGAAGGCCACGTAGCCATCGCGTTTGGCTTGATCGTGGAGGGCGCTCAGATTGCGTTCTGCGTCAGGGGCTTTACCGGAGCCGGTGTCGACTTCGGCTTCGGCAAAGCCCGCGGTCATGAGGATCATGCGGTCGCCGCCCTGATGTGCGAGAGTGGCAGCGCGATCGGCAGCGGCGCGGGCTTCGGTTAGTTTTCCCTGGGCGAGCAGGGCACGGGCAAGGACGGAATCGGCGATGGAAGTGGAGCTGGGAGATTTGTGCTGTTCGAAAATGGCGATTGCTTTTCGCGCGAACGATTCAGCATCGCCAGACTTGCCTTGTTCGACGGCGATGATGGCGAGCTGGACGTCGCCCTCGGCGGAGTGCACTTCCTCCTTTGTTTGTTCGCGAAGGGTCATGGATTCTTGAGTGGAACGGAGGGCATCACTCAGCTGGTCCTGAGCGGTCTGGACCTCCGCGAGGCCCACGAGCGAGTAGGCGAGACTGGTCTTGTGGGAGATGGCTCGGTCGTTAGCGATGGCTACGGAATACGTCTCTCTCGCAGAGGCCAGCTCGCCTTGCTGATAAAGGACCTCCCCCAGATTGACGAGCGTTATGGACTCACCACGCTTGTCGCCAATTTCACGGAAATTTCGGAGGGCTTCCTCTTTCATCTTTCTCGCGGCCGACAGTCGGCCAGCACTCAACTCAACGTTGCTCAAATTATCGAGCTGGGCAGCGGCGGCTCTTTTGTCGTTTTGAGAGCGCGCAATTTGAAGCGCCTCCTCCAGATGGGACCTGGCCTGATCGAGGTCGCCCATTTCCTCGAAGAGTTCGCCGAGATGGTTAGAGCACGAAGCGATCTCCCATTGCGCGCCCGAATGGCGGAACTCGGCGAGAGCAGCTTCCAGTGACTTACGGGACTCGATCAAATCTCCCTTGTCTTTTTGGAACATGCCGATGCCGTGGGTTGCGATGGCAGCTTCATAAGTGTCACCAGCGGCGGCATAGAGATCGCGAGCTTCGGATTCGTCTTCGATGGCTTTATTGAATTCACCGAGGTTCGACCAAGCCCAGGATTCGGCGGTGAGGGAACTGGCCAGGAGGAGACCGCTACCTAGCGTTTTGGCGCGGGCAATGCCTGCAGCGGCTGCTTTCTGACTGCGCTTCATGTCACCGAGGCGTTCCGCGGCGTGGTATTCGGCGAGGTCGATGCGAGGATCGGAGCTCATGGGGGCCGGGAGCTTTCGCAGAGCAGCGACCGTATCGAGAGCGTCGCTAGCATGATTTGCGAGATATTGGGCGCGCGCGAAACGCAGGCCGTAGTCGAGATTGTCGGGGAAGAAATTGTGGAGAGTTTGATAAACCTTGGCGGCTCCGTCACGGTCATGAGTGAGTTCACGAAAGCGGCCTTCGATGGAAAGCTTATCCTCACGCGAGAGATTCGAGGAGAGCTCGAGGGCTTTCTTGGCTTCCGCTTGGGCGTTGAGATCGTAGCCGAGACTAGACCATGTGTCGGCAAGTGCCGAGTGAGAGAGCGCGTGATTGGGATCTGCCGCGATGGCCTTTTCGAAGAACTCTCGGGCGGCGAGCGAGTCGAATGCTTCGAGTTTGGCTAGGCCCTCGGCGTAGAGACGTTCGGCTTCGGAATTGGCCGGGAAGGACGCGCGTACTTCGCGCGTGGCGGTCGCAGACAGAGAGCCGATGCCGAGGGTGTTGCGCAAATTGTCTCCACCAGCGGAGATGAGTTGGGGAAGGTCAGACTCGCTTCCGTCCTCGGTGATCGCCGCAATGGTTTCTCCCGTGTGGGTGTCTTGGACCTGCAGAACGATTCTGAGTTTGGTGCTTGAGCCATCGGGAAGTGCGAGATAGGAGCCGGACGTAACCATATCGGTGCCGAGATGATTGTGAATTTTGTCGAGCGTTTCCTGGCCATAGGTGTCAGTAGGGGCGAGAGACAGATCCCGTTTCATGCGAGCGATGTTTTCGCTTGGAATCACGCGGATTTGCTGGCCGGAAGCAAGCTCGGCGCCCAACATTTCCGCCATGGCCGTGGACATCCACTCATCGTCTGGCTTCTGTGAGAGGTTTTTGAAACCAAGAACGGCGATCGAGGGACGGGGTTTGAGCGCAGCAGAAGTGGCGCCGCTCGCGGAATGACGGAAAATCCCCAGGCGCGCGACGACCATAGCTATACCGAAAAGCAGGACCACGGCGGCGGCAAGAGAAAGCCAGGTCCGCCTTAGCGTTCGAGAGATAGGAAGAGCGGGCGCAGGTTCGGCCAGGACTTGATGTCGGATGGCCTCGGGTTCAACAGCGCGAGGGACGGGGCTGGGCTGGCCATTTGGTGCGCTGTTCCCCACGGGGAAGATAAAGCGGTAGCCGAGCTTCGGAAGGGTCTCGATAAAGCGGGAGTCCGTGGCGGAGTCGTTGAGCACGCCGCGGAGCTCTTTGATGGCGGTGTTCAGACTGTGCTCGAAATCCACAAACGTATCTGAAGGCCAGAGCTGCTGACGAAGCTGTTCGCGAGTAACGACATCGCCGGGGTGGTCGAGCAAAAGGGATAAGACTTGGAACGGTTGTGGACGGAGTTTGACCTTAGTCCCGAATTTATAAAGTTCTCGGGAACTGAGACGCAGTTCATACGGGCCAAACCGAGTGGCTTGCAAGGCGGTGTCCCTCGAATACCGTGAGTATTACATAGTGCGCCAAATATAGACTTCGTGTCTGGTTCGCCGCAAGTAAAGATCTTCCGTGAAATGAAAGAGTTAGGCCTTCACCTTTTTTTAATTAGATTTCCAGGCGGCCTGCATTGGCAGGAAAACCGGAGTGTGCGAGGAATCGTTCATTGTGCGGCCGCTTTAGATGTTCGGAATCGGAGACGGAAGGGACAATGGCGATGAATCATTACAAACTCTGGATACCTAAGACCCTATGGGCAGGGAGCATCGGCCTCGCAGCGATGCTGCTGGGCTGGACGCCGTCCTCTAAGGCGCAGGAAGTCAATCCGGCGCTTTTCACGGATACGGGTGTCGAAGACGCTTACCCCGTAAAGAAGCCGCTGCCGAAGAAGGCCGTCAAAGTCCCGGCAGCGGCCCATCCGAGTCCCGTCATCTCTAATGGGGTAACGACCCGAAAGCGGAGCCGCCGGGCCGCGCGTAAGCAAACCGTTGTGTCTCAACCAACGGTCTGAAAAAGCCGGCCCCTTCGAGAGCTCGCGAAGGCGATCGCAAACGGGTAGTTAGATGTTTCTTTGATTTTATTGTTGTCTCGGCTGCGGATATCTCGACATAAGTTTTTGGTGGAAAGACCGGGAGGAACGAAAATGCAAATTCAAGAGGGTGGGAGTATGGGGCTGTGGGTGAGAGTCCATGCCAGGAAACTGGCGATTGTGGCTGTGCTGTTGTGCCTAGCTGGTGTCGCCTCAGCCGTGATGGTAATTCCCAATCTATTTCCGTTCCTCGATCCCACCGGGATCGTCTCCACGTACAACACAGCTGGGCCGATTGTTGAAAACACGCCCTTTTTCCAGAGCCTCGGGACCAATGGGAGAAGCTGTGCGACGTGCCACATCGCCGGCAATGGGATGGGGTTGAGCACACAAAATATCCAAGAACGTTTTGTGACGACAGGGGGGCTGGATCCGTTGTTTGCGGCGTTTGATGGCGCCAACTGCCCGAACACGAGTACAAATGATCCAGCGACTCATAGTCTGTTGCTGAAGAACGGATTGATTCGTATTCCGATACAACTTCCCGCCACAGCGCAATTCACGATACGGGCAGCCGTAGATCCGTACGGGTGCGCCGTCGTGACCGATCCTATCTCAGGATTACAAACCGTATCGGTGTATCGCCGGCCTTTGCCGACGACGAATCTGACATTCTTGAGCACAATCATGTTTGATGGTCGAGAGACCATCGTGCCGCTCAACAATCAGCAAACGTTTAAGGCCAACCTAATCACTGACCTGATGCATCAAGCCGTTGACGCGACGACTGGTCATGCGCAAGCGGCGGTACCGCCGACAACGGACCAACAGACTGCGATTGTCAGTTTCGAGATGGGCCTATTCAGCGCACAACTGGCGGACGGTCGCGCGGGATTGCTTACAGACTACGGAGCGCTGGGTGGGCCGAAGAATCTGTCGGGTGCCAACTACTATCCAGGAATCAACGACACTTTGGGGGCGGATCCAACGGGTGCTAAGTTCAATCCGACGGGGATGACACTGTTTTCGTCGTGGGAAAACCTGCAAACGGACAAGGAAAGAGACTGGGCGACGATACAGGCTCGGCAAGACATCGCAGCGGGAGAAACGCTTTTCAACTCGCGTGCACTGACTGTCACAAATGTACGCGGATTGAATGACAATCCGGCGCTAGCGGCTGCCCTCGGAACGACCGTGCCTATCGCGTCGTTTCCAGGAACTTGCACGACGTGCCATGACACGCCGAACGTGGGGAACCACTCGCTGCCGTTGCCGCTCGATATAGGAACAGGCCACGACTCGGCGCAGGAATCGGACCCGCAAATCGCAAACGCTCTTGCCGAGCTCAGCTTTCCGGGAGTGCCCGTCTACGAAATTACGGGATGCCCGAACCCGTTCGCCGTGGCCGGGCAACCGAGCACACCGTATGTGATTTACACAACGGATCCCGGTAAGGGACTTGTGACCGGGCTGTGCGGGGATGTGAACCGCATCAAGGGGCCGGTACTGAGAGGCTTGGCCGCGCGCGCGCCGTACTTCCACAATGGCGCCGCGCGAGACTTGAACGAAGTGCTGAACTTCTACAATCAACGTTTCCAGATGAATCTGACGGAGAAAGAAAAGTCGCAATTCATCGCTTTTCTTAACTCATTGTAGAAAAAGGGCCTGCGCCCTTCAGCCGCCAACCTGCCAAGGCTGGATTCCGGAGGGATCGGACCGGGGGAGGCGGTTGCAGGTGGGGAACACCTGTCCTGTGGGCCAGTTTACGGTGGTTGCGGAAGAAGCCGATGATGACGGTATGAACGGGACTACGTCACCAACGCATCGACGAAGCGGGCGGGCCTTCCACAAAATGCGGTTGCAGGCACAGGGGCGCGCGCACAACGGGAAGAAATTCAAAGAGTCGTGCGAGACCGTGGTGGTGAACGCGCACGGCGGTTTGTTGATGATGAAGCACGAGATTGATAACGGGGAGATGATTGTTTTGACGAACCCCGAGACACTAGAAGAGCAGGAGTGCCGCGTGGTGTATCAGGGGGAGCCCTGCGAGAGAGGGCAGAGGATTGGCGTGGAGTTCTTGACGCCGGCACCGCGGTTTTGGGGATTGGAATTCAGCGAGTTGACCACGCCGGCCGGCGGGGACGCAACCGCCGTTCATTAAGATTCGAGCACGAGCCTACGCGGACAGGCGTTCACCGGGCAAAGAAGCGCTTTCGCTCGAGAACCTCGAACAAAAGATACTTCGGAGTGTTAAACCTAACCGTTCGCAGGAGCATGCTGTGTTTTGGCGGCGGCAGGGATGGCGCGGCCGCGGCGGATGAACCAGTCTCCGACGCGCCAAAGCAAGAGAACAGCCACGATCGCGCCGTAAATTAACGGGCGAAGGACTGCGGACTTCACCAGCCAGTAGTAGTGAATCACACCACAAATTGCGCTGATATAGATGAGGCGATGGAGCATCTGCCACCGGCGTCCGCCGAGGCGGCGGATCCATCCGGCGGTGGAGGTGAGCGCTAGCGGTATCAGCAAGACAAAAGCGGCGAAACCGACGGTGATAAACGGGCGTTTGGCGACGTCTTTCCACATGGCGGCAAGATCGAAGCTTTGGTCGGGGCCGAGATAGGTGAGGAAATGAAGGCAGGCGTAGAAAAAGGCGAAAAGACCCAGCATGCGGCGGAAGCGAATCAGATCGGGGAGCTTCAGAAGTTTGCGGAACGGGGTGATGCAAAGGGTGAAGACCAGAAAGCGGAGGGTCCAATCGCCGGTGGCATGCTGGATGAACTCTACGGGATTCGCGCCGAGGTTTCCCGTCAGAGCGCGCCAGAGTAAAACGCCGAGAGGGACGAGGCAGAGCAGAAAAACGGGAAGCTTGGTCCATTTGTTGGCGAGAATCGCGGGCACGCTCGGGTTCCGCCTCAGAAATATTTCTTCAGGTCCATGCCGGTGTAGAGGCTGGCGACCTGGTCTTGATAGCCGTTGAACATAAGCGTGTTGCGGCGGAAGATTTCGCCGAGGCGGCGTTCCTTGGCCTGGCTCCAGCGCGGATGATCGACGTTGGGATTCACGTTGGAATAGAAGCCGTACTCGTGGGAGTTGGTGAGATTCCAGGTGGAAGGCGGTTCCTTTGAGACAAATTTTACTTTGACGATGGACTTGATGCTCTTGAAACCGTACTTCCAGGGAATGACCATGCGCACTGGCGCGCCGTCCTGATTTGGGAGCGAGTCGTCGTACATGCCGACCGAGAGAAGCGTGACCGGGTGCATGGCTTCGTCCATGCGCAAGCCCTCGACATAGGGAAATTCAATGCCAGCCAGTTCTGGCCGCGCTTTCGGCATTTGGCCCAAATCCCAATACGATTCAAAGGCTACGAATTGCGCTTTGGGAGTCGGCTCAACAAGCTTGGCAAGAACGCTGAAGGAGAAGCCAATCCAAGGGACAACAATCGACCAGCCTTCCACACAACGGTGGCGGTAGATGCGCTCTTCGAGAGGAGCGAGCTTGAGGATTTCGTCCATCGTGAACTTGCGCTTGGTCTTAACTTCACCTTCGACCGAGACGGTCCAAGGAGAGGTGCGGAATTTCTGGGCGTTTTTGGCGGGTTCGCTTTTGTCCACGCCGAATTCGTAGAAATTATTGTAGTGCGTTACGTCTTCGTAGGTGTTCGGCTTCTCTGAAGTGCTGAAAGGGCTTTTGATCAGGTTGGCGAATTTCGCGCCGGCGTAGACGTTTCGCGACGGAGAAAAAAGGTCCAGAAGATTTTTGCCCGCAAGCGCGGCGGCGCCCGCCATGCCCATGGCTTGGAGGAACTTGCGCCGATGGAGATAGAGCTCTTTGGGCGTGACGTCGCCGTAGGTTAATTCGGGTTTTCGTTGCAGCAGCATTTTTGCCCTAGGCCCTTCCAGGATAAGCGCGAGATCATCCTTATATAGTACGCAGCTCTCCCTACATTGGATGCAGTAAATTTATTCCGGGATTCTCTCGGTACGGATGCTCGGATTTTTGCTTGCTAACGGTGGCCGCCCAGCCGTTCGAGCGCGATTTGGGCAGCGAGGACCCCGTGATACTGGGCCTCTTCGAAGATGGAGATGCTGCTGAGATCGGAGTTGGCAAAGAGGAGACGGGAACCCGTGCGCGGTTCGCGGCGCGTCAGGCGGCGGCGCTCTTCGGAAAAAACGGAGCCGATCGCGGGGCGGATCATGGCGTGGCCCATGCGCATGACGTCGATGCGCGAGACGCATTGGCGGATGTCGGAGTGGACGCGCTCGAGGTCGTGGAGGATGGCTTCCTTCCAGTAACTCCAATCTTTTTCGAGGAGAAGTCGGCGGTTTTGTTCGGGAGCGCCGTCGGCGAGGGCCCAGTAAAACGTCCAGACGGTGCGGTCGATGTGGGTGCGGAGGCTTTGGTGCATGGCATCGACGTAGCCGAGCGTAGGCGAGTCGAAAAAGACGGTGTCCCATGCGGGCTCCGCGCCCCGCGAATCGGGGAGGCGTTCGAGAGTGAGATTGGCGGTGAGCCACGGAGAGTAAACGAAATCGTTCAGATGGGGAAACCCTTCGATGAGATAGGGACCGAGAAAAGTGGGCGCGGCGAAGATTACGAAATCGGATTGGAATTCGATTTCGCCGGAGAAAATGCTGACCCCGCGTTTTGTCTGGGCAACGCGGTAAACCATTTGGTTGGTGCGGACGTTTCCGCCGACTCGTTCGAGGAGGCGGCGCGTGATCCAGCCGTTGCCTTCGGGCCAGGTGAGAGGGCCTTTCTCTTCGGCTTCACGCGAGGAAAAATAGTGGACCCCGGCCCAGGCGGAGGTGTCCTTGGCGAGCGCGCCGTAGTCGTCGCGGCAGGCGTAGTTCATGTACCAGTTGACGAGACGCGAGTCGCCGCCTTGCTGCTGGAGCCAGTCGGAAAAAGAGAGGCGGTCTAAGTCCTGAAACTTTGCGGAGCGGCCTAGTTCGAGAGGGATGGTGAATTCGCCGCTGGCGCGGAATTTGGCGAATAGATCTTCGAGATGCTGGAACTGGTCGCGATCTTTTTTGGTGAGGCCGACGGCCGGCTCGATGCCATCCTGCCAGCGGCCGTAAAGAAAGAGCCGCTCCTGCGGCGCGAAGCAGAGGTCGCGCTCTTCCCATTGGCCATCTTTCAGGACGCCTAGATCTTCGAAGAGTTCACGGACGTATTCGGCTTTGGGGCCGGGAACAGGGACGTAATGCGCGGCCCAGGGATAGGCGGTGATTTCGTTTTCGCCCCAGCGGGCATTGCCGCCGGCTTGGGGATTCATTTCGAGGAGGACGAAATCGGTGAAGCCGCGTTTCTGGAGGCGCCAGGCCGCGCTGAGACCCGCAATGCCGCCACCAACGATAACGACTGGAAATTTTTCTGTGCGCTTCGGCGGAGGAAAGGAAACGCGGTCGCGCAGGAGATGGCCCATCTGGAAGGAATCGTTGACGAACGAGCCGGCGATGGGACGATCCGATTTGAGCGAGAGTCCGACGAGGGCAGCGCTTCCCGAGCGGAGAAATTTTCGGCGTCCAACCTTCAATGACTGATGTCCTTCCAGTCGTTTTCGTAGGCGCGGACAAGAATCTGGCTGTTCAGTTGATTGGGAGGCATGGGGAGCGGGGCCATGTCCGGGGGAAATTGAAAAAGAGCGGACAAGCCTTCGACGCTGATGAAACGGAGACCGGTGGGAAGAGAAGTGGGTGGAGTGTATTCGCGCCTGCCAGCGAGGACGAAACCCCATTCGCCGAAGCTCGGAACGTAAACGTGATACGGATAGGTTTCAAGACCAGCCTGTTTGAGGGTTTCGGCGATGCACCAAAAAGAGTCGCGGGCGAACATGGGCGACGTGCTTTGGACGACCATGAGGCCTTGCACACTTAGATGGCGAGCGGCGGCGCGATAGAACGCGGTGGTGTAGAGCTTGCCTAGGGAATAGTTGGTGGGATCAGGAAAATCGATGACGATGAAATCGAAACTGCTGGTGTTTGAATCGACCCAAGGGAAAGCATCGGCGTTGATGATATGAACGCGAGGCGAGAGGAAGGAATGGTTGTTGAGCTTGGTAAGCATGGGATGCGTAGAGAAAAGTTTGGTCATCTCGGGATCGAGATCGACGAGGGTGATGCTTTCGATTTGGGGATATTTCAGGATTTCGCGGACGGCGAGGCCATCGCCACCGCCGAGGACTAGGACGCGACGCGGCGCGGGAACTGCGGCGAGGCCGGGATGGATGAGAGCTTCGTGATAGCGGTATTCGTCGCGAGAGCTGAATTGGAGATGGCTGTTGAGGAAGAGGCGAAGGTCATCTTTGAAGCGCGTGAGGACGAGATGCTGGTAGCGCGTGTCGCGGGCGAAGATGATGTCGTCGGCGTAGATGTTGTCTTCGGCGGTGGCGGTAATGCGGCGGGCGTTCACCATGCCGATTCCGAGGCCGCCGATGACGACAACGCACGCTATACGCAGAGTGCGCGCGCCAGAAAGTTGGTTTGAAAAAAGATAGGTGGTCCAGAGGGCGACGCCGGCATTGACCAGACCGAACAGCATGGCGGAGCGGACTAAGCCCAGGCGCGGCACGAGGAGAATGGGAAAAAGCAGAGAAGCACCGAGCGCACCGAGGTAATCGAAGGTGAGGACGTGGGCGATGACGTCGCGGAATTCATACCGATCTCGCACGATGCGCATGAGCAGCGGAATTTCGAGGCCGACAAGAACGCCCATCACGATGACAAGGGCGTAGAGAATCAGCTCGAATCCTTGCGTGAAAGCGAAAGCCATCATCAAAAGCGCGGAGGAAGAACCGCCGATCACGCCGAGCAAAAGCTCAATCCAGACGAAGCGATAGACAAGGCCGCGATTCAAGTAACGAGACAGGGCGCTGCCGATGCCCATCGCGAAAAGATAAGTGCCGATGATCGTGGAAAATTGGAAGACGCTGTCTCCGACGAGGTAACTCGCAAGCGTGCCGGCGACGAGCTCGTAGATAAGCCCGCAGGCCGCAACCAGCAGCACCGATATAAAGAGCAGAATGCCCATGAGCTAGTGAATGGCGGCGGCAATGATAATGCAAATGCCGAGAGACATGGCGCCGACGAGAATGGCAAGAGCCATGTTGTGTTCCTGAACGATTTCCTTCCAAAGATGATACGGCGTGAGCTTGTCCATCACCACGAACGCGATGATGAAGATGAGCATGCCGATTAGAGCGAATACGAGTGCAGAAACGATGTTGGCGAGCGGAACGAGGTTCATCTTATTTGCCTCCGGTGTAGTGGTGATAGAAGCCGTAGACCGAACGATAGGAGCCGGGATTGTCGCGAACGGACTTGGGAACGTTTTTCAGCTGGCTGATGCGGTCGAGGCTCCAGCCATGATACTGGGCGAAGCCTGTCCCTCCGAGGACCAGGAATCCATAGGCGAGATAAAGTTTTCTGAACATTTGTGGTTACTCCGTATTTCCGATTTGTATGGGAGGATGATCGCTCTCGGACCAGCGAGCGCGTTCGAAACTGATGGAGCGCCAGGTGATAGCGATGGCCGGAATCAACAGGGCCAGAAAAGCAATTCCAAAAAAGCCGAGAACCGGGACGTCGCGCTTCACTTCTACAGAATAGGAGATGGGCGCGTGAGCGGCGTCGACCTCAGGCTCGATGCGCAAGTAATAGTGACCTGCGGGGACACTGGGAATCACGACGGAATCTTTCGTGCTCCCTTCAGTCCACGAGCCGTCGCTGTCAGAACCGTAATAGTAGCTGACTTCGCGGCCGAAATCCCAAGCCTGGCCGCTGTCCTGATTGATGAGCGCGTAATTCAGATAGATCCAAGAGTTGGAGACGTTGGCGGAAGTTGTGACCTCGACATTTGAGGTGCGGCCTTCCAAATTGAAGACATCGGTCACAAAAGAAGCCTCGCCCTTTGGCTCGCCGGTGTTCAGGCGGTAGCTGGATTCGAACACCGTGCCTTTGTTCGAGATGAGGTCGAATGCGGCCATAAACACAAGCAAGAGAATGGCGAAGGCAAGGAAGGTGCTCCAAATGCCTTTGACATTTTCGCTGACAGGCGAGGGTTGATTTTCATAAACGCCGACCGCCTCCGGAGCAGACCCCGGGAGATTAAAAGATTTCCAGATATCGGAGCCGTAGGTGTACTCGCCGAGCGACCAGGTCACCTCATTGTCAGTTTTCTCGGCGGAGAGGACGCGCGGGGGCTTGACGTATTCGGTTACCGCCGCATGTTCACCGACGCGGACCTGCCAGGGAAATTCGCCAAGGACGAAGTTGGTGGTGGCGTCGGAGGATTGAAAGTGTTTGTAGACTTCGCCGAGATAGCTGGCCGCGGCGAACTGCACAATCGGAAGTTCTCTGCAAACGCTGATGTCATTCCAGTGGCCGTTGTATTCGGTAAGGTAGCGAATGGCTTTGTAGGGGTTGAAGAGAACGTACTCGTGCCAGCTGTAGCGGATGCCTTCGACGGTGATGCTGCGGCGCTGGAAGCCGATGACTTCGTAATCGGTGCCGCGAAGCTTTCCACGCGTGCCGAGGGGGATGAGCGGCCGGTCTTCTCCGGTAATGACCTGGAACGTTTGCAAGATCTGAAGATTGGGATCCTTCGCATCGAGAATAGAGTTACAACTTTCGCAGACTACGGTTTCGGCGTGGCCAAGAGCGCGAAGCGTGATCGCCGCCCCACAGTGCGGACAATTCAAGGCTTTCGCTTGCGGCTTCGGCGGATTCGAGAGTGGCGGCGTGCCTGCGCTCATCACCAGCCCTCGAAACTGCGAAGATTTTTGAGTTTGAGATCGTCGAACTCGACGAATTCGCCGAGATAGAGAGCCGGCTGCTCATCGCTGTAGTCGAGCGTGGCGAATTTGCCGGTTTGGCCGCGAAGGTCGGCGAAGGTGACATCCGTCTTGTCCCAGTATTGGAAGGGCAACTCGCCCTCGACGCCGCGATAGTGGGCCGGCGTAATCACGCTGACGGTGTAGTTTTGATTGTTCCAGCTGTACTGCTGGCCGACTTGGACTTGGCCAGCTGCCGGTAAGCCGCTCGTGTTGCTGGCGAAGGATACGGCGAATTCATTTTGGGCGTCGGAGAGCCAGGCGCTCGTCCCGTCATTCATCGTGATGTGCCATTCGTTCCAGCCGCCCAGGTCGTATTCATAGAGTATGCGGCCACCGACGACGAAAGCCTTATTGCGATAGATACCCTCAGTGTTGAGCTGAATGGGCGAGCTGTCCGGAGGAAGATCGGCGACCTGGCCGACTTTCTTAAGGTCGACATCCGTACGCACGAGAATGCTTTTGCAATACTGGCAAACCGTCTGCACGCTGCTGGACCATTGGAAGACAATCTTCCCGCCGCAGTTGGGACAGTTCGAGACGGGCTGAGTCATCGTCCGTTGCTCACCTATTGCAAAACAAATCCTCGCTTGAAAACTCTAATCGCTGGCCGCTTGGTGGCGCGCTGCTTCGTACGGGCGCGCAAGACGCCTCACCGAAACAGTCCGTGCATGAAAGAGCTGCTGCAGCGCCGCTTCAAAACTCCATTCGGTGCGGGGAACGCAGCAAAAAAGATTCAGGCAAAGCGAATTGTGCTCGGGAAAAGTGTGGCAGGCGATGTGGGATTCGGCGAGCAGGCAGAGGCCGGTGATGCCGCCGGTACCGGGAAACTGATGCCATTGGGTTTCGCCAACGGGACGCAGCTTCATGCCGCGAATCATGCCATGGAAGAGCGTTTCGACGGCGCGGAGGTCGCGCAGCGAATCCGATGAGCAACCGAAGGCCTCGACGACCCATTCGACGCCGCTCATGCTCGAGTCACCACTAGGCCTGAGGCTTCCCGCATTCCGGGCAGAATTTGCTGGTGCGCGGAATGGGCTTGCCGCACTCGCTGCAGAATTTCGTGGTTAGAGAAGCAGCACCCGCGGCAGCCGGTGCAGCCCCGCCGCCGCTCGGAGTGCCCGAAGTGGATTGCTTCACGGCGTCCATCATCGCCTGGCCCATGGCGACTCCCGCGCCAAGCCCAGCGCCTATGCCAACTGCCCCGCCGCCTTCATTCCCGGCGGCAATCGGAATTGCCTGCGCTACCTGATACTGAGTGAACTTGCCCATATCTCCGAGCACGTTCATGCTGATGCGCTGGTCGAGGACTTTTTGCAATTCGTCGGGGAGTGAAAGATTTTCGACAACGAAGCTATCGAGCGACAGGCCGTAATCAGTGAACGCGGGCTTGAGCTGCTCGTTGATTTTTTCGGCGAGCGCGCCCTGGTTGGCGGCCATATCGAGAAACGGCACCTGGCTGCCCGCAAAGGCATCGGTCATCTTGGCAATGATAGTGTTACGCAACTGACCCTCGAGATCGGCGACGTGATAGATGTCGCGCGTACCGCTGATTTTCGAGTAGAAGGACTTCGCATCGGTGATGTGGTAGGAATAAATTCCAAAGCCGCGCAAGCGAATCGCGCCGAACTCTTTGTCGCGAATGGTGATGGGGTTTGGAGTGCCCCAGTGCTGGTCGGTCTGAATGCGCGAGGAGAAGAAATAAACATCGGATTTGAAGGGCGACTGAAACTTTTTGTCCCAGTTCTTGAGGTAGGTGAGAATCGGAAGCGTGTTGGTGTTGAGCGTGTAAAGTCCGGGGGCGAAAGCGTCCGCGACTTTGCCTTCGTTAACGAACACGGCGAGCTGCGAATCGCGGACGGTGAGCTTGCCGCCATTCTGAATTTCGCGGTCCTGCATCGGATAGCGATAGGCAAGGATGCCGTCTTCCGGCTCCGTCCAATCGATGACATCAATCCACTGTTTGGAAATAAAGTCGCGAAGACTCATGAGGGACCTCCGCTGCGCGGCTGATTGAACACCCAGCTATCAGATAGAGGCGATGCTACGGTGCGGTCGGTGGCATGTCAATGCCCTTCGAAAATCGACGATTCTGAATTATTGCGATCCGTTATTCGGCGGGCAAATGGCAAACGGGAAGAACTGGAACACTGCGCGTCCGCCGTATTGCGCGTCAGTCCAACGAACTGCGAGCTCGAGTTGGCGATTTGAAGTCAGTGGCAGGAGCCGCTGCCCGAATCGACAAAGCTCTTCCCGGCTTCAGGAATAAATTGCCAGTCATACGCATTTGGCTTGAGCGTCAGCTTGAGGACCCCGAAGGCGGTCGTATCGCGCAGCTCGCTGTTGGGCTTGGGCGGGCCGAAGGGCCGGTGATTCTTGCCGCCGGTGCCCACGACGAATTCGCGAATGCCGCGCGCCGAATCGGCAGCGCCGTCAGGAGTTTGTGGCGCGAACCGCTCGTAGTCATGGTCGTGGCCGTTTACGACGACATCCACGTTCGCTTCATACAGGGCCTGCCAAATAGGTTTGATTTCAGGATCGTTGCCGTGGGCGCCACCAGAACTGAAGAGCGGCTTGTGCCAATAGGCGAGAGTACAAGCGACGGGATGGACTCCGAGATCGGCGCGCAACCACTTTTCTTGCGTCGAACCCGCGTCGCAGCCGCCGACATCTTTACATTCGCTATTGAGCACGATGATGTGCCAAGTTCCGAGTTCGTAGCTGTAATAGCCGGTCTTTGGGTCGCCGGCGGCGGGGCCAAAATAATCGAAGTAGGGAGTGGCGCCGGCGGAATGAAATTCGTGATTGCCGGGCGCGGGACGTGTGCGCGATCTCGCGCGGCCCCAGGTCTTGTCGTAGCAAATAAAATTTTCCTTGCTGCCGTCGGGATAAGCAAGGTCACCGACAGCCATGACGGTGCCAGTGAGTTGGTCGAGCAGTTTTGCGGTAGCTTCCGCACCAGAGGGGTCGGCGCAGTCCGAGATGTCGCCCGCGCCGACGAGGACGGCGTTCTTCTCGGCCGGTGCGGGATCTGGATATGCCTTGGCATGGAGCAGGCAGAACGCCAGCGGCAACAGCACACCTAACATCGCCAATCCGGGAGCAACTCTCTTCATAGACTCTTTCCTCGACACGGGGGTCACTCCGGCCGAATCGAATGAATCCGAACGGAGCCGAAGCTGCGCGTCCGAGCCTTCGAACTATTTCTCGTGAGTGGGCGACCAGCGCATACCGAGCGCGAACGTCGGCCCGTAGTATTCGCGCTGAATCATGTATTGCTTCTGTCCGTTATAAAAGCCAAAGGCTTCGTTGGTCAGGTTCATGCCGTAGGCCATGAGCGTGAAGCCGTACCTCATCCGGAAGCTGCCCTGAGCGTCCAGTTGGAAGTGTGAGTACATATAAGTGTCCGCCAGCGGACCGCGAATTCCACCAGGCGTCGGTCCCGAACCGCCATTGGCGATACTGCTGGTCCCGGTGCCGTCCTGATACTGATAGGCGTAGATGCTCGAATCGTTGTATGTCATGCCCACTCGAAGGGAGAGCCGTCCGTGGTCGTAGGTGGGGCCGATGTTGAAAGTATTTGGTGCCTGTCGCAGGAGCCTAGGACTATCCGACCGCCCAGGCAAACCGCTCGCTTGGGAATTCGTATAGCTGTAGTTGGCGGCGAGACCCATGCCGCCAAACGCTCCTGGCAGCGACGTGAAGTTCTGGAGGTAAGCGCATTCGAAACCAGCCAGCCATCCGCTTCCTGCGTTGACGGGTTGCGAAACAATCCACGTTCCCACGGGATACAGGCCAAGGTTTCCTGGGTCTGGGCTGAAGCCTGTCTTTTCAGAGGATTGCGTGACGATGGGATCGTACAACTGCTTGTAGAAGAAGCCGCCCTGAATCATGCCGAAAGGTTTCAGATAATGTTCCATCAGGACATCGTAATTGTTGGCCGTCTCTGCCTTAAGCCCAGGGTTTCCGAGCGAGGCCGTGAGCGGCGTCTGATGAAGAGTCACACTTAAAGCCTGCGCGATATCCTGAGGGTCAGGGCGGGATAGCGCCCGGCTGTAGACGACTCGAAGATCGGTGTCGTGCCCCAGATCAAAGCGCACGGAAGCGCTCGGGAGAACCTTTAAATACGAACCGTTCATCGTTGTATTTCCGAGGTAGCCAGTTAGTGGATTTCCGGGCGCATCACATGGATTTGACAGCGATGGCGAGGACGGGCAGCCTCCAAAGGCCGGGGTTGCCGTAAAAAGGTTTGTCCCCTCGAAGCGGACACCAGCCACAAAGCGAACCTTGCTGAAATCTATGGTGTCCATCACATAGCCGGCAGAGACCTTTTCCACATAATCAAAGTTGCCGGAGTTTACGCCAACGGTCTGAGGGTTGACCGTGAAGCCCGACATATTCGAATTCAGATAGTTGAAGAGGGTGTTCCAGTTAGTTGTCGGCCCCGCCTTGTAATTGCCGGAGTAGTAGTCGTTGTTGAAGTACGTGCCCAGAAACTGCGTCATGGGCACCGATCCATTGGCCGTGTAATCCGGCGAATAAGAATCATCAAATTTGTGGGCGTTTCGGAATTTACCCCCGACCTCGAAGGTGGAAAGATGCGAGCCAAGGCGATACTGCTTCGCATACGCTCCGGTAAACTGCAAGTTCAGCTGAGGTGACTTTCCAAATGAAGTATTGATGTCCACCAGATCATAATTAGCGGGCGAATATGCCTCCGTGAAGCAGCTGGGAGTCCACTGGGGAAGGTAGATGTGAGTCGTGAGCGAAGGGCTGAACTGGCAGGTGCTGCCGTTGGGATAGAGGTTGTTATACGTAGAATTTACGGCAAAGTCCGCACCTTCGTCGCCGCCCGAATGCACTTGCTGCGCACGCGAAACAGACACGTCCCAGGAGATCCAGCTGGTACCAAAGACGTGCTTCCCGCCGAGGACAAGGCTGCCGATGGAGAAATCGGGAACGCGGTTGGAAGTGCTGAAGGCTGGCACGCCCGCGCCACACGTCCCACTGCTGCATCCGTTCGAACCGAGTAGCGTAATTCCGGGAGTGTTGTCCGTGAGCGTGTAAACCCATTTGGCCCCGAAGTCTTTAAAGTCGGAGTAAATTCCGCGGATGTAGATATCCGAGGCGTCCCCCAGCTTATAGTCAGCACTTCCCGTCAATCCCCAACGGCTGCGGTTGTAATTGTATTGGCGAATATCCTGCGTATCGAAATAGCGGGTGGTGGAACCACTGGGAAGCGTGGCAATGTCTGGAACGGGCTCGATGTCATCGATGCCGCGTCCGTTCCAGTCGTAGGAGCCTCCAATCAGTACTCCCCAACGCTTGTCGTGGCCAAATCGCTCGCCAAGGGTTCCAGAGGTTTGCCAGAGGTGCCGGCCGCCATCGATCGTTGAGGTGCCTCCTCCTCCGTTGAAAGAAAGGGTTGGCCGTTCTCCCGCGGTCTTTGTGACGATGTTCACGGAACCGCCGATGCCGTCGCCGTCCATATTTGCTTGCAGCGTTTTATTGACTTCCACGGATTCCACAAGGTCGGCGGGCATGGCATCGAACTTGATTTCACGTACCCCAGGCTCCGGCGATGGGACATTGACGCCGTCAATCGTGGCATTGGTGAGGCGCGGCTCAAGACTGCGGACCTGAATATACTTGCCCTCGCCTTCGTCGCGCTCCAGCGTAACGCTGGGCAGGCGGCCGACGGCGTCGGCGATGTTGGCGTTGGGAAGCGAAGTGATGACTTCGCTTGTCATGACCTGAAGAATGTTATCGGCGGTGCGCTCCCGGTTGACGGCCTCCGCCTCGCCGGAAACACTTTCTGCAGTCACGAGAATCTGTTCGTTTTGGGAAGACACTTGCATCTTCACGTCGACGGTAATGGTCTGCCCCGCCGTAATGCTCACCTCTTTTGTGAAAAGGGAGAATCCGACATAGGAAACCGAGATCGTGTAACTGCCAGGCGCAAGATTATTGATGAAGTACGCACCCTGCTGACTAGAGGCCACGGTGATGCCTGTGGGCTGGAGTTTGATCTGTGCACCCTGCAAAAGGCCGCCCGACGAATCCGCGATATGACCCGAGATGGACCCCGCTTCGCTCTGCGCAAGCGTAGCGCTGAAAGGGAAAGCCAAGAAGATCAGGAGCAGTGCGCTCCAAGCGAAGAAAATAATTCGGTTGCTGGCGAATCTGGACTTCATGAGTAAACCCCCCATTCCCGTTTCCGAACAGAAACAATGATCTTTGGCGACTCCTGCGGCGCCGCTTTGGCGCTTCCTTTCCTGAAGGTTTCCTCAATTAAAGGTGAGAAATGGAAACCTCCGGTGACGCGACTGGGAATGTTAGTTAAATTGACGCTGAAGTTTTTTCAGAAAAGCCCGGACGAGCGGCTAAGTCTTTCATATACCTAGACTTCTAAACCACGCCAGCGGGAAGTCTAATTTGAAATTCCGCTCCCTGGCCAACCTTGCTCTCGGCCGCGATCGTGCCGCCATGCATTTCAGCGATCCAGCGCGCGATAGCGAGCCCCAGGCCAGCGCCGCCATTGTTCTTGGAACGAACTCGGTCGACGCGATAAAACCTGTCAAAGATGTTGTTTAGTTCCGATTGAGGGATGCCTATGCCAGAATCGCGAACCGTTATCTCGGCGTGGTTCTCCGATTGGGACAAAGCGATCTCGCAGCGTCCTCCGCTCGGACTGTACTTCACGGCATTGTCCAAAAGGATCAACAGCAAACGGTCGATCGCAATAGCGTCGGCCTTGACCCACACAGGCTCCGAGGGCGTCGAGGCTGTGACATCGAGCGCTTTCTCCAGGCCGAGCAAAGCCGCGCGCTCCCGGGCTTTTTGCACGTGGGCAGCCAGATCGAGCGTGCGCATCTCCATGCCCACCGCGCCGGCATCGGCGCGCGCAAGCGTCAGCAGGTTTTCAAGCAGCTCAGACGTGTCAACGGAAGTTTCGAGAATCCTCGATAAGGCTCGCCGATACTCTTCCTGAGTGCGCGGCTTGCGCAGCGTAATTTCCGCCGTGGCTCGAATGACGGCCACTGGTGTCCGCAAATCGTGCGACGCATCGGCAGTGAACTGCGTGATTCTTTTGAAAGAAGCTTCGATGCGCGCAAGCATGGCGTTCAAGGTTTCCGTCAGGCGTCTGAGTTCGTCGCGAGCTTTCGGGACTTCCAGCCGGCTGGAGAGATTCTGCGCACCAATCACCCCGGCTGTCTCGATGATCCGGTTGACCGGCGCCAGAGACCTTCCGCTCAGCCAATAACCCAGCACGGATGCCAATATGACAAGCAGCGGGAGAATTTCTTGTTCCATAAGCCTGAAATGATCCAGCGCTTGATCAAACGGCTCTGTCGGAACCGCGGCGTGTATTTCATAAACTTCGCTTCCGGCGCCGACCCGCTGAAGGGCAATGCGGTACTGCGAGGAGTCAAGATTGGTTGTGACAAACGAGACGTCTCCTTCGCGGACTGGGGCTAAAGAGGGATGGGTTCGTTCGAACTGCGGAGACCGGTAGATCCAATTCCCGTTTTGGCCGGCTACCTCGAAGAGCGCCCCATTGGCCCAAAGACCCGCAAGTTCGTTCAGTTCTTTTCGGACTTTGCTCTCTCCCCGAGTGGAAGTATTGGCCACAAGACGCCGTATGGTTTCCAGGTTGGTGCGTGAAGCGTTGTCGGCCGTCGCGTCAATGCTGCTCCGGAAACCGATATCGCTCACCCAGAAAAACGCCACAAACGACAGTGCAAGAACTACAAAGTAGAGGGCAGTAAGGCGCGCGCGAATCGGCAAATTCATGAAGCCAGCGGGCCTCCCACCGAGTACCCGAATCCACGGTGTGTCTGAATCAATTTCTTGGCCGCGCCGTCCTCCATCTTTTTTCGTAGAAGCCGGACGAAGGCATCGACGGTATTTTCGCCAACGTCACGCCCATTGCCCCAGACGGCGTCCAGAATTGCGTCTCGCGACAACACGCGGCCCGGATTCCTTACAAACAGTTCGAGTAGGCGGAATTCGGTGGCAGACAGATAAATCTCCTGCCCGTTTCGGAAGGCGCGGAACGAATTGACGTCTAATACCAGGTCTTCGAATTCCAGAACGTTTTTCGGTCTTGCCGCAGTGCGTCGCTGCAAGGCCCGGATGCGCGCCAGCAATTCCACAAAGGAAAACGGCTTGGTGAGATAGTCGTCGGCTCCCGCGTCGAGGCCAGAAACGATGTCGGGCAGAGCGTCACGAGCCGTGAGCATGAGCACGGGCACAGAGCTGCACCGAAGACGCAGCTGACGCGCGACCTCGAGCCCATCCATCCCCGGAAGCATTATGTCAAGAAGGATCAGGTCGAAGGTAGCGTCGCCCGTCAGCCGAAGGGCCGCACGGCCGTCGGCAGCGCGCTCAACGAAGTGTGATTCCTCACGAAGGCCGTGCACCAGCACATCCGCCATGAGCTCATCGTCTTCCACAACCAGAATGTTCATGATGGGTTCTCAGCGGAGTCTAGGCCTGATGGTGTGAACGCTTGGTGAATTGCGCGTTACTGCGGTGTTGCAGGTGCGCAATATTCATCGGATGGCCAAGCCCGGGTGCAATCCATCGCGCCAGCTGCGCATGACAATATCTCGCGCGTGAAAGTCGCCAACTTTCGGCCTATTTAGCGGATCAGCTTGCGGCAGGCGGCTATGCGGTCCGTCAGTTTCTTGGCCAGACGGTCGATAAGCGGATGGTCGAGCCCTTCTTTTTTCGTGCGCTTCGTCAGTTCTGGAATATTTTCGAGGACGGCGTCCGCGATTTCGACGATGCGAGCGGTCACCGCGTCGGGATCGACGCCGACACCCTGGGCGAGTTTTTGCCACTGATATTTGCGGATATTCCTCAGGCGGTATTCATCTCCGATTTTCATTGAAGAGCGGGCCTTCTGAATGCCGATATCGGAGTAGGGCAGGATGCTTGCAATATCGTAAAGGGGAGCAAGGCGGACCTGCCCAGCCGAGGCAATCAGCAAGGCGTAATTCTTCGCATGGGCGTCTGTTCCGGCGATGAGCCAGTTGTAGTAGACGGCATCGAGAAAGGTACCCATGTCTTCACCCGGTTTCGAGGAAAAGGTTTTTAATAAATCGACGATGTCCCGGACGCCGGGACCGCCGTCGCTCTGGTACTTGCGGGTCGGCTGGATGCTTAGAGCCTGGCATGTATCCTCCTGATGGACGCGC
This sequence comes from Verrucomicrobiia bacterium, assembly GCA_035571045.1. GTDB lineage: Bacteria > Acidobacteriota > Terriglobia > Acidiferrales > UBA7541 > Acidiferrum. The sequence continues at coordinate 71,805 of DATMKS010000099.1, forward strand.
TGCCAGACATTCCCGGCATGGATCCGGTCGTAGCGTTCGATGACAATGGCGATCTCATCCTTGAAGCGCATGACTTCCGAATTTGCGACTGGGAGCCCGATGGCGCGTCCCAGCTCAAGGCAAAAATGCTCATTCTCCGCGTGCCCGTCGGAATGAGCCGTCGGCGGTTTGAGGATGTGCGTGGTCGGCGTCCGGCCGGAAGGAATGCCCCACCGGCCTTCCTCAAGAAGAAGTGCTGTTTTTGGCTGCGCGCCTGCGAGGCTGAACTGGCCGGTGTCCTGCGGATTACGCCACGCGGCGTGGTCCTCTCGCAAGGAAAGAAGGCGCTGCGCGATGTCGCCCGGCGTCAGCCATTCGATTTCCGGAGGCTGTTTTCCCAGGATGGCGTCGAGACGTTCGGGCCGCACGAACTGCACCGCGCCCGCGCAATCCTCACCGACGCCCGCGATAAGGCCGAAGGCATTGCGGGACGAGACCTGAAATTTCTTGCCCCATTGATCGAGGACCTTTTCGTTGTCCGGCAGCAATCCCCATAGAAACGGGTCGGTTTTTGAATTCCCGTGCTCAGCGAGGGTGAGGGGCATCGAGAGGGAGAGGGGGAAGGCGTCGGCGGCGTTTCGCCACTTTTCATCGTAGACGAAAGAGACGCGCCCTTTTATGTTACGGAAGAAACGGCCCATCTCGCGACGGTCAAGGATGGCGATAAGTTCCCTGATCTTCATTTGCGCCTCCTCCGGGCCGCGTCGACTATCGAATCGAGAAGGACGGGTTGTGCCAAACTCGTGCCTTTTGTCGGTTTGTCCACGGTGAGAACGATGCCGAGCGCATCCGCGGTGCGCAGCACGAGGCCGATCTCGAGCCGCGGTTTGCCCTGCTCGACGTCGACAATCCATTGCCGGCTCACGCCGACTTTCTCGGCCAGGGTCTTCTGGTTAAGACAGAGGGCTTTTCTGCGCTCGCGGATAAGAGCCCCCAGATCGATAGGTGTACGAATACGCATTTGCCACCTCTATCCCAATGTCAGCGAACGATGACATTATACCAATGTCAGCGAACGGCGACAAGAGGGAAAGTCGACGAATGGCGACATTTCGCAATGTCAGCGAACGGCGACATGGATTCTTGCCGATTCATCCCTACCCTCTTCCGCAGGCATAAAATAGTCTTGGACCATGACTCTGCGCAAAATCGTGCACATCGACATGGACGCTTTCTATGCCTCCGTCGAACAGCGGGACGATCCCGCGCTGCGCGGCAAACCCGTCGTCGTTGCGTGGCGCGGCGCGCGCTCGGTTGTGTGTGCAGCCTCCTATGAAGCGCGAAAGTTCGGCGTGCGTTCCGCCATGCCTGCCGTCCGCGCCGAACGGCTCTGCCCGAATGCCGTGTTCCTGCCACCGGACTTTCTGCGTTATCGTGCCGTCTCGCGGCAGGCGCGCGAAATCTTCCAGCGGCACACCGACATCATTGAGCCGTTGTCTCTTGACGAAGCCTATCTTGATGTCACGGAAAACAAAACCGGCTTGCCGACCGCGACACGGGTAGCCCGCACCATTCGCGAGCAGATTCGCACGGAACTTCAATTGACCGCCTCGGCCGGCGTCGCACCCAACAAGTTCCTTGCAAAAATTGCGTCGGACTGGAAGAAACCGGACGGACTCTTTGTGATACAGCCTGAAGAGGTGCACATGTTTTTATCGCCACTGGCTGTCGGGCGCCTGCCGGGAGTGGGCAAGGTCACGGAAGAAAAGTTGAAGAGCTTCGATGTGCACACGATCGCGGATTTGCGACGGCTCGAGTTGGCCTCCCTCGAAAGCCGCTTCGGTCGCCATGGCGTTCGTCTTTACGAATTGGCGCGCGGAATCGATGAGAGCCAGGTTGTGCCGGACCGGCCCACGCAGTCCATTTCGGCCGAGGATACGTTTGAACATGACATGCCACTTGCTGAGACCGAACCGATGATCCGCAAACTTGCGGAGCTTACTTGGGCGGCGGCACGCAAAGAGCGACGAGTCGCGCGCACTGTCGTGCTGAAATTGAAAACCAGCGAGTTCAAGATTCTCACGCGCAGCCACACCCCGTTGTCGCCTCCTTCTTCGTGTGAAGAGCTGACGGCAATCGCCCTCTCTTTGCGAGACCGTGTCTCGCTAGGACGGGCGCAGCGGTTTCGTCTGGTGGGCGTGGGTATCAGCAATTTCTTCGAACCCGAAGACCTCTCTACGCAACCCGTGTTGTTCGAGTAAGGGAAGCAGCTCCTCGGGCAAAACACTGTGAAATCGCACGATATCGCTCGGAATAGATCGCATTCCGGAAATTATCCGCAATCTCTCCGGCATCGCTCGCAAGGGCGAACGGCGCGGTATGTTTTCCGCGATCAGTGATTCGGAGCTGAACTGAATCGAATGAGCAGGCCAGCATAGTGGCGTCTGGTTTATGAACGCCATATCTGCGACCCGCGGCGTGGATATTGAAAAAGCCGGGCCCCCGAAAATTCAGTGCATCAAATGCTTTGGTGATACCTGATTCGATGGCGAAGACCGAAGGATTCCCACAAATCACTGCGCCACCCTCCCAATTCAAATAGGGGCTCAGTATATGGCAATCAAGTCTTCACTGGGATGACAGGAGGGAAGTTCTCAAGTCCTTCTGATTAGCGCGACTGAACATCCTAGTCCCGGCCGGCCTGACTGGAAAGTCGAAAGGCTTGCGATCATCCGCGGCGCAGGGACGGTTGGTGTCGTCCTGTGCGATGTAGGGCGTGATCTCCAAGCGTCGCAGTTCGACCACGAAACCCAGGGAATCTCAAATCTTGTCATCGTCCGGCCAATGTGTGCGGAGTTGAACAGACGCGTCAGATTAGCGCCTGATAAGTTCGCGTTGCGTGAGGTTGAACATCTTGGGTAGAAGAAGTTACGTCGTCGCGCCGAAATGCGCCTCGAAATTTACTCTCAGGACCTTGTCATGTCTCGCCGCAGGCGCGGCGATTCTGTTTGGTGCATCCACGTTGATCGCAACGAAACGCCCGGCACCGTCAGTTCCGACAGCCGGGACCTCGGAGCTGGAAATGCAAGTCCTTCTCGATCGGGCTGGCTTCTCGCCGGGTGAGATCGACGGAAGCGGCGGTGAGAACAGCAACAAGGCAGTGGCGGCGTTCGAGGCCGCGCGTGGGCTTGCTCCAGGCTTGCGGAATCGCAAGGCGCTGCTCAAGGCCCTCGCTGCCGGCGTCGTTGTTGGGCCGATTGTGCCCTATACGATCACTACGGAAGACGCGGTAGGGCCGTTCAGCGGGAAGATTCCGGAAGACATGCTCGCGAAGTCGAAACTTCCTGGCCTTTACTACGTATCAGTGCTGCAGGAGCTAAGCGCAAAATTCCACTCGGCGCCCGCCCTGCTCAAGCGCCTAAACCCCGGCGCCCGCTTCACTGCCGGCGAGCAAATCAGAGTGCCCAATGTGGCGCGCACCGAAAGAGAGGCGTTGAACGCCGAGCGGCTCCGCGCAGGAGTGGTCAAGGTGATTGTTTCGAAGAAGGCATCGGTCCTGAAAGTGTATGACGGGAAAGGGCGGATTATTTTCTTCGCCCCGGTGACCAGCGGCAGCGTGCACGCTCCGCTCCCCTTGGGAAATTGGAAGGTCACTGAGGTGCGGCGAAACCCAACCTACGACTATAACCCCGACTTGTTTTGGGATCCCAATCCCACCAGCGCCAAGGCGACCATCGCAGCGGGCCCAAACAATCCAGTGGGTGTGGTGTGGATTGGAATCAGCGATCCCCACTACGGTATTCACGGCACGCCTGATCCTGGGGAGATCGGGTATTCCCAATCTGACGGGTGCGTCCGGCTCACAAACTGGGATGCCAGCAAACTCGCCGGTCTGGTCACAAAGGGTACGCGAGTCGTATTCGAGGAATGAGCGCGCGCTGCTCACAAGTCATTCCCTGGACGAATAGGCATAGAGGAACAAGCTTGAAGCTATTGGTATGTATTCCCCTACTTCTCCTGGCGGTTCTTGCTGTTGGCGGGACCTCTTCGATTCTCGAAATGACTCCGCCCATCAGTGGGCTCACCCTCGCGAATCTGCGAGATTCGTTTGAAGAAATTCACAACGGTCATCGGCATGAGGCGATGGACATCCTCGAACCGAGGGGAACGCCCGTGCGTGCGGTGGTATCCGGAACGATCCGCAAATTGTTCCTCAGCAAACCGGGCGGCATCACCATATACGAGTTCGATGAGAAGGGAGAGTATTGCTACTACTACGCACACTTGGACCGGTACGCGGAAGGGTTGCATGAAGGAATGTCGGTCCAGCCTGGGGACGTCATCGGTTTTGTGGGATCGACTGGAAACGCGGTTGAAAGCGCGCCACATTTGCATTTTGCAATTTTCGAGTTGGGGCCCGAAAAGCAGTGGTCGAAGGGCAAGGCAGTAAACCCCTATCCTGGCCTTGTTGAGGCAGTGAGGCGGTCGAAACAGTGACAGATCTCATCCTCTTGGTAGCCGGAACGGAGCTAAAGCGCGGCTATCGAACCCCGCAATTGCCGAGCCTATAAGAAACCTGGCCGATAAAATGGCTGAGGAAACCGCGGAGACGTTACGTTTAATGCTAGCGAGAAAAGGATCGTTGTTGTAAGCCTGTCTCTCCGTAGGAAGTGACAGCTAGCGTTTGGGGCCCATAGAGTAAAGGCAGCTCTTTCATGCCCTCCTCATCGCGCGCCGAGGGCTTTCCGCAACGACGGGCGCACTTCAACCCGCTCACCGTAGCTAATGAACCCCTGTTTCCTGAACCGATTCATGAACGCATTAATTCTTGATCGCGTGGTCCCCACCATCTCTGCCAGAACTGCGTCAGTTAAGTGCGGTATCTCAACGCCTGCGCGTCCATTCTTACCCAAGCGCGCAAGCCGCAACAGCACGTGGGCCAGCCGTTGTTCAGCAGAGGAGGTCAGCAGGTCCGCCACGTGATCCCGATAGTTCTTGATGTTTAACAGTAGATGGCTCATCAAACAACGTAAGGTCTTGTTCTTTGTGCGAATCAGTTGGAGCATCTTTTCTTTCTTAATGGTGCGTATGGAGCTGGCGGTCATGGTAACAGCGGTGGACATACGAAGGGGGTAGTCTGCGAGGCAAAGCTCACCAAAAAAATCACCCGCGCCCAGGATTGCCGTAACTGCCGCTGGACGATTGTTCCTTCGGGTCGAGAGGCGCACCCCTCCTTTTTGAATATAGAAAAGCGTCTCGGCGGGCTCACCTTGAGTGTAGACGTTTTGCTGCTGCCGATAGCGCAAGACCTCTCCCCCCAGGCCGGTTCCGGAGGAGAAATCTCGAAGCTCTGAAGTCTTCTTGTTAGCGCGTCTCAAAAGCTACACCAATCCCGGGCTTTAGCTGATCGAGAGGCTCAACCCTGCCGGGGTATAGTGTAAGCACCAAAAAAACGTCTGTCTGTTCGAAATGGCACACTCCTAGAGGACGCCAAAGCGTGGCCGACAGTAATAGAAGCAATGATGGGGGGAAGGGAAGCTACCTCAGAACTTCTCGTGCGACGAGACTTAGAAGAGAATTAACCAAAACTATATTCATGATTTTCCGTTGCTCAACGCGTTCGTCGTCAAGCGCTTGGAGAAGAATTCACGGAGTAGATTCGTACCCACTCGGCCCGCGAGGCCAACGGCAGTATTGGTGAAGACCAGGTGCGCTCCCCGATTGGCTTTGGGATAGTAGAGATTGGACAGCGCTCCTGAACACATGTCGCCAAGCCAATAAGAATAATTGGGCACCGAGCGCCCACTATCGCTGCGTGTAACAAACGCGGAGCGGACCGCATGTATAAGGCGGGACTTTACAGGGCCGGAGCCCTGGTGATAGTAGCGCGGGTCTTGGTGGAGGAGCGAAGGGAAGACGGCATGAGTCAGGAAGTCACTACTGCGTCCGTCTACAAACTTTGCAGCAAAACGTTTGCCGTATCCCTCTGCGCCTTGCCCGTACCCGGCATAGGTGTTCGTCGCTTGCTCAAGGCCGGCAGCGATGCCAACGCCGATCATGGCAACCGGATCGAAGGTGCCCCGTGTAGCGAGCGAGAATTTCTGTTTCGAAGTAAGCGGAGCAGCGTCATAAACGTAGCTTGTATAAAAGTTTGGGAAGAAGCCGATCAGACGCTGCTTCTCTTCGGCTCGTATCTGCTCCGCGGCGATGAGCTCGGTGGGACGCACGGTCATCTCTGTGTTTGCGCTGGCAATAGATAATGAGACGTTAAGAACCTCGTAGGCCTGCTGCACCGTGACGACGAACTCTGCGGATGTAAACAGCGCAAAACCCTTAGCGTTGACGATCACGACGTAGGGACCGGGAGGAATTTTTGTAAAATTAAATTCGCCGTTTGCCTCGGACGCCATGGTGCGCAATTGTGTTCCATCTCCATGCGCCAAGCTGACCTCTGCGTCCGGAACGCCGGCTCCGCTTGCATCCAGCACGGTGCCTGCTACGCTCGCGGAACCCTCCGCAGAGGATGTTTGCTGAGGCGAATTCTGCGGGTCTGAATTCGGTAGAGGCGCATCTGCGAGTGAGCGGCTGCGGGTGCCGCCAGGCGCAATTCGTTGCTGACCGACTGCGCTCGCAGGAACCATGCACAGCGCAAGTGACGCGCCAGCGAGGACAGCATGGAGACGGGGGCACGGGGCCTTTCTCAAAGCGCGCTTACGGGGCCGAGAGAGAGATTTCTTGGTTCTTTCATTGTTCCCTTCTGATCGTTTTTAGCCTGAGCTACGAGTCTCTCCGGATTGCTAACACCCATGCCGAGGGTATGCTAGGCAACGTCCGCCGTGGTTGTCTGTGCGCTTTTGAACATATTGACGCTTAACGGAGGGACTACAAACGCCGATGCCGCCATGCCTGCTAACGCGTTAATGGAACAGCCCAAGACCTATCAGTTCGGTCCGAAGCGCGGCGGCGTCTGTAAATAGGATGCCATGCATACCAGTGGCCATCGCTGCCTCCACGTTGGGTTCGCGGTCATCGATGTAAACAGTTAAGGCAGGGTCGATTGCAAAAGTCGCCAGGAAAAGCTTGAAAATGCGTGGATCAGGTTTCAGCAGTTTCACTTCGCCAGAAAGCATTACTCCCCTGAACCACTTCAAAAACTCGAACCGCTTCAGAGCGGCAGGGAAGGTCTCAACAGACCAGTTGCTCAGCGCATATAAGGGAACTCTGTGAGAATTTAGCTTCGTGAGGATGTCGACAGTGCCAGAGATCGGCCCGGCTAGCATCTCGTCATACCGCCGGACCCAGGCATCAATCAACGGTGCCTTATGCGGATGGACGAGCTTCAGTGAAGAGCAGGCATCGGCAAACGGGCGACCAGCGTCCTGTTGTTCGTTCCAGGACTGCGTACACACCGTGGCGAGAAACTCCTCCATCGCTTCCGTGTCGCCATCAAAAAGCTTGCGATACAAATACCGAGGGTTCCAATCAATTAGAACCCCGCCGAGATCGAACACGGCGATGGGGCATTCAGGACTTATGAAAGAAGTCATATTCGCTTTGAGAAGAGCATGTGAAATCCTTTATACACACTTCGAGATAGGCGATTCGCTTCTCGATTCCAGGGTTTGATACCTCTTTCTCTCTGAGGTACTCAAGCACGAATAGCGTTACCCTTGGGTCAGCGTCCGATTTTTCGAGAACACTACTTCGCATAGAAAATGCATTTCGGACCACCGTAAGGTATACCTCTGCGTTTTCGGCCTGAACTAATTCCTCCGCAGAATAAATCCTGAGGACGGCAATCGAAACACGGTCCCCAAGGGGCTGCACGGGCCATACATATTCCTTTGCTTCCATGCTGTTTTTGGGGCCCCGCCTCTGGAGGAATTGCAGAGCTGAACCAACCACCGACACTGAGTAGCGGTCATCCACAACGGGCGGACTGGCAGGCGGAACCTGTGGTTGCCACGCCAAAACGAACGTCCCCACCATCGCTGAAAACCATAGGTGAACGAATCGCATATGCACCTCCACTGTGTGTAGGAGGAAGATTATAAGGCCCAGTGCCTGTGAGAAGGTCAGCAAACTGGTTTCGGCTCAATTTCACTTGATACGGTACCGCCTACAAAGGAGTTACCGGGGCCGTAGCCGGGAGTGATAACATTTCGGCGGGTCTGTAGAGAGTGGCTTGTGAATAGAAGCGCAGGGAAGGTCTTTCGTGAGGGGTTGCTGTGGTCGATTTTTGGAGTCCTATTCTCCGCTGTTCTCGTTCCGGCGGTGGCCCGCCTTGTATCGGCGCAAAGCAAAGGCGCGGTCTATCGAAAGTCGTTAACTCTCGAAATGTCTTGGAAGCGCGGTCACGACACCTACGGCCCAAATTTCATTCATCTGGAGTCTCCCTGCCTCAGTAGTCCGGAATCTGGCTGTTTCTGCTCTCTCGATTTCAAAACGACCACTTCCAAGGAATTTGCAGAATACGTTGCATCGTTTGCAGACAATCGAGTACCGGTAAAATTTCATGTGGACTACGACCGAAATCACCAAGTGGTTGGAGCCCTTCTGGAAAAGGTGGGTGAGTGGCCAGAGGAGCGATTTCAAATTAACGAGAGGTCGTTGGCTACTGGATTTCGAGTGCTACGGAACCAACGCACCAGCGGCGGACACGTAAACAACCCAGCCGACTGTTTTCCCAAGCCCTAATGGTGCGCTTCATTTTATGGCCGGGGAGAAACGACCGATTCTGACGTTCAAGATGAGTGTATATGCGTTTTTCAGAAGGCCGAATTTGTTCCTCCCTATCGTCTCTTTGCCGATCTGCATGGGAGTTGTGTTCCTGCTGGCAGCGGGCCAGTCGGCAAGCCCAGCAGCGGAAACTAAGGATACCGATCTGGTCGTGCCTGCGTTGTGCGGCAAGAGTGTCGCATTGCTCGGGGAATCGCCAGTGCACGGTTTCGGAAAGACGCTGGAGTTCAAAGTCGAACTCGTTCGCCGACTCATTGATGAGTGCCATTACAACGCGTTCTTCATCGAGAGTGGAATCTACGATTTTTTGAACATTCAGAAAAGGCTCAACTCCGGTCAGGAAGTGACCGAACCGATGATCTCGGCGGCTATCGGCGGGCTCTGGGCCACTCGCGAAGTGCAACCACTGATTCCGTTTTTGCTGGACCGGGCGAAGGCAGGCGGCATCGTCCTCGGGGGCCTAGATGATCAGCTCGGGAAGGGAACCTATGCGCAAAGTGAAATGCCGTCCGACCTGGTGGGATATCTTCAGGGTGATGAGAAGGCGCGATGTCTTGCGATTTTGCAAAGGCATACCCTATGGCACTACACAGACGATTCCCCATACGGTCCCAAGGACAAAGCCCTGATTCTAGCCTGCCTGGACAGCATTGAAACCGGCCTGACGAAAACGCCCTCAAGCGCAGCTCCCTTTCGCGAATACTACACGGAGATGGTCGAAAGTCTCAAAAGTCTTTTTGGTTGGGACTTCCGGCAGAACGTCCCGAAAGGTGTGGACGAAAGCATTCTTGATCGCAACGACCGGGATCATTGGATGTACGTGAACTTTCAGTGGCTCCTGTCGCGGCTCCCGGCTCATAGCAAGGTGATCGTTTGGGCTGCAAACGTTCACATAGCAAAGGATTTGAGCGGCGTGCCCGGAGAAGTGAGCCTGGTTCCGTTTGGTTTCTATGTACGACGGGACTTCAAGGATCGGGCCTTCGCCCTTGGGTTCTCTGCGTATTCCGGAAGCTATGCGTTTGTCGGTCAGCCAGTTCGACAGCTAAGCGATGCTCCCGACACCTCTCTCGAATGGCGATCATTCGCGAATCGCGGCGACTCCGATACGGTCTATGTTTCTCTCAAGCAGCTTCGGAAGTTCGGATCGGTTGGAGCTCGCCCGCTCGGAATCAACTTCAAAACGGCCCGGTGGGACGACGTATTGGACGGATTAGTCGTCTTTCGAGAAGAGCGGGCTCCCGAGTATCTTCATCGATAAAGGCATATTCGACCTGTGCGAAGTTCCGGCACTTCCGAATGGCCGTCCTCATTGCGGGGTGCATTCTGTCCGTTTTCCGGATTTCGTTCCGCCTGGGTTTTCTCCGCCAAGAGGACGGAGACATGCTCGCCGCAGAGATCATCGAAAGCGCGGCGAAGGAAAAGGAGCGAATCAACGACGCCATCACGAATGCAGAAACTTCTTTGGCGGTCGCATTACGTCGCGGTAGGCACTAATGGTGAGTCGAGCTAGCGCAAACTTGAAATCCACATGATTGCACCGTTTACCTAATAAAATGGGACGACATTACAGATTTCCAAGAACGGCCGCTCGCCGCCGCTCCTCCCAGGTGACACTTGCCTTCACACATCCTCCCAGTTACGATCTTGCTTTATGCAAAACCGGTTCGAGCCGCAGAACCTTCTTCGCCTCGTCGTTGTTCTCTTGTTAGGCGTCACCAGCACTGTCCTCTTCCATCGGGCCTCAGGAGCAGCCGTATCCTTCCAACTTTCCACCAACGCCTTCTCCCCCGGCGAGTCGATCCCCAAGACATTCACCTGCGACGGCCTTGACGTTTCTCCCCAACTCACCTGGAACGATCCTCCCGCCACGACGCAATCCTTCGCCCTCATCATGGACGATCCCGATGCCCCCGCCGGCACTTGGGTCCATTGGGTTCTTTACAACCTGCCTACGAGCGCTCGCGAACTCGCGGAAAACATACCCAACCGGGAGCAGCTCTCCAACGGCGCCTACCAGGGCCGGAACGATTTCAACAAATTTGGCTACGGTGGTCCCTGTCCTCCACCCGGCAAGCCTCATCGCTATTTCTTCAAGCTCTATGCCCTCGATACGAAACTTCACCTCAGGCTCGGCGCAATCAAAGCCGACGTCGAACGCGCCATGCAAGACCACGTCCGCGCCCAGTCCCAACTAATCGTTCTCTACAGCCGCTGACAGGCTACTGAAGTCGACGCGTGCTGACGCGCCGCGCCTCCGATTGGAGACCGTCTGCTGACGCTACGCGAGACAGCGGAAGTATTGCGCCTCAGCGGTAACGCGACTCTCAGGCGCTAGGCTGCAACGTACCAGTGCTTGTGCCGCATGGCCACCAGTTAGCCGTCATGGTCGAAATAGAAAAGTTCTTGCGTGGCGTATCGTCAGTTCCGATTGCTGAGCGCGCGATCAAGATTGTACGCGGCGCTGATCAATGCAAGGTGTGTGAAGGCTTGTGGAAAATTGCCGAGTGCCTCGCCCTGCGAGCCGGTTTGTTCTGCGAACAGCCCGAGGTGATTGGCGTATCCCAGCATGCGCTCGAAGATCAGGCCGGCCTGGTCCAGCTTTTCGGGGTTCGCTTGACCCGCCCGCGCCAACGCTTCAACGAGCCAGAACGAACACATGTTGAACGTGCCTTCCGCACCCGGAAGTCCATCTACGCGGGGATCTGGCGGATAACGGTACACCAGGCTGTCGCTCACGAGCCCGCCATCGCGGGGACTTTTCATGATTGCATCAATCGTGCTGATCATCCGCGGATCAGAGGCCACCATAAAGAAAACCATGGGCATAATCAGAAGCGATGCGTCCAGATCGTCGCTGCCGTAAAATTGGGTAAACGCTCGGCGCTTCTCGTTCCAGCCACGGGTCATCACCTCCTCGTAGATGCGGTCGCGCTCTCTGATCCACTTCGCGCGGTCTGCCGGCAGCGCTCGTTTGTCGGCAAGGCGAATGCCTCGATCCAAAGCAACCCAATTCATCACCTTCGAGTAGACGAAATGCTCCTGGCGATTGCGCATTTCCCAGATTCCTGAGTCGGGAGTCTGCCAGTTCTCACAGATCCACTCGAGTCGATTACGAATCCCTACCCAAGAGTCGTACGAGATGGGGCTGACGTACTTGTTATAGAGGTAAAAGGAGTCCATCAGCTCACCGTAGATATCGATTTGAAATTGCGTAGCAGCGCCATTGCCAATTCGCACCGGCCCGGATCCACGATATCCCTCCCAATGCCCCAAAATTATTTCCGGAATCTGACTCGATCCCTCGACGGTAAACATCACCGGAGTCGGCTTTCCTGCGCGCGGCTCGCGCATGGCGTGGTCTCCTATCCAACGCATAAAACCGGCAGCTTCCTCCCGAAACCCGATTCGCAGAAAGGCATACACAGTGAACGCGGCATCGCGAAGCCATGTATACCGATAATCCCAATTCCGGCTGCCACCGATAACTTCGGGCAGGCTCGTGGTCGCTGCGGCAACTATCGCGCCCGTGGGCTCGAAGGTAAGAAGCTTCAGGGCCAGAGCGGATCTGTACACCTGCTCTCGCCAGCGACCGCGGTAGGTACAGGAAGAAAGCCACTGCTGCCAGAATTTCACTGTACGCTGAAATTGCTCTTCCGCTTCTGATTCCGTGGGAGGTCGGCAGGGACCAGAATCCTCATCACACTCACCGCTAAAGGTAAAAGTGCGGGATTCCCCTTCCTCAAGAACGAACTCCGTGGTGACACCACCTTTTCCGTCCTGCTCCAGTGGCACGGGCGAGGAGAGGGCCACGCTCAAACCTTCCGACTTAAAGGCCGCACCATTAGCATCGACGGTAGTCTCATGCGTCTTCCGTCCGTAATCGAAAGCAGGGCGGCAAGCCAAGCCGACGCGAACAGAACCTCTGACACACCTGATTTGGCGATAAAGATGGTGGTACCAAGGCGAATCGGAAGGAAAGCCTACCGGCATGAAATCCACGAGTTCGGCGATGCCATCCCCGTGCAAGAATCGCGTGATCAGAATGTTGGTCGAGGGCCAGTAAAATTGCTTGTGGCTTACGTCTTTGGCGAAAGGACAAATCTGGAATCGCCCTCCCTTTTCGTTGTCTAAAATCGCCCCGAAAAGACTGGGAGAGTCAAAACGCGGGGAACAATACCAGTCAATAGATCCATTTATCCCCACCAGCGCGACAGTACGCATGTTACCGATGATTCCGTAGTTTTCGATCGGTTGATAGCCGCTCATTGCCACATACTTTACACCCAACTCGTCAATGAAAAGTGCTAGTGGCTGATAAACACCGCGTTAATCAGACTTGGTGTGGCACTGCCCCCTGCCGGGGCGATGGACAAGCGCCATGGTCCTGCACACAACTACCTGCTGAAGCCAGTAAAGTACAGCATCTGATGTTGGTTTTCCTTTCTGGGAGGCAGTTCGCGAGGAGCTTCAACGACCGGTCATTTCTACTACTCTGCCTTGAGCACGGCCAAAAGATCGAGCCTGGTAGCTTGTCGAGCAGGCACATAGCTCGCGATGAATGCCGCCCCGATTAGGACTGAAGATACGACCAAAAAACTGAGCGGATCAGTAGGAGAGACGCCAAACAGAAACGATGCGAGAAGCCGCATGGTAAACAGCGCCAGCACAATACCAATGACGATCCCAGCACCTGTGAGTCTGAGACCCTGGAAAACGACGAGTTTGCTGATCTCATGCCCTGGAGCTCCAAGCGCCATGCGTATTCCGAGTTCTCTGATGCGTTGGTTTACAACGAACGATATTGTGCCGTAAATTCCGACAGTTGAAAGGATAAGCACCAGTCCGGCCATGAACGAGAGGCCTAAGGCAGCAAGACGCCTGGTGGCGACGGACCCCGAGATTACATCTTCCATCGACCGCACTCTCGAAAGAGGCAAATTCTTGTCTACCGCCCAGATGGCTTGGCGGACATCGGGAAGTGCTTTTAACGGAGCGGACGCTGTTCGGAGCACGAGCGTCATGGTGCCCCACCAATTCTGTTCCATTGGAACATAAACCTCTGGTTCGGGGTCTAACTGCAGGCCGCGGCTTCTCATATCGCCAACTATGCCAACAATTTCGCAGGGGTTTGACGGGACGCAAACTCCATCGATCGAAAAGTGTTTGCCAATGGAGTTCTCGGAAGGCCAATATCGCCGTGCGAAGCTCCGGTTGATTAGGACAACTTTTGGTGCATCTATCGTATCTGCGTTCGAAAACCCGCGCCCCGCAAGCAAGGGAACGTTTAGGGTCGGTAGCGCGCTCTCTGTAACCACGCGCATTTCAGCCTCGGGCTCTTCTTTGGTCGGCGTTGGGATTTGGTCAGAAAACTTGATCGGAACCTTCTGGGCACTTGCGCTCACAGGCAAATCACTTACGGCTCCGGCTGACTCGATCCCGCGCAAGGCTTCAATTCGCTCAAGGATTTGGAGGTAGGTGTTAATTTCCCTAGCGCCTCCCCTGTATTTTGCAAAAGGCAGAGACAATTGAACGGTCAGAAGGTTCTTCGGATTAAAGCCAAGATCAACGTCGCTGAGGCGGACCGCGCTTCTGACCAATAAGCTCGTGCCTACCAAAACTAGGAAGCATATACAGACTTCCGCGATGACTAACCAACTCTGAAGTCGATGTTGCTTGAGCCCGGAAGACGCATTGCGACCAGTTTCATTTAGTGCAATTAGCAAGTTGCCTCTGCTCGTCTTTAATGCAGGGACTAACGCAAAAATAAGCATACTAAGAAAGGAGATAAGCAGTGCGAACCCTAGCACTCTTCGGTCCAGCAAAATCGGATTTATGCTCGTGAATGTGGGCGGAGCCAAAACGTTCAGAGCACGGATACCCACTACCCCTAAACCAAGTCCGACTCCAAAAGCCAACGCAGCGAGCAGGAGTGCCTCCGTCAATATCTGCCGAACGAGTCGGGATCGGCTTGCACCAAGGGCGACGCGAGTGGCCATCTCGCCCTGACGGGTTGTGGCGCGTGCTAGAAGAAGATTTCCGACGTTTACACACGAAACGAGAAGCAACAGTGTGCCACCTGCGAATAGCACGATCAGTGTTGGCCCGACATCTTTTACCATCAGATTTCGAAGTCCGACGCTTTGGAATGTCCATCCCTGGTTAGTCGCCGGATATTTTTCCTCTAAGCGTTGTGAAAACACCTCCAGTTCAGATTGAACCTGTGATAGCCGTGCACCCGACTTGACGAGACCCACCGTGTAAAGCCAATGCGAAGCCCTCGCTCGACTAAGCCCCGGATTCGGCATCAACGGGACCCACAGCTCGTCTGTCTGAAACGGCAGGTGAAATCCATTCGGCATGACTCCGACTATTCTGAAGCTCGTCTCGTTTAGATTTAGCGCTTGGCCGAGAGCCGTCGGACTTGAATTAAAAAGTCGTTTCCAGAGTTCAAATCCCAGTATCACCTGCTGAGCGTCACTGTCAGTTGTTGAAAAAGCCTGACCAAGGATCGGACGAACGCCTAGAGTCGGAAAACAATCTGGGGAAACCATGCTCGCTTGGATGCGCTCAGGCTCCACTTCACCAGTCAGAGTAACCACCGCGGAACTATAGGCAGCAATGCGATCAAGAGACCTTATACTGTCGCGAAGATCAGTATAGTCGGGATACGAAATGCGCATCTGTTCTGAGGCTTGGGTCAAGTTCCGCTCTTCCACGAACACAAGCCGTTCAGTAGAGACGTAGGGGAGGGGAGCGAGCAGGACAGCATTGCATGCTCCGAAGACTATAGTAAGTGACCCGACCCCGAGCCCCAGAGTCAAGATCGTGATTATGGAAAAGGCAGATTGTTTTTGGTAGAGCCTTACTGCGAAACGCAAATCCCGTAATATGCCGTCGCTCATTTCAGGACCTACGACTACATCCTACTTTATCAGAGTGATGCGATTCGGTTTCTCTGACAGCTACCATGACGTAAGCTGCAATGAGGTAAACCGGACATCTCTAACAATGTCGGCCCGATTTCACATGGGTGGTAACTAGCGTTTATCGGGACCTTGGCAAGTCTGCGGTGAATGGTATTAGAACGCGTCGTCGGGCGCGGCCCGGATGGGCGGTGGGTCTGTTTTAGTAGACACTCTACAGAAT
>DATMKS010000100.1:0-63191 GCA_035571045.1 Verrucomicrobiia bacterium
AGTCTGAATCTGCGCGGAGTACTGAATAGGAGGCGCAGTGCCAGGGAAGCCGTTCACCGTAACTGCTTCCGGCAATGTCGTCGTCGTAATCGTCAGCGGTCCATTCACCTGCATCGTGTATGTTGCAGTGGCCGTTTGCGGCGGTATGCTGCT
The DNA here is from genome assembly GCA_035571045.1 of Verrucomicrobiia bacterium. Lineage (GTDB taxonomy): Bacteria > Acidobacteriota > Terriglobia > Acidiferrales > UBA7541 > Acidiferrum. The sequence goes on from DATMKS010000100.1 coordinate 154, forward strand.
GTCGGTCACCGTCTCCGAGAAATTGTATGTCCCCGGCGTTGTTGGAGTCCCCGCTAAAGCGCCTGTCTGCGACCCCGGTGCGGGCTGAGTAATAGTCAAGCCTGGGGGAAATGACGCAGTGGCTAGCGAGAAAGACACAGGCTGCGTTCCGCCGGTCGTGACAATCGGACTATTGTAAGCCGCGCCAACCAAACCATTGGGCAGGCTCGCGGTAGTGATGGCAAGCGCCGCATTGTTGACTTGCAGCGTGAACTGTACAGTGGTCGTTTGCGGCGACGCACTGGTGTCGTTGGCTGTGATGGAAAGGTTGAACGATCCGCTTTGCGTTGGAGTACCGGTCAAAATACCGTTGGTCGTCAGGTTGAGGCCGGGAGGCAAAGTATCTCCCACCCACGTAACCTGTCCCACGCCTCCGTGCTCGAGAAACATCTGTGTGTACTGCTGGTTCAGCGAAGCACTCGGCAACACCGTAGGAGTCGTTATAACGATTCCCGCCGGCAGTGGCGCGGGATAGAACAACTCCGAATTGGGTACCGTGATCGCCGGAACCGCATTGTTGACGCCGCTGGCCAGCAGCGCCGTACCGTCTGGTGCTACTGCTTCGCGCATCCCCGCCTGCGCCGCCGTGAAATTCCCGCTTACACTAAACGTCTGCGTCGCGGGATTGTAGATGTCCGCGTTTATCCCGGCAGGCAGCGTCGCGCCTCCTGAGATGAAGTCCGTACCATCACCCAGCACGATTCCCGCGTAGTGTCCGCGAGCGATGCTCATGTTCACGGTCGGAGTAAATGTCCCGGTAGCAGGATTGTAAAGCTCTGCCGTTGCAGTCAGCACCAGACCGGTTCCAGGTCCGGTGAGTCCTCCTGCAACCAGGATTTGTCCGGTATACAACAGCGCGGACGAATGATTCCCGCGAGCGGTAGTCATGGGCCCGGTCAAGGTAAAAGTATCGGCCACAGGATCGTAGATTTCCGCTGACGCCAGCGAATTGTTGTTCGTATCGAGGCCGCCGCTAATCAACACTTTCCCGTTCGGCAGCAGATCTGCGTGATGCGCCTGCCGCGCGCTGTTCATCGGATGGCTGGTTGCGGTAAAGGTGTTCGCGACCGGATCATAGATCTCCGCGCTTGCGAGCGAGGTGCCGGTGTTGTCGTTTCCGCCGGTAATCAGCACCTTCCCGTTCGCCAATAGTGTCGCCGCGTGCTCCGCACGTGAAGTCGTCATCTGCGCCGCCACCGGGTTGAACACATTGTTCGCCCAGAAATATAGATCGTCGCTCGACTGAGCGGTTGTCGTGTCCGTATAACCGCCCGTCACGAGCACTTCTCCATTGAGCAGCAGCGTCACGGTATGATCGACGCGCGACGTGCTCATCGTGTTGACTGTGCTGCTGAATGTGTGCGCCACCGGATCGTACAGCTCGGCGCTAGCCAGAGAGCCAGTACCATCCGCGTTCGCGGCTCCGCCAGTCACAAGGATCTTTCCGTTAGGCAGCGCAATCACCATGTGATTGCGGCGTGCTGTGATCATGTTTCCGGTTTCGCAGAAACCAGTCACGTTGAAAGGATTGGAAATCGCGGTCAGGCCCTGTACATTTGCCGACAACGCGTAACCATTCTGGCCGTGGTCTACACTGAGATTCGCAAAGCTAGCGTTTCCGTTGGCGTCTGTCTGCGTGGTGAGCGTGCCGCTGAGTGTCGCTGAAGCGCAAGCCGGCGTACCGTTGAACGACAGGTTCACCGTCGCACCAGGGATCGGGGCGTCTGTGTTGTCCGCAACGTGAACCACCACAGGGCTTCCGCCGATAACTTGTCCGCCTACGGAATTTCCAGGTTGCGCCGTAAACGTCACATTGCCACCAACCGTCCCCGTAAAGAGGATCGTATAGTTGGCGCTCACGGACTGGAAGCCGGGCGAGGTTCCCAAATTCGACTGGTCGTGGACAGAAACGCTGAAACTGATCGTGGACGCTTGCGGATTCGCGATCGTCAGCAAACCGCTGCTGGATAACAACACACCAGTCGCCGGAGATGGTGGACCAAACACCAATCCCCCGATGCCGCCGCTCGCATTCAGCTGTGCCGAGTAGGGCGTCCCAATCGCGCCCGCCGGCAGCGTCAGTGGCGTAATCGCAATCACCGATCCGATACGAATCGTCGGAGAATAGGGTACAGACTCGGCTGGCGTGGCCGCATCCGTCGCTGTGATCGTTGCAGCTGCTCCTCCGGGGTTTGCAACCGTTGGTGTGCCGCTGATCGTCCCGCTGGTTGGATTGATCGCCAATCCGGCCGGAAGACCTGTAGCCGTCCAGGTGTAAGGCGCCGTTCCGCCGTTGACTGCCAACGGCGTTGCTGTGTAAGGCGCACCTACAACCCCATCGGGCGGCGCCAGCACAAACTGTTCCGTCAGCGGTGTCACGCTCACGTTCAACGTGTAGTTCTGCGCGGCCACATTCGCCGGCGATGAGCTATCCGTCGCCTTGATCGTCACCGCGTAACTTCCCGGCGTCGTCGCCGTTCCCGAAACTAAACCGGAAGCGCTCAGGTTGATCCCTGGAGGCAACGCTCCCGCACTGATCGACCATGTATGCGTGCCCGGCTTCCCTCCGGCTGCTTGCAATTGCACAGAGTAACCGGCATCGTTCCGGTCGGTCGCCGGCAGTGTCGCCGTCAAAATCGAAATCGGCCCATACACCGGAGGCGCCGTCAAATTCGGGTTCCCTGGGTTCGCCAATACCGTCGTCGTATTCACCGCCTGCGGCACCGTCACCGGCGTAATTGCCGTCAGCGGATTGAACGAAATCGTCGAAGGACTCGGATTCACCACGCGGAACGTGATGTACGCCGTCTCTCCCGGCGCCAGGGTAACCGACGCCTCATTCGGCGCCGAATTCGTGATGTCGGGATTGGTGATGTCCGGATTCGAGGCCGTAAATAGCATCGGATTCGTGATGTTGGCCACCGTGATCCAATGCGTTTGCACGCCAAGCACGCAGTTCACCGCGACCGGCGTCTGGTACAGCTTGTTGATCAGCAACTGCAATACGATCCCGCCTGGAATCGTGCCATTTGTCGCAGTCTTGACCGTATACGACGCCGTGGTGTTCCCGTTGTTCGTAATGGGATACGTCACGTCTTGAATCGACCCATTCGTAATGTCCGGGTTCGTGATGTTCGGGTTCGTGATGTTCGGATTCGTGATGTTCGGGTTGGTGATATTCGGGTTCGTGATATTCGGGTTGGTAATGTTCGGATTCGTTGCGCTGATATTGTCAACGTTCAAATTCGTGATGTTGGGGTTCGTGATGTTCGGGTTCAGGAAGGACGTGTTCGTGATGTTGGGATTTGTGATGTTGGGATTCGTGATGTTGGGATTTGTGATGTTCGGGTTCGTGATGTTCGGATTCGTGACTTCCGCGTTCGTAATATTGGGATTCGTGATGTTCGGGTTGGTGATGTTCGGATTCGTGATGTTCGGGTTCGTGCTGTCTGGATTGAGCACGGCCGTCGACGATAACCCGTTGCTCACTACAGACCCGCCTATGGCCGTGATCTGCGCCACATTCACGGTTATGGTGGCCTCCGCGTTTGTCGAAGTGGCAAATACGCTGCGCGACACTGACGAGTACGGAGGAATGGTGATGTCCAGCGTCGTCAATTTCGAAAACTGCAGAAACGAAGCTGTCCCGCCAGTTGGTTGGCTTGCGATCGTGAACCGCACATTGAGCGGCCCAGCCGTCGAGTTTTGCGCTTCCACCGGAAATGCGCGCTGAAACGGCACGGTCTGCCCGTTGAACGTAGTTGTGCCTAGCGGCTTGGCATTCCCCGGAGCTCCGACAACAAGTCCGCCCGTGATCTGCGACGTATAAATGTTCTGGTTGCGCATGCCCTCTTGGCCGGGCACGCAGGCTGGAAGGGGTTGCCCGTTCTCGACGCTCACTGCGCCTGCAACAACAGGCGCTGTGTAATTTTCCCAACTTCCGCCAGGTGGGGGCGGCACAACGTCTCGATTGTCCGTCCAGGTCGCATGGAAAAGCGGATTCTCGCTGGGCACAAAGTTGTACGCCCACGAACTCCCGCTCGGCAGGAACGCTGGCGATGGCACGATGTCTATATAGTCCCCGAGGAAAGCCTCTTGGCCCTCATCAAAGAGCGGCAGGTTCGGCGGATTGAACTTGAACTGTTCGATGTTCTCGGTTTCCGGATTCACGCAACATCCAAACTCGTACTGCGACACGAGCACCGACGGACCCAACGTTATCGTCGGAAAGATCCCTAGTTCGAGAACGCGCAGATCCAAGGTGTGGCGGCGCAGCGTCAGCCCCGCATCGTCAATATAAGTGGTGAACACCTCGCTCGGCATCGGGCTCGGCGGAGCCAGTTCCCCTTGTGGCTCGAGCATTGCCGTATAGTTCCCGAGGCTCGCCGGGTTTGGCGTGTAGAAGTCAGCATAGTGATCCAGCCGCAGGTCGTAATAAAGCAGCGTGAGTCTGCCGTTCGCAAAAGTCATCGCCGGCATAATTTGATGCCCGCGCCCCGAGGGATTGGTCTGCGCATTCTGCGACGGGTTATCCACCATAATGGCCGGTGTCCAGTGCGTGCCATCGATCGAGCCAGCCGCAACGACGCGAGCATCGCCGCTAGAGCTCAACCCGCGCGCCGAGAAGGCTACATACACAAATCCAAACATGTCCGTCGTCAGCGCCGGATACGCGTTGGTGCGGAACGACGTTCCCGTGGTCCCCTGATCAAACGGCGTAAACTTCGAAATCTGTACGGGCGTACTAAAGCTCTTCCCCGCGTTCGTCGACTGCGCGATCATGATGGCATCCGAAAAACCGGTCGACGCAAACTGCCGCCACGCCACATAAACCGCCCCGGTCAGCGGATTCACTGCGATCGCGCTGCCCTGGCTCGTCGTTGTTCCTGTGTTGATTTGGACCGGCGTGCTCCACGTCACCCCGCAATCCGTCGAATGCGTCACCATCAAGTGCGTTGGCGTGCTATTCGCTTTCGTCCCCGCCAGAAAATCCGTATACGCCAGATAAATATTCCCCGCCGCGAAGGATTGCTTCACTGCTAGCGTCCCGCCATTCGCCCCCAGACCTGGTTCATTCGCTGTGAATGAACACGTCGCTGCTCCCGCTCGCGGAATGTCCACCGCCATAGACGGCTTGTCCAAAAACTGAGAACTGTTCCCCGACGCCACAATGTGCGTATCAATGTAGGTGATGGGATCGATCTGTTCGTTGTTATTCAAATCGTTGTAGCGCGCCACGAAGATCGAACTAACCGAACTTGCCGTTGTCGCGCTTGTGGCCCGATCAAACGCTAGCCCCGCGTAGAAAAACATTCCGTTCGTGCCCGCGCGCACCACCGGATCAGCCGCCGCTTGAAACTGCCCGCTCAAAGCCCCGCTGTCTGTGCACTGCGAAACCGCGTACGGACATCCCGGCAACAGATTGCTTTGCCACGTAAATCCGCCGTCGAACGACTTGAAAAGACCCAGCCAGGCATCGCCCGTTTCCGCCCCCCCGCTCAGCACTTGCTCCAAATCCACCGACCGGTAGTCGTTCGCTCCCGCGAGGATATGCATCGGATTGCGCGTCGACACCGCCATCGAGGGCTCGTTCTGCCGCTGCAAGAACGGATCGCCCGTAGGCCACTTCGTCCCCGACACCATGTTGACGTTCTGCCCCGGCACCTGCGCCGCCACCGGTGCCACCGCCACAAGTCCTGCACCACACGCCAACCCCGCCACGGCACACATCACGCGAACTGACGATCTCATCGTAAGACTCCTAGAGGTTGGTAGTACCTCGAAGCACAGCCGCACCTTGAGAACTGATGCGAGAGTGCAGTATTGGCCTAACAATCGATTTAGTAGCGGGCCGGAGTTTAGAGGGACGCGGTAGGGGACCAAACCCACGTACAGCCGACCGAGCGAGATTCTGTCTTGCACTCCCCCTAAAGTCAAGAAAACTTTCGGCGTCTCAGCATGCTCTGGCGTGGCAGGGACCATCGCCAGCGAGCATCAATGTCGCCGGCCAGCGGAGGGACAGCGGGCTCAGGCACGAGACGACCGCAGCCGTCGATTCTGGTCATCTTGAGAGGAAATTAAGTTGTTTTACAAAAAACAGGGGACGGGGTCGGCCTGCCAGCGCGCGCCATTCTGGGCTCCATCCGCTTCAATCGTCGGCTGAGACGGCCGCATCCCGCGCGCGAACCAACGGCATTTCGCGCCCCCGCGCTGATACCTTCTCCACCGACTCGATCTTGCCCTTTCGCACCACCAACGCATCATTGAAGTTGTTGACGGTCGGACAAATGTGCCGCGGCAAAAGATAGAGCGCCTCGCCAACCTGCGGACCCGCTGCGCCACCCTCCACTTCCAAGGGCAGATGCTCTTCGCTAGGCGAGAGCGGTGTCAGTTCGGAATGTCCCAGGACCACGCAAGTCGGAACGCCGGAGTCGGCCGAAACCGCTTTATGTCCCGCATCGCAGGTAACAATCCCCGGGCGCGGATGACTCACCGCTCTAGTCAGCACCAGCACCGCCGGTCGATAGCCATACTTGGCGGAAAGCTGCGCCATGCTTGACGCATCGCAATAAACAACCGTTCCCGGCGAAACCCTGTGAAGGAACCCAGCATTGCGAAAACCCTCGAAGGAAAGCGAACTCGGCAACGTAGGCGTTCCCGCCGTAATCACCTCCGGCACGCGAATTCCCATGCGATCAATCTCCGCCACGATTTCCATAAGGCGATGGTAGCCATGATGCGCCGCTTTAGCCCGTTCCTGCTCGTCCGGCTCCCGGTGTTGCCCGTCATAGTAATGCAAACCGCGGAACTCGAGACCGATGGCCCCAATCGCCTTTGCCAAGTTGAAAACTTCTGCTCCGTGGCCTTCGTCGATGCCAGTGCGGTTCATCCCAGGATTTATGTCGATAAAAACTCCCAGCCGGCTGCCGCGCCATTGTTGCAGCTGTTCTGTGCTCTCGGCCAAGACGGAGATACGCACCTCCGGAAACTGTTCCGCGATTTCCCGCGCGCGCCGCGCATTTGCGCCGATTACTGGATACGCCACCAATACATCCGTCGCACCGCATTCGCATGCCACCAAAAGCTCCAGTGTCGTCGCGCATTTGAAATTGCGGACGCCGCGCTCGACCATCATTCGGAGTGTGTAGCCCAGCTTCGCGGTCTTGACATGCACCCGCCAACGATCCGCGTCGCCGCCCAAGAGCGCCAGCGTCCGTTCAATATTGGAAGCAATGATTTCTGGATACGCCACCAGCGCAGGAGTCATCACGTCGTCGAGGCCGGAGACTCTATATGCCTCGTCCCAGCCGTATTCACTGATCATAGATTTTTCGATAGCCATAGGTCCTAGATGATAACGCGTACGCCGCCGATCCCGTACGACGTAGCGCCGGTCTTTAAATCGACACTTTCTTGCAAATCACGGAAGGGAGCAACAAAGGTAGAGCATTTCGGACGAACTCGCGAAAGTTTGTCGGCTATCGCGTGAGCGCGGGCCTCAGTGAGCGCGGGCCTCGGTTGACCACTTCCACTCGCGATAGTAGGCTCTCCGAACTTGCATGCGCACCAATGCTCCTGACCCAGCCGCGCGTCCTCAGCATTCCGATTTAATTCGTGGCCTCGGTCTCTGGTCGGCAGTCGCCATCGTCATCGGCGACACCATCGGCACGGGAGTTTTTCTCGTTACCAGCGACATGGCCCGCGCCGTCAGCTCCGCCGCTTTAGTTTTTGCCGCATGGCTCATCGGCGGACTCATCGTACTTTTCGGCGCCTTCTGCTATGCCGAACTTGGCGCGGCATTCCCCAAAGCTGGCGGCCCTTACGTCTACCTCAATCGCGGCCTCGGCCCCCTCTGGGGATTTCTTTTTGGTTGGATGAGCTCGTTCCTCGAGCGGCCGGTAGCCATGGCCACGCTGGCCGCTGGATTTTTGCGCTTCCTCGGATTTATTTTCCCGGTGGTCGCAACGCCTCTGTTCACAAGCCATATCGGAGACTACGCTTTCACCTTCACCGTGGCCCAGCCGCTCGCGGCACTGGTGGTCATTGCGGTCACTGCGATCAATTATTTGAGTGTGCGCTTCGGCGGCAGTATTCAGGTGCTGCTGACGTCGCTAAAAATAGGCGCAATCCTGGTGATTGTCGTCGCAGGCATGCTCTTCGGAAAGCCACATCCAATCGCGGCCGCTTCGCTCGCAACTCACGCGGGTTCAGGCTCTCTTGGTTCCGGCGCACTCGGTTGGGGCCCGTTTGGTTGGAAAACTATCGGCGCCGTGCTCACCGCGCTGGTTCCCGCGATGTGGGCCTACAATGGTTTCAACGACCTCGGCGACCTCGGCGAAGAAATTCAGCATCCGGAGAAAAATATTCCTCGAGCGGTTATTTTGGGTTTGCTCACTGTTGGCGGCCTGTACCTGTTGGCGAATATTGTTTATTTCCGCATCCTGCCGTTCGCAGCCATAGCCCAATCGCAGCACGTAGCGTCGGATGTTGTGCAAACGTTCGCCGGCTCTCGCGGCGCCGCTTGGCTGACAATCGCCATGGCCATCTCCGCGCTCGGAGCGCTTCACGTCGTCGTCCTGACCGGCGCGCGCATTCCCTACGCGATGGCTCGCGACGGTGTCTTTTTTTCATTCGCCTCGCGCCTTCACCCTTCGTTTCGCACTCCCAGCGGCTCGCTGGTTTTCCTCGGCTCCATCGCCGCCCTGCTCGCCCTCAGTGGAACCTACGAAGAGCTCTATTCCCTTTTCGTCTTCGCCGTCTGGATTTTCTTCGCGCTGACGGCCATCGCGTTGCTTCGCTTGCGCAAAGTCGAACCCGATCTTTCGCGGCCTTACCGTGCGTGGGGCTCTCCGCTCACTCCATTAGTTTTCCTAGTCGCCGCCATCGCCCTCACCGCAAACCTCTGGATGATCCGCCCCGTGCGCTCCACACTGGGCCTGCTCGTGATCCTCGCCGGTATCCCCTTCTTCTACCACTGGCGAAACTCCGCTCGGCCTTCCGCTGCGCCCATCGAGCACACGTAAGCTATCGAGGAACTGGCCGGCCATTTTATGCAGGCCGTCGATGCGGAAGCGAATCCGCGTCTATACCGAGCTTCTGGATTTCTGTCCGTGCCTTGCGGTAATCCACAGCATTGGTCGCATTGGAGAGAAGAAACTCCGCTTTGCGGTCAGGGGTGTACTTTTCAAACGGGGCCACGATTGCGCCTCTCTTCCCCGCTTTCGCCGATTCCATCCTCTACTTCCGAATCCCACGATGCCAGATAGTCAGGTACAAGGTTAATTCGTTTGGCCTGCATGTCACGGACGGGTGCGCGACATAGCTGCGGAGATCATGCGACCCTAAAGCACTATTCCCAGTATTGTTCGGAGCGTCCACTGAGGCGGTTTGCCGCCGCGCCCCCAGGGCCCGCACGATACGCTAACTCCGCTGTTGAAGTAAACGTTTGCTCAGTGTATATCTATCACCCTCGAGGGAAATACTTCATGACTCGTTTTCGCTCTGGGCTTCCCAATCGGCGCGCGTGCATCGCACCAGTTCTCCTCGCCCTTTTGTTCGGCGCGTGGCCCAGGGCTGCCGACGAACCACACGCATTCCATGTGGAGGGAGACGTTGTCGGGGCGCACGATCCCTCGGTCATCAAAGAGGGGGACACCTGGTACTTGTTCACAACCACTCCGCCGGACTCGAAGACGCCCGATCAATTCCCTATTCGCTGTTCGAAAGACCTAGTCCACTGGAAAGCGTGTGGTTATGTCTTTTCCGAGATTCCCCGATGGATCAAGCAGCTTAGCCCCAAAACGAAGGAGCTTTGGGCGCCGGACATTTCCTTTTTTGACGGAAAATTTCATATCTACTACGCCTATTCCGCGTTCGGAGTAAACACTTCCGGGATCGCCCTCCTGACGAACAAAACACTGAATCCACAAAGCCCCGACTACCATTGGAGCGATGAAGGCCTGGTTCTGCAATCGCGCGCCGAGGACGATTTTAATGCGATCGATCCAAATCTGATCCTCGACGAAAAAGGGCAAGCATGGCTGTCCTTCGGCAGCTTTTGGAGCGGCATCAAGATGCGGAAGCTCGATCGAAAGACGGGCAAACTCTCCACGGAGGATACGAAGATATACTCGCTAGCGACGCGTAGCAAACCCGAGCATTTCGATCCAGCGAAACCAGGATTGCCACCCGACTACCAGGCCATCGAAGCGCCCTTTATTGTTCACCACGGCGACTACTACTATCTCTTTGTGTCTTTCGACCTCTGTTGCCGCGGGACGAAGAGCAACTACCGAACCATGGTGGGACGCGCGCGCGAAGTCACCGGACCCTACCTGGATTCGGACGGAAAAAAGATGAGCGAAGGAGCCGCGCGGCCACTGCTCAGCGCAAATCAGAAATGGCTCGGTCCTGGTGGCGAATCGATCTTTCTCCAAAAAGACGGGGACATCATTGTCTATCATGCCTACGACGCGAAGACCGGGATTCCCTCTCTACAAATCTCGACACTCACATGGGCGGGCGGCTGGCCGCACGCTGCGTTGGATGGCGATGCGACGAATGAGAAACGGTAGCTGAACGTTTTCTTGCCCAATGATCGCCACCGCACAATTCTTGAGATGAGAATCTCGACAGAAGACGTGAAGTCCTAACCACAGAGGAGACCGCCATGATAAATCGACGTGATTTCTTGCACCAGGGAGCGATGGGAGCGGCCGGACTCTTATTGGCGCCAAAAACCGGCTGGGCGTCCGCAGCCGGCTCACGTGCGGCGGACTCGCGTATAGAAGTTCTTTTCGACGAGCCGCTGGGCACGATTTCTCCCAACATTTACGGCCACTTTGTCGAAAATCTAAGCGGCGTGCTGTACGACGGTATTTGGCTCGGCGAAAAATCCCCTGTGGCGAATATCGATGGGATACGAAAAAGTCTCATCGAACACATGCGCAAGATCAAGGCCACAGTGATTCGGTTTCCAGGCGGCTGTTTTGCCGACAGCTACGACTGGCGGGACGGAGTTGGACCAGCTGAGAAGCGGCCCCGCCGCACAAACTTCTGGGCCATGGGCGAATCCGAGAAAGCACCGGCGAGCCACCGCTACGATCCCAACGCCGTCGGCACCAATGAATTTGTACACTTCTGCAATCTTATCGGCGCTGAGCCCTATTTAGCCGCAAACGTGAGAAGCCTGCCCGCCTCAGCCTTCCAGCAGTGGGTGGAATACTGCAATTCGCCGGCGGGAAGCACCACACTTGCCGATGCGCGCGTGGCGGCCGGTTATCCGGATCCTTTCCGCGTGAAATATTGGGGCGTCGGAAACGAATCGTGGGGTTGCGGCGGCGAGTTCACTGCTCAGGAATATGCCGTGGAGTTCCGACGCTATTCCACATGGCTGCCAACGTACGGCGACAACTTGAATCTGATCGCCTCGGGGCCGAATACCGACGATTGGAACTGGACGCGCGAATTTCTAACCGAAGTGCTGCGCAAAGGCCCCGGCGCATTACGCCGCATCTACGGAATGGCTTTGCATCATTACGCCTGGAACCTAAGCCGCGGCAAAACGCAAGACTGGGCGGCCGGCAAGGGCGAGGCCCTAAAGTTTGATAACGTCGATTGGTACGAACTGCTTCGCGAAGGCGAGCGAATGGAGGGCCTGGTCACCGGCCACTGGCAAGTGCTCAGTGAATTCGACCGTCAGCATCGCGTGAAGCTTGTGGTAGATGAATGGGGTCCCTGGTACCGGCCTGGGAGCGAGGCGACTCCTGGCGATCAGCTCGAGCAAATGCCCACCCTGCGAGACGCTGTCTTCAGCGGCATGACTCTGGACATCTTCAACCGCCATCCCGAAAAAGTGGCGATGGCCAACTGTGCTCAGCTGATCAACTGCCTCAACAGCCTCTATCTCGCTCACGAAGATAAATTCGTCATCACCCCGGTCGGCCATGTTTTCGATTTGTACTCGAGCCATCAAGGCGGAGACGCATTGCGCACGGTATTCTCGGCGCCCAACGTGCACTATGACCGCGATGGACAATCGGCGTCTTACTGGGGATTGAAAGGTTCCGCATCGGTGCGCGAAAAGAGCCTCACAATCACCGCCGTCAATCCCAGCACCAGCGAACCCCGTCTGGCGGAGATTGCGCTGCGCGGCGCAACCGTCAAGGAAGCCAGCATGCGCTTCCTGAGCAACGCTGACATTCACGCCCACAATACGTTCGAGCAAAAAGAGGTGATTGTTCCTCAAACAAAACCGTTGAGCATGAGCGGAGGAACTCTCGCCGCTGAATTTCCGCCCGCATCCGTGGTGGCGCTCAACATTCAGTTGAACTAGCCATCGTCTACGATTACGGTTCCCCTGGCTTTTGAATGACATCCTGCGTTTGGACGGAAAAGAGCTGGAAATCAGAAAAAGTGTGCTCGACGATCCTTCGTGGGGCGGGACCTGCTGAGTGTAAAGCGAAGGCAGGTGCAAGGGGTGAGGTTGCTCCTGCCTTCATGACTGCAAACGCGAAATGGCAAGAAGCGCCGCTAAAACTCCACCTTCAGAGAGAATTGCACGATTCTGCCGAAGGAGTTCTGGTTGCCAAAAGCCGACGGGTATGCCGTCGAAGATATGGTGCCAAATTGCCCGCTAAGATCTTCGGGGCCGGAGGTCACTGGCCGAGCAAGAATGTGGCGGTTGGTGGCATTGAGCAAGTCGGCCCGCAAAAGAATGTCCGTCCGTTCGGTGACTTTTGTGCGCTTGTTGATGCTGAAATCTTCGTTAAAGAAGGGCTGGCTTCGCACATTACCAATGACGCGTGCCAAAGTGCCGAATGTATAAGGCACACCCGGCGTTCGAGCAGCGACGTAGTTGGGATCAAAAAAAGCGGCGCAGTTGAAGTACAAGTCCGAACTAGGAAGGATGCCGAGCGCGGGATCACCCGGGTCATTGGTGAAGTGACCGTCGCCGGTGGGATCGCATTTGGCCGCGTGAAGCGAATTAATCGGGTTGAACGTGCCACTGCGGACCGAAGCGCTGGTTAGCGGCTGGCCGGGGACTTGGTCATACCGAATGCACCCGTTGAAAGCAGGAACGCCCGTAGCACAGCCAAAAGACAAGGGCTGACCCGATTGATAACGCTGGACGGCGCCAAGTTCCCAACCGCCGACCACGCGATTTACGATGCCACCTTGGTTAAGGAACTTTTGGCCCTGGCCTATGGGCAGCTTATAGAGGTAGCTCAGCACGAAGGTGTGGGGAATATCCTGGGTGCTGAGGCTCTTGTCGCCCTTGTGGTCATAGGGATTCTGCGGCGTGCCTCCCCCGGCGAAATTGGCAAAGTCTGGAAGGATGCTGTCAGCCGCATCGGTAAGAGTTTTTGAAAAAGTATAAGACGCAAGAAGGGTGAGTCCATTGTTGAAGCGGTGACTCACGGAAGTTTGGAGAGCGTCGTAGGAAGATTGACCTTCGTTCTCGAGGCAGCAGTCGTCGTTCACTACGCCGTATTGAGGGAAGCGAACCAAAGCTTGCGCAACGAGAGCACTCGAGGGGAAACCTGCGTAGGGGGCGTTGACGCCTGCCGCACTGATGGTTTCGTTCAGCTCGTTGCCCATGCTGAAGTAGCTGGGATTCAGCGTGTTGAGATTGTCGAATTGGGATCGAAGATGCGTGGAGCGCGTTCCAACATAGGCGACATCCATAAGTAGATCCCAAGGCAGCTTGTGTTGAACCTCGAGGCTCCAGTTCTGCACCATCGCCGGGCGCCCCCAGGAAGGATCGACGTACCACGGACTGGCGAGGAAGCCCAATTGGCCAGGATCCAAATTCGGCGGAGGCGTAAAGGCCGGGAAACCGCTGCCAATGTTGAAGGCAGGAGCGAAGCCGTTCGGGCTGGCGAACCCAGGGTTTGCGGCAAAACCCTGGAGCAGGCCGCCAGCGCCAAAATCGGCGTAGACGATGGGCCCGTAATAAATGGAATAGCCGCCGCGGAGTACGGTCTTCTGCTTCAAAAAGTCCGGAGCCCAGGCAAACCCGACACGAGGCGCAAAATCCTTATAGTAGGTGTTAGCCCACTGCTCGTGCTCAACCCCGTTTCGCCCTGGTCCGACACCGGCAAACACTTCTGCGCCAGGGATACCTCCTGTGTCGGGATCGGGGGTTGTTAGGCTGAAGTCGGTGTAGTTGCCATGGACCTCATAGCGAGGAGTGTCTACAGACCAGCGGAGGCCGAGGTTGAGTGTGAGGTTGGAAGTAACCTTCCAGTCGTCCTGCGCGAAGAACGCGTAGTAACGCTGAACAAACTTGGGCGTTCCCGCGTAAGCAGAGGCATTTGCGTTGTCCACTTGGCCGAGTTCGAAGCTGGCGAGCCCGTAGCCGGTGTTCGGAGCGTTCAAGAAGGCTGCTGTTTCTCCAGTACCGAAGTTGAAAGTTCCGGATTCATTTTGTTGCGTGGTGGGATCGAAGACCTGGAGATTAAGGTTGGTGCCGAAACGGAATGAATGTTTGCCGTGCACCCAGCTCAGCGTGTCGTTGACCGGATAACCGTTATCAATGGTATCGCCATTGATGTTGTAGCCGGCACTGTCCAACCCGCCGCCAAAATTGAAGACGGGGAATATGTTGTTCGTCGGCAAACCAGTAATGCCGAGTTTCTGATCCCAATTGACGCCCAAGGCGCCAGAGCTTCCAACGTTGAGGCTGTTCGTACGGTTATAACCCACGGCAAATTGATTCAAGAGAGTCGGCGTGAATGCATGATCCCAGCCAACTCGAATGTAGTGAGTGAAGAAATTCTGGAACTGGCCGCCGGGATACGCAGGACCGCTGAACTGAATATCGAGAGGCTCATGGGCATTGTCGCGGCTGTTGTAAGTAAAAAAGACCTTGTCCTTCCAGCTGAAGTTATGATCAATGCGGACGGTCATCAGAGTGTCATTGATGGTGCCGCTCGAACTAAAGTCGAGGTTGTTGGTCAGGTTTGCGTTCTGTGGAAGTGGGATCAAAGCGAGAACCGCTGCAGCGGTGGCGTTAACCGTGGGGATGACGTTATTGGTTGCAAAGGGCAATCGGCAGGGAATGCCGCCAACGGTGGTGGTGGTCGACGGATCAAAAATCTGATTCGTCAATACCTGCTGTCCGGTGCAGGGGTTGATCACGGGTTGTCCGTTAGCGGTTACTGGAGGACCCAAGAGTGCGGAGAAGTTGCCGGTGCGTTCGGCAGCAGTGGGGACGGTGCTGATAACCGTGGCGCCCTGGTTCTGCTTGTACTGCTCCCAAGAGAAGAAGAAGAAGGTCTTATCGTGGCCGTTGTAGAGCTTAGGAATCCAAACCGGGCCGCCGAAGGTGAGTCCATAGTCGTTCTTGGTGTCTGGAGGGCGGGCAGTGCCGAAGGCGTTGTTGAACCAGCCGTTGGCGTTGAGGTCGGCGTTCTGCATGATCTCATAAACATCGCCGTGGTATTGATTTGTGCCGCCTTTGGTTGAAAAAGTTTCCCAACCACCGGTTGAACGGTCAAAGTCCGCCGATGGAGTTGAAGTGACAACTTTAAACTGGCCGATGGCTTCGACGGAGGGCCCGGCTTCGTCAAAAGAGGAGCCATTTTCGGAGCGTTCCATGCTGGCGCCGTCCAGAAGCACTTCTGTTCCAAAGTTTTGACCGCCGCTGATTTTCGATTCAAAAACGCCACCGGCGCCATTGTTGGTGCCCGGTCCGGTGGTTCCAGGAACGAGAAAGACGAAGCCTTCCGGCGAACGGGTGGCGCCGACACCGCCCAAGGCGAGCGGCAGATCGAGTACCTGTTGCGTCGTGATCACCGTGCCCACGTCGGATGTCTGGGTCTCGAGATTCACCGCTTCAATATTCACGGTCACGCTTTCATTTCCGCTGCCAGGCTGAAGCACAACATCCACGTTTCGAATCGAGCTCAACTCAACGATCACACCATGGGAGGTAGAAGCTTTAAAGCCAGGCGCGTCAACGGTCACGTCATAAGTACCAACGAGCAAATCAGAGAAACGATAGTCTCCGCTGCCGCCCGTCTTGACCTTGTAGGTGGTTTTGGTGTTGGCTTCGACAGCGGTTACCTCGGCACCCACGACCACGCCACCGGAGGCGTCCGTGACTACGCCAGAAATCGCTCCGCGCGTCGTGGTCTGGCCACAGGCAACGCGCGAGCCGAGAAAAAACAAAAACAGAAGGGTTGCACAAAACACGCTAGCTCTAGAGGCATTTCCAAACGCGCATCCGGCCGAGAAACTCAGTTGCTTACGTTCTTTCCTCATACTACCCCCTCTAAGGAATTCACTGCTTCCCTGGAGCCCAGAACGATGGGATTGTGCTGCCGTAAGGTGCGGAAGAAAGAAAGACTAAGCGCAGATTGTGCGCAAACGTTTTCTCGCGCAGGTGCAGCTATTAGCCTTGCCCCAAGTTCCACTGCTTCCCCCGGCGACATCTGCCTGAGTTTTCAAGCAAACGTTTTCCCGAATAGTGCTTTTCTACTAGAGCCTCCGGCGGCTGTCAAGCAGTTTATTTCATAGGTCTGATTACAATCTTCTCTGGCGGCGCTTTTCGGGGAGTCCGGCCATCCGGCCCGCCGGCTCTTTTAGAGCTGTATGGGAGGCCCGGGCTGAGCCGTGGAAGGAGCCAGAATATGCGGCTGCTGCGTCCGCCTGGCTTTCTCCTCCTTGTCCAGTTCGAGCGCTATCTGCAGTTCGTGGTTCGCTTCTTCGGCCCGGCCGAGTCGCTTTAAATCAAGGCCGTAATAGTAATGCGCCGGTTGGTACTTGGGGCTGCTCTCCAAGGCCGCTTTGAAAAAACCTTCCGCCGCGTCGTATCGCTTTTGGCGATAGGCGACGATGCCCATCCCGGTGAGCGCACCTCCATGATGCGAATCGCGGTTGAGCGCTTTCTGGAATTGAGCGGCTGCCTGATCGAACTCCCCGGCGTTCAGTAAAATGTCGCCCAACTCATAATACGATTCGGATTGGGCCGGCTCGATATCAACGGAGCGCTCAAATTCCTTTCTTGCTTCTTCGCTTCGCTCCAGCATTCGCAGAATGCGCCCTAGTCCATAATGTGCCGTTGGGTCGCCGGGACGTTGCCGAAGGTAATCGCGCATATGCTGCTCGGCCGATGACATTTCTTGGACAGCAAGCTCCGCGCGAGCCAGCGCGTATAGCGTCTGAAGGTCACTCTCATCAAGAGAATGCGCTTCACGAAGAACCAGCAAAGCATCCTGGTTCAAAGACATCTCGAGCTCCATCATGCCCAGATCAAAAAGCAGACGCGGTTCTTGCGGATCGGAATTTCTTGCTTCGAGGAGAATGCCCAGGGCTCCCTCGGGATCCTTCTTCGCGCGCGCCGCCAGGGCCTGTTGCTCGGCCAATGCCGTCAACCCACGTTTGGCAGTCGCACTCCCGGGGCTAACCTTAAGCGCCGCTTCATATTCGTGGAGCGATTCATCAGGACGCGCCAACTTGACTAGGAGTAGAGCGAGGTTTTCATGAGCTGCGGCGAGTTGCGGGTTGCTCTTGATTGCTTGGCGAAATAGGTTTTCGGCCTCTGCACTATCCAAACGCTCCGCGTGGACAACGCCCAGAAGCATGAGCGCCTCCGCTTCTTGCGGACGTTCTTCCAAGACGCGCTTCAGGAGGGACTCTGCTTCCGGTAATTCGTGCGCCGCGATCTTGGAAGCTGCCTCCTTCAACTCGGCAGCCTGCTTCGGAGAGGCGACTTCATTGGCCTGCGATTCATGCCCGCGTGTCGGAAGAGATGCATAACGCAGGAGAGCCGAAGCGCGCCCGGGAGAGAGGGAAAATGCAATCAAAAGGAGAACGGCCAGAGCTTTTGCGCATCGGCATCCGCACGTCGGCGCAGGCCCCTGGCGACAGTACTTCTTAGGGATTCTGGTCAGCGTCCCGTTCGGCATGCGCTTTCTTCCGTTGCTCAAGGTTAGCGGACTCACGCGCATCGGCGGCCACCTTCAAACGCTGAAATTCCTGCATGGCGCGCTCGACGTCCTGCGGCCTTTTCATGACCCGGTAGAGCCGCCCGAGTTGGTAGTAGGTCCGTTGGGCAAGTTCGCTCTCTGGAGAGTCTTGGATAACCAGCTTGAATTGCTCCTCCGCCGCAGCGTTTTGCCCGACCTCCGCTAGTCCGCGCGCCAAATAATATCGCGCGTCCGCGAACTTCGGCTTTTCCTTAAGGACCGCCTGAAGGATGGGAAGCGCCTCGGCTCCATTCCCGCGCAGGACGCGAATTTCACCAAGATAGTACATCGCCATCAGATTTTGCGGGTCGAGTTCGAGTTCCCGGGAATACGCTTGTTCGGCTTTGTCTAATTGAGTGGACATGCGATAAGCATCGCCAAGGCCTTCACTGAGACTCGGTGCGTTGGGCGCGATTTCGATGGCCTTCTGGTACTCCGCAATCGCATCCATATATCGTTCCGACTCCGCATATGCCTGGCCGAGGACCTGATGGACGCGCCAAGATTTTGGATCGGCTTCGTACATTTCCTGATAGCTGCGGTTCGAGACAGTGAGATGAGCGCGGCCACGGTGGTAAAGAATGTCGACATCTTTGGGGGCAAGCTCCGCCGCTTTGTCCAATGGCGCAATCGCAGCTTCGGGTTCGCCAGCCCCCAATTCAACGATTCCGAGCCACATCAGTGCCTTCGCGTCGTTCGGGCTGAGTTTTATCTCACGCTGAATCGCCGTCCGCGCGCGGGAGAAGTCATTTGTTTTGTAATAAGCGATCCCCAAAAAAAGATTCGCGCCGCGCAGGCCGGGCTTAAGCCGCAGCGCCGATTGAAAATCGGCGGCAGCATCTGCCATTTGTCCTAGTTCTTGATGGGCGAGCCCGCGATTGAAAAAGGCTTCTGCAAAAGCAGGACGTTCGGCAATAACCGCGTCAAACTCTTTGATGGCCTTTCCGAAGTCTCCGTCCGTCAGTGCTTGCGCGCCAAGCTGAAAGTGATCGTCTGCCGACGCGTTCTGCGGCCGCGCACGAAGGGCGGTCCCAGCAACGCAAACAGCAAGCATGAGCACCAGAAGCGTCGCACATTGTCGTCGGAGCGGAAAGCCGGTCAATTGTTCTCCTTTGCGGCCGAAGGTTCTTCGATCTTCACCAATCGATCTCCCTGCACGCTGCTCAAATTCTGCACGTTTCCGCTAGGCCACCGGATCTCGATGCTCTTCGCCTCGGTGTTCTGCCCTAAGCCGAAATGCACGCGTTTGTCGCTCGCCGAAAGATAACTGCCGGCGGTGCTGACCATCGCGTATTGGGAACCATCTTTGGTCGTCAACTTGATTTGCGCACCGATCGCATCACGATTGCTCTTGTGTCCTGTCAGTTGCAGCGAAATCCAGTGATTGGTGGTCCGTGTTACGTTGCGCAGAATGTACGCGGGGCCGTCATTCGTGGTGATAACCGCATCGATGCGTCCGTCATTGTCGATGTCCCCGGTGGCCAGCCCGCGTGCCACCCATTTTTTCGCGAACACAGGTCCGGACGATGCAGAAACATCCATGAATCCCTTCCCATTGTTATTTTTCGCGAGCAATAGAGGTTCGCGATAGCGCAATTGGGGCGATGACAGCTCAATCGTATCTAAATCGTGGCCCTGCGCAACGAGCAGATCTTTCCAGCCGTCATTGTCGAAATCCAGGAAGCGGACGCCCCAGCCGGAATGCATTACCGTCATAGCAGCGATTCCCGTGGGTTCGCTCGCGTAGGTAAACGATCCGTCACCGGTATTTTTGTAGATCGCGTAACGTTGATTCGCCAGATTGGTGATCACCAGATCGGGCCAGCCGTCATTGTCGTAGTCGGCGAAGTCTACGCCCATGCCGGCGTATGTCTTCCCGTTGTCATCGAGAGCGATTTCGGAGGAAAGCCCCACTTCGCTGAATTTTCCGCCCCCATCGTTGTGGTAGAGGAATTCGGGCATGGAATCGTTGGCGATGACAATGTCAGGACGTCCGTCTTTGTCGTAATCGCCGATGGCAACTCCCAATCCTTTGCCGGGCTTGGCAAATCCGGCCTGCTGCGTCACTTCCGCGAAATGTCCATTTCCATCATTGTGATAAAGCATGGGCGCAATCGGCGAAAAAAGATCCGGATGACAATAGGCACGATAACCCTCTCGGTGCTCGCCGCACCAGAAGTCGTCCCAGTCCCAAGTCACATAGCGCAACACAACCAGATCGAGCAGTCCATCGTTGTCGTAATCTACCCATGCAGCGCTCGTCGACCAGCCAGACCCAGCTAAGCCGCTGCTGGCAGTAACATCCGTAAATGTTCCGTCGCCATTGTTATGATAGAGAGTATTTCTTCCATAGCCGGTGACAAACAGGTCTTCATAGCCGTCGTTGTCGTAGTCACCCACGGCCACTCCCATTCCATACCCGATCCCCTGAAGGCCGGCCTTCTCGGTGACATCTTCAAACGTACCATCCACCTTTTGGTGATAGAGCCGGTTCCACGTGCTTGGACCATCTTTTCGCGGGACTGTTCCTTTCGGGGTGGGATCGGCAATTGGCGCACCGTTGACTAAAAAGATGTCGAGGCGGCCATCATTGTCATAATCGAACAAAGCCACGCCGGACCCCATCGTTTCAATGAGGTATTTTTTCGATGTGTGAGAACTTACGTACCGGAAATTTATGCCGCTGGCTTCCGTGATGTCTTCGAACGCGGCGGAGCCAGTAGCTCGCGTGCCGGGGAAGGACGGTGTTTCGGTCGCCGAGGAGAGCCAAACTACAGACACCGCCAAAGTCGACGCCAGCGAGACTACCCATGCTGCGATGGCGGTCATTCGAAAGGCAAAGCGCATCAGATGAGCGGGAAAACGCTTTCTCCAATGGCATTGTAGACGCGTTTCTGGGGGCAGGCAAGGCGCACCAAAGACCCGATCTGGTGATCCTTTCTGTTCCTTGAGGTATATTTCGAAGAACATCTGGCCTTGCTGGAGGGGCCAGTTGCAGGAGTGCCAAGAATACGCTTACTCTGGCTTTGTTAGAATCGATTCTCTCGCGGCCCATTTCGGGTATTTTCATAGAGACAGCACATCACGCGGAGAGCTTTTCAAACATTCGCTGGCGACTGTCTAGAAGAGGCGTAAAACAGATGGAGAAACTCGGTCGAATAACGACTGATCCTGCTCGGATGAGTGGCGAGCCCTGCATCCGGAACCTCCGTTTTACCGTCCGCCGAGTACTTGAAGCACTCGCCATCTATCCCGACCGTGGCGAACTGAAGCGCGAGTACCCAGAGCTAGAGGACGAAGATATTCGGCAAGCGCTGGCCTTCGCGGCGGCTTTGGTTGAGGACAAGGTCTTGCCCATACCCCACGCCCGATGAGGTTGCTGCTCGATCAGGGCCTTCCGCGTTCCACAGTCCGCCATCTCGATGCCGCAGGGGTTGAGTCCGCCCATGTAGGAGAAAAAGGACTAGCCACTGCGAGCGATGCGAAGATTATCGACTTTGCACGCCAGGGCGGTTGGGTGTTCGGGTTGTTATCTTCTGTTAGCGTATACCTCTTGATGCTCGACGAAACTATCGTGCCCAGTTGGCATGGGGAGAATTGTTCGTCGATGGCACTGTCATGAATGACCTAGGGAATCTTGAACCTAAAAACCACGGTTAAGGGTGCTCGCCGGATTGCCTAGGCAGCGGGCTTGGCTTCGTTGTCCGGTAAGCCGTTGGCACACGGGAGATTCCAATTCAAAGTGTGTGCGGTATAAAATCCCGATGCCGATGATTTCAACAAGAGACCTGACCGCACTACCGAGGATAGAAATACTCAAGAAGCTAACCCAGTCTCTGGCCATGCTTGACGCCATCATCATGAAGGAGTGGGACTATCGCTATTATTCCTTCAACAGCAAATGGGCAGAGGGCGAGCAGATGGCGTCAATGCGAAACGGTGAGGGTGATGGTTGGTACTGCGGCTTCGGTCTTCTCGGTGCATTTCTGAAAGGTTTCGATCATGAGTCCGAGATGTCACCATGGAGCATGGAAACCTCCAAGGTCTGGCCGGGCGTGCTGGACAGTGTTCCAGATGATTTCAAGTCCTTCGCTACAGAGCCTGCCTTTTCAATGCAAGATACAACCTTCTGCATTTGGCGGGGCATTCAGGACGCCCAATGGAATACTGGAAGAATCTCTTACCCTGATGGAGACGACCCAGACGGCTCCGAATGGATGCTTTCTATTTTCGATGGGAAGCCAGGCACCTATAAGGCATGGGCCGAGGACTACTACGAGTGCTCCGTCGGCTTGTCAGCCGTTCAGCAGATTTACGGACACGTACCGCTGACACAAGAATTGGTACAAGCATTGAACGCAACCGCGGAGTTTGAGAGTGTTTTGGCCAACGCCGTAGAAATTGATTATCCCGCCGCTCGAACCTAGAGGTTCTATCAATCCGTCGCAAAATATCTAACTTAACTTATGAAACCGGCCTATCAGCTAAGGAACGATGCGACCTTCATCGCGCAGGTGCAAAAGGCAACTCGTAACACCGACAACTTTGGCATTGAACCGACACACGGACTCTTCGGGTCACAGGAATGGTGGGAACAAATAGCGTCTGGGAAACTTGCAATGCACACACTGTGCGGTGTAATCATTGAACGATTTTGGGGCAGCATGGGCGACTGGCCCGAAATCAAGGTTGAGAATGACACCGGAGAAATTTCGCACTGGACACGCAAGGTCAATACGAAGGACCAAGATGCACTTTACATTCCCGGTCAGCGAATCGAGATAGACTACGTCTTACAGCGGCATCGTCCAAAGTCCTCCGACCACGGCGCCGAAGTCAAACAGGTTATCGAGGTTCGCGTAGAGCCGAGTACCCAGATGGAACGACCAGGAAGTTATGAGAAGTTGCGTGCCAGAGAGCTTGCACAAGCTGTAGCCTTGAATTACGTGATTATCGTCGATGCTGCACATCAGCTAAGCGACTTGGGAAACGCCCCGGGCGTGATGAGCGACCAGGTTCACAAAGTATTCACCACTGTAGCTAAGGAAATTGACGACCTGATATTGCAAGAAAAGATGAAGCGATGACTTCTTTACTGTCTCGCTGGAAGGACCCTGTTCTCGCCGTCTGCAAGGAATTGCAGGATACCAGCTCTTAGCGGAAAGGACGCGGAGTGCGTTCGAGTAGCATTTCGGAATCGAACTAACATCTGAAGCCCGCCGGGGTTAAGTAGCAATTCATAACGATGTTCGCTAGAAGACTTAAGATGATGGGCTATCGGGACTTAGCCAATTCTCGTCGTTCTGAATAGGACCAGCAATACCACCGCATCGGGCATCGGGTGCAAGAGCCGTCATTTAACATTTAACGGTGTATTGGAAAATAGGAAGAACCCAGCCCTTGGCGTAAGCCCTTTGGAATCTGGAGCGGCCTATCGGAATCGAACCGACACCTGAACCTTGGCAAGGTTCCGTACTACCACTATACTAAGGCCGCTCAACGACAGTTCTTTTTATAACATGCCCGCACGCCAGCGACAAGCCTCCCGTGGCTTCGTTTTCGACAGCGGCCCCATCATGAATTCGCGGTTCAGGAGACCATCGTAACGCGCGCAGACTTCACCACCGGCGACCGCTTCTGCCGGTCCGCAAAGCGATCCGCTTTGTCTTTATCGGTGTAGACACGGCCGAATTTCTCGCCGTCGGCGTAAAAAACAGTCACCAGAAAATGGTGATGTTTGCGCCGCTTGTCTTTGCCAAAATTAGTTTTCTCTCTCTTCGGGGACTTTTTTGTCGGAGTTTTGGTCACTGAGGCCATCCCTCATTACGTTGGTAGGTCACTGCGTCCACTATCACAGAGAAGCCCCACTCGCGCAAGTACCGCTATCGATAGTAACGCTACATCCATTACAACAGATTTGGGCGCATCAGGAACTCCGGAACTCGTCCGATTTCGGGCTCGCGGTTCCTGGCCCGGGCCGCCCATGCCCGCATGAGCCGGAGTTGGAACAAGCTCAGAGCCAATTTGGACCACCTTCAAATGCCCCATTTCCTACCAAAATGCCAGCAAATTCGCCATTTCTGCTCCCAAAGCCGCCAGTTGTAACAGAACATTTTTCAAAAGAAGTTGCCGTCCATGAAACTTTTCCAGCCTTTTTTCGTCTTAACAGGTGAGGACAACGATAAGCTAGATGTGGCGGAGAAAGAACATGATCATGACAATTACGAAACACCCGCCCCTCGTGGAAGACCTGCGAAATCATTCGCAGGAGCAGATTGCTGAGTTGCGCATGCTGCTTCATTCCGGTGCTCCATCGCGGCCAGATCCGCGGCGGCCCGGCTTCTTTGAAGTCGAAGGGCGTTCAAACGTTTATTACGTTTTCAAATATCCGACGGGGACGAAAGTAATGCTTCTCGGCGTGTGGAATCGCGAGAGCGATCCTGTCGCAGAGCTCGTGGCTTGCACCTGTCCTGCGGCGTAATCTTAGCTTTTCTTGAGAGCGTAAAATTCTGAGAGGCGCTCCGGCCCAGCCGGAGCGCCTCTTGGCGTCTAGACCCCTCTTACTTCTCTTCTTCCAACTCGAGGGACGCGGAGTTGACGCAGTAGCGCAATCCTGTCGGATTTGGGCCATCTTCGAAGACGTGCCCGAGGTGCGCGTCGCACTTGCTGCACTTGATCTCCGTCCGGGTCATGCCGTGGCTGGCGTCTGTTTCGGCCTCGACAGCCTCCTCGTTGGCCGGGGCGTAGAAGCTGGGCCACCCGGAGCCCGAGTGGTATTTGGTATCAGAACGAAACAAGGGCTGGCCGCAACAGACGCACTTGTAGACCCCAGGAGTGTCGGTATCCTCATATTCACCCGAAAAGGGCGGTTCCGTACCCTTCTGACGCGTCACATAGTATTGATTCGACGTGAGTTGTTTCTTCCAGGCGGCTTCGTCTTTGCGAATTTTCTCGTCCATGGTTCTGTCCCGATTCCTCTCAAATTTGGCTCTCGCCGTGCTCCCGTATTGGTATCAGATTCGCCTCAAGGGCTTTAGGATTCGTGGTAGCACCCAAAGAGCCCCATTACAACTGGATTCTAACCCGGAAGTCGCCATGCCAGAAAAGCTCGAAAAGCGAGTGTCCGACAACCGCGTCAGCCGCAGGGCTAAGATTGCCCGGCCCGTCCGCGTGCGCCCCTCCGAGCCCCGCGACGATCACTTCGAGGACTTACCCATCAGCGTAAATGCCTCGAAGACCGGCATTTATTTCACCACGCGCCTCCATTCCTACTATCCCGGCATGCGCGTCTTCGTCACCTTTCCCTTCTCCTCCGCGCACGATCCCATGAATTGCGAGTATGTCGCGCAAGTCGTTCGCGTCGAGAAGCTGGAAAACGGCAAGACCGGGGTTGCCGTCAGCCTGAAGATGAGCATGAACTACAACGCCCCCGGGACGGCAGGCTCGGGAAACCGGCGCTAAATGGCTCCGCCCATCTCCGGTCGCCCGACGGTAACAGCTCAGGAGTGATCCGAAAGGAGTACTGTCCGGTATCAACCGGAGCTGGGACCCGCCAGCGTTTGTGCAAGGCGCAATGAAACCGCGGTTGACACCGGCGGCGAATTTCTTTACTTTCTTACTGTGAGCTTTCGGGCGCATCGCAACCACCATCATCACGGCCATACGCCGCGCCCGATGAGGTGTGCATAGAGTTTCGCAACACAAAGCACTCATCGGCCCGCTGGCGCAAAAAGCCCCAGCGGGTTTTTTGTTTTTTTGGGCGATTGATTTTAGACATTTGATTTTGGGAGGGAAGCACGTGGAATCTGTGAACATCGACTTTGCAAAAGCGGGCGGATTGGTTCCCGCCATCATCCAGGATCATCGCACCGGGGATGTCCTCATGCTTGGTTTCATGAACTCCGCCTCGCTGGCCGAGACGCAGCGCTCCGGCGAAGTGGTTTTCTTCAGCCGGTCACGGAACAAACTCTGGAAAAAGGGCGAGTCCAGCGGCCACGTCCTCAAAGTGCGTGAACTACGTGTCGATTGCGACGCTGATGCCCTACTTGTCCGCGTCGAGGCCATTGGCATTGGCGTCTGCCACGAAGGTTATCGAAGCTGCTTCTTTCGCGCGCTGGAAACGAACGGAACGGCCAAAATCACCGACGAGCGCACCTTCTCGCCGGAAGAAGTCTACGGCCACACGGGACGGGAGAAGAAGGCATGAATGCTCCGAAGCTGAAGCTTGGCATTCCCAAGGGCAGCTTGCAGGACGCAACGCTCGAACTCTTTGCCCGTGCCGGCTGGAAAATCACGCTCAGCTCGCGCAGCTACGTTCCGACCATCGATGATCCCGAGATCGAATGTCTTATGGTGCGAGCGCAGGAAATGGCGCGCTATGTCGAGACCGGCGCTCTCGACGCCGGAATCACCGGGCACGATTGGGTGGTCGAAACGGACGCGGCCGTGGATGAACTTTCTGAGCTCGTTTATGCCAAGCAGCGGCTCGCGCGCGTCCGTTGGGTCCTCGCCGTTCCCGAAGATTCGACGATGCGGGACGTGAAAGATCTTGAAGGAAAGACCATTGCGACCGAAGTTGTGCAAATCACGGAGAAATACTTGGCGCGGCACAGCGTAAAGGCGCGCGTCGAATTTTCCTGGGGCGCAACGGAAGTCAAAGTGCCGCAGCTTGCGGATGCCATTGTCGAGGTCACGGAAACCGGCTCGTCTCTGCGAGCGAATCGTCTTCGTATCGTGGATACCGTGCTCGAGTCCGCGACGGTTTTCATCATGAACCGGTCTGCGGCAACGGAACCGTGGAAGCGCGAGAAGGCCGAAAACCTAATCCTCATGCTGCAAGGCGCGATCGCCGCCGCTAGCAAAGTCGGCTTGCTGCTCAACGTGCACCGCGATGATCTGGCCGCGGTTCTCGGAGTGTTGCCGGCTCTAAAAAAGCCTACGATCTCGGCTCTCAGCGATCCCGATTGGGTTGCCATCAACACCATCGTCGAAGAAGCGGTGGTGCGGCAGATTTTGCCGAAGCTGAAAGCCGCCAAGGCTCAGGGCATCGTCGAATATCCCCTGAACAAGATTGTGCTCTGATGCGCATCCTGAAACTCACTTCCGCCGTGGAAAAGAGTCTTCTACACGCCCGCCTTGAGCGCGATCGTGAAGCCGAAAGCATTGCCGCGCGCATCATCGCCGACGTTCGCAAGCGCGGCAACGCTGCCCTCTTCGCTTACACCAATCAGTTCGACAGCATCGACCTGCGCCGCGAAGGTGTGTGGGTCACGCTTCAGGAAATGCGTGCCGCTCGCTCCAAAGTGAGCTCCGATTTTCTCCGTGCGGTTCGACAAGCCGCTCGCAACATCCGCCGTGTCGCAGAAAAACAGCTGCCGCGCGCCTGGACGATCGAAGTCGAGCCCGGCGTAAAAATCAGCCAGCGCGTTTCGCCGATCGAATCCGTCGGATGCTACATTCCCGGCGGCAATTTCGCACTCGTCTCCACTTTACTAATGACCGCCATTCCCGCTCAAATCGTCGGCGTTTCAAAGATTGTGGCCGTTTGCCCGCATCCCAATGACGCGCTGCTCGCCGCTGCGGACTTCCTCGGCATTACGAAAATCGCCCGCATCGGAGGCGCCCATGCGATCGCCGCGCTCGCTTACGGGACAAAATCCATTGAGCGCGTCGAAAAGATCTGCGGCCCTGGGAATCGCTTCGTCACGGCTGCTAAGCAACTCGTTAGCAGCGATTGTGCAATTGATCTTCCAGCTGGCCCCACAGAAGCCATAGTTCTCGCGGCGAAAGGCAACCCAAAATGGGTCGCTGCCGATCTCCTCGCCCAAGCCGAACATGCGCCGGATGCGGGAAGCTTTCTGGTAACACCATCGATGAAGCTGGCGCGCGCCGTCCAGGAAGAGGTTCAATCGCAGTTGTCGCACCTTCCTCCAAACAATCCCGCGCACCAATCCATGCGCAAGACCGGCGCGATCTTGCTCGCGCCGTCTCTCGAAGCCGCTTGCGTTTTTTGCAACCGCTTCGCACCGGAACATCTCAGCCTTCCGGATGATCCCGCGGCGCTTCTCGAGAAAATCACCGCCGCCGGGACAATTTTTCTCGGCCCGTGGGGCGCGCAGCCGCTCGGCGATTACGTCTCCGGCAGCAATCACGTCCTCCCGACCGGCGGCTGGGCGCACAAGCGCGGCGGTCTCTCTGCCGCAGACTTCGTGAAATGCATCAGCGTGCAGACCATCTCGAATAAGGGCTTTCTGCGCCTCGCGGATGCCGCCGAATCTCTGGCAGAATCCGAAGGACTGCTCGCGCATCGCAACGCCGTGAGGATCCGCCGATGAAGGCACAACTCCCCGTTCGACAGGCAATCCTCGACCGCCGCACCTATGAACCGCCCGGTGAAGGTCGCGCCGACAAACTGCGGCTCGACTTCAACGAAAACACCGCAGGCTGTTCCCCCGCCGTGATGCGCGCGTTGGCGAAACTTACGCCGAAGCTCCTTTCGATGTATCCCGAGTACGAGAGCGGCACTCGCCGTCTGGCGCGGCATTTTCGGGTAGCCCCAGAAGAACTCCTTCTCACCAACGGCGGCGATGATGCCCTCCGGCTTTTCTTCGATGCTTTTGTCGACGCGGGGAGCAGCGTAATCATCTGCGAGCCGACTTTTCCGATGTATCGCTACTGGGGCGAAGTAGCGGGAGCAAAAATCGAAGCCCAGCGCTACGGTCCGGCTATGGAATTTCCGCTCGATGGTGTGCTCCGGGCGCTCGCCGCTCGGCCGCGTGTCCTATTCGTCTGCAATCCCAACAATCCCACCGGCACGCTGCTGCAAAAAAGTGTAATCGAAACAGTCTTGAAAGCCGCCACCCACACGGCCGTCGTCCTTGACGAAGCCTACGCCGAATTTTCCGGCGTCACCGTCGCGCCGTGGATCAACCAGTACCCGCAACTCTTCGTGGCGCGGACTTTTTCCAAAGCCGCCGGGCTCGCAGGACTTCGCCTGGGAGCCGTGATCGCCTGCGCCGAATCGCTCGCCATTCTTCGCCGCGGCACGGCTCCTTTCCCGGTCAACGTAGCCGCGCTGGCTGCCGCGGAAGCGGCTGTGGGCGATTCCAGAACGATGAAGCTCTACGTCAAAAACATTCTGCGCACCCGCGCGTGGTTTGAAAAACAACTCCACAGAATGAATGTGAAGACCTATCCGAGCGCCGGCAATTTTCTTCTGGCCGATTTCGGCGCGGGCGGATCTGAAATGTGCGCGCAACTGCTGAAAAAGCGTGTTCTGCTGCGCGATCGCGCGAAAGATATTGGTCCTGGCCTCGTGCGTATCAGCATCGGCACACAAAAAGAAATGGAGCGCTTGCTGAAACTGATCAAGCGCTACAGATAAGGTGCTCATGCCTCGATCCGCCAAAATCCATCGCAAGACGAACGAGACCGAAATTCGGCTGAAGTTGAATCTCGACGGCCGCGGAAAATCCCGCGTCTCCACGGGCATTCGTTTTTTTGATCACATGCTCGATCTAGTGGCGCGGCACGGCGCTTTCGATTTGGAAATTACAGCCAAGGGCGATCTGGACGTGGATCAGCATCACACCGTGGAAGATGTGGGCATCGCGTTAGGCGAAGCCGTGTTGAAAGCTCTCGGTTCAAAACGCGGCATCCTGCGCGCGGGTTACTTCCTGATGCCCATGGACGAAAGTCTTGCCGCTGCTGCCGTCGATCTCGGCGGCCGGCCTTATTGCGTGGTGGACGCAAACATCTCCGCGAAACTCGTCGGCGACTTTCAAACCGAGCTCACGGAAGATTTTTTTCAGGGGTTCGCGCAAGCGGCGCGCGCCAATGTTCATCTGCGCGCGCTTTACGGACGCTCGTCGCATCACCAAGTCGAAGCCATCTTCAAAGCCTTCGCGCGCGCGCTTCGTTTTGCGGTCGCACGAGATAAACGCCTTCGCAGCGTTCTTCCCAGCACGAAGGGCCTTCTATGAACGTCACACTAATCGACTATGGAGCAGGCAATGTCACCAGTGTCGAGCGCGCCTTGCAGCGTCTCGGTGCCGCAAGCCAGCGATCGACGTCGCCGGAGTGCATTGCAAACGCCGAAGCTTTGCTTCTGCCCGGCGTCGGCCACTACGCGGCGCTAATTCACGCGCTGGACGAACGGGCTTTGCGCGCGCCTTTGCTTGATGCCATTCAGCGCGGTGTTCCGTTCCTCGGCATCTGTCTCGGCCTGCAGGCGCTTTACGAAACCAGCGAGGAAGCTCCCGAACTTCTAGGCCTCAAACTCTTTTCTGGTTCTGTTTGTTCTCTGCCCTCTACCGTTAAGCTTCCCCACATGGGCTGGAATCAACTGAAGCTCACTCGCCCTTCGCGTCTTCTGAAGGGAATTCCCGCCGACGCGTATTTTTATTTCGCGCACTCTTTCGCGGCGACGGAAACGGACGGCGAAGCTGTCGCTCTCTGCAAGCACGGCACGGATTTCGCGGCTGTCGTCGAAAAACAAAATATCTTCGCCGTGCAGTTTCATCCCGAAAAAAGTGCGGAAGCAGGCGCCCAGCTTCTGCAAAACTTTCTGAGGCTCGCGGCGTGAGCCTGGCGCACCGCATCATTCCGTGTCTCGACACGGACGGCGCGCGGGTAGTCAAAGGCGTGAATTTTGCGGGCCTGCGCGATGCGGGCGATCCAGTTGCTCTGGCCGCTCGCTACAACGCGGAGGGCGCCGACGAACTTGTTGTGCTTGATATCGCCGCTTCACGCGACCGCCGTCCCACATTTCTCGATACGATCAGACGCGTCGCCGCCGAACTCGCCATCCCGTTGACCGCTGGCGGCGGCATTCGATCTCTGGACGACGCACGCGCGGTCGTGCGCGCCGGCGCCGACAAGGTGACTGTCAACACTGCCGCGGTCGCTTGCCCCGGGCTTATCTCTGAGCTCTCGCGCGAATTCGGCGCGCAAGCTGTTGTCCTGGCGATCGACGCGAAACGGGTGGACGATCACTGGGACGTTATGGTGCGTGGAGGCCGCGATTCGGCAAATCGCGACGCGCTGGCATGGGCCCGACAAGGCGTCGAGCTCGGCGCCGGCGAAATCTTGCTCACTTCCGTTGATCGCGACGGCACCCAGCTTGGTTTCGATACGCCTCTGACCGCCGCGATTTCGCGCGCGGCCTCCGTTCCCGTCATTGCCTCCGGCGGCGCAAAACTCCCCGAACATTTCGCGGAGATTTTTTCCGAAGGCGCCGCCGATGCCGCCCTCGCTGCCTCGATCTTTCACGATAACGTGCAATCCATCCGCGAATTAAAGCAATTTCTTGCGGCTCGCAACATCGGGGTTCGCCTTCCGTGCTGATTCCCTGCATCGATCTGCAAGGGGGGCAAGCCGTTCAACTGGTGCACGGCCGCAAACGAGAGCTCGCTGTGACGGACGTTTTCGGTCTGCTCGAAAAATTCAAATCATATCCGTGGCTGCATCTGGTCGACCTCGACGCCGCCATCGGCTCTGGCGACAACAACGTACTCGCCCGTGAACTCTGCATACAAGCACGCGAGCGTTACAAATTGAAAGTTCGCGTAGGCGGCGGCATTCGCACTGTCGCGCGCGCTTTGGAAGTTGTTCATTGGGGCGCGGACCAAATCATCGTAGGGAGCGCGGCTTTCCGCGAAGGAAAAATCAACGCCCGGTTTTTCCGCCAGCTCACGAAGAAAATCGCACCCGCCCGAATTGTCATCGCCTTGGACACTGCACAAGGCCACATCACCGTCAACGGGTGGCGGCGCAAGCTAGCCCTGCGCGCTGAAAATGTAATGACGCAACTCGAGCCTTTTTGCGGCGCGTTTCTCTGCACCGATGTGGACCGCGAAGGCACGATGACCGGAGCAAATCTCGACTGGTTCCGCAAACTCCGCGCCGCGAGCGCTCACCCCATCATCGCCGCGGGCGGAATCAAGACTCGGCGCGAAATCGATACGCTTGAAAGAATTGGTATGGACGCCGCGGTAGGCATGGCCGTGTACAAGAATCGCCTCCGTTGACTTCTTACTTCTTCTCCGCGTCCTCGGTGGTCTCGGTGTTCTCCGTGTAATTCTTTTGTTTTTACCTTCTGCGCGATACCATACCGAGCCATGCGCAAAACACTGGTCT
This sequence comes from Verrucomicrobiia bacterium, assembly GCA_035571045.1. GTDB lineage: Bacteria > Acidobacteriota > Terriglobia > Acidiferrales > UBA7541 > Acidiferrum. The sequence continues at coordinate 32,301 of DATMKS010000100.1, forward strand.
TATTGTTTGCTCTTCTAGCTCTTGTGTGCACGGCTCGCACGCAGGATGCATCTACCGATTCCCTGCTCTTCACCATCAAGCCGCTCGGCAACAACGTCTTCGCCGCCATCGCCAAACCTAAAAGCTCCGCCGGTTCCAACGCAGGCTTCGTCATCGGCGACGATGGCGTCGCCGTCATCGACACGTTTCAGGACGCGGCGGCCGCGCGTCAGCTCCTTGCCGAGATCCAGAAGATCACAAAGCTGCCGGTGAAATTCGTCGTCAACACGCATTACCACCTCGATCACGTCACCGGCAACGCTGTCTTCGGGCAAGCGGGCGCCGTCATCATCGCCCACAAGAACGTGCGCACGTGGATCCACACGGAAAACCTGAAATTCTTCGGGGCCGGCATCAAGCCCGAGCAGAAGGCCTGGGTTGATGGGCTCCTCGCGCCCAACCTTGTCTACGATTCCGCGCTCGAACTGTTTCTCGGCTCACGCCGTGTTGTTGTTCGCTACTTCCCCGGCCACACCGGCGGCGATTCCGTCGTCAGCCTGCCCGATGCGAGCGTTTATTTTTGCGGCGATCTCTTCTGGAGGAAAACGCTGCCCAATCTGATCGATGGCACAACAGACAAGTGGGCCGAAAGCGATGCAAAGCTCGCTGCGGAAGCTCCGAAGGCCGCGTTCGTCTCCGGTCACGGCGAAGTCGGCACGGCCGAAGACCTCCTGGAGTTCGGCCGTTACCTCGGTCAGCTGCGTGCTATGGTCGGCGGAGCCATCAAGAATGGCCTTGCGGGTGATGCGCTCACGAACAGCGTGTTCCCGCAACTCCAGGAGAAGTACGGCAGCTGGGATCTCTTCGATCACTTTGCCAAGCGCAACATCGCCGATACGGAGAAGGAACTGCGCGGCGAGAAGAAAATTCCGCAGCCTGCAGCGCAATAGCTGAGCACTTTCTCGCCGTAAAATTCGTTCTGTGAATGAAACCGCTTCGAAGCCTTCTTCTAGCCGCTACCGCAGGTAAGCGTCGGTGATGTACTGCTGCACCATGCGCTGCGTGTTGAAGAACGAGCCGTTGATGGCGATGGCGTGCTGCATGATTTGGATGTAGAGGCGCGGCTCTTTGTAGAACATCGGCAGAATGATGTTTTCCAATTTCCAGTAAAGCGATTCGGCTTCCTTGCTGTTGTCCGTGGCGATGTCGGTGGTGTCCATGGTGCGCCGCGGCTCGCCAATCGACCATCCGGTCACTCCCTCGATGTGGCCTTCCACCCACCAGCCATCGAGAATGCTCAAGCTGGGAACGCCGTTGAGAGCAGATTTCATGCCGCTCGTGCCGGAGGCTTCGAGAGGAAATTGCGGCGTATTAAGCCAAAGATCGACGCCCGAAGTCATCTTGCCGCCGAGGTCGAGATTGTATTCGTCGAGAAAAATGACGGGGACAGCTTTGCGCAGCGCTTTTTTCGCGTGGAAAATGCGCCGGATAATATCTTTGCCGCCGCCATCGTTGGGATGCGCTTTGCCGGCGTAGATGATTTGGAAATGGCCCGCGTTTTTGGCGATCTGGCGCAAGCGGTCCAAATCGGAAAGAATCAGGTCCGCGCGTTTGTAGCCTGTGGCGCGGCGCGCAAAACCGATTGTAAAGATCTCTTCATCCAGGCTGAGACCGGTTTTTTCACGCACGGCTTCGAGAAGCTCGTGCTTGGCAATGAGATGCGCCGACCAGACCTCTTCGGGGGGAAGTCCGAGCGCGCTGCGAAGACTGTAATTGTCTTCGCGCCACTGCGCGATCTGGCGGTCAAAGAGTTGCTGAAACGGAGAAGAAGTCCACGTCCCGGCATGAACGCCGTTGGTGATGGCTTCGATCGGAACTTCCGGAAACATCTGCCGCGAAGTGACCCCGTGCTGTTTCGCGACACCGTTTACGTATGTGCTGAGACTCAGCGCCAGATACGTCATATTCAGATGCGCGCCTTTGGCCGCCGCTTCCTGCAAATCCGGATAGTTTTGCTCGGTTTGCAAAGAGCGCTTCACGAGCTCGGCCACGGAAGCGTCCTTGAGATCGAAAAATTTGCTTTGCTGCGGAAAAACACGCGTGAGGTATTCAATAGGAAAACGATCATGGCCGGCAGGCACCGGCGTGTGTGTGGTGAACATGCACTTGGCGCGGACTTTTTCGATGTCTTCGCCATTGATCGCGGTGCGGCCCGCCTTTACGGCTTCCTCGCCGAGCAATTCCAAAGAGAGGAGCGCGGCGTGGCCCTCGTTCATGTGGTAGCGCGTGAGATCTTCGTATCCGAGCGCGCGAAGCATGCGCACGCCACCGACTCCCAAGAGAACTTCCTGGCACAACCTGTAGTAGGAATCGCCGCCATAGAGCCCGCCAGTGAGGTTGCGGTCCCATTCGGCGTTAGAAGGGAGATCGGCGTCGAGAAAATAGACCGGCACTTCAAAACCACGCACACCCTTAACGTCATAGCGCCAACAGCGCAGTTCGACGCGGCGATTTTCCAGAGGTACGGTAACGCGCGCGGCCTCTTCTTTAAGGAAATCTTCGACGTTCCAAACGACGGGTTCTTCCGTTTGGCTACCGTCTTCGGAGAGATGTTGAGAAAAGTAGCCCCTGCGGTAAAGGAGCGATACGGCCACCATGGGCAAGCGCAGGTCCGCGGCGGCACGGATAGTGTCTCCTGCGAGAACACCCAAACCGCCGCTGTAGCTCGGCATGGCGTTCTCCAGCGCAATCTCCATGGAAAAATAGGCAACAAAGCGTTTAACCGAATTCGCGTGCGTGGACATCTCTCTCGCTTCTCCGCTTGGCGTGTCGACAGCAGACCAGCGGGGAAAATGGGCAACAACTGACCTTTAATTGTCGGGGAAACGCGGCGCTCAATCAAGCAAGTAGAAAGGATAGGTTGCTATGTGTGTTCCACTCCGATTGCGAGGCTCTGCGCTATGAGATCGCGGGAGGACTGGCGGGAATGCCCCTCACGCCTGCCCTTGTCAATTCACCCTGGCAGGCGCCGGGCGAGCCTGAGGCGTCGGCCGAGTAAGTAGATCGACGTACTCCTTATAAAACTTTTCCTTATCAAGATCTTTTTGGACATCGACGAGGACCTCGCCCATCCCGGGCTGATGGCCGGGGGCCCAGGCCAGCGTATCGCCGTAAGAAGCGCCGTGATCGACTTCAACATCGACGTAGAGCTTTTGCCACTTGGTGATGAAGCCCGGATCGAGCCATGCGACAGCGGCGAGTTCGTCCCACAGATAATTCGCTTCCGCATATTTCGCGACGTATTGCGCGGCAGGGGTGGGGCTTTTGGCGACCTGCTCGATCAAGCTCTTCTCCATCCGCGTCTTGACGGAAATGTCCACGGTCGTGAGCACTACGCGCGGCCAATGGGCATGGAGCACAGCGTGAGAAGCTTCTGGATCCATCCAGAAGTTAAATTCGCGCTGCGGGCTAAGGTTGAATTCCGGATCGTCGGTCTGCGGATTCATGCTCCCGCCCATAACGATCAGTTCCTTCGCAAGTTCCGAGAACTGCGGGTCAAGAGCAATGGCGAGCGCAAGGTCGGTCATCGGTCCGGCAGCGTAGATGGTGACTTCATGCGGATATTGATGGACCATGCGGACCATAAAATGAGCGGCATCTTCGGTCGAAGCCTTGATTGTAGGAGCGCCTTCAGGCATGGAAGGAATTTCGTAGGGCCCGTGGACAGGATGGCGGCCGGCAAAATTCCAAGCGCCCTGATAAATGATCTTGCCGTAAAACGATTCCCACTTGGCGATGTATTCCTTCGAATTGACCAGGGGAAAAACAGCGCCGGGAACAACCGGAATGTCCGTTCGGCCAATGATTTCGAGCAGGCGCAAAGTGTGCTGCACTTCCTCATCACGCCAAGCGTCGCCAGTAAGCACAGTGACACCCAGAACATCGGTCTCCGGCGAATTGATGAGCGCGAGGATAGCCTGCATATCCGTGCCGCCGGGACCCGCGGCATCCTGATCGATGATGACCTTGCGCTTGGCCTGCGCATGCAGCGGCACAGCGACGAGCCCCGCGAATAGCAGAAGCAGCGCAATCAGGCGCATTCGTAACATGGGGATGACCCTTTCCTCGATGGCGAGTGATCCGTCGATGAAGCAGACAAAGGATGATAGACCAAGGTCTCAGGCCCAGCCAGCCTATCCTCTAAAAACCAACCGGCCCACCAAAATTGTGGCGGGCCGGTTGAATCGAAATATAGAGCGCCGCGTGCTCGGCGCGGTTTAGAACGTCAACTTCAGGCCGAGCTGCACGAGCCGCGGGTTGTTGACCGTGGAGTTGACCGCACCGAAGCCGCTTCCGTTGATGTCGCTGAGCGGCTGACCGAACTGCGCGTGGTTGAAGAGGTTGAAGAATTCCGCCCGGAAATTCAGGCCCATATTTTCCCAGGGTAGTTTGAACTGTTTGATTACGGAGAAATCGGTGTTGACGAAATCTGGACCGAACACGGGCACGCGGCTGGCGTCTCCGAGTTCACCCGGTGCGGGCTGCACAAAACAGGCTGGGTTAATGTACTGTGTCTTTGTCTGGTTGGCATAAGGATTGCAGCCAGCAACCTGGTCGGGGCGGTTGAAGTTATTGCCATTGCCGCCGGTGTTAAAGGAAACGCCAGAGACGCCAGGCCCGCTAAAATTCCCGTTAGCGCTGTCAATGAGCGGAAAGGCGAAGCCAGAAGTGATTTTTTCGATCAGCGTTACCTGCCAGCCGCCAAGGAGCGAATCGGTCATGTTGTTCCAATCGCTGCCGAAACGCTTTCCTCTGCCGAAGGGCAGGTCGTAGATGACGCTGGCCGTAAAGTTGTTTTTGAGGTCGATCTGAGAAGGCGCCCAATCCAGATTCTGCCAATTCGGGAGCGGGAAATAGGGCGCACTCAGCTCGGAGCCCAAACCGTCAGAGAGACCATTGTCGTAAGTACTAGAGTAGGTGTAGGAGAGGAGTGCGTATAGACCGTGTCTGGAGGACTTGGTCTCGGCCTTGATCTGTAAAGAGTTGTAGGTGGTTTTGCCAAGATCTCCGAATTCGAGAATGGCGTTGCCGGTAGGCGGAGTGTAGGGCGATATGAAAGGAGCCCCACCGGCGGCGCAACCGAGGGTGTATGTCCCTCCGGCAACACATGCCGAAGGACCGTTGGTGTCGATGGCGTTCCCGGCGACCAAGATATGGTCACCGCGCGAACCAGCGTAGCCAACGGTGAGCACAATGTTGCCGGGCAACTGGCGCTCGACGTTGACATTGTACTGCACCACCTGTCCGGGCCGGAAGTCCCGCGGTTGGTAGAAATATGTCCCGGTAAAGGTGGACACAGTCGGCGGAGTGTTAAAAATTGGAAATCCGCTAGAAATACTGGTGACTTTGCCGCCCGGGCCGCAAGCCGGGATATTGCCGGACGGGGTAGAAACTGGGCACCCTCCGAACTGAAAGATGTCGCCCTCAGCGAAAAAGGGAGGGTTCTGCCAAAGGCCCTGCGCGCCCTGGCTCCAGGCGGAATCATGGTAGATGGAGAAACCGCCGCGGAGGACGGTCTTGTCGCTGCCAAAGAGTTTATAGGCGGCGCCGATGCGTGGTTCGAGTGCAGTCCAATTCATGTTGACGCCCGCAGATGAACTCACGCCGCCTTGATTGGCGACAAGAAGCTGGCCAGTGGCAGCATTAGCGCCGGTGGCGATGGTCGGAGGGATATAGTCGGCCAGGCGTCCGTCGGCCTCGGTGATGGGTGTGGACAAGTTATACGCCAGGCCAATATTAAGGGTGAGATCCTTGGTGAGTCGCCAATCGTCCTGGACGAAGGGGTGGATCATTTTCCAACGGCGGCCAGTGACCGGGCCGTTGAAAGTCTGATCGTGTTCGGAGATGCTCACATAGCCGAGAGTTAGATCGGCTTCGGGATTACCGGAGAATGAGCCGAGGGGAATCCAGAAACCATCCTGGAAGGCTTCGGCGCCAACGTTCATCTGGTTTGCGCGGACATCGATGCCGACTTTGATGTCGTGCTTACCACGAATCAAGTCGAGAGAATCGTCAAACGTAAAGATATTGGTCCCACCCTGGAATGGAGTGTAGCCGCGATCGCCGAGCGACCACAAGCCGCCGTTGAATAACACCGAAACCAAGCCGCAGCTATAAGCTCCCGGGGTACACGTCTCGCTCCCGGGCGTGCCAGTGCAGCCGAGGTTGGCGCCAGGGATGCCGATGCCGGCGAGGTTCGCAGAACTGCAACTGCCTGTGCCTTGAGAAGTGATGTAGTCGAAGATGCGGTTGTAGCCAAAGCTGGCCTGGTTCACCGTATTCGGTGAAAAGACGTGGGTCTCCCCAATGGCGATATTGCGGGCGTGATTGATAATGCCTTGATTGCTGCCGAAGGCGCTGGCCTCGGCAAAACCGCCGGCGAAGCCGCCAGGAACGTAGGAGACGGCATCGTCGTAGCTAAAGCGGCCGAAAATGGTGTCGTTGGCCGTCAAGTTGTGATCCACACGGACGTCAAACTTCGTTTCATAGAGGCTGCGGACCGGCTCGCTCACGAAATTGAATCCCTGAGCGACATTGTTGGCATTTGGCAAGGGATACAAATTCACCAGGGCTGCACCGAGGGGGTTAACCAAGGCGGCGGGTATTTTGGCGCAGTTGACGCCGGGAACCTGGCTGCCGTCCGGATTGACGGCGGTGGGCGGACCACTGGAACTGCCAGTGCACTGAAAAGGGGTACCGCCCGTATAGGGGTTGGTGATGGAAGTGGAGGAAACCGGATTGCCGAAGGGGTCGGCGCTGAAATCAGCGTAGGGCTGCGCTGCGCTCGTGTGCATAGCAGCGCTGGGGACTAGACCGGTAAAGGTGATGCCATGAAGTTGATCCTTTTGCTCGCCATCGACGAAGAAGAAGGTTTTGTTCCTGCGAATCGGGCCGCCGATGGAACCGCCGAATTGGTTCAGATTGAACTTTTCTGGCGTGGTGGCGAAGAAGCTCTTGGCATCGAGCGAGGTATTGCGGAGGAACTCGAACAAGGAGCCGTGGAAATCGTTGGAGCCGGATCTGGTTGTGACCAGTACTGTGGGTCCGGCGCGCGTGCCGTATTGGGCGGAGTAGTTGTAGGTCAAAACTTTGAATTCTTGAATGTCGTCAATCGAGGAAAAAGTCCCGATGCCGCCCGCCGTCAATTCGTTGTTGTCTACTCCATCCAGAATCCAATCGGTGCTATTGGGACGCGAGCCGCCGACGGATAGAGAGAACGAGCCGCGCGCGGCAACCTCACTGCTTGCGCCGGCAGTGAAAAAACTATTGGGGTTCGTCTCTGCCGTAGCTCCTGGCGTGAGTGTGGCGAGCTGGACGAAATCGCGGCCATTCAGAGGAAGCTGCGCGACCTCTTGCGCCGTAATGACTTGGCCGAGGGACGGATTGGTAGTCTCCACCGCGACCGCTGACGCGCTGACCTCCACGGTCGAGGCGACGGTGGACGGCGCGAGCGAAAAGTTCAGTTCGCGCGCTTCGTCGACCTGCAGGCGCAGGTCCTTGTTCTCAGCGGTCTGAAAACCCTGAAATTCGACCCGCAACGTGTAAGTCGACACCGGAAGCAAAGGGATGAGGTAATGACCGACTTCATCCGTCTTAGCTTGACGAGCGACGCCTGTGCCTTGCGAGGTAGCCGTGACCGTGGCGCCTGCAATAGCGGAGCCGGATTTGTCCGCGACAGTGCCCGAGAAACTGCCCGTCCCCTGTCCGTATAAAGCCGGCGAGACGCAAAGCGCAACCGTGCAGACCGAAAGCAGATAAAGTATTCGAGACCTCATAAGTAACACCCCTTTCGAAAACCCCGTTTACGACGATTGCGACTGCGCGGCCCCAGCCCAAAATTTGTTATCTCGCTTGGGACCAAGAAAAGTTCCGCCAGCTATTGTTTACAAATACTGTGCAGGACCAGAACGCTTGGATGAAGTAGAAATCTGATGCAGAGTCGTGATGCATACTGCGGAAATAATCTCCCCGTAAAACCGCGACAGTCAGGAAATATTGACAATCCCCAGAACCTCCCCCGTTCGTACCTGTGGTCGTAGGCTAGCGTTCGGCCGCGAGAAGTGTCAAGACAAAAGTAAAGTTCGCAAGCGATTTCGCTGGAAGATTCTTCGATGGTTTTTTGTTCTTGCAATGAATTCAAATTTTTGATGAATCAGGCTGCAGACAATCCGGCAGGGGCTCCGTTACGGGAAAAATCGGCGATGCCAAAACAGGAATGGCTTGGATGTCGGCTATAATCACGCACCGTGTCTGCGAAAAACATTTTGGACGGCGTGCGCGTGGCCGAATTGAGCGAGGCGCTGGCGGGACCTTACTGCGCAATGCTCCTCGGGGATTTCGGGGCGGACGTCATTAAAATCGAGCGGCCCGGTGTGGGGGATCAGTCGCGCGGCTGGGGACCGCCCTTCGTTGGCGGCGAATCAACATATTTTCTCGGCGCGAACCGGAACAAGAGATCGGTAGCATTGAATTACGATCATCCGCGCGGAGCAGAGGCGCTGCGGAAATTGATCGCTGCTTCTGATATTTTCATTTGCAATCAGCCATCCCTGGCTTCTTTGCTGAAGCGTGGGATCGATGCGGAAACCCTGTGCAGGGAATATCCGCGTCTCATCTATTGCAGCATAACCGGGTACGGTTTCACGGGACCGAAGGCGGGCCGGCCCGGCTACGACATTCTCGCGCAAGCCGAAGCCGGCGTGATGAGCTTCACGGGCGAGCCCGACGACGGCCCGATGCGCTATCCCATCGCGATTGCGGACATGACTTGCGGCATGTATTCGGCCATGGGAATTTTGGGGGCGCTTTACGTGCGCGAGAAAACGGGGCGCGGACAATTCCTGGATATGGCGCTGCTCGATTCGCAATTGACCTGGCTCGCGAATGTCGGAAGCGGCTTTTTGAACGCGAAGGCATCGCCGAAACGCTGGGGCAACGCTCATCCGAGCATCGTGCCGTACGAAGTATTTCGCGGCGCGGACAGCCGAAGCTTTGTTCTAGGCGTTGGAACGGAAGCGTTGTGGAAGAAATTTCTCCGCCTGCTGGGAATAGAGAACGGCGCCGGGCAAGACGAGCGGTTCCAGACAAACGCGCTGCGAACGAAAAATCGCGCCGAGCTGATTCCGCTGCTCCAAAAAATATTTGATGGCCAGTCCACGAGCGCGTGGCTTGAGCAACTGGCAACGGCGCAGATTCCCGCGGCGCCCATCAACACGGCAGAAGACGCCGTGAACGACCCGCAAACGCTGGCGCGCAATATGATTGTCCAACTGGATCATCCCGCCCTGGGTGTGGCACGCAGCATCGGCAATCCCATCAAATTTTCCGAGACGCCTGTGAGCTACCGCCTCCCTCCGCCGCTTCTCGGCGAACACACGGCCGAAGTTTTGCAATCCTTCGGCTATTCCGAAGAAGAAGCGCGCGATATGTCGGCCGCAGCCAACTGACGACGTGCTCTTCAGCGCGGCAAGGGCCGCATGGCGCAAGCGCCGGGCTATTGCACATTCAACTAGAATAAGGAAGGACGCGCCGACCCGCCCAACAGACTGTTATTCACGTTGGCGATGGTATGCGTGCCCTCATTGCCGCCCCAGGAAAAGAGCAGGTACACCTGCGGGAAGCCTCCTGCGCGAAGGGTTAAGCCAGCGGAAAAGCTGTGCAGCCACGGGCTGGATCCGAGTTCGCCACGCGTCAATGCGACCTTCCCCTCGTCAACCATAAAGGTAAAGCCCAGCGGCAGACTGCCGATGGAGTGTTCGAAATTCTCGCGAATCAGAAGGACATTCGGCGCTCGGAAGCGAAAATCTTGATAACTGCTCAACGATTGGTTGCCATTGATATCAGAGCCGCCGAGTGTGGGCTGGAAATAAAATGGCACGATGTCGCCTCCGGGGGTCATCGAGAGCGCTGAAAAAAAGCGCACCCCAAAGCTGCCCTGAAGGTCCCGGCTTAGCTCTTTGCATTCGGAGCTCGTCGCGCCCTGCGCTGTGAGACACTCATGGTGCTGCGCGAATTTATCCACGGAGCATTCTGCATTTTCTGAATCTCTATCCACGGAGCATTCGTCTGGGCCGTTCGTATCTCTCGGCAGGATAATGCGTGTTGTCTTCCGGTAAACTGCGAACTGATGAGATAAATCGGTGGTCAAACGCTGAAAGGAAAACGCCGAGCTTCCGGGCGCAATGTATTGCTGGTAGGTCAGACTGTAATCCAGGTGGACAAAATCATCTAGCAGCACTGGGCGCATGCGGACACCCTCGCCAAGTTGCAGCGTGCCCGCCTGATTCGTCAGCCCTGGCGCGGTAGCTTCCGTGTAGAGCGCGCCTATGCTGGGGCTAGGCTGTCCCAGGGTCGGGCGAATATCCACGAAGCGTCCGTTCACTTCGCCGAAGAAGGCGGCGCTTAGTCTCGCGGCAAACGGCTTGACCGCGCTTGCACCCAAGATCGTCTGCCGCATGCCGTAAAAGGATCGTCCAGCCTCGGTGGAATCCGGCCCCAATCCAAAGTAAGTCAGTTTGTTGAGCGTGATCGTCTGCGCGTACACGTTGATGACCGGCCTCTCGGGCAGCGCCGTGAGATTGGGCTTCAAGTTGCGCCCCTTCGTGCCGAACTCGACCGTCGGCGCCTTTTCGTAGGTGTTCACAAGTTTCAGATAAACACCTGCGCGCCACGAACCGTTGTCGGATGCAACCGCGTCCGAATCCCAAGTGATGCGCCAATTTTCCGTCGTTTTGTGGCCGACGTAGGCTAGCCCCACGCCGAACCCATTCTGCGGCGCAATACTGCCGACAGCGATGTGCACGGGCTGGCCAGTGAAGAGCTCCTGTCCGCAGTCAATGAGTCCTTTGAGATCGAAACAACTGTGCTGGAGTTTGTAGAGCTCGGAAGGATTGTCTGGTCCAGTGTCCACTGGCGCAGCGGGCTGTTGCGCACTCATCGCAGGCACGGCAAGTGCCGTCAGCAGAAGAACTACAGCGGCGCGAGACATAGGAACCTCCTTCACTTTTTGGCAGGCTTTCCGGTGCGTGTGTGCAACAGAGCTGTTGCCTTGTGAACGTACGCGCTCACGTCGGCTTCCGTTTTTAGTGAACTCATCTCAATATTCAGCAGGGTAGTGAGTTCGTGGACATGCTTAATCAGCGCCTCCCGCATATGCACTGCTTGGGACCGCAACAATGTCCCCGCTGGTCGGTTGGGGTTGTAAGCACCGGGATCCGTCTTCGGAACATCGATTATTTTGGGAGCCATATTTCCCCTCTCAATTATTGAAGATTGTTGAAGACCACGCAGTCGTCATCCGGCCGCATTTGATCGGTCAGCAGACCCAGAAAGGACTTGGCCTGCTGTTCCCGAACGGTGCGCTTGGCGTCACCGTTCAGAAAGAAGTTCGTAACCGTTCCAGGAATGGAAGCGTGCTCGAAGATCTGCCCGTTGGCGGGGTCCTCAGGGCCAGTAACGACCGTGCCGCGCGGAATCCACGGAGAAACGAGCAGGGCCGGAACGCGGATCCCGAGGCGGTCAAACGCGAACGGCGCCCCAGTGCCAGTGGCGTCAGCAGAAGCGGTGTATCCATCTGGCGGGCATGCCGGGGGGACAACGTGGTCATAGATTCCGCCGTGCTCGTCGTACACAACCAGAAGCGCAGTGTTCTGCCAGAGAGTGGGATTGGTGCGGATGGCGTTATAGACGCTGCCAATGAATCGCTCGCCCTCCCGCACGTTGTGATCCGGGTGCTGGTCGGACGCCAGCACCTGTCCGCCGTCCGCGCCCGGATGATCGTTGTAGCAAGGCTCGATAAAGCTGTAATCAGGGAGTGTGTTTCCCGAGCAGTCCGCGATGAACTGATCGAAAGTTGCAAAAATCTGCGGCTGATTCTTCAGCAGATTGACGATCTCCATGGTCGAGCTTGGCTGATCGTAGTAATAAATCTTCGCCGTATGCCCGGCCTGAATCATCCGCTCATAGATGCTCGCGATCGTATTGTCCAAAATGTAGAAAATATCCATCCCCACCTGGCCAAACGAAGTTCCGTAATGCGCGAACGCGCGGTTGCAAATCGTCGGCCCGGGAATCGATGAAAACCATCCATTGAACACCGCAAACTCCGTAGCAAGCGTCGTAAGCACCGGCAACTTGTCCGGCGTGAAGTAATACATAATGTTGTGCGAGCGATTCACGTCCTTCGTCTGTGAGAAATAGTCTTTTACGAATCCCTGCATATTGGCCACACGCCCCGCTGCCGGCGGCGCCCCGCCAAAAATTTGGAGATCCACCCCCGGAAAATGGTGATCCGGATCCGGATCAAGCTGGCTCTGGAATTGCGCGTTCGGCTGAACTTTAACGATCGCCCCACTCGTATCGGCATTCGACTCATTTCCCGTGAGCCCGTTGATTTTGGGATTTTTCTGCATGAGCGCGCCCAGCATGTGGTCGAACGACCGATTCTCCATCATCAACACCACAATGTGTTTCAGGTTGTCCAACCCGGCGGACATACACACCCCCCATATTTTTCTGAGAATTGGCTGGTTCTCTGCAGGTAGTGCACCCAATCAGCGAAACGTTTCATCGCCCAGACGCACTAATTGCCAAGCAGCATAGCCCCATGGCATTTAAGTCAAAGTGGGATTTCTGGCTAATAGGGAGGTGTGCATGTTCGGATCGCAAGTCCTCGAAGTCGTGATCGGCGTCACCTTGATCTATCTGGTCCTCAGCATCGGTTGCTCCGGTGTCAAAGAAGTGATCGCCGCGATTTTTTCTCTCCGCGCCAACACGCTCGAAAAAGGCGTTCGCAACATGCTCAAGAATGGCCCAAACGATTACACCGCCAAGCTTTTCGCGCATCCTCTCATCACCGGCACCGCGCCAGAAGGGCAAAAGCCCTCCTACATCTCTGCGCGTATGTTCTCCGCCGCCTTATTCGACATCGTAGCTCCTGCGGACAACTCCCAACCCCGCACCGTTCAATCCTTGCGGGCCGGCGTTGCCCAAATTCCCGACGTCAAGCTTCGCTCCACGCTGCTCAACATGATCGATTCCTCCGGAACCGACGTGGAAGCAGCACGCCTCAAGGTCGAGCACTGGTTCGACGACACCATGGCCCGCGTTAGCGGCTGGTACAAACGCTTGGCGCAAAAAATCATCTTCGTGCTCGGGCTGCTTCTCTGCGCGGCGATAAATGCCGACACACTCATGATCGTCAAGGAATTGTGGAGCGATCAAGCGCTTAGCAGCGCGGTGGTTGCACAAGCCGCGAAAAAGGTTCAATCTACGAATCCAGCCGATTACCTCAACGCAGAGGGTTCTCTACAACAAGTCGCCGGGGAGATTCGCGATGTAAACACGCCTCCCATCGGATGGGCGCAGGACACACATGACATCCGGGCGTTGCCCAACAGCCTCGGCACGGGAGCTTTGAAAATGCTCGGCATTCTGCTCACTTCCTTCGCCATTGTCCTGGGCGCGCCCTTCTGGTTTGACATGCTCAACAACCTCATTAATTTGCGTTCCTCCGGGAACCCGCCACCAGTAAGCGGATTGGAGACTTCCAGCAAGTAGGGACAACTACAAAGACCACACAACGAATAAAAAGGACCCAGAGAATCGAAAAATAGAAAGGAGCTACACATCATGAACGCAGGACAAAAACAGACCAAGCTAGCAGGCAGCACAAAACATCCTCTGCCCAATGCCGAAGTCGTCGGAGAAGTGCCAAGCGCGGAATTCCGCGTCACGGTCACCGTACGCCGCCGTAACGAGCTCCCCTCCATCGAAGCCCAAAGCAAACAAAAGCCCGGCGAGCGCACTTACCTGACGCGAGAAGAACATGCCGAAAGGCACGGAGCCGATCCCGGCGACATCGCAAAAGTCGAAACCTTTGCGAGAGAAAATGGCTTGCGCGTCACTGACACAAACGCCGCCCAGCGCACCGTTACGCTCTCCGGCACCGCTCCGGCTTACAGCAAAGCCTTCGGCGTCAACCTCAAAATGTACAAGTCTGGCGACGTAGCCTATCGTGGCAGAGAAGGCGACATCCTCATTCCGGAAAACCTGCAAGGTATCGTGACGAGTGTCACCGGGCTCGACAACCGCCCTTTCGCTAAGCCGCATTACCGCATCCGACGGGGCACGGCTCGCGCGGCAGGTGTTGGCGCGACGGCTGATCGCTCGACAGCGTCGGCTTCGGTCCCCACCGGTTTCACGCCGCCGCAACTCGCAGCCCTTTACAATTTTCCAAAAAATCTCGATGGCACCGGCCAAACGATCGCCATTCTCGAACTCGGAGGCGGCTTCCATCCAGCGGAGTTAACAACCTACTTTCAGAATCTCGGCATCGACACGCCACCAAGCGTAACCGCAGCCACTTATACAAATGGCGGAACGAACAGCCCGGGCACCAACGCGCTCGATCCCAACAATCCCGACGTCGAAGTCATGCTCGATATCGAAGTGTCCGGCTCCATCGCGCCCGGCGCGAAAATCGTCGTCTACTTTGCTCCCGACACTACGGACCAGAGCTTTCTCGGCGTGATGAACGCCATCCTCACCGACACCGTCAACAAGCCCAACATCGTTTCGATCAGCTGGGGCGGTCCCGAAGACGAAGCCACCGCGCAGTTCCGCAACGAATTCGACCAGTTGCTGCAATCCGCCGCAAGCCTTGGCGTGACGGTCTGCGTCGCAGCCGGCGACAACGGCTCCGCGGATTTCGCCGCCGACGATCCCAACTGGGATAAAAAAGCCCACGTGGACTTCCCTGCCTCCGATCCCTTCGTGCTCGCCTGCGGCGGCACACAAGTGACCGCCCCTGGCACCGCCATCACGAAAGAAGTCGTCTGGGACGACGGAAAAAACGACGGCACCGGCGGCGGCGTTAGCCGTTTCTTTGCGCTGCCGAGCTATCAGCAAAAGGCTGGAGTTCCTCCAGCCGCCGACCCCACAGGCCCGGTGATGCGTGGCGTACCGGATGTTGCCGGCGATGCCGCTCCTGCTTCGGGCTATCGAATTATCTGCGATGGAACGAGCTTCCCCGATCCTTCGCAAGGTATTCCCCCGGTTGGTGGCACCAGCGCTGTCGCGCCTCTTTGGGCCGGCCTGCTCGCACGCATCAACCAAGGCCTCGGCAAGCCCGTCGGCTTCATCAATCCGCTGCTCTACGCCGCGCCGGAAGACGCCACGTTCCGCGACATCACGCAAGGAAACAATGGCGACTACAAAGCCGGCAAGGGTTGGGACGCCTGCACCGGACTCGGCACCCCCAACGGGCAAAGCCTGCTGCAAACTCTGACGTCCTGACACGCAGGTCTGCTTGCCTCGGGCAAACATCGGCAGAAATAAACGCAAGCGGCGCTGACCTGATGCGCCGCTTGCGTTGCTTTTGTGTGGATCAAACGGCCGAAGTCGTCGGCATCAAGCAGTCAAGGCCTATGCGTTCGTTTTTAGTTGTGCTTTGAGGTCGCGAACGTTGAGGATTTCCATCGCGCGTTGCAGCAGTTGCTCAAATTCGCAGCGCTCGATTCTCGGGCCGGCAAGATTGACATCGAAGCTTTCCGTGGCTACGACTGAGTTCTGTTTTTCTGCAGGGAGACTGCCATGCTCTAGATTCACCAAAACACCCCTCGCGGAAGAATTGCTGGACTTAAAGTAGTGCAAGTGAGAGCGAAATCGTTTCACTCCCTCGGAATGCGCGGCCCGCGAGCTACCTAACGCCGAACCGCCAAGATTTGAGGCGTCGCTACGTCAAGATCCGGAGTAAAGCTGAAATGGCGCCCAGTAGTACGGCTTTTTGAACACAGCACGCGGGTTGGAAGAACGCAGGAAGGAGAGTTTGGCGTCGCGCAAAGCAGACGCGGGATCCTGGCCACGGCTGAGGCCCTTGTAAAAAGAGTCCATCAGCTCCGAAGTAGAAGGGGCATTGCTCACTTCCCAAAGCGCGGCGATAACGTTATGCGCGCCCGCTCGCACAAAGGCCCAGGATAGCCCAACCAAGCCCTCGCCAGAATAAGCGCGTGTTCCGGAACCGTTACAAGCCGAGATGGTCACGAGTTCGGCGTTCAAATGCCGCGTGACGATATCCCTGGCGTAGAGCTTGTAGGTATCGCTCGCCGGTTCTTTACTCATAATCACAGCGGATTCCAGCGGCTGCGCGCGGCTTGCCGTACCGTGGGTGACAAAGTGAAGATAGGTGTAGCGCTCCGGATGGCTGCTTAGATAGGCGCTAGGCGTGGCATGATCGAGTTTCAAGACCGTACGATTCGATTCCGGAAAGTAGCCTTCAACTATTTTCATTTCGTCTTCGGCTTGGGGAAGCGGCTCAAACTCGTCGTTAGCTTTTAGCGTGTCCCCAACGAGCAATAGATTCTTCTGCTTGGCAGGCGGGCGGCTAGCCGCGGACGCCAGCAAAGAAAGTGAGCTGGCCGTGGTGATTGTGACGTCTTCAATCCAAAAGTGCGGCTTCGATCCTGGAACAATCAGGGTCTCGAAGTTCAACGAATAGAGGCTGCCGTCGGGCAACAGAATCACGCGGGAATTCTTCGGGATTAACTTCTCCGCGGGCGAAACCAGCGTCGCATATAATTTCTCCCCGGCGGCCCGCTCGGTTTCCGCCACATCCTTGGAGGTCGCAACCGCTTCCCGATACGATTTGACCACTCCATCGATTTCCGAACTCGGCGGAAGCATGAGGCAGGTCGTCTTCATCGGGGTGATGGCCCAAAGATAGGAGCGCTTTTCCCCAAGCCAGTAAAAAAAAAGTCTTGCGTGTAGTCGCTCGGCAATCTGTTGCGGCTGTGAATTTCCGGCGGAGTGCTTGCGGATCGTCGCCGAAGAGCGTAGTCCTTCCTCAAGAGTTTGCGCGCGGCTCAGCTCGGCAACTTCGAGGGCATCCCCGTCTCTGCCGTGGGCGACCAGAAAACTTATGTAGTCGTCGTAGAACTCGATGCCATTCGATAGGAAGCTCAACCGTAAATTCTCGTGATTGACGGAGGCGCGCGCCGCCTTAATCGCTTCGATGGATTCGCGATACTCCTTCTCGGCCTTTTTCGGGAAGCCTTGGTCATCATGGAGTTTTGCGAGCCTCGCTTTCGCTTCCCAGCGCGAGGGAGTATCGACCTTGGGATCCGCCAGCACGCTCACGAACAACATCTCGGCGGCTCCGAAATTCCGTTTACTCGCCTCGATTCGGCCAGACAAAATCCGTGACTGGACTGGTCCAAAATGATCCAGGCCCGCCTCCTCCAACTTGAGAGCCTCCTGAACTTCATGTTCCGCTTGGTCCAGTCGACCGGTCTTCAAACAAATCAAAGCGAGGGCATTGAGGGCTGTAGTGATTGTTTGCTTATCGTCCAATCTTCGGCCAACCTCCAAAGCCCGATCGAGACTCATTTCGGCCGACCTATAGTTGCGTTCAGCCTGGTAAGCGTTCGCGATTCCAGTCAACCAATAGGCTCCGTAGCCTGTTAGGCCGCTCTTCTCCGACATGTCCTCCCCTTGTCTAAAAAATTCGAGAGAACTCTCGAAATCACCCAATTGAAAATATGCCCAGCCTAAGTTTCCTAAGCTGGTCGCTACCACGCTTTGCATACCTAGAGCACGGGCCAGCCGCAAAGCTTCCTGGCTGCGGTCAATAGCCTGGTCGTAGTGCTCAAGACTTATCGCCACAAAGGCCAGATTCCCGAGCGATCTCGCCTCTTGGCTCGACTCGTTTTGCTCTCGGGCCATTGCTAAAGCCTGGCGAAATGTTTCTTCAGCCTTTGAATCCTTTTTCTCAGCGACTTCCAGCGCGCCTCGAGCATTCAAGATTTCACTCAAGAGCTGCGGTTGGAAGGAATAGGCCAGACGTTCCGCCTCTGAGATTTCCCGTTCGGCATCCTCGAATTTCTGGTCATAAGTGTGAGCGATACCTTGGAACAGTGGCTTCTTAACTGCCATGTCGCTGGAAGACAAAGCGGTGGGCAGATCAACCCTCAATAAGGACAGAGCCTCTTCCGGCCTAGATTGAGAAATCAGAATTTGCGCCTTCAGAATACGGAAGCGCCAGTCCCACTTTTGGCTTCCGCCGCCAAACTGCTTAATCGCTTCGTTTGCTTCGGCTAAGGCAGTGGAGAGATCCCCATGCAGGATTTCGGACTCAATGTCATTGGAAAGAGTTAAAGGATCCTGGCGCGAGTGACAGCCGGTGCATGCGATGACCATGCCCAAAAGGAACGAGCAGGCCTTTGAAAATCTCAGGGAGAGGGTGGCATGGGCTTTCCGTTTGTGCCCGTTTCCGCAATCGTGCCACCACCGCCATCGGGGGAGCCTAACTCGAAGCGAATCATGGTCAAGGTCAAGGCTCCAGGTTCGACAAAGAGTTCGGCCAAAGCGATTTTTCCAAAATGAGGGATGTGAAGGATATGGCCATCGATCTCGAACCCTCGAAGCTTCCTCAAGTCGGCATCGACCTCTATCTTGTCCACGAGCGAACAAAGAGCTACTCCGTCCTCAACTGCAGTTCTTTTATCGGGTCTCTTATCATTCTTGAGATTATCCTTCAATTCAGCAAATGTCTTCGAGTTTAGGAGAAGATCGTGGCGTAGGATCACTTTCACTTCGTGACCGCCGAGGCGAAGGTTTTCAAAATGGCTGCCCAAGGCGATGATGTGTCCTTCTTTGATCGTGGTGTGAGTTGTGTACTGAGCAGTGAGCCGCGAAACTATTTTGTCCGCGGTCAGAAAGTCCAAAAGGCTCAAGCCCTTAATGACCGAGGTTGCGCTCGTCGTCACGATCGTCTCTTCCTGCCAGCTTCCCGCAACGTGAGTCTCGCCCAACTTGAATGAGACCAGCCTCGGAATGCCAAAATCATCGACGCGAGAATGGGCATGTCCACCGATCGTCGGTAGGGAGGTTGCCGCTTGTGCAGCGATCGGGACATCCACCGGGCGAACGAAGTGGGCGCTGAAAGAGTGGCCCTTGGCGTTGAAATGGAAAGGGATACGCTGCTGCATGCTCATCAGGGACACCTCAAAGAACTTGAAAGGAGCCTAATACTCTTTCATCTATTGAAGAAATTCAACCGTAAATGTAAGCCGTTGAACTTCGTTGCGGTTTGACGATTGGCCATTGCCATCGGCGCTTCCGAAGAAGACTAGATTGTATTTGCCGGCGCTCTCCACTCCTCCGGCTACGTTCAGAGACACGGTCTGGTATTTCTTGTCGCCGCTAATGCGGCCGGATTGCACAGCCTGTCCAGCTTGGTTCTGCAGTTGCCAATCATACTCGCTAAACGTCCCCGTTGGCGTGAAGTCAAAACTTAGCGCGAAGCCTTCGCCCGACCGGACTCGCACCTTGTTTGCGGCATCGTCACCCTCACCCCCTCCGCGCACACTGCCGCGCAATTGGAAGGCAGAATTGATGGCCTGTCCCATTTGGCTGGAGGAGGAATCCTTCAATCGAGGGATCGTAACGCCGTTCTGATAGCCGACAAATAACAGCAGCGCCGCAAATACGGGAACCGCAAACGCCGGTCGGAGCCAAGCGAACCAGCCGCCGTTCTTTGGGGGCACTGGAGCAAGCTTTTTCTCCTCAACAGCTTGCCGAGCGTCTTCGCGCACTACCTGCCGCGAGCTCTCCATGAAGGCAATGGTAGCCTTCATCTCTTCGGCACAAGCGGAGCAGTCAAAATAGTGCTCTTCAAACGCAGCGTGCTGCTCCTTCGGGAGTTCCCCGAGGAGGTACTTTTCCGCGGCCTGGAGACGCACCGCTTCCTTATGGTCCATGTTTGTCATCGTTTGTCATCCACCGATGAGTAGTGCACCGAGGGGACAGTTCGTTTCATGTTTCCTCCCCGGACGACAACCTCCCGGAAAGCCCTTCCCTGTCTTTCTCATACAAAACACGGAACTTATCCTTCGCTCGATGGAGCAAAACCCGGAAATAATCGCGGTCTACGCCGAGCTTGATGCAAACCTCATCCTTATCCTTTTCTTCCAGGAAAAGAGCCCGAAGTAGTTCGCGGTCCTTTTTAGGCAGCTCCTCAATCACCTGGCGAACCCGATCCTTCATCTGCTTGCTAATCAGGAAGCCTTCCGTGTCGACCGCCTTGTCCGGCATTTCCAGGTAGGAGTCATCCCACGGGCTGGTCTTGTTCGAGACACGGTAAAATTCCTGAATTACATGGTTGCAGATGCCGTTGACGAACGCCCCAAACCGCTCCGGCTGGCGCACTCCATCCTTGCGCAGGGTAACCAGAACCCTGATATAGGTCTCCTGGCGAAGGTCTTCGACGGTTTCCGACGCGAGCATCCTCGCACGCAATTTGATCCTCAGCAGCTGGTCAAAGTACGCGACAAAATGTTGTTCCGTCGAGGGGTCCCCCTCGCGGAGGCGCTCCACGTATTCCCTGGTGAATGCGAAGAGTTCCACGTAGCCCTCAGATTTGTGCGGAGGAGTATAGCCGTTGCCATCCACCAGGAGCAATGGTTCCCATGTATCACTTCCCGGCTTTCCTCTCACTTTTTTGAACTGAATGGGTGAAACGAAATGCCTGCCCCCTGCACTATTCGGTTGTAGGAACCCATCGTAAGCGTGGGCGTCCTGCTGCGAAGGGACGGTTCCCCTGTCCCCCGCGTGTCCCACCAGGGCGCATCCAAGTCGGACCTGGACCCACGAGGATGCGCCTCCCCCCTTAAACGGGGAGGACCACTGAATTTGGAGGCTACGTGTCACGTTCGCTGCATTCCCACAGTTTTTCCAATACTGCATTGCGCCCGTTCGATTCGAATGCATTGAGTACTAATGCGCGGACACCCGGTCTGTGCTACACCAGTTCGCGCATCACGGCTCTCAGCATAGAATTTGTTGCCAAGCCAAATGAAGCGCACAAAATCCACGCTGCTTTACCCGCGGCGATCGATGGAGCGCTCGGAGAGGTAGCCGGTTTCGCCGGAAGTTTCGTGATGATCGCAAACCACGAAGCACGCCTTGTAACGGTTGTCACGCTCTGGAGCGGCGAGGATCGTATGCAGCGCTGCAACGAAAACGTGCGCTGGGTGCGGGCTTTGCTGGCTCCCTATCTGGACCGCTGCCTGCGCGTCCAAACGCTGGCCGCCTTTGTGCCCGCCGCGGCGCAACCTCCGGGCGAGTTCGAAGCGTCCTGCTCTGAGGGAACGATGCAATCTGGACTGAACGGTGAAGCCGCGCTGTGCGTGGCTTGAGGAGAACTGACAGTTGATTTTTAGCCTTCGTTCCGTAAACGTTCCGGCAACAGTTGAATGCCCTCGCAACATCCAACTTTATGGGGGATAGCATACAGAGGATGGTTGCGGGCGGTGTGGGAGTTGAAAGACTTGAATTGGGGGCCATGTCAAAGATGTTTGAAGACAAGATCTGCGCAGTGGATTTTTGCGAAGGGGCAGCTGTAGCTTCGCTGGCTCAGCAGGATTTCTGCTTGGACCACTTTATCGAACTCTGCTACGAAAATTTGCAACGTATTGATCCCCGCGGCCAGAAGACGGGCCGCGTGAATCTCGATCTCGCTTCGCTGCGCGCGTTCATCGAAGAGTGCTCGCGGCGGGCTCTCGACGTGGCGCTACATTGCGATGACATTAGCAATCTGCAACGCGGGCGCTTGCTCGACATTCTTTTGTGGGCTGGCGAACTTTTTCTTTTGCTGCGCGCTCCCTCACGCGGATTCGCGGATTCCATTTTAGAGGACCACGATCCAGTTCTCACTCGTCTTGCGGCTCGCCATTTTTAGAATCCTCGCGGCACTTTTATGCTCCTGCGGAGCCCAAAAGCGTTGAGGCCAGTGCTCACTTCCCGCGCCAAGTCTTCCTCAATCCTTGCCTTCGCCGGCCTTCAGTTGCTTCAGTTCCCTTTCACGGTCTAGATAGCTTTCGCCGTTGGTGATCCAACTTGCGGCGGGCTCATCCTTCAAATAGTGGCCAAACCAGGCAAAGATGCGGTGCTGGTAGTCGATCTGGTTGGGCTTCTTGCGCAGGCCGTGGTCCTCGCCTGCGTATTCGAGGAGGACAACGTTCTTTTTGGCTCGACGGGCGATGTTGTAGAGCTCGACGCCTTGATGGAAAAAGACGGTGCCGTCACTGTCGCCTACTTCAATGAGCAGCGGCGTGGTCATATTTTGTACGCCGAAGACGGCGGAATTGCGAATGTAAGCCTGTAGATCTTCGTAGAGGGGCACTTCCATGCGCTGCTGCCCAGTTTCAATGTGATCGGTTTCGGCGATACCGGAGCTCCAGTGATGGTTACCGTAGTTGCTGACGAGATCGGTGATCGGAGCACCGGCGACGGCGGCGGCAAAGAAGTCTGTCGTGTGTGTGGCCAGATAGACGGAGTCAAAGCCGCCCCAGGAATGGCCCATCACGCCGACCTTCTTCGGATCAATCACATTCATCTGGATGACACGTTTGACCGCCGAGGTTACGCAGTCCACAACCGAAACGCCCGGGTCGCGGGGGCGAAAAACGATGTCCGGTTCGAGCATGAAATAGCCGTGGCTGGTGACGGCACCCACGTTGTAGTAATTGCGCTCCGAAGGCGCGCTGTATTGGTGCAGTCCGTCGGACAATTTTTCGTACATGTAGACGACCATTGGATATTTTTTGCTGGGGTCGTAGCCTGCGGGATAGTAGAGCGCGCCTTGTAGATGCTCGCCATGGCTGTTCTTGTAATCGATCAGTTCTTCCTTACCCCACGCGTAGTTGCTCTGGAACGGGTTTGTCTTGGTGACTTGTTTGGGAGCTTTCAGATCGGGCCCGCCGACAAAAGCATTCGGCGATTCCGTGAAAGTTTGTTCGACGTATTCAAATACGTCCGCGTCCTTAGCTTTTCCAAGCTGGGCGACGCTCTTGTCTAGCCAAATAAGATGTTCTTCCTTGAACGCACCTGAGGCGCCCGGATTGAGACGCGCATAGCCGGATTTTTTCGTCCAAATGCCAAAGAGGCTGAGATACATCGGCTGATCGGTGTTGATGAACTCATCGCGGGGATTTAGTTTTACATAGCGGTGGCGGACCTGGTCGGCGGCGCCATCGGTGAGTTTGGTGGCGTGAGCGCCGTCGGGCGAAACTTG
This sequence comes from Verrucomicrobiia bacterium, assembly GCA_035571045.1. GTDB lineage: Bacteria > Acidobacteriota > Terriglobia > Acidiferrales > UBA7541 > Acidiferrum. The sequence goes on from DATMKS010000100.1 coordinate 55,408, forward strand.
CCAGAGATCAAACTTGTCATAGAGGATGACGCTAGCATCGTCTTTCGTCCATCCAGCAAAACCAAACGCAGGCTTCTGCTTGATAGTGAAATCCGCTTCGAGATTTGCGAAGGCAGTGGGAACAGTCTTCGTGATGTTGACGACGGCGTGCGTGGTGGTGTTCACCGTCCAATAGTTGTTGTCGTGAAAATAGAGAAGGTAGCGGCCAGCGGGGCTGGCTTCTAGATAGTAGTCATCGTTGAGGCGGTCCTGAATTTTTGTGCGATTGCCCGTGGCGAGATCCACAAAATAGACATCAGCGGCGGGACGGCCGATGCTGCGCTCCATGGCGTAAGCGGACCAGTTCGCGGCATAAGCCGTTTGCTGATGGTTGAAGGGAACAATTTCTTCTTCGAGGTCCTTACCGAGCGGAACAAACTGGGCGCTCTGCAAATGCCAGGCACACAGAATATTTTTCTGGCGATCGTTTTTGGCATTGAGCTTTTGCTTGGGCATGACTTCGGCGTCGCGGGCATTCCAGATGTCGACGGTCGGCTGTTCTTCGGAGTCTTTGGCTTTGCCCTTATCTTTGTTTTTTGATTCGGAGTCTGCGCCCGCATCTTTCTCGGATTTTTTAGGTTCCGCGATTTTTTCTTCCCATTTGGCCATGCCTAGAAAAACCGTGTCGCCGTCTTCGGACCAAGTTGGTTTGTGAAACGAAACGGTGCGCATGCCTAGAGGGAATTTTGTGTCGCCCGTCGGATCGTAGGTGTGGCTGGCTTCGGATGCTTCGCCGACGTGGGTCCATGCGAGTGCAATCTGTGTCCCGCTTTCGCGGTGGTCATCGGACTTCGAGCGCAACACGGCGAGATCGGCGCTGTCTTTGCGCCAAGCCAAACCGCCGTAGACAGATGCGGAAGAATCGAGCACGCGAACAGAGGCGTTTTCGGAATTGAAGAGTTGGACGCCGTTGCCGGTTTTGTCTTCGGAGTTGATGGCCATGGCGAGAAGCGTGCCGCGCTTCGGAAGATCCTGCCACGCGAATTCAGAGACATTGCCGAAGGAAGTGTCACGTCCCGAGGAAAGTTGCCGGAGGATCAGCGTGGCTCCCGGCGTGTCGTCACCTTCGGCGTTGGCGGCGGTGTCGGGTGAGTCCTTTTTCTCGGGCGGATAGCGGCGCATGGCCAAGTAGGTTCCCGCGGGGCTGAAAGAGAATGACTCGATGCCGTCGACAACGATTTGCTCGCCGGTCGAGAGATTCAGAAGTCCGAGTTTTCTTTGGACGGGCTTCTTTTCCTTGCGCATTTTTTCTTCTTGCGCTTCGGAATAGCCGATGGCGTAGGCGACCCAGCGCGAGTCCGAAGAAAAAACCGCTTGCGTGCCGAACGCGGCGGTCTTGGTCGTGCCGTCGGCAATGTTGGTGACGCGCAGCTCATTTTCGCGATTGGAACGATTGATGCCGTAGACGAGCCACTTGCCATCAGGGGACAGTCCGCCAAACTCGCGCGGCACAGCGAGCGATTCCCACTGGCCGTAGTCGGCCGGCGGGACAGGAGACTTCGTCTGTGCATGGATCGAAGGGCAGAAACCGAAAGCCAGGAGTAGTGCTGGAATTAGTCGTCGCATGGCGCGCCTTCCTTACGGATTGGATTGAGCACGCGAATTGTGCCTGCGATGGCATGGTCAGCGCAAGCGGGGAGGACCACGTCCCCTCTTTTTTCGTAAGTGTGGACTCTAATGGAAAAGTGGGATTTTAACGCAGAGGGCACAGCCCCCCCCCTTACAGGGTTTGTCGGGTTGGCACGCTTAGTCGGCGGAAGAATCGCCTACTGGGCTGCGGGCGCGGGTGAAGGGGCGGCGGGCGACGGTGGTCCAGGGCACGGTCTCGAACTCAGCGAGATAGGAATAGGCTACCGGGACGACGAGCAGAGTCAGGAGTAGGCAGAGAGTTTGGCCGCCGATGATGGTGACGGCGATCGAGGCGCGCTGCTCGGAGCCGGCGCCGATGCCGATGGCTACGGGGATTAGGCCTGCGACGATGGAGAGCGTGGTCATGAGGATGGGCCGGAGGCGGACGCGGTTGGCTTCGAGGATGGCTTCGCGGACGGGCATGCCGCTGGCGCGAAGGCGGTTGGTGTAGTCGACCTGCAGGATTCCGTTTTTCTTTACAATTCCCAACAACAGGAACATTCCGAGGGCGCTCCAGAGGCTTAGGGCGCGCCCTGTGATCCAGAGGGAGAATAGTGCGAACGGGATGCTGAGCGGGAGCGTGAGCATAATGATGAAGGGGTGGGAGAAGCTCTCGAATTGGGCGGCCAGGACCATGTACATGAAGATGGAAGCGAGCAGCATGGCTAGCAAAAGATTCCATGTGGTTTCTTCGAGGACTTTGACCTGGCCGGTGAAGCGATACGAATATCCCGCGGGGAGGCCGATTTGCTTGATGGAATCCACGGTGTGGGAGGCGGCTAGGTCGAGGGGATAGCCGCTGGCGACGTTGGCGTAGACGGTGACTTCGAATTCGCGGTTGTAGCGCCAGAGCGTGGCGGGGCCCGCGCCGCGGAGGATGGTGGCGACATTTTCGAGGCGCACTTGGCCGAGTTTTGTCGAGGGCACCATCATTTGCGCGAGCACATCCGGGTCGTCGCGTTGGCGCTCGAGGAGCTGCATGATGACCGGAAACTGCTCAGAGCCTTCTTTAAAGCGCGTGATTTCGTCTTCGCCGGAATAGAAGAGGCGGACGGCATCGCTGACGTCGGTCATGCGGACGCCGATGTCGGCAGCGCGCTGGCGGTCGACTTTGACCTGAAGCTCCGGCGTGTTGAGGTTGAGGCTCGGATTGACGTCGACGAGGTCCGGATATTTGCGCATCAGATCAGCAACTTGTTTGCTGAGGTCGGCCAGTTGATTCAGTTCCGGACCACGGATGACTGCGCCGATAGGAAAGTAGGTTTCGCCGCCGAAGACGGAGGGGAGGCGGACGTTCGAGACCATGTTGCGATAATCGGCGAGGTAGCCGCGGATTTCGGTGGCGAGTTGTTCATGGCTGCGCTTTCTTTCGCTACGAGGAACAAGGCCGACGAAGAGATGCGCGTGGTTTGTGGGGCCGTGGGTAAAGGATTGGACGAAGGCGACTTCGGGGAGGGCGACAACGCGTTGCGCGATCTCTGCGGCGCGCTGCGTGGTGATGGAAAGAGCTGTGCCTTCCGGAAGTGTGAAGGAACTGATGAGTTCGGATTGATCGTCGGAGGGAATCCAATCGCGGCCTACCAGATGGTAGAGACCGAACGTGGACAGAAAAGTCGCGACGCAAATAATGACGATGACCCAACGATGGGCTAACGACCATTGCAGGAGCCTTAAGTAGGATTGCTCGACCCAGTGCAGGATTCCGGCGGCGTGGGCCTTTTTTTCTTTTTCGCTGATCTTGAGGATGCGCGAGGACATCATCGGCGTAAGCGTGAAGGCCACGAGCAGAGAGACGAGGATGGCCATGGCCATGGTCCAGCCGAAGGAGTTGACGTATTTGCGGGCGTAGCCGTTCATGAAAGCGATGGGCAGGAAGATGATTACCAGAGAAAGCGTGGTGGCCATGACGGCGAGCCCGATTTCTTGCGTGGCTTTGATGGCGGCGTTTTTGCGGTCTTCGCCTTTTTCTTCCATGAAGCGGACGATATTTTCGAGGACGATGATGGCGTCGTCGATGACGATGCCGACGGCGAGCGTGAGCGCCAGCAGCGTCATATTGTTGAGGGAAAAATCCATGCCGCGCATCAAGGTGAACGTGGCGATGATGCTCGCGGGAATGGCGACGGCGGCGATGAGCACCGCGCGCCAGTTGCGCATGAAAAGAAAAACGATGGCGCTGGCGAGAATGCTGCCGAGGATCAAGTGTTCGAGAAGCGAGTGGACAGAGGCTTTGATGAAGTCGGAGATGTCGTGGATGACGAGGAGTTGGACGCCGGGCGGTAGTTGCGCGCGCAGTTCGTCGAGTTTGGCTTTTACGTTGTCGGCAACTTGCACGGTGTTGGTGCCGGACTGACGCAGAACTTCAATGCTGACGACGTCCTGACCGGGGACGCCTTTGCGAAAGAGGGCCGACCAGGTGCGAAGCTCTTGCGCGCCGTCTTCGACTTGGGCGACGTCGCGGACGCGAACTTGCGCGCCGCCGCGCGTGCCGACGACGATTTCGCCAAATTGTTCGGCGGAAGTGACGCGGCCGAGAGTGCGGAGGCCAAGCTCTTGCGGGCCGGTGATCATGCGGCCGCCGGGAGCTTCGATGTTTTCGCGCTGGAGGGCGTCGCGAACGTCGAGCACGGTGAAATTGTGGGCAGTGAGTTTTTGCGCGTCGAGAAGAACGCGGATTTGGCGGGCCTGCCCGCCCTGTAGCTCGACGCTGCCAACGCCGTCGACGGTTTGGATAGCGCGGCGGATTTGCTTGTCGGCGATTTCGGTAAGTTCGCGGCGGCTGATGGGGCCGCTAACGAGCAGCGTAAGAATCGGGTCGGACTGGGGATCTTGTTTGGTGATGACTGGAGGCAGAGTTTCGCGCGGCAGTCTATAAACGGCGGCGGCTACCTTTTCGCGGATGTCCTGGGCGGCGCCGTCGATGTCGCGTTCGAGGACAAACGTGCAGGTGATGTCGGCATAGCCTTCGCTGGAGTAGACGGAGATTTCGTCGATGCCGCTGACGCTGGAGATGGCGTCCTCGAGAGGGAGGACGACGCCAGTGACGACTTCTTCGGGAGTGGCGCCAGGCAATTGGACGTCGACGTTGACAGTCGCGGGATCGGCTTTGGGAAAAAGATCCACGGCGAGGCCGCGATAGGAGAACGCGCCGAGGGTGACGAGAAAAGCGATGAGCATCACGGTGAAGACGGGATACTTGACGCAAGTTTCGGCTAGCTTCATCGGCGTTTGAGTGAGCTTCCGGCGGCGACTACTTCAGCGCCGGAGTGTTCCCTTCGGCTTGTTCTTGAACGGTGGCGCCGTCATGCAAATCGCCGGAGATGGCTACGGCTACGCGGTCGCCGGGCTTTAAGCCCTCGGCTACTTCAAAACGCTTTCCGCGCTGGTCATCGGTCTGGCCAGCGGGACGAATCTGGTGCTCGGAAACGTGATTGCCGTTTAAAAGAAAGACTTTGTAGACACCATAGCGGTAGTTCACAGCACCCTCAGGCAGGAAGATAGTTCTTTCTTCTTTCTCGCTGGGAATGGAGGCTTGCACGAAGAAGCCTGGTTTCAGGCGGCCGTCAGCGTTGGCGAGGAGAGCTTCGGCTTCGAAGGTGCGCGAATCCTGCGCTACGGAGGGATTGATGCGCGAGACGCGCCCGTGAAACGTTTCGCCGGGGAAGGCCTCGACTTGTAGATCCACGTTGGCGCCGTCTTTCACCGAGCCTGCCCAGCGTTCGGGAACGGCGAGGCGGGCGCGAAGAGTGTCGGTTCGAACGAGTACCATCACCGGGCCCTGCACCCGAAGATATTCGCCAGGGTGGACGTCGCGCGTTTTGATCGAGCCGGGGAAGGGAGCGCGGATGGTAGCGTCTCTCAGTTTCTTCTCGGCTAAGTTCTCGCTGGCTTCGCTGGAGACGAGGAGAGCCTTGAGGCGGTCGACTTCCTGCAGCGCGACGGTGTAACCAGCTTGGGTGCTTTGAAAGCGGCTGGCGGCTTCGTCTAATTGTTGCTGCGAAATGAGGTTGCCCTTGAACATTTCTTGGGCGCGAGCGTATTTGCGCTCGGCGTCGAAGAGATCGGCTGCGGCGCGCTGGATGGAGGCGATTTTTTTCGGATCGGAGGGAGGCGGATCGTTCGGGCCGATGCCGAGTTGCGCGCGCACTTGGGTCACCAGGCCACGCTGGCGGTCCACTTCATATTGCAGCTCTTGCGGATCGATGAGGATGAGCGGCTGGCCCTCTTTTACGTTGTCGCCGACGTCGGCGAGAACTTCGGAAACCCGGCCTTCTACCTGCGCGCTTAAGACGCTTTCCTCGAGGGCGAAAAGCGAGCCGGCGGCCTGCACGCGTCGCTGGGCAACTTCCTGCGCGACGGTATAAACATGAACGGGCGTGGGGTGAGCGGCGTCGCCAAGCGAGCTGCTGGAAACAGACTTCGAGCAGCCGCCCGCGAGAATTGCGGCGAAGGCAGCTGCACCGGCCAAATATTGGAACCTTTTCATAGAGTTGCTTGGAGAACTATCCGTCCGCGTGCGTTTGAACACACTTCCCTGCCCACATTCAGAACACACTATGACCGTCATCTCCTGCTTGCCTTTTGGACGAACGAAGTTACCACAACGATTCGCATCCCGGAGTCTTTTCTGCAAGAAACATTCGTTGCAATTATGGCGCGTAGTTGCGCGCGAATCCAGCGTAACGCTGGGCCGCCAAGGGTTAGCGCCGGCTAAGCGAACGATTCGAGGCGGCTCCCTGTACGGTCGTGTCGCTCCAATTCAAGACTTAGCGGATTACTTACTTTGGGAGTACACTGGCCTCACTCTCTCCTGCAGGAGGGGCCATGCCGAAGTTTCTCCTCCCAATTGGAATTTTGTTAGTTCTGCTGCTCTTGTGCAGCGTTCGGCAATCCGCGCAAGACATGCCCACGCGCGTCGAAGCGGTGCAACTCCTCGAGCGCGCGAATGCCGTTAGTCTTCCATCGAAGAACATGCCCAACCACAAGCACGAGGCGACGTTTCGAGCTTACGGCCTTGACGGAACAACGAAAGAAGGCCAGTTCAACGCCATTTACGGCAATGATGGCGACCGAGACGAATTCAATTTTGGCGATTACCACGGCATTCGCCTCTCTTACCAAGGCAAAATGCTTCAGAATACCTACCAGGCTTACCCGCCGGAACTCTCCGAAGTAGACCATTTGATCCCACTGCATATCGGGCGTTTCGATCAGTCGGATACGATTGACTCGATAAGGCCCGCCACACTGTTTGGCCGTCCTGCGAAGTGCATCCAATTTGAGACCGTGAACGGCAGGACTCACCAATCCAATGAAATCTGCGTGGATGACGAGCTTGGCACCCTTGTTCGCTGGAGCGTGGGTGGAGAGGTTATTGAAAACTCGGAGTATTCGTCGTTCGAAGGCATCTGGCTGCCCGCGCACATTCGTCATTACATTGACGGGAAGCTGCGCATGGAAGTCGACCAGAAATTCAGCGTTATCGATGGGCCTATTGATTGGGCGGCACTTACGCCACCGGATGCCACCATGCTGACCAGATGCAGAGAAGCTCGGCGCGCTATCGCGCAATCCACGCCGCAGCCCGCGTCAGCAGGCCCTGGTCCCTGGTATGACGTCAAGGTACAAGGCGTTATCGGGACGGATGGCCGCGTTCGCGAAACTTCCGTGCTCCCAGCTGGAAGACCTGACCTGGAACAGCAGGCAGTTCAAATCGTCTCCGGATGGGTTTTCACACCGGCAACCTGCAACGGCAAGCCGAATGCTGTGAATGCCAACCTCACGGTGCATTTTCCGCCCCAGTAGGAATAAGCGGTAATTTCCTTGCGCTGAAAAAAATGGTGCGCCGCGTAGGAATCGAACCTACAACCTATGGATTAAGAGTCCATTGCTCTACCAATTGAGCTAGCGGCGCGCAGAGGATCAAAGAATTTTACACGGGACGCGCAATTTTGTCGAACGGGCTGGATGCTGTGCAGCGATTTCGGAAGTATTAAGGAGGCCAGTGAAAGGAACCTGGAGTGAGGGCGGGTTTTTGCTCGAGCGCTGAGTGCAGCGAGCGGGGCCCATTTTCTGACGGAACTCTTCCTTCGGTATTGCAGCCCGTTCACGGTTTG
>DATMKS010000101.1:0-17258 GCA_035571045.1 Verrucomicrobiia bacterium
CCCGGGATTGTAAACGTAGCTGCCCGATTGCAGCACGCCGGAATAGACGCGAATGTAGGTGACGTGTCCGACGAACGGGTCGGACATAATCTTGAAAGCCAGCGCAGAAAACGGCGCGTCATCCGCAGCGCGACGCAACACCACTTCGTCGTTCTCAGGATTCACGCCCTCGAGGGGCGGCACATCTACCGGGGAAGGCAAGTAATCGACGACCGCATCGAGCAGCGGCTGAATGCCCTTGTTCTTGAAAGCCGAGCCAGCCAGCACCGGAACGATCTTCAGGAGAAGCGTCGATTTGCGAACCGACTTGCGCATCTCTTCGACGGACAGCGTACCTTCGGTCAAATACTTGTCGATCACTTCATCGTCGTGCTCGGCAATGTAATCAACCATCTTGTTGCGATGTTCGTCGTAGAACGCTTTGTCGATAGCCGAGCCTTTCAACGCCGCGGCCACATCCGGCCGCGAATCCACGAACGCTTTGTCCCAAAGCTTCGCAACTTCAAAAATTTCAAATTTCGCGCCGAGTGTTTCCTCGAGCCAGACGATGACCTTTTCTTCGATAAAATCGATGATGCCGATGAAATTCTCTTCGCGTCCGAGAGGAAACTGCAGGGGAACGGGGTGGGCACCGAGGCGCTGGCGAATCGTGCGGATGACGTGGTCAAAATCGGCGCCGGTACGGTCCATCTTGTTGACAAAACAAATGCGCGGGACGCGATATTTGTCCGCCTGACGCCAAACCGTTTCCGACTGCGGCTGCACGCCGGCGACCGAATCAAACACGCAAACCGCACCATCCAAAACGCGCAGCGAGCGCTCTACTTCAACAGTAAAATCCACGTGGCCTGGTGTATCGATAATGTTGACGCGGTATTTCTTACCAAAGCGATCCCACGAAGCGGTCGTCGCAGCGCTGGTAATCGTGATGCCGCGCTCGCGCTCCTGCTCCATCCAGTCCATGGTCGCAGTGCCTTCATCCACGGAACCGATCTTGTAGGTCACGCCGGTATAGAACAGGATGCGCTCTGTCGACGTCGTCTTACCGGCGTCAATGTGCGCCATGATCCCGATGTTCCGCGTGTCTTCGAGTTTGAAAGCCCGTCCCATGATCTGCTGCGCCGCCCCTTTGGTTTCGGTAGCCATTACAATTTCTTTTCTTTCGTCCTTGCCGATTCTCTTACCAGCGCCTACCTACCAGCGATAGTGCGCGAACGCTTTGTTCGCTTCCGCCATGCGATGGACGTCTTCCTTCTTCTTGATGGCGCCGCCGCGCGCATTGGCCGCGTCAATCAACTCATCCGCGAGCTTGTCGATCATCGTCTTGCCCGCCCGCTCGCGCGAATACTGCAAGAGCCAACGAATCGCCAGCGACTGCCGCCGGAACGGATTCACTTCCACGGGAACCTGATAGTTCGCGCCGCCGACGCGCCGCGTCTTCACTTCCAAAGTCGGCTTCACGTTCTCGATAGCCTTCTTGAAAATTTTCAAGGCGTCGTCGTTCGTCTTCTTGGCAACCTGGTCCATCGCACCGTAAAACACGCGCTGCGCCGTCGACTTCTTGCCTTCCCACATCATCGAGCAGATAAATTTCTCCACGATGTCGCTGGCATAGACCGGGTCGGTCGCTTGTGAACGCCGGAAAACAAGTCCTTTGCGTGGCATTGCTCTTTATCGCTCCTGAATCTCGTCGATTCTCTTTCCGTTCTTCTCTACATCTTTAATTCATTGCTTTTTTATTTCTTACTTTGCCGCCGCAGCCTTAGGCCGCTTCGCTCCGTACTTCGACCGCCCCTGCTTGCGATTCTCCACGCCGGCCGCGTCCAAAGTTCCGCGCACGATGTGATACCGCACTCCCGGCAGATCCTTAACACGCCCGCCGCGCACGAGCACGATCGAGTGCTCCTGCAAGTTGTGGCCGATGCCAGGAATGTACGTCGTCACTTCGACGGAGTTCGTCAGCCGCACGCGCGCCACCTTGCGCAATGCGGAGTTCGGTTTCTTCGGCGTCTGTGTGTACACGCGAATGCACACGCCGCGCTTTTCCGGGCAGCCTGCCAACGCAGGCGACTTCGTCTTGACCAGAACCTTCTCACGTCCCATTCGTACGAGTTGCGAAAACGTCGGCACAGTCGTCCTCTTTATCTGTGACCGCGCAGCGGTCAACTTCTAGGTGTAACCACACACAACGGTCATCACCGGCGCACAAAATTTCCCGTGGCTCTCGCAAGGCGCGCAAACAAAAATGCGCGAGAGCACACATCAGTGCTGAAAGGTCTACTGCGAATCCGGAGAAACAACCAGCAAGAAACTCCGTACGCACTCCAAGAGGCAGAACTCTTCTCTTGGCTTCAGTTCGGAGAGGCTTACTCGGCTTTGCGGGACAGGCGTCCCATTCCGGCCGCTCTTCAATCCCATTCCGTCTTACTTTGTTCCGGGACCGAAGATAATTCCCTTCCAACCCACTCGACCGCAGAGCGGTCGCCCTCGTCAGGGTAGAAACACCCCCGACAAAACGTAGAGTATAAGGAAAACAACGTGCTCTGTCAAATCTCTTTCACAGCCCTAAGCCGAATGTCTGTGGAAATCAAGCACTTGGCGGTCTCCCTACAGATTGCCTGCCCCGCGTCCGAGACTCTCGGCAGTGGCAGCCGGCCCCCTTCAGACACTCAGCCCCAAGGCACCGCCCCCAGGATTCTCTTAAGTTATTGATACCAATACGCTTAATTGGGCGGTCCGGACCTATTCTCAATGTCGGCGAAGGCTTTCGGCCACAACCCAAACGCCTTCAGCATGTCATCCTCATGCTGCGCCACCAACATCTTAACGGTTCTCTCGGCAGGCCATGGCGACGCGAGTCGCTCCGGCCGGTCCGCGATCCAGTAAGCCGCCAGCGCCATCAACGTTGCGTCCTGTGCCAGTACGTCCGGTTTCACCGCCTCCAGGGCATCGGCCGCCGAGTGATGCGTATATTTATATTCCGGCGAATCCTGGTCCATATTGATCCCCGGCAATCCCGCCATCGAGAAAGGTAACGTGTCCGTTCCATCCTCCACCTTGTCGTCCACTTTCACTTCGCGAATATCCGCGAGAGTTGCGGCAAACGGTTTGAACGATTCCACCAAGTCATCGCGGCCTCCCAATTGAAAGGCCCTCACCGGACCCTGCCCATTATCCAGAATCAAGCTCCCCAGATGATTGGCCATTTCCGCTTGATGTTGCTTCACGTAGGCGAACGATCCATCGACCCCTTGTTCTTCTCCTGTGAACAGGACGAACCGGATAGTGCGGCGAGGCTTCATGCCGCTACGCAAAATTGCGTCGGCCGCTCCAAGAGTGCAGCTCGAGCCCATCCCGTTGTCGGTAGCTCCCTCGGAGAGGTCCCACGAATCCAAATGCCCGCCCACCACCAAGATCTGCTCCGGATTTTCGCGCCCCCGAATTTCCCCAACCACGTTCGCGCTCTCCACCGGGCCGTTCGAAAAAGTATTCTGCACGTTGAAGTGCACTCGCGGCGTCAACCCGCGCGCAATGTAGCGTTCCAGTTGCCCTTGATCTTCAGCGGTCATCGACACCGCGGGAATCGTGAAGTCCGCATCGAATCCTAAAATCCCGGTGTGCGTAAGATTCATTCCCTCGGCCCGGCCGCCGCCTTGCCCTCCAATCACGGCGATAACTCCGGCTTTACCCGCCGCCCTCAAAAAATCCCCAAATTGTGCAAACAGCTGCATGGAACTCTTGCTCGGCTCGCCTCGCATCACAATCAACGGCACTTTGCCAATCAACCGGGAGATGTTTTTTATTTCTTTGTCGAGATCAAACAGGTTCACCGCCACCAGTTCGCCGTCCACGCCTCCTGCCGGCGTCGAACCCGTCCAGCCCATCGCATCGACGTGCAGCGGCCGGCGAATCGGCGTCAGCAACTCAGCCTGCGCTGAGCCTCGCGTCCAGCCGCGCCACAACTTCCATTTTTCCGCGTGCACGTTCTCGAGCCCCACGGCCTTCATCTTCAGAACGCCCCATTCGACCGCCCTCTGTGCCTGCGGCGACCCACTCAAGCGCGGACCAATGTCGTCGCTCAATTCCGTCAAGTACTGAAATGCATGCGAATCGAGCAGCCCCTCGCCGGTAATTTTCACGAGAGCGGGCTTCGTACCGTCCTCATCGGGGCCTTTTGCCGCGAACTTGTTTTGGGCGCTGGCGCCTAGCGCAGCCGCCAGCGCTATCAGTGCAATCCCCCAGAGAATCTTTCGCATTCCCTTTTCTCCCTGCGCTTCGCAAAATGCTGCGCACAAAACTCTACCATGACCTCAGACGGCTAACTCTCGAATCCGTTTCCCGCTCGTGTACACCGCGCAACGCCACGCAAGCGCCCGCTTTACGCGCCTTCGCCTCTCGCCCTAAACTGCCTGCGAGGCTATCGTGAAAGCTACTCGTTTTTTTCTATCCGCGGTGCCGGTTGCGGCCGCAATCTTTTTTCTCGGCGCAAGCGCCGCAAACCCACTGCCTGCACAAACTGCGGCGCAAAAGCCCGCCGAAAAAACCTCCGAGAAATTGCAAGAGAAACCCAGGGAAAAGCCGGTGCCCAATGCCTCGCCCAAACTCCCCGCCGAAATCGAACTCCTCGAAACCCGCGTCCGCTTCGAAACCAGCGGCGACAGCCGCAAAGAAGTACACGCCTTGGTCAAAATCAACGACGAACTCGGTGTCCGCCAATTCGCGCGCCTCAATTTCGACTTCAACCGCGCCTTCGAACAAATCGAGATTCCGCTCGTCCGCATCACCCACCCGAGCGGCGGCACGGTGGACGTTCTCCCCAGCGCGATCACCGACACCCCCAACCCAGCCGTAGCCAGCGCTCCCGCCTACCAAGACGTCCGCGTCAAATCCGTACGCATCCTCGGCCTCGAACCCGGCGACTCCCTGGAATACCGCGTCATCACCACGACAACGCATCACCCTCTCGCCCCCGACATTTGGCTCGACCATACTTTCGACCGCACCGGCGTCGTCTCGAAAGAGATGTTTCAAGTCACCTTGCCGGCGCCAGCTCTCGCAAAAACGCCGATCATCGTTGTTAAAAACGAAACCATCGAAAAACAACTCGAGTGGCGCCTTTATCCTGAACCCGGCTGCGGCCTTTGCAGCCCGCCTGATCTCAACGCAGGTATCGATCCGGCACTCCTGAAGCCGCTTCCGTCCAGACAGAAAAAAGCGACGACGCCCGCCGTTTCACTGCCAACCGCAGCTGTCCCACCAGGTGAGCCCCTTCCTCCCTTCGAGCCAGGCAAACTTCAACTCTTACTGAAGCCTTCTGCATCGCAGGTCTCCATCGAAAATTCCGGCGATGCCGAAAACGCTCAGGTTGCCTACGCTTGGCACTTCAGCGCCGAACCCGCCCCCAGCAAAGACGAAGCCGCGCTAGAAGAGGTCCCCGATATCGAGATCGGGAAAAACTCGCGCTGGCCGGACCTTTCCTACCAGCTTTTCCACGCTCTTGCCTTGCCTCTACAGCTGCCCGACGAAGTCCTCATGCTCGCCCAACAACTTACTGCCACGGTCGACAAACCCACCGCGAAAATCGAGCGTATCTACGACTTCGTCTCCCAAAAAATCAGAACGGTCGACTTACCTCTTGGCGCAACCGGATTTCGCCCGCGCCGTCTCGAGGAAATCATCTCTAGCGGCTACGCAACGCAGGAGGACAAATTTTTTCTGTTCGAGGCGCTCACCAAAGCTGCCGGTCTCGATGCACATGCCGCCCTGATCGGCCCGGCAAAAAAAATCACCGCCCTGATGGCTGAGCCCTCGGCCTTCACCCATTTGCTTGTCGGCTCGGCCTGCAATTGCTGGCTCGACCCCGCCCTCGAAGTGGCACCCTTCGGAGCTCTTCCCGCCTCCTACCGCAATGCTTCTGCGCTCCTGCTCGGCATCGATGATGGCCCTCTCACCGACAGCCCCGCTTTCTCCATGATTCTGCCGATCGAGCCCGAACTACCTTTCCCCTCGACACAAAAAGTATCCATCGACGCCGCGCTCGATGCCGACGGCAAGCTCACCGCCAAAGCACGCTACGTGATGCGCGGCGACAACGAGCTGCTCCTCCGCGTGGCCTTTCATCAGTCGCCCAAGGAAAAATGGAACGAGGTCGCGCAGCTCCTCGCGCTCTCCGATGGCTTTCGCGGAAAAGTGAGTGACGTAACCACTTCCGATCCCTACTCGACGCACGATCCCTTCACCGTGGAATACGAAATCACACAGCCGAAATTCGCAGACTGGTCGAAGAAACCGCTGCGCGTCCCGGCGCTTCTGCCTTTGCTGGGACTTCCGGATCCTCCGGCAAAGCCCACACCCGGCGCGGCCGCGACGCCCATCGACCTGGGCACTCCGCTTGACGTCGCAGTCAGCGCAACGGTTCGTCTCCCCGCCGGAACAACCGCGCACGTTCCCACAGGCACATCGCTCCAGCGCGACTTCGCCATCTATACGTCGCAATATTCCGCGAAAGACGCTACGCTCACCGCATCCCGCCACTTAAATTTCATATTGAAAGAAATTCCCGCTGACCGCGCCGCCGACTACATTGCCTTCCTGCGCGCCATTCAAAACGACGAATCGCAGGTCTTCACCATGGAACGCACCGTTGTCGATGCCGCAAAGCCCTAAAAACCGTGACGACTCCTGACGCCCTGCGAGGCTCGGCCGATTTCTTCGTTGCCGTAGCCGGCGCCGCAGGAATTTTCGACGCGTGGGTGCTGTTGATCGAAATTCAACGCTGAACGTATTCAGACAAGCTGATTTGGGGGCGGCGAAGGCTGGGATCTTTGCGTCACTACGCCTTTATTTTTCTCACTTAATTTGCATCACTTCTTTTTCTTTCGCAGCGCTCAAATCCTCAATCTTCTTCGTCTCCGCATGCGAAAGCTTTTCCAACTCATCCAAGGACCGCTTCTTATCGTCTTCGCTGATTTTCTTATCCTTCTCAAGCTTTTCAATCACTTCCTTCAAATCCCGCCGGATATTCCGCACCGCCGTCCGGTGATTTTCCAGCACCTTGTGCAACTGCTTCACCAAATCCTTTCGCCGCTCCTCGGTCAGCGACGGAATCGGCACGCGCACGACTTTGCCGTCATTCGTGGGATTCAAACCCAGCTCCGCCGACCGAATGGCCTTGTCAATCAAAGCCACCGCGCTCGGATCCCATGGCGCAATCACGATCATGGTCGGGTCCGGCACCGTCATCGTGCCCAGCTGGTTCACCGGCATCGGCGTTCCGTGATAATCCACGCGCACGTTGTCGAGAAGCGTAGCATTCGCCCGGCCAGTGCGAATCGTCGCCAGTTCCTTGCGGAAATCGTCCACCGCCTTCTCCATGCGCGTCCTTGCGGCAGCCAGTGCTTGCGGTGTGTTCTCAAAAGTCGTCATAGCGCCCTCAGCTCAATTACCTCGCTTCGAATTTTTCCTATCTGCATTCCCAGTTTCATTTGGCAGTGAATAGAAGAGGCAGACCCCGCCCGAAACTCAGGCTGGTGTCACCTTTGATCCCACGCGCTCACCCAACACCACGCGCTTGATGTTCCCATGCTGGTTCATATTGAAAACCACGATCGGCATCCCATTGTCCATGCACAGCGAAATCGCCGTCGCGTCCATCACCTTCAAATTCTGGTTTAACACGTCGCGGTAGGTGATCGCCGCGAAAAACTTCGCGCCGGAAACTTTCTCCGGATCGGCGTCAAAAATCCCATCGACGCGCGTGGCCTTCAGAATTACATCCGCCTTGATCTCCATCGCGCGAAGCGCCGCCGCCGTGTCAGTGGAAAAATAAGGGTTCCCGGTCCCCGCCGCAAAAATCACCACGCGCTGTTTCTCCAAATGCCGCATCGCCCGCCGCCGGATAAACGGCTCTGAAACTTGATTCATCTCAATCGCGCTCAGTACCCGGGTAAACACGCCGAGTTTCTCGAGCGCGTCCTGCAACGCCAGCGCGTTGATCACCGTCGCCAGCATCCCCATGTAGTCGCCCGTCGCGCGGTCAATCTCAAATCCCTTTTGCCGCGCCCCGCGAAAAATGTTTCCCCCGCCGACCATAATGGCAATTTCGATCCCCAGCGCATGCACCTCTTTCAATTCCTGCGCAATCGCCTGAATCGTCTCGCCGTGAATCCCGAATCCCTGCGGCCCTTGCAGCGATTCTCCTGATAACTTCAGCAATATGCGCCGGTAAGCTAACTGCGCATTTCTCGGCGTTTTCTTTGCGGTTTTCTTCGCAGCTTTTTTCTGTGCGGCCATTTCGCTCCGGTCAGTGCCCTCTAAAAGTCTCGGAATTGTAACAAACTATGCCATTTGCCGCACACTTAGCTGGACTCCCGCATTTTCAACGCGATACAACAGTATGGCGCTGCTGCTCATCGGGACAGAGGGTACGACGCCGGCCCGCACGTAACGCCAAAACTGTTTCAGCCGTTTCATGGGAGGCGGCCAATTGACTTTGACAAGGTACCGCTTAGGGCGCGCAATGAGATGCCGGCGAATCTCCTACTTAGGCTGGACTCTGGCTGCAGCGTTGGCCATAAACCCGCTTCACTCTCAGACTCCCGCACCTAGTCCTTCCAGCGGTGCACCCACGATAAAAGTCGAAACCCGCGTCGTTCTCGTAGACTTGGTCGTGACCAACGACAAAGGCGAGGCCGTCCGCGGACTGACCAGAGAGGATTTCCAGGTCTCGGAAGAGGGCGTGCCCCAAAGTGTGTCGTCCTTCGAAGAACACAAAAGCGGGCAGCCTGTTCAAATCAAACTCCCGAAAATGCCGCCCAACGTCTTCACTAACTTTCCGACGACCAGGTCCCCAGACTCCGTCAATGTCCTTTTACTGGACTTGTTGAATACGCAACCGTCGGACCAGTCCTTCGCTCGGCAGCAAGTGATCAAGTATCTGAACAACGTCCAGCCGGGCACGCGCTTGGCCATCTTTGCGCTCGGTTCGCAGCTCCGCATGGTTCGCGGGTTTACCACCGATTTTGCCGGCCTTTCTGCCGCGTTGGACGACAAAATTCTTGGTGTCAATCCTCAGGTGTCGCCCGCGCTCCGCACGCCATCGCAACAGGCCAGCGAAAATATGGTCCTTCATCAGATGCGCCAGAGCCAGGCCTCGCCCCTGGCCATCGAATCCGTACAGCAGTTCCAGGCGGATGAGGCCTCCGCTCTCACCGTCTCCCGCATCGACCTCACCCTAGAAGCCTTCCAGCACCTCGCCCGCTATCTCTCGGGAATCCCTGCTCGCAAGAACGTGATCTGGTTCTCGGACAATTTCCCCATCAGTTTTCTGCCGGACAGCAAAGCTCACGCGCCCAAACATCAGGAACATGTTCAGCAGACTTCGGACATGCTTACGGCCGCGCAGATTGCCATCTATCCGGTTTCCGCTCTCGGCATACTCGGTGATCCTACTTTTGACGTGAGCAAACTTGCCGGGACGCGGCAGGAGTTGGAGTCCATGCTCAGCTCCAACCAGATCTCCATGGAGGAAATCGCCAAGGATACCGGCGGCCGCGCTTTCTACAACACGAATGCCCTGGACGATGCTGTGAAAGACGCCGTCAATATCGGCTCGCTCTACTACACCCTGGCCTACTCCCCAAGCAACAACATATACGACGGCAAATTTCGCCGCATCCAGGTTAGCCTCTCGAGCGGCGGTTACAAGCTTTCCTATCGCCGTGGCTACTATGCGGACAAACCCCGCTCCGAGGCTAACGCCAGCGAAGAAGCTGACGATCCTCTCTTGCCCCTGATCGGCCTCGGGATGCCCACCTTTGACCAGATTCTTTACAAGGTTCAAGTTGCTCCAAAGACTCCTCAACCGCCGCCTAACGCAGCTCTCGCCGGCAGCAACAAGGACCTGAAACCTCCTTTAACCCGGTACGAGGCCGAATTCGCCGTCTCCCTGCCGGACATCGCGATGAACCAGACTCCCGATGGCGTCCGCCACGGCCACATCGAGGTAATGCTCATCGCGTTCGACCACGATGGAAAAATTCTCAACATTTTGAAGCGAAGCAGCAAACTAGCGATGGATCCCAAGGCCTACGCGGCGACACAAACCGTCGGTCTGCAAATCCACGAAGAAATCGATGTCCCTCCCGGCGACGTATATCTGCGGACGGGTATTTACGACCTCAATTCAGGCAACTGCGGCACCATCGGGATTCCGCTGGCGGCGATCACGCCCGCAGTACGTGCCAGGAAGTAGTTGCCTTCGCCTTCAGTCAAACAAGACTCGGCAAGAATGATTTATTCGCGAGAGCGCACCAACAAAAAATAAGAGCGTCCCGGCTTGGCCGGAACGCTCTGGAATGCCGTTGTGGAGATTTGCGTTACGCGCTGACAGGTACCGGTGTTGGCGCCGTTTCTGGTCCCCCTCCGCCCGGCCCGCCAATCTCGCCCACCTTGAAGCGTACGAACCGCCGGATGGAAATATTCTCACCGAGCTTCGCGATCGCCTGGGTAATCATCTCGCCGATCGTCACGCTCTCGTCCTTGATGTAGTGTTGCTCGTACAAGCAGTTCTCCTCGTAAAACTTCTCCATCTTGCCGGTCGTAATCTTTTCGACGACGGCTTCCGGCTTACCGGTGGCCAGCGCCTGCGCGCGGTAAATATCGCGCTCCGCCGCGAGCATCTCGGGCGTCACTTCTTCACGCCGCACGTACCGCGGATCGAGCGCGGCAATGTGCATCGCGATGTCGTGACAAAGCTGCTGAAAGGCTTCCGTGCGAGCCACAAAGTCCGACTCGCAGTTAATCTCCACGAGCACACCAATTTTCCCGCCCGCGTGGATATAGCTCCCCACGAGCCCTTCGCTGGCCTCGCGCTGCGATTTCTTAGCCGCTGCCGCCTGACCCTTTTTCCGCAAAATCTCGATGGCCTTATCGATGTTCCCGTTGGCTTCCACGAGCGCCGCGCGGCAATCGCTGAAACCCGCCCCGGTCCGTTCGCGCAGCTCTTTCACAAGATGTGCTGGAATCTGCATAGCTGGCTGTTGTGTACTCATCCTTTTTCTCTTCGCCGATTGGCAATTTCTTATTTAGTGTCTTCACTTACAAAACGGCCCGCACCGAGTCGCTCGGCGCGGGCCTCTTGGATCTCCTACCCGCGCAATTTGTCTAACGTGATTCCGCGTCCGGCGGCACCGTTGCTTCGGCGGCCTCAGCGGGCTCAACAGGCGCATCCGGCGGAGCTTCAACAACCGCTCCCTCCACGAAGTCGCCTTCCTGCTTCTCGTACTGCTCGTACGCGCTGGTATCCACGTACTCGACGCCATCCACAATCGCCTGATCTTCCGCCGATTTTTGCTCCGCCACCTGCGATTGCTGGTAAGCCGTGTGCCCTTCGAGCACCGAATCCGCAATCTTTGTGGTAAACAACCGGATCGCGCGCAAAGCGTCGTCGTTGCCAGGAATAATCCAGTCCACCACGTCTGGATCGCAATTCGTATCCACAACGGAAACCACCGGTACGCCCATGCGCCGAGCTTCCTTTACGGCAATTTCTTCGGCATTCGAATCGATCACAAACATAGCGTCCGGCAGCTGCGACATATTCTCGATGCCTTCGAGGTTCTGGTTCAGGTGCTTCATTTCGCGGCCCAGCCGCGCTTTTTCTTTCTTCGAAAGCTCGTTGATTCGGCCATCTTCCGTCATGGCCTTCAGCAGCTTCAGCCGCTTGATCGACTTTTGCAAAGTCGCCCAATTCGTTAAAGTTCCGCCTAGCCAGCGGTGGTTCACGAAGAATGCGCCGCAGCGCTTCGATTCCTCGGCCACAGCTTCCTGCGCCTGCCGCTTGGTACCCACGAACAAGACCGCTTTTCCCTGCGCCGAAAGATCGCTAACGAACCGGCTAGCCTCGCGGAACATCTTGAGAGTCTTCTGCAGGTCAATAATGTGTATCCCGTTGCGCTCTCCGAAAATATATTCCTTCATCTTCGGATTCCAACGCCGCGTTTGGTGGCCGAAGTGAACTCCAGCCTCCAGCAATTCTTTCATCGTAATTTCTACTGCCAAGTTTCCTCCTATTAGGATAGCTGTTTGCGGTGCCGTCCCTGTTTTTGGTGGTCTCTTAAATCTCTAGGGGAGGGGCTTGCTCCTCCCGCTTCACCACAAAGCAGGACGCCACAGAACAACCCATTGCCGGCTCCTTGCCGGCCGTGATCTCGAAGGGTTTGCTCGCGCATTCCCTCCGGAGCTCGGTGCAACTAGCTTCCCGGCTTTTCACCAGTGACTAGTCACCAGTCACCAAATACTTCTTTAACGTTTGGTGAACTGGAATCTCTTGCGCGCGCCCTTCTGCCCGTACTTCTTCCGTTCCTTCATACGGGAGTCGCGCGTCAAAAACCCATTCTTCCGCAAAGCCGGCCGCAGTTCCGGGTTATACCGCGAGATCGCACGCGACAACCCCATCCGCACCGCTCCAGCCTGCCCGCCAACACCGCCGCCATGGGCAGTCACTTTGACGTCTACCTGATCTACCAAACTCGTAAACTTCAGCGGCTCCGTAGCATCATGCTTCCAAGCATGATTCGGAAAATAATTCGCCACCTCGCGCCCGTTGATCGTAAACTTGCCGCTGCCCGCGCGCAAAAAAACTCGAGCCACCGATTCTTTACGCCGGCCCGTTCCAAGAAACCAAGTTTGTGTGCCCGCAATGGGCGTACCAGTAGAACTCAACGTTCCTCCTAAAATAACCTGGTTCCAGACACCCGGAACCACTTAACTCCACGACGGTTTTGCTCCCTGCCTAAGGCACCACTTAGAGGTGACCACTACGCGGCCACGCTTTTCAAGGAACAGCAACGTGCAGAATCCAGTGGCACAGACTTTAGTCTGTGCTCTCTGCTACTACCAAGCCCCAACCGCCTGCGGCTTCTGCCCGGCATGCCGCGCCAAACCCGCCGCATCCCGGTAAACCCGCAATTTCTTCGCTCGTCGAGCCCGCAGCTTGTTCTTGGGCAACATTCCCAGAACCGCCTCGCGAATCATCCATTCCGGCTTCGTCTCGCGCACCCGCTTCGCAGGAACCGCTTTCAACCCGCCCGGATACCCGCTATGCGAGTAATAAATCTTCTGTTCGACTTTGTTCCCGGTCATGCGAACCTTGTTCGCATTGATCACTACAACGTGATCCCCTGAATCCAGATAGGGCGTGAAACTCGGCTTATCTTTCCCCATCAGCATCCGCGCGATCTTTGTCGCCAGACGCCCCAGAACCTGGTCGGTAGCATCCACTACAAACCAGTTAGCGCCCACTTTCAGCGCTTCCGCTTCTTCTCCCTTAGCTACGTACGTCCTCATTGCCGTCAGCCACACCTTTCCCTATAGAGACAAACGCTAATCTTAGAGTACAGGCCGCATCCTGTCAACGCGATTCCCTGCCTTGCCCACCCCCAGTTTTTAGTTGCCGCTGAGTGGATGTAGCCTGCCGCTTTGTGTTGAGGTTAAACAACACCGGTCTGGAAGAAAATCCTTGCAATGCATGTGTGTTATATGGCACACATACGATATGAGAGCTAAAGCTGATGGAGTGAGCGAGCTGGAGCGCTGGTTTCGCGAGCAACTCGCACCCTTGTGGCCGGTGGCTCTGGGTTCTCTCAGCCTACGGCGGAGCCCCTGCATACGACCGCACTGCCAGGCTTGCCAGACCGGGGAGCAACATGTCAGCTACGTCCTTTATGGTCGCCACCAGGGCCGCCGCTTTGCCCGCTATGTTCCCGATCGTTTGGCGCCGGAAGTTCGCAAGGCTTTAGAGAACGGCCGACGACTTCAAGAACTGCTCTATGAGGCCGGGCATCGCTACCTCCTTGCTCTCAAGCAGTCGAAGACCAGCAAGCGTTGAGGGCCAAGAGGGTCCTCTACTGGCGCTGCTGGATGCGGCGGTAGGCAAGGCTTTCTCTGCTCTGTGCCGTCCCGTGCAAAAGAACCTAGCGGTTTTGACCGTGGCCTTTCTGCGCGTGCTCGGAGCGGTACGCAGCGGGCACGGCCAACTCTCCCTGGCGGCACTGTTTCGGGTGCTGCCGACGGCCGGTACCCCGCATGCGCGCGAGAAGCGTTTGCACCGCTTCCTGCGCAATCCTCGCCTGGACCCGCGTAGCGTCACCGACGGATTGGCGCGGCTCATATTTGGTTCCCGTGGTCGGGGACTTTGGCCGATTCTGCTCGACCAAACCAAAGCGGGTGCTACACAAGCTTTGTTCGCAGGAGTCCCTTTTCAAGGCCGGGCCTTGCCGCTGGCGGTTTACACTTTCCAATATCCGTGGCAGGAAAAGACCGCGCGCAGCCAGAATCAGCTGGAAGAAGTGTTTCTCGCGGATATCGAGACGGCCTTGCCCTGCGGCCTTCGATTCCTCGTGGCGAACCGGCCGCGCTTGAACCAGAGCAATGCCCTCAAACGGATTCTAGATCGCTTCGACGGCCGGACGAGTTTGGGGGGCAAGTAAGTTCCTGCACATCCCTATTCACATCGCGGTAGACAAGCTTATAGTCTGCGGCGTATTTTAACCCGCCATCATGATCCGGATATCCCGCACCGCGCTCACCTACATGGCCAGCCTCGGAGCAAGTATCGGCGTCTTTTTTTTGATTCGGTGGGTGGGACAGTCGCTCGTACCCGCACAAGCGCCGCGAACGGAAGCACCAGTCAAACCACCGGCCTCCGAAGCGCCCGGGATCCTGCTCCACGTTTTGCTCGCGCTTGTGGTCATCATTGTCGTGGCCCGCATTCTCGGCGCGCTGTTTCGCAGGCTGAACCTGCCACAAGTCATGGGAGAAGTGGTCGCCGGAATTCTTTTGGGACCATCCTTTCTCGGCTGGCTGGCCCCGGAGGCTGCTTCTCTAATCCTTCCCGTCAATACCGCACCCTATCTCGCGCTGATCTCCCAGGTCGGCGTGGTGCTCTATATGTTTCTGGTCGGCCTCGAGCTCGATACGGAACTTTTGCAAGAGCGCACCCGCGCCGCCATCGCCATCTCCCACGCCAGCATCATCCTGCCCTTTTTGTCCGGGGCCGCTATCGCACTCTGGCTCTATTCCCGCTATTCCGCCAGCGCTGTCTCCTTCACCACCTTTGCTCTTTTCATCGGCGTGGCGATGTCCATAACCGCGTTCCCAGTCCTGGCACGTATTCTCACCGATCGCGGAATGCAAAAAACGCGACTAGGAGTTCTTGCCCTGGCCTGCGCCGCCATCAACGACGTCGTCGCATGGTGCCTGCTGGCGTTCGTCATCAGCGTCGCCCATTCTCAAACCGGAAGCCTTCTTTTCACTTTGTTCACCACGATCGGCTTCATCTTCTTCGTCTTGCTGATTGCGAAGCGGGGTGCTTTGCAGCTCGTGAGATGGCAGACGGCGAAAGGCCGAACGACGCAAGACATGTTCGCCGTAGTCTGCGCCGCCCTGCTTCTCTCGGCCTTGGTGACGGAACGAATCGGCATTCACGCGCTTTTCGGCGCTTTCCTTCTAGGAACCGTGATCCCCCACAATTCCATGTTGGCGCGTCAAATCCGCGAGAAGTGCGAGGATCTGGTTGTCGTACTCCTGTTGCCCGTGTTTTTCGTATTTACAGGAATGCGGACTCAGATCGGCCTGGTGCATGGAACGCGCGATTGGCTAGCGTGCATTTTGATTATCGCCGTGGCCTCGCTTGGCAAATTCGGAGGCAGTTTTCTCGCCGCTCGATCGACGGGCTCAGATTGGCGCGAAGCCGCATCCCTCGGCGTGTTAATGAACACGCGCGGCCTGATGGAGCTTATCGTCCTCAACGTTGGCCTGGACCTGGGCGTGCTCTCCCCTGTGTTATTCACGATGTTCGTCATCATGGCGGTAATCACCACGCTGGTGACCACGCCTATCCTCCAGCAGTTGGGGGAATCGAGCGTTCAAAGCCGCCCAGCCGTCAGCTAAAAACCGTTCCGACCCGAACAGCCCTTTCAACTGTTCCCGTTTCCACGCTCTCCGCGCATCTCTGTTAACTCCGTGCCTCCGCGTTATCTTTGCTCTTTCCTCGAGTTTCCCCGGCCGCCCACTCCATCTAGGCAGTCGCTAACTGTGACCGACGCCCGGTGGCGTACTCGTTCAACGCCGCGTTAGCGTTGGTAATCACTGTGAGCGCGTCGACGACGGCGTCAAGATCCTTTCCCCGCAAAACAAAATACATCTCGTCCTCACCAAGCCCCGTGTAAACACGATTCCCCATGCATCCCAAGCTGAGAATCGCCCCCTTCTGCATCGAAGCGGGCAGCGCCATACACGTCGGCCGCCCCAGTGCTGGCGCACCACTGCCCACGCCCGCCCGATTCGCCGCTTCACTCAGCAGCATCGCCCCCGCAGGCTTACAGGCAAGCAGCACGACATCCGGCCGAACGGGCGCATCCCCCAGCGGCGCGTAGAGAATCGCCGTTGGCGCCTTGGCCAGCCGCGGAATCTGCGGTACCTCTTCCGGCTTCACATAACCCAGATCAAACATCATCTTCAGCGTTTGCTCTGTCTCCTTCTCTCGTTCCGGCGACAAAGCAATGTTGTGTGTGTACGCTCCCACCGCGCAGTTGAAGTGCTTTTCGGGCGCGGTGTAGAAAACTCCGCCGTTCGCGGCCAGCCGCCAGAAACTGCATCCCGACGGTTCGGTTCCATCGAATTCCTTTACATTCACCGGGGCCGCATCCAAAAACGACACCGCCACCGGCCTCCGCGTCAGCTTCACCGCCGCGCCGATCTTTTCCTCAAGCTGTTTCCAACTCATCTGTTCACTCATGGTCTTGGCCTCTTCCCTGGATTTGCAAAGATATCACGCCAAGCGCGCAACGCCGCGCGCAGATCATCCAAGCTAAAGCGACACGGAATTCCGAGAACGCCCGTCTCGCGCCCGCGTCCAACCTCGTCACTTCTGCGATCTCCCTAAACGCTGCGCTAAGAATGCCATTCCGCTTCAACTCACAAATTGATCGGCTGTTCGAGATGCTGAACGGGTTTAGGGAATAGGATGCTTTCCGCTGCAGGTGTGGGACCCGCCTGGCAGACTCGCCTTGATAAAAGGAGATTTCGCGGGAAACTCCGAGCTCTCAGACGGAGTTAGACGCTAAGGGCCTTAACCAAACGCTCGACACGCACAGAAACCAATTTCTATTCGTAGCGCAAGGCAACCAGCGGGTCCACTTTCGTCGCCCGCCGCGCCGGAATGTAGCAAGCCAGCAGCGCTACGGCGACGAGCAGCA
>DATMKS010000102.1:0-40854 GCA_035571045.1 Verrucomicrobiia bacterium
CTTCACCACAAACGTGCCTTGCGATATCTGTTCAATCCTGCGAGAGATTCCGAGGCCATGCATTTCACCCAAGCGCAGGGCTTTGAGGATCACCATGTCCAGCGTCCCTTGCAAAAGATTGGTTTGTTCCGGACTCAAGACGCTCTCCTGTAGAGATTCTACTGGAAGATTAGGCCTTCCCCTGTAGAATGTCAACGGGTCGCAGATCGAATATACGGAAATGACGGGGTCCGATCTGCAAGCGCAACCATCTGGTCGAACTCCGGATGCTTCACCATGCTACGGTGACGATGAGCAGATGACGGAGTGAGAGCGGCTCCGACTGGAATTGGATTCCTCCGACCGCAAGAACCTGGTCGGTAGTCAGATAATTCCCGATAAGTCGGCGTTAATCAGATGGATCCGATCTGGGAAGCCCTCCTCCCGAAAGTCATTAGTAAACACTGGCCCACTTGCCATTACTAATCTCGGGTGAAAGGACCGCCTTACATCCGGATTGCCGACCAACCGCAAATACTTCAGATGTGGGCTGTTCTACTCAGGATCTGTCCTCGTATTGGGACATGACAAATTGTCGGCTTTGATTGACCTCCAGCGTTTCATCCACGTAAGATTCGGGCCTGTGATTGGCCAGACCGTTTCGCACTACCGCATTCTCGAAAAACTTGGCGGTGGCGGCATGGGTGTCGTGTACAAAGCCGAAGACACTCGCCTTCACCGCTTCGTCGCGCTCAAGTTCCTGCCTGACGAAGTGTCCGCTGATCCTCAGGCTCTGGCCCGCTTCCAGCGCGAGGCGCAGGCGGCCTCCGCCCTGAACCATCCCAACATCTGCACGATTCACGACATCGGCGAGGAGAATGGCCGAGCGTTCATCGCCATGGAATATCTCGACGGAGTGACCCTGAAGCGCCGGATCGCGAGCCGGCCATTGGACCTGGAGGTTCTTTTGGCGCTAGCGATTGAGATTGCCGATGCTCTCGATGCCGCGCACAGCAGAGGCATCGTCCATCGCGACATCAAGCCCGCCAACATCTTGGTAACGCAGCGTGGCAATGCCAAGATTCTGGACTTCGGCTTGGCGAAGGTTGCGTCTATCGCCAGTTCGTCGAGCCAGATCGCCGCCCTCAACACACAAACCCCCTCCATGGACGCCGACCATCTGACCAGCCCCGGCACGATGGTCGGTACTGTTTCCTACATGTCGCCCGAGCAGGTTCGCGCGCTGGAACTTGACGCCCGCACGGATTTGTTCTCCTTTGGCGCGGTGCTGTACGAAATGGCGACCGGAACTTTGCCCTTCCGCGGCGAGACTTCCGCGATGATCTGCGAGGCCATCGTGAATCGAGCTCCGGCCGCGCCCGTGCGGCTAAATCCAGATCTGCCGGTCGAGATGGAACGGATCATCAATAAGGCCCTGGAGAAAGATCGCGACCTTCGCTATCGCTCCGCCGCCGATATGGAAACCGACCTCAAGCGGCTGCGCCGCGATACGGAGTCGGGAAAGATGGCCGTGAGCGCTGTCGTCGCGACTCCGCACCCGGACTCGAAGCGAATGGCGCGCTGGGCGAAGTGGAGTCCGATTCCCGTGCTTGCCGTGTGTGTGGCTGGGGTCGCGGTTTGGATGCATGCGCCGCCCCCGCCGCCCAGAGTCCTGGGATCCAAGCAGATCACCAGCGACGGGATCCCTAAATTGAATCTGGTGAACGATGGAAGCCGCCTCTATATCACCGAGGCGCTTCCTTCCCGCGTCACAGTTGCTCAAGTATCCGTCGGAGGAGGAGAAACCGCGCCGGTTGCTGTGCCGTTCGAAAATGCCAGAGTCTCCGATGTCTCGTCGGAAAACTCCGAACTGCTGGTAGCCTGGGGGGCCCACTTGTGGGCGATGCCGATGCCCGCAGGATCGCCGCGCCTTCTCGCCGACGCGTCCGCGCAGGATGCTTCGTGGATGCCCGACGGAAAATTGCTCTATTCCAAAGGCAACGACGTCTACCTCGCCGACCATAACGGCTCCAATTCGCACAAGGTTCTTACCGCTCCAGATCCTGCTTATGGCATGAGCTTTTCGCCGGATGGGAGTCGCATCCGATTCGCGGTGGCGAAGCCAAACAACACTGCTGCCCTCTGGGAAGCCCGCGCCGACGGCAGCGGCATGCATCCCCTATTGCCTGGCTGGAATAATCCTCCCGTCGAGTGCTGCGGCCGGTGGACGCCGGACGGTAAATACTATGTTTTTGAGAGCGTACGGGACGGCGCCAGCAATATCTGGATCATGCCCGACCGAACGGAATGGTGGCGCAAGGTTTCTCAGGTTCCGGTTCAACTTACCACCGGACCCTTGCAGTTTCTCTCTCCCCTTCCCAGCAAGGACGGCAAGAAGTTGTTTGTGATCGGGGCCCAGCCGCGGGCCGAATTGGTTCGCTACGACTCTCAATCCGGGGAACTCATTCCCTATCTCGGCGGCATCTCTGGCGGCGATTTGGACTTCTCCCGCGACGGCCACTGGGTGAGCTATGTCAGCTATCCCGAAGGCACGTTATGGCGCAGCAGACTTGATGGTAGCGACCGTCTTCAACTCACGTACCCTCCGATGGAGACGGCCCTGGCCCACTGGTCCCCCGATGGGAAGCAGATTGCGTACGCGGGAGCCACACGGGGCAAGCCCTGGAAAATATTCTTGATTCCGGCTGACGGAGGCAGTCCTCAGCCGGTAACTTCCGATGAAGCAATAGAAACCGATCCCACGTGGTCGTCAGATGGAAATACGCTCGCTTTCGGGCATCGCGACCCGGCGGATCCCGAGAAGACATACATCGAGATGTTCGACCTGAAGACCCGTCAGGTCTCGCAATTGGCGGGCTCGCATAAAATTTTTGCCCCCCGCTGGTCACCTGACGGCCGCTATATCGTGGCCATCGCCACCGGCAACAACAAATTGCTTCTTTACGATCTGAAGAACAAAACGTGGCGCCAACTGGAGCCCAATCTGACGTTTGGCTACCTGGCCTGGTCGCACGACAGCGCCTACGTATATTTCGACACTTTCCTGAGCAAAGACAGCGGATATTTTCGCATGCGAATCAGCGACTCGAAAATCGAAAAGGTAGCTGACTTGACGAACGCGCGCCTGTACCGTAGTCAGTTTGGACTTGGCTCATGGACTGGCCTGGGCCCGGGCGATATCCCCCTGTTTCCCCGCAACATCAGCACGCAGGAGATTTACGCGCTTGACCTGCAGCTTCCATGACGCTCATGGTTCTCCCACCAACAATCCACCACCTCGGCGGATTTGCGGGAGCACCACTGGAATATTCTAACCAGTACCGGATTGATACCGAGAAACGCGCTTGTTTTTACCTTTTCAATTGCACTTGCCTGAGTCGGCTTACCGGTAACTTGAAAATCCACATAGACAGCAACCGCGTCTCAGGACTTAGCAATTAGTTCCTGGTTGCCGACCATGCGTCCTGCGCTGTAGGTGGAGTTGGTTTGAGATTTCCTTTTTGCGGTATCATTGGCCCGCCTTAGGTTCTGGCTGATGGCGGTGCCCGCATGGGAACTCTGCTTCAAGACTTGCGCTTCGGCCTGCGCATGCTGCGCAAATCTCCGGGCTTCACCGCTGTTGCTGTACTCACGCTGGCTCTCGGCATCGGCGCGAACACGGCGATCTTCAGTGTGGTACACACCGTGCTCCTGCAGCCAGTGCCGTACGCGGGCGCGGATCGTCTCATCTCGATCCTCGAGTACGACACGCGTACAGGGACAGCCGGAGTTCCGCTGTCGCTTCCGAAATTCAAAGAAATTGCAGAACAGAACCGTACTCTCGAAAGTGTGGGCGTTTACTACGTACGCGAAATGAGCCTAGTGACGCCCCGCGAACCGGAAATGGTTACGGCCGCTCGAGTTTCGGCAGATTTTTTTCGAGTGCTCGGAGTCGCGCCAGTTCGCGGAAGAACGTTTTTAGCGCAAGAGGATCAGCCGGGCGCAGCCGAAGTCGCGATCGCCACCGACGGCTTTTGGCGCAGCCATTTTTCCAGCGATGAAGAGATCATCGGCAAAACGCTGGTTCTCGAGGGCGTCAACGCGACGATTATCGGAATCCTTCCGCCGGGTTTCCGTTTTCCGTTTAACTCGCCTGAGCCGCAAATCTGGCTTACGCGCGTGTCGGATCACCCGCTTCTGAAACTCGTTCAAGTGAATTTGGGTGCGGGCTATTTGTCCGGAATTGGGCGGATGCGTCCATCGACGACCATTGCCCGGGCCCGCGCGGAGTTGGAGACCGTAAATAGCCGCTACGCCCAGCAATTCGCGAGCAACGCCGATGCGCCAAATCATTCCATTGAGGTACAGTCGCTGCAGGAGAATCTCGTCGGCGAATTGCGGCGGTCTCTGCTGGTGTTGCTGGCGGCGGTTGGGTTCATTCTGCTGATTGCGTGTGCGAACGTATCGAACCTTCTGCTCGCGCGGGCTACAACCCGCGAAAAAGAGTTGGCACTGCGAAAAGCGCTGGGAGCGTCGCACGGCCGGCTGGTAGCGCAGCTCCTGAGCGAGAGTTGCTTGTTATCGTTTCTTGGCGGAGCGCTAGGCGTTTTGCTGGCGCTGATTCTGATGCCGGTGTTGCGCTCCGCAAGAACGAACGTGCCGCGGCTCGCGGAAGTGCACCTCGATCCGTCGGTTCTTTCCTTCTCCCTTCTTCTTTGCGTGTTGACGGCAGTGCTTTTTGGACTGGCGCCGGCGCTGCAGGCTGCGGGGAAGCATCTGCACGATGCACTGAAGGAAGGCTTGCGCGGTTCGTCTGGGGGTGGACGGCGTGTCAAGTTCCGCACGGTTCTGGTAGCTACGGAAGTCGGCGTCGCCCTGCTGCTGATGACCGGTTCCGGCCTGCTCATCGAAAGCTTTGCGCGTTTGATGCGCACGAGTCCGGGTTTCGCTGCGCAAAACCTTTTGACGATTCCCATTTCACTTCCCGGCAGCCGTTACGCATCGCCGGCGCAACAAGCGGAATTTTTTCGCCAGGCGCTCGAACGCGTGAAATCATTGCCGTCGGTCGAGTCTGCGGGCCTGGTCAGTTTTCTGCCGCTTTCCGGCGCTTACCGGCTGTCCTATTTCTGCGTGGAGGGACAGATTTGCCAAGGCATCGGTAAAGATCCGCTCATCGTATTTTGGCAAGTAAGTCCGGGGTATCTGCAAACGATGGGAACGCGGTTGCTGCGCGGACGATTCTTTGACCAGAACGACTCCGCGACGGGCGCCCCGGTGGTCTTGGTCAATGAATCCTTCGCGCGGCATTATTGGCCGAGCCAGAACCCGCTCGGCAGACACATCCAGGCGTCGCGCGAGGTATTGCCACGTGAAGTGGTCGGCGTAGTGGCGGACGCCAAGATCAGCGCGTTGAGCGATTCGGGCGACGATCAGCTGTATGTTCCCTCAGACCAAATGCCCTATGCAGGGATGACCTTGGTGGTGCGTTCGACGAGTCCATCGCGGCCACTAGTCGAAGGGGTACGTGGAAGAATCGCGGAAGTCGACCCGACGATCCCACTGTCGGGCATCCGCACTATGGACGAAGTGGTCGGCGCCTCTGTCTCGCGACCGCGACTGATCGCGATCATTACGGGAATATTTGCCGGATTTGCGTTGCTCCTCTCCGCGATTGGAGTTTATGGCGTGATGGCGTATTCCGTGTCGACGCGGAAGCAGGAGATGGGCATTCGTCTGGCACTGGGCGCGGCGCCGGGCGACATTCTGCGGCTGGTGGTGGGGCAGGGAATGCGCATGACGCTGGTTGGAGTGGCCGCCGGAATGATTTTCTCGTTGCTGCTGACGCGCCTTTTGGCCAGTTTACTTTATGATGTGCGCTCCACGGATCCGGTAGTGTTTGGCGGCGCGTCGCTTACGCTGCTGGGCACAGCTCTTTTGGCCTGCTACATTCCGGCGCGTCGCGCGACACGCGTCGATCCGATTGTCGCGCTGCGGTACGGCTAGCGTCCGCGGACCGCGCGTAACCCTTCCTCGGAACAAAGTTGGGCAATCATCTTGCGATTCGGGGACATTCCCGGCCGTTGCTCCCGACCAGGACCTACAGCAACAATCACAGCTGAGGCGCGGACGGCTTGGGATCGATCAGGCAAGAGCTTCGAGGAGTCGATCGATGTCGCTCATGTCGTTGAAGACGGAAGGGGACACCCGAATGTAGCGTCGGGAAACTCGGACGTTTACCTGCGCTTTCGCCAAACGCTTTTGGACTTCTTCAGGATTCCGAACTACGAAACTGATCAACGCCGAGGTTGATTCCGGCGGCGTCAGCGGTTCAAATCCGAGGCGCGGCATCTCCGCATGTAGCCGCTTGACGAGAGGCTGCCGGTGAGCATGAATATTTTCCACCCCCAAGCGGCGAATGTATGGCAATGATTCTGACAGCACCTGTGCTGCTCCGATGGCCTCCGTGCCAACCTCAAAATGACCTGTGGCGTCCGTATTGAGTTGCCACGAGTATGGAGCCGAATCCGGCGTATCACCCGGCAGGAAATGGGACTCTAGCTTTTCAGCCTGGAAGTAGCCGTATTGCGTCCGTTGGATTACTTTATCGAGTAAAGATTCCTTTACGAACAGAAACCCCAACCCGAAATCACCCATGAGCCATTTGAAGCTTGAGCATGCGCAAAAATCAACGTCGCTCGCTCGGACGTCGATTGGAGTATTCCCGGCTGCCTGAACGATGTCTGCGTATACGTAGGCGCCGTTCGAGTGCGCCAGGTCGCAAACCGCTTTTAGGTCGTGCTGAAACCCGTTATCCATGGCCACGAGCGATACCTCAACCAATTTGGTCTTCTTGTCGATCGCGCGTTCCAAATCCTTCAATTCGATCCTCCATTCCCGCGGTTTCACAACCCGAAGGTCGAGTCCGGCTTTCTGCTGCAAAGCTTCGAGGTGCAATAACGCTCCCTCAAAGTGCAATGCGTCCGTCACCACATTTCCACCCGAGTGGACTACGTCCAATCCGTTGACAACAAGGTTCTCTCCCGTACTCGTGTTCGGGATAAAGCTGATCTCGGATTTCTTGGCGTTGATCAGCGCTGCGAATTCCGCTTTGAGGTCGACGGCCTTTTTCTGTAAGGGTTTCGAGACAGCCTCGGGCCGTGTCCGTCGGTCTCCGTAGGCGCGCAGTGCTTCCAAGCCAGCAATTGGTAAGGGATGAATATACGCGCAGTTGATGTAAGTTACGCCTTCGGGGATCGCAAAATCACTCTTTGCAGGAAAGGATGCAGTTCCGCCAGAAGAACCGATCATGGACGGGGATGCCAAGAAAGGAAGCTCTGAAGCTGCGTTCAAAGCTGCCATGCTGCCAAGTCCGGCCAACACGTCGCGCCGGCTAAAGTTCACCTTCCACCTCCTCGCGCTGAGGACATCGCACGCCTCCACCACGCTGGCACATTGTAGCCCCGGGAGCACTTGCACGGCGTTTCCAATCTCGCACCTGCCTCACGACAATGAGAATCAAGTTTCCGATACCGCGTTCACCGGGCACTAGAAGATTTTCTCGTGATGGCCCTCTCCGATAGGACTTGAGCGGTTTAAGCGGTCTTCTGTTCCCACGGTTCTCCTCTTGACAATCAGTAGGAGAAGCGCATTCTTCCTCCCGACGCTCAGGAGGAATCGTGACGGATAAGCCGAGTGATCTCGTCCAAGGCACTCTGGACATGCTCATTCTAAAAATGCTGGCGCTCGAACCTATGCACGGATACGGGATCGCCGTGCGGCTCGAACAGATGAGCCAACACGTTTTCCGCCTCAATGCGGGTTCGTTATTCATAGCGATTCAACGATTACAGCGGGATGGGCTAATCAAGGGCGAATGGAAGTCTAGCGAGAACAACAGGCGTGCCAAGTATTACGTCCTAACGGACCAGGGACGAAAGAGGCTCCAGAGCGAAACACAAGAATGGGGAAGGCAAATAGCGGCAATCGCCAGAATCTTGGAGGCGTAAGCGAATGATGTCTTTGCTGCGAAGCATGCTGGCGGGACTCCGATCAATGTTCCGAGAGGCGAAAGTCAGCCAGGAACTGGACGAAGAACTGCGCGGCTTCCTGGAGATGGCGGCCGAGGAAAAGATGAAGCAGGGGATGAGCCGTAAGGATGCGCTTCGCGCCGTGCGCTTGGAGCGGGGGAGCCTTGAAGTTACGAAGGAAGTCGTCTGGTCTGCGCGATGGGAATCCGTTGCGGAGACATCGTGGCAGGATTTGCGCTTCGCCGTTCGCATGCTGCGCAAGAACCCCGGCTTTAGTTCCGTCGCTGTCCTCACTCTGGCCATCGGCATCGGCGCGAACGCGACAATTTTCGCGTTCGCCAACACCCTGCTATTCCGGCCCCCAGGTGGTGTGGCGTCTGCAGATCAGCTCGTATCTGTGTGGAACCGTTTGCCCAACGGAAACCAAACACAGTTCTCCTATCCGGAATACACGTATTTCCGGGACCACAATAAAGTCTTCAGCGGTTTGCTGGCGTATAGCAGCGATCCCGTTCAAGTGTCCTGGGCGCAGCCTGGCCAAACTGGTGTGGCGAATGCGCAACTGGTGTCAGCGAACTATTTTTCCCTGCTTGGTGTTAAGCCGATTCTTGGACGCGGGTTCTTGCCGAGTGAAGACGCAACTGCCGAAGCTGTGCCAGTGGTTGTTCTTAGTTATCGGTTCTGGCATGCACGGTTGAACTCTGATCCCAACGTTGTCGGCAAGACGCTCACCTTTAATGGCCACCCATTCGTGGTTGTCGGCGTGGCTTCGGAAGAATTGACAGGGCTTCAACCAGGCTTCGCGCCCGAATTTTGGACCCCCATGATGATGCAGAGCGTGATCATTCCTGGCGAAGACCAGCTCACCAACCGCGAGGGATATTGGATTTTCGCCGTGGGACGATTGAAACCAGGGGTTTCACGCAGTCAGGCTCAAGGAAACATGAGTGTCTTGGCGCGCCAACTCAACCTGGAATATCCCGGCACCCGTAAGGATTGGGATGCTTCCGTCTTTTCGAATACCGGCGTTCCGCCCGAATTTCGTCTCTACGCCTTGGGATTTGGTGCCCTGCTGATGTTCATCGTGGGACTCGTGCTGTTGATAGCTTGCACGAATGTGGCGAATCTGCTTTTGAGCCGAGGTTTCGTGCGCTCAAAAGAGATGGCGGTCCGCGCGGCGTTGGGAGCGAGCCGCGGACGGTTGGTCAGGCAGCTGCTTATCGAGGCGGTTTTGCTGGCGATCGCTGCGGGCGGAGTCGGCATCACGTTCATCTTCTGGACGGGCCCTCTTGTCTTGAAGCTTTTGCCGCCCATCGAAATGCTTTCAGTAGTGCACATCGACCTTGCGGCGGACTGGCGGGTAATCTGTTTCACAATGTTCGTCGCGCTGGCCGCGGGGGTTTCTTTTGGGTTCGTCCCGGCGCTCCGAAGCTCCCGAGTTAACGTGGTATCGCGTCTAAAGGAAGAACCCCGGAGCGACTATCACGGGAGCCGCCTCCGGAATTTTCTGGTCGTGACGCAAGTAGCGTTAAGTCTTGCCCTGCTGGCCAGCACCGGCTTGTGCGTGCGAAGCCTACTCAACGCGCAGTCAATCAATCCTGGTTTCAACCCAAATAATCGGCTGATGGTTTCCCTTAACCCGGGCATGGAGGGCTATTCAGAGACTCGCGGCAGGGCATTCTATCGAGAGCTCCTCGACCGAATCGCAGTCATGCCCGGCGTGCGCTCGGCGAGTCTCGCCAGTTGGTTGCCGCTGGGGTTTACAAACCTGAGTGCACCTGTGTACATCGAGGGCCATCAGCCTGCCTCGGATTTTTCCTCCACTCCCGTTCCGTACACGCGAGTTGGACCAGGATACTTTGCCGCGATGGGAATGCCGCTTCTTCGTGGCCGCGAGTTCGGGCGGGCCGATGACAACAATGCTCCGGGCGTGGCCATTGTTAACGAGGAGTTTGCGCGTCGCTACTGGCCGGGCCAAGACCCCATGGGCAAGCACATCACTGTGGACCTGAAAACGCATGACAGCCTGGAAGTGGTTGGTGTAGCGCCGACGGGAAAATACGCAAGGCTCAATGAGAGTCCACAGCCTTTCATGTATTGGCCGCTACTTCGCTCCTACAGCCCCGAGGCGACGCTCGTGGTCCAAACGAGCGGCAGCAGCAACGCATCCATGCTCTCGGCCGTCAAAAGCGAAATCCAGACGGTCGAGCCGGACGTGCCGATTGTGCAAGCGGAAACGCTCGACGAGTACATGAGTGTGCCACTTTTCTCGGCGCGGCTTAGCGCTTCGCTACTCGGTGCGTTCGGATTGCTTGCCCTCGCCATGGCGACCGCCGGACTTTACAGCGCGATCGCCTATTCAGTTTCGCAACGAACGCACGAGATTGGAATTCGCATTGCGCTCGGCGCGCGGCGGAAAGATATTCTTTGGCAAATCGTGAGAGAAGGGGGAAGGCTGGCGCTGATTGGAGTGGCGATTGGTTCGGCCGGATCACTTATCCTGGGCCGCCTGCTAGCGAGCCTCCTCTACGGTGTGAGCCCGGCTGAACCTGCCGTTCTCGCGTCTGTCGTTGCACTCTGGATGTTCGTTGCATTGACTGCCTGCTACCTTCCAGCGCGCCGGGCGATGCGTGTCGATCCCATGGTGGCCTTGCGTTACGAGTAATGTGTGGTTGGGGAAGCCCGCCTCTCGGAAGGAATGGGCTGCTGATTAAGTTCTACTTCGACGATTAGCGCGCAAACCGGCGAGCGGGCGTCGCCTTCGCGCAAACCGGCAAAACCGACACATGGCGAGAATGGGCGGGCGTGAAGGAGCAGAATTTCGCGCGATTGCCCGTGTGGAGGGGCTGGAGTAAACTTCGGGGCCAGTGCCAGATACTTCTTCCATTGTCGGGCGCACGATCTCTCATTACACCGTCTTGGAAAAACTTGGCGGCGGAGGCATGGGCGTCGTCTATAAAGCCGAAGACACGCGTCTCGGCCGCAATGTCGCCCTGAAATTTCTTCCCGAGGACATTTCCCAGGACCCGCAGGCCATCGGACGGTTCCGGCGCGAAGCGCGCACCGCCTCCTCTCTGAATCACCCGAACATCTGTACCATTTACGATATCGAGGAATTCGAAGGGCGCCCGTTCATCGTGATGGAGCTCCTCGAGGGCCAGACGCTGAAGCGCCGCATCGCCAAAAAGTCCATGGACATTTCGGAGCTTCTGGACGTTGGCATTCAGATCGCCGATGGGCTGGAGGCGGCGCACGACAAAGCCGTCGTGCACCGCGACATCAAGCCAGCGAACATTTTTCTGGTGGATCGCGGACCGGCGAAGATACTGGATTTCGGCTTGGCGAAATTCGCCGCATACCGGCAGCCTTCAGCCGAGTCTGCGGGCGAATTGTCCATGCCGACACACCGTCACGTTCTGGACGAAGGCCTCATCACGAGTCCGGGCAGCTCCGTGGGCACCGTCGCGTACATGTCGCCGGAACAGGCGCGCGGCCAGGAGCTGGACGCGCGCACCGATCTCTTTTCGCTGGGCGTCGTGCTCTATGAAATGGCCACCGGCGTGGTTCCCTTTGGCGGTTCTGCCGTTGCCTTGATTTTTGATGGCATCCTGAATTCGTCAGCTGCGCCTGCCAGGAAATTCAATTCGAGCTTGCCCGCAGGCCTGGAAAATATTCTGGCGAAGGCGCTCGAGAAAGATCTCAATCTGCGTTACCAGACGGCCGCCGAACTTCGCGCGGACTTGAAGCGCTTGAAACGCGATTTAGACCTGGGCCACTCGGGTGCCAGCGTTGCCGTGCCGGGCGTGAAAGAGGAGGTGCATGAAAAGCACTCATCTTCTCGATGGCAGACCTGGGCGCTGGTCGGCGGCGCGCTCATCACCCTCGCGGTAATTCTTGGGTACGTGCCGTCGCGCCCTGCGGCAGCGCCACGGGTGCTGCGCACTGTCCAACTCACCAACACGAACCGGCCGAAATCCGACGTGGTCACGGACGGTTCGCGGCTCTACTTCATCGAGGGGCAATCTGCCCTTTCCCAAACTTCCGTGACGGGCGGCGATACATTTCCGGTTCCAAATTCCCTGGAGGACACCGGCTTTTCCAACGTGTTTGATATTTCGTCCGATGGTTCCTCGCTTTTGATGAATACCGCGCAAGGAACTTCTCTCGATGGCCCGCTTTGGAGCGTCCCTGTGCTGGGCGGTTCGCCACGCCGCTTGGGAAACCTGGAAGGCCACGCCGGAGCCTGGTCGCCCGATGGCAAGCAGATCGTTTATTGCAAAGGGAACGAAATCTTCATGGCAAAGAGTGATGGCGGCGAGCCGCGGCGGCTCTTGTCCGCGGGAGGAACAGCCAGCGATATTCGCTGGTCGCCCGATGGATCGATTTTGCGTTTCACCGTCAACGATCCCAAGACCAATAACCGCGCCATCTGGGAAGCCACGGCGGACGGCGGGAATCTTCATCTTTTGCTGCCGGGTTGGAGCGATGCGCCCAACGAATGCTGCGGCAAATGGACCCCTGACGGAAAGTATTTCGTCTTTCAGGCGCGGCGCGATAGTACGGCGAACCTCTGGGCCATCAACGAACATGGCGGGTTTTTCCGCGCCACGCCCCAGGCGCCGGTCGAGTTGACGACCGGCCCGATGAATGTTGGCAATCCCGTCCCGAGCCGCGACGGGAAGAAACTCTTTGTCCAGGGCTGGCAGCCCCGCGGAGAGTTGTTGCGCTACGACGCCTCATCCAAGCAACTCGAGCCTTACCTTTCGGGAATTTCTGCAATGGGGCTCGACTTTTCCCGCGATGGCGAATGGGTCGCCTACAACGATGCTTCCGACGGCACGATGTGGCGCAGCAAGCTGGATGGAACGCAGAAGCTCCAGCTGGTTTTTCCGCCAATGCTGGCTTATTTGCCTCGCTGGTCTCCCGACGGCAAGCAGATTGCTTTCTTTGGTCATCCGCCCGGCGAGCCGTGGCAGATCTATCTGGTTCCGGCACAGGGAGGAACTCCCGACCTTATTTATAGAAGCACGACTAATTCGGCGGATCCCAACTGGTCTCCGGACGGTAAATCACTCGCTTTTGGAGAAAATTCGCTCAACAATCAGGGTTCAGCGGTCTACGTTCTCGATCTGAAAACGCGAAAACCGGCGAAGTTGCCCGGCTCCGACGGCCTGTATTCCCCGCGTTGGTCTCCTGATGGACGCTACATCGCGGCGATTCCGCTGGACTCGCTTAAGCTCATGCTTTTCGATTTCACCACGCAGAAATGGACGGAGCTCGCCAGCCTCTTCGTGGCGTATCCGACGTGGTCGCGCGACGGCCGCTATCTTTATTTTGACGGCATTCTCGACAATCAAGAAAGCGACTTCCGCGTGCAAATCAGCAGCGGCAAACTGGAGCGCATTTTCAGCTTAAAAGGTTTTCAAGCCGCCGGCAGCGCCTTCGGAAATTGGAGCGGGCTCGCGCCCGACGAATCTCCTCTGGTCGTCCGCGACGCCAGCATCCAGGAAATCTACGCCCTCGATTGGGACAGGCCTTAATCCTCTCCCAAAGTAGGCAATACGCTGAAAGGCGTGGCCAGAAAACAATACCTGCGATCAAACTTTCTTGCCCGCAGCTATCAGAAAAGCAGACAATCTTACTTTGTTTCCCGCGGCAGAGGTAACGACCACCATTCCTACGCCGCCCAGCGATTCCCTCTCAAGGTAAACTCCGGGGAGAAATTCTTGGACATGGGAGAAGGCCCGAAGAAATGAGCGCGCGATTGCAGGTAATGAAATTTGGCGGGACCTCCGTGGGCGATGCGGCGTGCATGGCGAGGACGGCGCAGATCATCGCGCAGGGAGCGCGCGCGGGAGCGTGCGTCGCC
This sequence comes from Verrucomicrobiia bacterium, assembly GCA_035571045.1. Lineage (GTDB taxonomy): Bacteria > Acidobacteriota > Terriglobia > Acidiferrales > UBA7541 > Acidiferrum. The sequence goes on from DATMKS010000102.1 coordinate 13,876, forward strand.
GTGGTCTCCGCGATGAGCGGCGTGACGAACCGCTTGATCGAAGCGGCGAAGCGAGCTGGTGCTGGTGAGAGCGGACAGGGGGCGGCGGTTTTGAGCACGCTGCGCACGCAGCATGAACAGGCGCTGAGCAGCCTCGTGCGGGATGAGGGCGCACGAAACGCTATTAGAGAAGAGCTGGAGGAAGTTTTTGCCGAGGGGAGCAGATTGTTTGAAGGGACGGCGCTGCTGCGTGAACTGACGCCGCGAACGTTGGATGCGATATCGAGTTTGGGGGAGCGGCTGTCGGCGCCGCTGGTGGCAGGAGCGGTGCGCGAACTGGGCTTCGAGAGCGAAGCAGTGGATGCGACGGAGGTGATTATTACCGACGCGTTCCACGGAGGCGCAGAACCGTTGATGGACCGCACGAAGGAAGAATGCGAGGTGCGGTTGCGCCCGATGATTGAGAAAGGAATCGTGGCGGTCGTGACTGGCTTTCTCGGCGCGACAACAGAAGGAAAATTGACGACCCTCGGCCGCGGCGGCTCTGATTATTCGGCGACGATTCTGGGCGCGGCGCTGAGCGCGGATGAAGTGATTATTTGGACGGACGTGGACGGTGTGTTGACGGCGGATCCGCGGCTCGTCCCGGAAGCGCGAACGATTCCGGTGATTTCGTATCGCGAAGCGGCAGAACTGGCTTTTTTCGGTGCGAAAGTGCTGCATCCAAAAACGCTGAAGCCAGTGATGCAGGCGGCGATTCCGGTTTGGATTCGCAATAGTTTTGCGCCCGAGAGGCTTGGCACGAAAATTACGCCGGAAGGCCGCAGCATCGGCGGCGGCGTGAAAGCGCTGACGGCGATACAGGACGTGGCGCTGATCAGCGTGGGCGGGCCGGGGATCGTGGGATTGCCGGACGTTGTGGGCCGGACGTTTTCGACGACGGCGGAAGTGCGTGCGAATGTGCTCCTGATTTCGCAGTCGTCATCGCAAAACGATATTTGCTTCATTGTGTCTTCGGTGGATGCGCAACGGACGGTCGAGGCGTTGCGAAAAGAGTTTGCGCAGGATTTGGCGCACGAGAAGGTGGAGCACATCACGATCGATTCCAATATCGCGATTGTTGCGGTGGTGGGCGAGAACATGCGCGGGACGCCAGGAGTTGCGGGTCGGACGTTCAACGCGCTGGGCCGTGAAAATGTGAACTTGATTGCGATTGCGCAGGGATCTTCGGAGTCAAATATTTCGTTCGTGGTGGAAGAAAAAGCGGCGAAGACCGCCTTGATCACCGTGCATCGCGAATTTGGTTTGGGCGCGCCCGCGAATTAGAACTTGGTCCGCGACCGTTTGCTAATTTGGCTTTTCGTCGTCGGGCGGAATTTTTGTGATATCGCTGATGTCGGTGATGTCGCCGATCGCGCGGGGAGAGCCGCTGGGTTCCTTGACCATGCCATCGAGCGTGGTTTTGGCATGTTCATCGACAGCGCCGACGGCGGCAACCAGGCAGGAATAGAGGAAGGCTTTGATGCCTGTCCGGAACTGCTCGGTGGATTGTTCGGTGGTGCGAGTGACGTCGTCGATCATGGTGCGGCGGCGATTTTCGCAGGCGGCGCGGCTTTCCGCATCGAGAGCGGAGAGGGCGGACCTGACACGCTCGGTGGTTTCGGAGATCGCGAGATCGACTTGCACTTCGGCTTGACGGCGGAACTCATCGAGAGTGGCGCCGGAAGCGCTGTGCAAGAGCGCGCGGGATTCGGCGACGCGGGCGTCGAGTTGTGCGGCGGCTTCACGCGTGACCATGCGCGTGGCTTCCATCACACGAACGAGCTGGCGATCGGAGATGCGGTCGGCGGCGGCTTCAAATTCTTCGGTGGCCTGGCCGAGCGATTCGTCAAGCCGGCCGCGTGTTTTCGGCCCGATTTCGCGAGTGGCTTTGACTATAAAATTCTCGGTTTCGGAAAGATGACGCTGCGTATCGGCGGAAAGTTTTTCCAGGCGCTCGGCGATTTCTTCGGCTTGCGCGCGGTAGGCGTTGTGCTGCTCTTCCCAGCGGCTTTGGACTTCGCCGAGGCGCGACTCGAGATGGCCGAGAATTTCTTCGCGGGAGGAGCGCATCAGCGATTCCATGCGTTGCTCGGAAAATTCGCCCAGTTGCTGAAGATTTCGTTCGCGGACGCCTTCAACCCGCGCGAGGGCCGTGTCGATGGCTTCCTCGAGATGCTCGGATAGCGCGTTCTGCACAACTTTTTCCGCGGCGGCTTGCAGCTTGCCTTGCATGGCGGCGACTAGCTGATCGATGGTGATGGCGACACGCTCTGGTTTTGACGGAGCGGCTTCCTTTCCAGTTTGCGCGCCGGCTGCAGCGTGGAACGGCGACGGAAACTCCGTTACCTGACTGGTCCTTGCTTCGCTTGCGCTGGCACTTGGCGCGAGAGTTGGCGGGAATTCAGGAACAGCCGCTGGCGGCGCGGGTGGTTCGAGCGCCGGAGCCACCGCCGTCGCCATACTCGCCGAAGATGTACTGCCTCCCAGCAAGCGATTCCAATCTGGTGGCGCGGGAGAAAGATTCCAGATGTTCGCTGGTGATTCGAGTTCAACGCCGACCTGGAAGAGCTCGCGAGGGCTTGCGGGGGGATGGACGGATTTCACAAAGGCACGAATAACTGGAGAGATGGTTTCTCCATCGGGCTGGAGGACGCGAAGGCCGACAGCAGCTCCGACGGGATATTCGTGGCGCGAGGGATAGCGGCAGCCGTGAAGATTGAAGCTGACCGTCGATGTCTTTTCCTGGAAAGAGAGTCCGGTTTTGGTTTGGCCGAGCACAACGAGAGGAACGGTGCGGTCGATGCGCGTGCTGCGGCGGCCTTCCAAACCTGAAAGAGAATGAAGATGATCTGGTGGAGCGGTTAGGCTCACTTCTTTCCTCCGAGTTACCAAACGGGAAGCCTACCACCGTCTTGGCGGCTCGTAAAAGGAATGTTAGGTAAGGAGGTCAACCGTCGAAAGCTGGAAGCGGAAAGTCGAAGAAAAGCGTCAGGAATACTCCCGTTCTGCTTGGTCAGTGATGTGCCCGGTCCGTACCCCCGTCTTCGGCCCCCTCCCTCCCTCGCTTTTTTAAAGTGTTGATTTTAAATGCGTTAGAAGCAAATCTAACTTGTTCTCGAACTGCGCTGTTCTGAGGCAAAGGTGCGCCGGAACCGTATCCCTATCGGCTTTACGTTCGCGTCACAGCGCAGCGGGAGTATCTTCGCTACCGGTCGATGTGAGACTCCGGGAGAACACAAAGCTGCCGGAAAGGTGATAGGCGATGTCGTGCTCCTACGACATCAAGTAATTCCCCCCAAGCGTTAGGGAGTTGGAGCAGGGGTGCGAGCGGCGAGGTAGAGGCCTAGGACGCGGAGGTGGCTGGTGGCTTCGCGGACAGCGGCTAGGGCGGATTCGAGTTGGGAGGAGGAGTCGGCTTCGACGTCGAGGAAGAATTGGTATTCCCAAGGGCGGCCGTGGATGGGACGGCTTTCGATTTTTTGGAGGTTGACGCCGTGCTTGGCGAAGGGTTCGAGAGAGGCCAGAAGAGCGCCGGGGCGATGGGCGAGGCGCATGGCGATGGACATTTTGAGCGTCGGCGGCGATGCCAATCGCTCTAACTGACGAACGCGAAGCTCTGCCATGAGATCAGTCAACCCGGAAGATCCAAAGCTCTCCGGATTTAAAAACTCGCGCTCGCTTCCACCTTCGCGTTGTGCTGGGATCAGAAGAAAAAAGCGGGTGAAATTTTCTGGGTTGTCCTGGATGTCTGAGGCGAGGATAACGCCGGCGTAGTGTTCGGCGGCGCGACGGCCGGCAATGGCTGCAGAAGATTTGTCGCCGCGGGCGAGGGCTTCGCGGACGCTGCCGGCGGTGTCTTCGGCGGGGACGCGCTTCAGTTGGGGATGCGTGGTGAAGAAGCGTTCGCATTGTGCGAGCGCCATGGGATGACTCGCGACGGAACGGATGGCATCGAGCGTGGCACCGGGGCAGCCGATTAAGTGATGCTCGATGGGGAGAATGGTCTCGGCAGTGATGGTGAGGGCGCTTTCGAGGAGAAGATCGTAGACGCGGACGACGGGGCCTGCGAGGGTGTTTTCTACGGGGGCAAGGAGAGCGTCGGCTAGGCCTTCGCTGATGGCGCGGAAGGCGGCGTCGAAGGTGGGGCGAGGGACAGTGGTGATGGCTTCGCCGAGGAGTTGGACGGCTGCTTCTTCGCTGAAGGCGCCGGGCTCGCCTTGAAAGGCTACGCGCATTTTTGCGTTGCCTGCCGGATTGGGTGCCGCGGTCATGCGTGGGCCAGCCTTTTTGCTTTTGCGAAATTGGGCGGCGTCACGGGTTGGGCACAGGAAACGTGTGACGGGCCGCGAGAAACCGCGCCCTATGATGAAATGAAAACGGGGCGGCTGCAAGCTGCGGCGTTCCGGCGCGAAGGTGAGTACGTCCATCCGAGAAACTACGCAATGAAATTGCCGATGCTCGTAAAAATTGTGCCAACGCTGGCGCTGCTGGGACTTGCCGTGTGGCTCGGGACGAGCGAACATTTTTATAAGTCAGCGTTGCTTTCGCTTTTTTTTGGAGTGACGCTGGCGAGCGTAGTATTGATTCATTTTCGCGTGCGGCCGTCGTGGCAGGACGCACTTTGCGTTGCGGGCGGGGCCGTTTTCTTCACGATCATCGATTTCGGTTTCTTGCATTTCGCGCCCAGCCTGGCGGGGATCGCTTCTTATCTGGGGATCAGCAGCCTTTCGATCCTCGGCCTGCGTGCGATTTGGTCGCACGGCGCGGAGCAGGAGCAAATGGCTTTGGCGTTTGTGCCTGCGCTGCTTTTTGTGACGTCGGACTGGGGCAGCACGATTTTGCTGGGGTGGACGGAGAAGGCCAATCCGAAAGTGCTCGATCTTTATTTGTTTTCTTTTGATTCGAGCCTGCGAGTGCAGTTCGCGTTTTTGGTCGGTCAGGCTTATGCGCTTTGGCCGTGGTTTAAGGCGGCTGGAATGTTTTTTTACGTTGGGCTGCCGATGGTCATCGGGCTGGTTTATGCGGGCCAACTCGTGCGGGATCGCACCCGAGCGGTGTCCGCGATGATCGCGTTTCTCATTACGGGGCCGGTGGGTGTGATTTTCTACAATCTTTTCCCTGCGGTTGGTCCGATTCACATTTTCCTGAGCCAATTTCCGTGGAAGCCTATTCCCACAGAGCAAGTGACGCGCCTGCTGGTGGAACCCGTTGCGGTCGCAGGTTTGCGGAATTGCATGCCGTCGCTGCACATGGCCTGGGTGCTGCTGGCGTGGTGGTATTCGCGAGGGCTGTCGGTCTGGGAGCGCGGGATCGCGATGGCGTTTTTGGTGTTCACAATTTTCGCGACGATGGGGACTGGGGAGCATTATTCGATCGATTTGGTTGTGGCTTTTCCTTTCGCAGTGTTTGTCGAGGGGCTCTGCGCGCTGGGCTTACGGTGGAACGCGCGGGCGCGAGTGGCGGCAATTGTGTACGGCTTGTCGTTGACGCTCGGATGGATTGGCGCGCTTCGCTTTGCGCTAAAGATTTTTTGGGTTTCGCCGGTTGTGCCCTGGATTTGCTGCATTGTGACGGTGGTGTCGGCCGTCTTGGTGCAGAGAAGTTTGGAAGCCGCCACGGATGGCCGGAAGAACCAGGAGAAATTTGCTGCGAGCAGCGTCCCCGCCCAAGTCTCCCAAAGCTAAGTTGCGAGTCGGGTGTTCCACATTGGTATCGGAGCCACATTGGCAGCGAATTCCGGAGAGGGGCTTCGCAGAAGCTCGTCTCCTTCGGCGCATGGCGAGGTATACTGCGCCGAGGGACAAGGAAAATGAAATTGGCGAGACCGGAGGCTGGGGAGTACGCAGCCTACTACGAGAAGTATATTTCGCTGTTACCAGGAACGGACGTAGCCGGGGCGCTCGAAGCCCAACGGGTGCAGACGATGCAGCTCTTTGCAGGGCGGAGCGAGCGGGACGGCAATTTTCGCTACGCGGCGGACAAGTGGACGGTGAAGGAAGTGCTGGGCCACATCAACGATTCCGAGCGAATCTTCACGTATCGGGCGCTGCGGATTGCGCGGGCCGACCAGACGCCGATGCCGGGGTTCGAGCAAGACGATTACGTGCGGAGCGGCGGATTCAACGAACGGCCGCTGGCGAGTCTGGTCGAAGAGTTTGCGCATGTGCGAAGCGCGAGCCTGGCGCTTTTTCGGTCACTAGGGCCGGACGCGTGGTTGCGGCGGGGCACGGCCGACAACAAGGAAGTGAGCGTGCGGGCGCTGGCGTTCATCACGGCGGGGCACGAACTGCATCACCGGCGGATTCTCGAGGAGCGCTACTTTTCGGCTATTCCGCGCGCGTGAACCGCGCGGACTAAGTCGGATTTTACAGCAACTGCAGCAGCTACGGTCAGCCGCGCTATAGGCCAAGACCTGTTTACAGGCGAATCCTTGCCTGATCCGAACGAAGGTAAAGACATTCAGGCAGTGGAAAGAGGACGGTCAGGTGGTTTGAAGGGCGGCAAAGCTCGGGCCAATGAAACTGACCGCTAAACAGCGCAAGACTATCGCTCAAAAAGAGGCTAAAACCCGTTGGAAGTAATCTCGTAACTATCAGGATACAAAGGCATTGTAGTTTTTCCTCGACAGAATTCAGAGAGGAGTTCATTCTTTGACTACCTAGGGACGCAAGTCTTTAGGGCTGGTAGTATCGAATTTACGCCCCACTTAGGGACAAAATCCTGGGTGGGGCGGCTGATTTTTAGGGCGTAATTTCCTATACCTATATATGTCCTACCACGTGGCTGCAATTGATCGCATGCGCTACCGCTATAAGAACTTCCCTCAGATGCGTTGGTTGTAAAAGCCGCCGAACCCGCACGTGATTTTCTAGCGGTCTGTCTAGGCGAGTAAAGGCCGCCTGTGTCAGCATATCCCCCTTCGCCCATATATCCGTATTTTGTGCCATGCAGGGATAAATGTTTTGCGGAAGACGGTAATGCCAGCCTTCAATGACATTCCGAGGGTCCAAACTTAGAGGGTCGCACAAATCCACTAGTGAAATTGCACATGAGAATTTGTCCGGGGTCCGGGGCAAACGTTATAGGCATCTGCTAGGGTGCTCCGCTAATCAAAGTCTAACCGAAATCGGTGTTGGATAACGTATTATAATTAGAATAGTTATCATACACAACTTACTAAGGACGGTCACAGAGTCTATTTGAACGCTGTAGGAGCCAAATGACACCACTACCGTATTTCGGGCTAGGTTGCGGGGGCCGTGGGCGGCTGCTAAAATTGCTGATTTGCCGGGTTGCCGGCAGTCGTGATGAAGGCTACCTGCTGTTTGCCGGAATGGGTATCCCACAGAAATTGCAGGCGTTTGCTTCTGGGCCGATTGTAGTGGCAAGCGCAAAGCCTCCAAAGAGTGCAGAACCGCGGAGAAACCAGCAGAAGAGGCGAGCGTGAGAACGTTCGTCTCGGAGGGCAGAGGCTCCGCGGAAGGGAGATTACGAGTGGCAAAGTATGATGTGGCGATTATCGGGAGCGGTCCGGGCGGATATGTGGCAGCGATCCGGGCGGGCGAGCTGGGATTGAAGACCATTGTGGTGGAGAAGGACCCGTTTCTGGGCGGGACGTGTTTGCATGTCGGGTGCATTCCGACGAAGGTTTTGCTGCATCACGCCGATGTATACGATCACTTCAAGAATGGCGCGGAACTGGGGTTTGAGGTCAGCGGGCTGAAGATCAATTGGGCGAATATTCTGGCGCGGAAAGACAAGATCGTGAAGAAGCACGCGAAGGGGATCGAGTTTCTTTTCAAGAAAAACAAGGTCGAGTGGGTGCAGGGTTGGGGGCGATATGCCGGGCCTGGGCGCGTAAGCGTGGATAACAACGGGAAGAAAAGCGAGATTGAGGCCGCGAATGTTTTGCTGGTGAGCGGGTCCGAGGCGCGGGCGCTGCCGGGGATCGAACCGGATCACAAGACGATTTTGACGAACAGGTCGATTTTGGAGCTGCCGGATATTCCGAAGACGTTAATTGTGGTTGGGGCAGGCGCAGTGGGCGTGGAGTTTGCGTCGATTTACAACACGTTTGGGACGCAGGTGACGATATTAGAAGCGCTGCCGCGGGTTGTGCCGGTCGAAGATGAAGACGTTTCGGTGGAGCTGGAAAAGGATTTCAAGAAAAAGGGGATACAGATTTTCACGAGCAGCCAGGTGGACTCGGTGAAGAAGGACGCCAAGGGCGTGACGGTTTCGTTTAAGGATAAGGATGGAAAGGCACAGACGCTGCAAGCGGAGAAGCTGCTATTGGCAGTGGGGCGCAAGCCAATGACCGAAAATTGTGGTCTCGAGAAGTCGAGTGCGAAGCTGGATCGCGGGTTTGTGCTCACGGGCGCGAACTTCGAGACGGATGAGAAGGGATTGTACGCGATTGGGGACATCGTGGCGGGGATGCCGCAGCTGGCGCACGCGGCGATGATGGAAGGGATTGTAGCTGTGACGCACATCGCAGGGAAGAAGACGCAGCCGATTTTGAAGACGCGGATTCCGAACGCAACGTATTGCGAGCCACAGATCGGGTCGATTGGGTTGACGGAGAAGCAGGCGCGCGAAGCGGGGTACGCTGTGAAGATTGGCAAGTTTCCGTTTGTGGGAAACAGCAAGGCGACGATTTTGGGGAACCACAACGGGTTCATCAAGGTGGTTTCGGACGAGAAGTATGGCGAGGTTTTGGGAATTCATATCATTGGGCCTTTGGCGACGGAGATTTTGGCGGAGGCGGCGGCGACGTTGAACCTTGAGGGAACGATCGACGACATGATGAACATGATTCACGCGCATCCGACCGTTTGGGAAGGCATGGGAGATGCGTTTGCTAGCGTGAAGGGATTGCAGATTAACGTTTGAGACCTTGCTTGTAAGGGGCGCAGCATGCTGCGCCCCTGGAAAGAAAAATCGAGCTGCGATGAAAGGCTGCCAGATTATCGAGCTTGGATTGATTGGATACGCCGAGGCGTACGCGCTGCAGAAGCGCGTTGTGGCAGCGCGCAAGGCGGATGCGATTGGGGATGTGCTGTTGCTCTGCGAGCATACGCCGGTGATTACGCAGGGTCGGAACGGGAAGCGCGAGCATCTCTTGGTTTCGGAGAATGTGCTGCGGCAGCGGAATGTGGAGTTTCACGAATCGAGCCGCGGCGGAGATGTTACCTATCACGGGCCGGGGCAGTTAGTGGGGTATCCGATTTTGCAGCTTGGGGCGATTCGGAAAGATGTGGTTTGGTATGTGCGGATGCTCGAAGAGGTGATGATACGGACTTCGGCGGAGTTTGGGATTAGCGCACATCGCGAAGAGGGGAAGACAGGGATTTGGGTAGCGGACGAGGAAAAGGATTTTACCCAGAGTTCCGGGAGAGAAGAGGGAATCGCGCCGGAGAAGTTGGGGGCCATTGGGGTCCATATTAGCCGGTGGGTGACTTCGCACGGGTTCGCTTATAACGTGGCGACGGATTTGCGGAATTTCGATTTGATCGTGCCGTGCGGGATTGTTGGGCGGAGGGCTACTTCGCTAGAGAAATTGTTGGGGCGGGCAGTGAGTGTGAGTGACATTCGGCCGCGGATGGTGCGGCATTTTGGAGATGTGTTTGGGCTGGAGATGAAAGCGGAATCGCGGGAAGAGTTATTGGAGAAGCTGGAGATCGCCGAACAGATGATCGCGGTGCCAGCCTAGGGAGTAGGAATGAAGAAGGAATTGACGCGGCAGCAGTATCTGGACTTGTACTACTACATGCGGCTGAACCGCGCCGTGGAAGACACGATGGTGAAGCTCTTCCGGCAGAACAAGATTGTCGGCGGGCTGTATTCGAGTCTGGGGCAGGAAGCGATTTCGGTGGGAACGGCGTACGCGCTGGAAAAGAAGGATTGGCTGGCGCCGATGATCCGGAATATCGGGGCGCTTTTGGTGAAGGGCGTGCCGCCCCGCGACGTTTTCATGCAGCACATGGCCAAGTACGATTCGCCGACGAAGGGCAAGGATGGGACGAGCCACTTCGGCGATTTGGAAAACCTGCACATTGTTTCGCCGATTTCGATGCTGGGCGATTTGATTCCGGTGATGACCGGGGTGGCCATGGCGGGCCGCTACCTCGGACAGAAGATTGTGACCATGACGTGGATCGGGGACGGCGGAAGCTCGACGGGCGTATTTCACGAAGGGTTGAATTTCGCAGCCACGCAGAAAGCCCCGTTCGTATTGATCCTGGAAAATAATTTGTGGGCGTACTCGACGCCGGTGAAGCGGCAGGTGCCGCTTGAGAATCTGGCGGATCGTGCGAAGGCGTATGGAATTTCGAGCTACATTGTGGACGGAAATGACGTGGTCGCGGTCTACTCGACGGCGCTGGAAGCGGTGGAACGGGCACGGGCGGGCGAGGGGCCGATTCTGATCGAAGCCAAGAGCTTCCGGCGCCTTGGGCACGCGCAGCATGACCCGGCGGAATATGTGCCTAAGGAGATGCGGGCTTACTGGGAAGGGCGCGATCCCATCGCCCTCTATGAGAAGTTTCTCGTGGCCGAGAAACTTCTCGACGCGAAGAGCAAGAAGGTGATGGAAGAGAAGATTGACACGCTGCTCGCTGCGGAGCGGGAGTTCGCGGAGAATTCGCCAATGCCGCCACCGGAATTCGCCGCGACGGGAGTTTACTGCACTGGTGACGACTGCCACAAGATTCAGCCCAAATGGGAACGGCCGATTGCCGAAGTGACGCCCCCGAAATCGAGCGTCAAGGCGGTCTGGACCGTGGCGGGATTTGGATCCGGCAAGAGCTCGGGCGGAGCGAATGCCCCGATCCATTTTGGAGACACGAAGAATACCATCGAGATCCCGGCGAGCGGCGGCAAGGCGCCGGGGAAAAATGGGGCGAAGCCGGCGGTGAAAAAATCGGCGAAAGCAGCAGTGACTTCCGGCGCCAAGAGAAAGGTGAAGAGATAGCCATGGCGCCCGATAACAAAACGGAAAACGGCACGCAAATCACGTTTCTCGAAGCCATCAAGCAGGCGATGTTTGAAGAGATGGAGCGCGACCCTGCGGTGGTGCTGCTCGGGGAGGACGTCGGTGTGTACGGCGGGGCGTTCAAGACGAGCGAAGGACTGCTGGAGCGTTTTGGATGGGAGCGCGTGATCGATACGCCGATCAGCGAGAGCGCCATTATCGGGGCGGCTTGCGGGATGAGCTATGCAGGGTTGCGGCCGATTGCGGAGCTGCAATTCATCGACTTCATCGTGTGCGCGTTCAACCAGATTACGAACTTCGTGGCCAAGGGACATTATTTGTGGAATGCGCCGGCGCCGATGGTGATGCGCGGGCCCTCCGGTGGTTTCGTTCACGGCGGGCCGTTTCATTCAGCGAATCCGGAGATGTATTTCGTGCACACGCCGGGATTGAAGGTGATTTATCCTTCGACGCCTTACGACGCGAAGGGATTGCTGAAAGCGGCAGTGCGCGACAACAACCCGGTACTCTTTTTTGAGCACAAATTCCTTTACCGGCGGATCAAAGGCGAAGTGCCGACAGAGGATTACACCGTGCCGATCGGCAAAGCCATCGTGCGGCGCGAGGGGAAACACCTGACGATTATTTCTTACGCGGCGATGATGCACACGTCGCTCGAAGCGGCAGAGGCGCTGGCGAAAGAAGGTATCGAGGCCGAAGTCATCGACTTAAGGACTTTGCTGCCACTGGACGAAGAGACGATTTTGCAGTCGGTGCGCAAGACCAATCGATGTTTGGTGGTCCACGAAGATACGAAAACGGGAGGAATCGCTGGAGAAATTGCGGCGATTCTTTGCGAGAAGGCGTTTGGCGATTTGGATGGGCCGCTGATGCGCGTGACGGCGCTGGATACGCCGGTGCCGTACTCGCCGCCGCTCGAGGAGTATTTTTTGCCGAACGCGAAAAAGGTTTTTGATGCTGCGAAGGAATTAGCGCGATACTAGATCATTTTTTAGACGGGCACAGCATGCCGTGCCCGTGCGTAGGAATTGAAGCCGGACAGGAGAATGCAGATGGCCACAGACGTAGTGATGCCGCAGATGGGGGAAAGCATTTTTGAAGGGACGATCACCAAGTGGCTGAAGAAGCCCGGCGACAAGGTCGAGCGGGACGAGCCTTTGTTCGAGATTTCGACGGACAAGGTAGACGCGGAGATTCCGTCGCCTTCGGCTGGAGTGCTGAAGGAGATCAAGGTCAACGAAGGGCAGACCGTACCGATTCAGACGGTCGTGGCCGTGATTGACGGCGCGGGCTCGGCGGTAGCAGCGGCGCCAGCGCCAGCTCCGGCTCCGGCACCAGCGAAGGCCGCAGCGCCACCGGCTCCTGCTGCGGCTGCACCTGCGCCGACTCCAGCGCCCAGGCCTGCGGCAGCCGCCGCGCCATCGGCACCTGCCGCTGTGCCTCCGCGCTCTGGCGGAGAACGCATTCACAGCTCTCCGCTCGTGCGCCGCATGGCTGCGGAGCATGGAATCGATCTAACCACGGTCCCGGGTACGGGCGCGGGCGGGCGGATCAGCAAACAGGACATCGAGGCGGTCATTGCGGCGGGTGGAGCACCAGCTGCTGCTCCGCCGAGCGCTCCAGCAGCAGCGCCAGCTCGGCCGGTCATGCCGCCGCCGTCAGCTCCGTCCGCGGCACCCGCGCCTCCGGCTGTTTCGGGTGGACAAGTGCACGTGGCGTTCGAATCCGCGGTGCCGCGCGAGAAGATGTACTTCGGCAATTACACCGTGGAGCCCATGAGCAACATGCGGCAGCGCATTGCGGAGCACATGGTGGCTTCGAAGCGCGTTTCGGCTCACGTTTATTCGGTGGACGAGATCGACATGACCAAGGTGGCTTCGCTGCGCGCGAAGTCCAAGGAGGAGTTCGAAAAGCGCTACGAGACCAAGCTGACGTTCATGCCGTTCTTTGTGAAGGCTGCGGTGGCGGGGTTGCGCGCGTTTCCGACGATGAACGCGTCGCTCGACGGCACGAACGTGATTCTGCACAAGGAGATCAATATCGGCATCGCGGTGGCGCTCGATTGGGGGCTGATCGTGCCCGTGGTGAAGGGCGCGGACGAGAAGAATGTGCTCGGTATCCAACGGACATTGAATGATCTGGCGGAGCGCGCTCGCTCGAAAAAGCTGAAGCCCGAAGAGGTGCAGGAAGGGACATTTTCGATCACCAATCCTGGGGTGTTCGGTGGGTTATTCGGACTTCCGGTGATCAGCCAGCCGAACGTGGGCATTCTGGGCCTGGGTATGATTGAGAAGCGGCCGGTGGTTATCAATGATTCGATCGCCATCCGCTCCATGTGCTATGTGACGCTGAGCTACGACCACCGCGTGGTCGATGGGGCTGTGGCGCACCAGTTCCTTCACAAGGTGAAGGAGACGCTGGAGAACTGGTCGGAGCCAGTCCTCTAAGCGGGTTCTTCTGATACCGGCGACAAGTGGTCGATGCTTCCTGTTGGGTGAAGTTTCCGGGGCTTACCCACTGGTTTTGGTACGCCCGAGTTTCCTGGATTCGGACACCTGTCCGAATCTGGGACGGCTATTCCCGCAATTGGGCGCGGCTGGGCGCCGTTTGAGTCCTAGCCATCCCTCAATGTATCCAAAAGAAAGGGCTTACATCAGATTCAAGGTGGAAGCCAGCCTGCCCCTACCTCTTCCGAGACCGTTGCTGAGATGGCCATAATACAACCGCGAATCCTGATTGCCGACGATCAGCCCGATGTGCTGAACGCGCTGCGCTTTTTGCTCAAAGGTCAGGGGTATGAAACAGAAGCGGTGACATCGCCGGCCGAGCTCCTGCGGTGCCTGGCGGAGAGCGAGTTCGATCTATTGCTGATGGATTTGAATTATGCGCGGGACACTACCTCAGGCCGCGAAGGCCTGGACTTGCTCAGCCAGTTGAAAGAAATCGAGGATGCCCCGGCGATTGTGGTGATGACCGGATGGGCGACGGTGGGTTTGGCGGTGGAGGCCATGCAGTACGGCGTGGCAGACTTTGTCGAGAAGCCGTGGACCAATACGCGGTTGCTGGAGATTCTCGAAAAGCAGATCGGTTTGGGGAGGGAGCGGCGCGCGACGCGACGCCGCGCTGCGCAGGAGAACCAGGATCATAAAGAGATCGCGCTGCAGTTTCACCACCAGGAGCAGGAAGTAGCCGAAGCGCGGTCCATCCAGCAGGGGCTCTTGCCAAAGAGCATCCCACAACGGCCGGGATATGAGATTTCAGGCGCGTGGCAGCCGGCGCAAAGCGTCGGCGGAGACTACTACGACATTCTGGAGTTCGACGACAACTCCGTTGGCCTGTGCATTGCCGATGTTGCCGGGAAGGGGCTGCCGGCGGCGCTGCTGATGTCCAATCTGCAGGCCGCGGTGCGCGGGCTGGCTTCGCCTGCGCTGGCACCCGACGGTTTGTGCTCGCGGCTCAATTCGCTCGTTTGCCACAACACCGGCGCCGACCGCTTCATCACGTTTTTTTACGCGCGCCTCGACGGGCCGGCAGGGCTGCTGCACTACGCGAACGCGGGACACAACGCGCCTATTCTGCTGCACGCCGACGGATCGCACGAGCGCCTCCAGGCGGGAGGCGGAGTGCTTGGCGTTTTTCCCCGTCAGAAGTTTTCCTCCGGGGACGCCCAGCTGGCGACCGGCGACCGTCTCATTCTCTTTACAGACGGCGTGACGGAAGCTTGCGACGCCGCGGGCGAAGAATTTGGCGAAGTGCGGCTGCTCGGTTTGCTGCAAGAGAACCGGATGGCTGCTGCTTCCGCCCTGCAAGAAAAAATCTTGGCGGCCGCAGGCGGATTCAGCAGCGGACAATGGCATGACGACGCGACGCTGCTGGTGTTGTCAGTCTCGTAGCGGCGGGCGTACGCAAGCTCGAGTGACGTGCTTCCCTCTCTCCGCGATTTCCGAGGAGCGGAATCAAAATCATTGAATCATGGGCTTTAGTTTTCCGATCCAAACCGCGAAGTGATCCAGAGGAACCGGCTCGATCCCAGCGTCGCGAAGCGTGCGGTCCACGAAACGGTTGCGGTCGTTCTGGTCCGTCAGCGCAATATCGGTGATGGCGGCAAATTCGGTTTTGAGCGAAGCCTTGGCGGCGATCTGCTCTGCCGTGTAAGCAATTCCTTTGGCGTCGCCTGGCGCTCTCGATACAGAGAGCGTGTGTATGAATCCGCGCGTGCCGTTGCGGCGGTAGCTGTAGTCGATGCGCATGGGATCGCCGGGGAACGTAAATTCAGAGGCGCGGACGGATTTTTGGACTTTGTCCCACAGCTGTGCATGACGAAAAACCTGCGAGCAGTAAGAGCGCATTTGCGCGCGTGTTCCTGGCGCGCAAAAGTGGGCGGGTGCCCGGAGCACAGCCACTTGGTCGTCATAAATGCGCTCGAGCTCAGCGTCCAGATCGTTCGAGATCGCACCTGTTTGGGGAGCAAGTTGGAAGGCGTGTGAGAACGTGTTATCCCACTTTTCAACGAGCTCCGGCAAACCGCCATCTAGCGTGAGAGTAGATTCAAAGCGAGCCTCAAGCTCGGCACGCAACCCCCGCAGCAACGCTTCATCCGCTCCCGGATGCAGGCGCCGCACGCGCGTGAACTCATCTTGGTCCTCAATGAGGCGCAAGCGACGCTCTCCTGTTCGCGGGTCGAAAACCAGCACGCCGATGTTCAGCCATTCGTCGCGCATGCGGTAGGGGCTGTAGCGCAGGATACGATATGCGCAGCCACGTTCATTTTGTACCGATTCTTTGGTGGTCTCAGTCATGGTTCACATCCAGTCAACTGTTCGTCGGGCAGAAAGTCATGCAGCCGCAGCCGAGCCGCTAGTTCGGTTCCTAGCAGTTCATTGACCAGGATGCGACCGTGCTGCGGGTTATTTTGGAACTTGACGACGTTGTAGTTCCCGTCCGAGCAGCGCATCAGGTGCGGTTGTGCGCCGCCCCGCATCCGGCGTAACTGTTCCAGTGCCCGCAACATGCGCGGCTATGCTATCGGCAATAATCCATTTCGGCAAGGTGCCTTCTCGTAAACGAGACGGCTTCCCGTTTCGAGAGACTTGCCGTGCCCAATCGGGAGCTCGTCCGAGGGCGCCGCGTCCCAGAGTGGAAGGGGATCGTTTTCAAAAAGAAAAGGCTTGGACCATAGCAGTCTGTTAGGAACAAGAGGCCATAAGAAGATGAAAGCGATGCTCCGGTTTTCGGAGCATCGCTTTCATCATTTCTTTACAATTCTTCAAGAGAGTTTCGTTACAGAATGCCGTAGCCCAAGGCTTCTCGTCGGTCTAAAAACCCGGAGACTCGCGAAGCGTTAGCGCCTCTTCTTTTTCGCAGCTTTCTTCGCCTTCTTCTTCTTTGGCTTGGCTTTTGCCTTTGCTTTTGGCTTGGCCTTTTTGGCCTTCGCCTTGGCTTTCTTTTTCGGAGCCGCTTTTTTGGCCGGCTTGGCCGCAGGCTTCGGAGCTGCTTTGGCTGCCGGCGCCGCCGCTACGGGCTCTTCTTCGGTGATGAGGATCTCTTCTTCCTCGGTCTCCACGATCTCATCACCGCCGCCCAGCTCGTCTTCCTCCTCCAGCCGTGACAGTTCGTTGTCGTCTTCGAAGTTGTCCTTCTCGAAATCCATACCATCCTCCCGAGGGGCACTCCACAAGCCTTTGGCCTGTGGGACGCTGCATCAGCTGGAGTCGCTAACTCCCCTCCGCCGCATGGCCGTTGTTATCGTACTCCTGCAAGCTTGTCAAGCATTCTGCAACTTGGGCGCAAGCCTCGGGCGATTCTCGCGGTTCGAGAGCGCATCAAAAGGCAACCTCCTGGCAAAAGTCCGCGTCTAGCCAGTTTCCGGGGACTCTTGTATCTAATTATAAATAAAAGACTTAATTTTTATTGGCAGCGGTCTGGCTGGAAGAAGATGCTTCGGGAGAGGCATGCGCCTTGGAGCTTGTTTTCGGGCGGCTGTGCTCCGGTGCTATTTCCGGCGCCCCGCCGACGGTGTAAATGCGCAGCACCATGCCGCGGCTCACATGATTGGTTTTCATGTGATTCCACTTGCGCACGTCTTCTGTGGGAACGCTGAAACGGTCCGCGATTCCGCCGAGCGTGTCGCCTTTGCGCACGCGATAGCGCACCAGTCGGCTCTTGGATTCGGCGGGAGCGGCGGCGGGAATAATCAATTTTTCTCCGACGTCGAGCGCGGCGTGGCGATCCAGATTATTTGCGTCGGAAATCGCCGTCGGTGTCACGCGATATTTTTTTGCGATGGAAGTCAGCGTCTCGCCGGCTTCGATGCGGTGCCGCCGCCAGCTCACCCATTTGTCCGCGGGAATGTCCGCAATCTCGGCGGAAAATCTTTCGGCGCTGCCCACCGGCAGATGCAGCTCGAAAGAGGGATCGTCCGGCGTGGCGAGGCGGAGCAGCGCAGGATTTAGATTGCGCAGTATATCGACATCCACATCAATCGTCTCGGCCACCAGGCGCAGATCGATGGCGCGGCCGGGCTTCACGATATCCGTGGGCACGGGCTGCTCCGGATCCACCTGGATGCCGTAATGCGCGGCGTCCTTGGCGATGAGCGTGAGCGCAAGAATGATGGGAACGTAATTTCGCGTTTCGCGCGGAAGCACGTTGCGTTTGTAGAGCTCCCAGAAATCGGCATAGCCCGTGCGCTCTATGCCCTTCTGCACGTTTCCCGGACCGCAGTTGTAGGCGGCCATCGCGAGATACCAATCGCCGAATTGTCCATACAGGTCGCGCAAATGCTGGGCGGCCGCGCGCGTGGCTTTTTCCGGATCCTGCCGCTCGTCGATCCACCAGGTGTGCCGCAGTCCGTACTCCATTCCGCGATAAGCGACGAACTGCCAGATTCCTCGCGCACCGGCACGCGAAAGCGCCAGCGGCTGAAATGCGCTTTCCGCTTGCGCCAGATAGATCAAGTCTTGTGGAACGCCTTCTTCGTGCAAGACGCGCGAAATCATTTCGCGGTAACGGCCGGAACGACGCAGGCCTGTTTCCACGATAGCGCGACCCCGAGGCGTCTGGAAGAAATTGAGGAAGGAGAGCACTTCGTCGTTCACGGTGAGCGGCATGTCATGCGAGATGTTCTTGGCGGCTTCTTCCGCGCGCGCTTTCAGCCGCGGATCGACAGGGAAAGTCATCTCCGCTACTTCGTCAATGGCCGCGGGCACGGCAGGCGGTTCCTGAAAACCGTCGCCGGCGCGGAAGGCCTGCAATTCGTAGCCGTAGACGGTATCGACGACGCGATGAAACAGCTCGCTGAGTTTTGGATCGCTGTTCGGGTCGTAGCCGCTCTCGAGCATCCAGTCCACGGCGTCGTCAAAGTCGCGGCGCGCTGCCTCGAGATGGCCTGCTTTGTAGTTTTGCTCGCCGGAAGCGAATTTGGCTTCGACCTGGGCGATCAGATATTCCTTGGGGCTGGGTGCTCTCAGCGCCAGCGCGGCCAGCCATTCGGGCGAAAGTCTGCGCAGAGGAAGCTCGCCGATATTGCGGGAAACCTGAGGGGCGGCGGTATGGGTTGGTGTCAGCGCCGGGACGCGCGCCTGTACGCTGTTTTTCGCTGCATCCTCGCAACCGGCTCCCGCAAAAGCCAGGGAGGCCAGGAGGATCGCATACAGCGCGGTCTGAAGGCTCGGGCGCATCTCCTTATGTTAAGTAGCTGTTACAGCCCAGGTCAACGTATTCCGGCAAGGGAGGGTTGACCTACTCAATACACGGCTTGGGCGCCCCCCAGATTCGTCTTGTGGCTGTTCTTCGCGGGACCGCCCGCGATAAACTCTGACGCGAGGTGTTTCACGTGAAACCCACTTCTATCGCCCATCTTCCGAAAGCAGCTTCGACCGCGCACCTGTTTGCGGTCGTCTTGTTGGTCTTTTCTCTAAGTCCGGTACAGCTTCACGCACAGAGCAAGAGTCTTTCCGCCGACAAGCGCGCGCAGATCGAAAAGGCTGCTTCGAGCTTCATGGCTGCCAACAGCGTGCCGGGAATTTCCGCTGCCGTCGTTCAGGATGGAGAGCTGGTTTGGTCGGAAGGGTTCGGAATGGCCGATCTCGAGAATTTTGTTCCGGCGACGGCTTTCACACTGTTCCGGCTCGGTTCGATTTCCAAGCCCATTACGGCTACCGCCATTCTGCAGCTTTCGGAGCGCGGAAAATTGGATCTGGATGCGGAGGTGCAGAAGTATTGTCCGGCATTCCCCAAAAAAGAGTGGCCCATCACCTCACGCGAGCTGCTCGGCCATCTGGGAGGCATCCGGCACTACAATCCGGACGGCAAAGGCGACATTGCCGAGGACAGCGCGAAGCATTTTTCCAGCATGCAGGACTCACTCGAAATCTTTGCCGGGGATGCGCTAGTTGCCAAGCCGGGGACGAAATTCCACTACTCGACGTATGGTTACACGGTTCTTGGTTGCGTTCTTGAAGGCGCCGCTGCCGAGAAATATATGGACTACGTGAAAGAAAATGTTCTTGAGCCTGCCGGGATGGCGGAAACGCGGGACGACAATTTCTTCGGAATCGTTCCCCACCGCTCGCGCTGGTATCACAAGGACAAAGCCGGCGTCGTCCTGAACGCTGGAGTCCTGGACTCCAGCTATAAAATTCCTGGCGGCGGGCTGATCTCCTCCGCGGATGACATGGCTCGGTTCGAAATCGCCATTATGGCCAACAAACTCCTTAAGCCGGCCACGCGCGACCTGATGTGGACACCTCAGAAAACGACGGACGGTTCCCGGAACGATTATGCTCTCGGCTGGGGCACGGAAAAGAAATACGGTCTCGCGCTTGTGGAGCACACCGGCGGCCAGCAAGGCACGAGCACTTCGATTGTCCTCGTCCCGGAGCGGCACGCCGGGGTCGTGGTCCTTGCCAACATGGATGACGTCAATTCGGCCGCGCTTTCCACGGAAATCCTGAAAATCGTGCTGGACCTCAACGATAAACCTTAGAGGCGGAGCTAAGACCGGCCGAAGCTTGCGCGGTGTTTACGGCCAGTCTCCGAAAACGGCATCCATCGCACCACCAAACCAATATTCATAAAACCCCTCGTCGCAGGAGTTCATCGTGTCCCCGTATTTTTCCTTGTAGTGCTTTCCCCAGTGCGGCCGGTGACCGTCGGAGTCCGAGAACGCGTATTCTTCCGATAAGCCCCAGGAGCTGAAGACACGTCCCGATTTTTTCATAATGTCCGGATCCGCAGCCAAGGCTGCGACGGCGCGTCCTGCATACAACGGCGTCTCCGACGCCGCATAGTTCGGATCCTTTTTGACCGCATCCTGCCAATTGGCCTCCGTCACCCCAAAATTCTCGAGCATGGCTTCCGAGCGCAGGAATCCCGGCGTCAGCGCCACCGCTGCCACGTTCTTTCGCCGCAGCTCCCGCGCCATCGCGAACGCCAATCGAATCACCGAGGTTTTGTTCAGGTCATAGAACAAATGCCCGCGATAGGAATAAGAATCTCCATCGCCGACTTCCACGATCAGCCCCGGGCTATTCGATTTTCTAGACGTTTCAATCAACAGCGGCGCCGCGAAGTGGCTGGTAATGATATGGGTATGCAACACGTTTCGCAGGTTGGCAAAACCATTTTCGAGGTTCGCCTGCCAAAATGTTTTCCCGAAATCCTGCGGAATGAGTTCGGAAATGTCATTCACAAGGATGTGCAGCTGGCCTTGTTGTTTCCGAATCTTCGCGATCAGCTTGGCGACTTGCTTCGCGTCTATGTGGTCGAGAACCGCGGCAATCCCTTTTCCGCCGCGGGCGGTGACCATTTTGGCAGTCTCTTCGACGGTTTCCGGCCTGCGCGCATGGTCAAACGGCGACACTTTTTTTGACTTCGGGCGCGGCAAGCGGTTGGCCTTCGTGCTGCGCCCGGTGCAATAGACAATCGCGCCGGCTTCGCCGAGCGCGAGCGCGGTGCCGCGCCCGACGCCGCGTGTAGCTCCGGCGACCAGGGCCACGCGCCCTTTCAGATCAGGGAATCGATACGTGTTTGGCGAGGTCATGGCCACTCCGTCCCTCATCCACTCTTCGGCGGCGACTTTCGGGAAACTCCCGCGTAACTCACGCGAACGACTCCGCTCGGATGCGCAAAAAGTGCCCCGAATTATAAATGAGCATTCAGCAATGTCAAGCTGAAAATGAATGGCTATTCAGATATAATCGGCGGGCTGCCATCGGCACCATGAGCCCTCGTCCCCGCGAAACTTCCGACGAAGAGATCCTCGCCGCGGCTGCGCGCGTCATGCAGCGCCGCAGCCCGACGCAGCTTACGCTCGCTGACGTCGCCAAGGAAGCGGGCGTCGTCCCGGCCACGCTTATTCAGCGCTTCGGCACCAAGCGGGCTCTAATCCTGACCCTTTGCCGCTCCGCTCCCTCCGGCGTTGCTCAGCAATTCGCCGCCGCGCGCGCTCAACACCAATCGCCGCTCACGGCGCTTGTCGAGCTCTACGCCGATTGCACTTCGTTTGCACCGACCCCCGAAGCCATGGCCAACGGTCTCGCCTGGCTCCAAAACGACCTGACCGATCCCGATTTTCATGCCATCACTCTCGAACAATTCCGCGCCATCCGCGAGGAGACCAAAAGCCTCCTGGACGCCGCCGTCTCCGCCGGTGAACTTCGGCCCTGTGACACCGCCCAACTCGCCCGCCTCATGCAGCACGCCAATGGCGGTGCCATGCTCGCCTGGGCCGTCTACCGGCAAGGTTCGGTGGCTTCCTGGGTTCGCCGCGAGTTGGAGGCCCTGCTTTTGCCCTACCGCATGCCTAACAAGAGTCCGAGACGGAAACATAAATCAAAGCGGCGAAGAGCAGGCTCCTGAGCGCGCTGCATTCCCGTTTACACGCGCCGCGCCGCGATGGTAGTGTGCCAGCGAATCGTTATTGTTCGAAGATTTTCGAGCGGCTCGCGCCAGCGGCAAATCGTTTATCGGGTGGACGGAGCATGAAAAACAAAACGAGCTTCTTCGCTTGTGGATTTCTCTGCGTCTTGATGTCTCGAGCGCTCTGTGCGCAGCAAACGCCAGCGGACGCGCCCTATCTGAATCCCAAGGTTCCTGTCGAACTGCGCGCCGACGACTTGATTTCCCGGATGACGCTCGAAGAAAAAATCGACCAGCTCGGCCACATCGCTCCCGCGATTCCGCGGCTTCGTGTTCCCGCATACAACTGGTGGAACGAAGGGCTTCACGGTGTTGCCCGCGCGGGGTACGCCACAGTTTTTCCGCAGGCGATCGGCATGGCCGCCACATTCGATGAACCTCTCCTACACGACGTGGCCGACACGATCAGCACGGAATTTCGCGCGAAATATTCCGCGACGGTTCATCCTGACGGTTCGACGGACTGGTATCGCGGCCTCACCGTCTGGTCTCCGAACATCAATATCTTCCGGGATCCGCGCTGGGGACGCGGCCAGGAGACTTACGGCGAAGATCCTTTCCTGACCGCTCGTCTCGGTGTCGCGTTCATCACCGGCCTGCAAGGCGCCGATCCGAGCTTTTTCAAGACGATTGCGACACCGAAACATTTTGCGGTTCACAGCGGACCGGAATCCACGCGCCACAGCGTGAACGTGGAGGTCTCGCGCCACGACATGGAAGAGACGTATTTGCCTGCGTTTCGCGCGGCGATCATCGAAGGCAAAGCGGATTCCATCATGTGTGCGTACAACCGGCTGAACGGAGAGCCTGCTTGCGCAAATTCCGTTCTGCTTGGGGAACACCTTCGCAAGGATTGGGGCTTTCAAGGCTACGTTGTCTCCGACTGCGGCGCCGTTGCGGACGTCTATAAGGGCCACAAGTTCACGCCTACTGCCGAAGCCGCGGCGGCGGCCGTGTTCAAAGCTGGCATGGATCTTATTTGCGGCGACTCTCGCAACAATATGAATGCGGATCCCCAGGGGATTTTGGGCGCAGTGCATCAAGGCCTGCTTTCCGAGGCCGATCTGGACCGCGCCTTGCGCCGCTTGTTCATTGCGCGTTTTCGGCTTGGCTTGTTCGACCCGCCGGCTTCTGTTCCCTACTCCAAATTGACAGCGGCCGACAATGACACGGAAGCGCACCGGCAACTCGCGTTGCGCATGGCGCGCGAATCCCTGGTATTGCTGAAAAACAAAAACAATTTTCTTCCCCTGAAGCACGCGCCTCCAGCGATCGCCGTGATCGGTCCGGATGCCGACAGCCTCGATACTCTCGAAGGAAACTACAGCGGCACGCCTTCGAATCCCGTTACGATCCTGGCCGGCATTCGCGCGCGCTTTCCACAATCCAAGATCGTTTTCGTCCAAGGCACCGGGCTTGTCGGCCCGGTTACGAAATCGGTTCCTTCGGACGCGCTGTGCACCGATCCGTCGTGCAGCGAGCACGGCCTGAAAGCGGATTATTTCCGCAACATGACGCTCGAAGGCTCTCCCGTGATAAGCCGCGTCGATGCGGCCGTCGATTTCAGTTGGGGCGATTCTGGCGTTTCTCCGCAACTGCTGAACAAATATTCGGTGCGCTGGACCGGCGTGCTCGTGCCGCCGGAGTCGGGCGACTATTTGCTCGGCTTCACCGGCGAGGATGGCTTTCGCGTTTCGCTCGATGGCGCTCCGCTCGTCGAAGACTGGACACTCCATCGCCCCGCCAACACCGAAACCAAACAACTCCATCTCGAAAAAGGCCGATTTTATTCGCTGAAGATCGAATACTTTCAGAACATCCGGATCTCCGAAGCACGCCTCATCTGGAGCCTGCCCGGCGGCGAAGAGGCGCAGGCGTTCGACGCAGCTCGGAACGCCGACCTTGTAATTGCCGTGATGGGTCTTTCTCCGCGGATCGAAGGCGAGGAGATGAAAGTGAGCGCCGACGGTTTTTCGAGCGGCGATCGCACGCGCATCGATTTGCCCGCTCCGCAAGAGCAACTCCTCGAACGCGTCGCTTCCGCCGGCAAACCGACTATTCTCATCTTGACGAACGGCAGCGCGCTGGCCGTCAATTGGGCCGACGCCAATCCCAATATTTCCGCCATTCTCGAAGCGTGGTACCCCGGCGGGCAAGGGGGAGCGGCCGTGGCCGAAGCGCTTGCGGGCGATTTCAGCCCGGCTGGCCGTTTGCCGGTCACTTTCTATAAATCCCTCGACCAGCTTCCGGCCTTCGATGACTATTCCATGGCCAAGCGCACGTACCGGTATTTCAATGGCGAGCCGCTTTATCCCTTCGGTTTCGGCTTGAGCTACACGTCGTTCGCCTACGATCAGCCGACAGTGGATAACACACAAGTTTCCGCCAACCAGGCCGTCACTATTTCCGTCAACGTGAAAAATACCGGCTCCGTTGCCGGAGACGAAGTCGTTCAGCTCTATCTCACGCACCCAGGTGTGAACGGCGCACCACTCCGTTCGCTAGCCGGCTTCGCGCGCGTGCATCTCGACCGCGAAGAGAAAAGGGCCGTGAAGTTCGTTCTGCGCGACCGCGATTTGAGCATCGTCGATGAATCCGGCAAGCACCGCATCGTGCCCGGCAAAGTCGAAGCATGGATCGGTGGAGGCCAGCCAATGGCCACATCCACTCTTGCTAAGCCAGCCGGCGCGGCAGCACAATTTACAATCACCGGCGAAGCCGCGCTCCCAGACTGACGCTCCCAGACCGATCGAGGCTTGGGGTTCGGGCGCCCACTGAAACAAATGTTGTAAAAATTCCGCTTGCATTTGGCGGAAAAACTGGTAGCCTGTAAATGCGTTTGTTGCTCTTGTATCGCCTTTGGATGTGTAAAGCGGTCGCAAGGTCAAACTTGCGGCCTTTTTTTACGTCCGGAGACAGCCGTAACTCTTAAGAGGGGTTCGGATTTCGAGGCATCAAATAGCTCAATTTAGTAATGCTCGGTTGCAAGTCAGCCGACAGAAAAGAGTACAGCAGTGAGTAAAGAACAAGGAACAGTGAAGTGGTTCAATGCCAGCAAGGGCTTCGGGTTCATCCAGCGCCAGAGCGGTGAGGACGTTTTCGTCCATTTCTCCGCGATCGTGGCTGATGGCTACAAGTCGTTGAACGATGGCCAAGCGGTTGAATTCGAAGTGACCAAGGGCCCCAAGGGTCTGCAGGCCTCGAACGTCCAACCCCTCTAATTCCACTTCGCAAAAATACAGAACGGGCGGTGCGCTTCGGCGTCTCGCCCGTTTTTGTTTTTACCGACTCTGCTCCATCCTGCGGCACATTCGCTCTGGCCCAGTAATTCAGCCATCTGGTCCGCTCGCTAGAACAACTCAGCATCCGCGATATTCGTCAAACTCGCCTGATTTGCGATTTGCGCACCGCATGCGATTCGCGGAAGTACAGTATCAAATCCGCCCCACGGTACCTTTAGTCTATTGCCTCCGCGCTGCCGATAAGCAGATTGTAGGAACAGGCACAGCAAGGCCCCTTATAGTCGGCTGAACCTGCGATGCTTGAAGGGAGTGCGATAAATGGTGGCCGCCCTGAACAGCAAGGACTTGGATCAACTCGAACGGCGGGAACTTCACCTAACTGTCCTCGCGGCGGTCTTTGTTCTCATACAGGCTATCGGGCTCGCCGTACTTATGTACCCGCTGGTGTTCCTGCGCCCCGACACCGGAAACAAATGGACCCTTCGCGTCGCCTACATCGGCTTCTGTGTCCTAACGCCGCTCTTCGCAGGCTATCTTTTGGACCGCCAGCGGCTGATCCGCAAACTGAAACAAAACTTGATCGAGCAACTTGAGCGAAACGTTCAGCTCCGCCAGCAAGCCAACGTCGACTTATCGCAATCCATGCCCGGTCAGGACCACTTCTGGGATCGTCTAACCATGGAGCACCGAAGAGCCATGACCATGCAAACAACGCTTACTCTTTTGCTCGTTCAAGCCTCTCGCGGTCCGAATGAGAAGAATCCAAAGCAACGCGAGGGCGCATGGGGCGAGGCCGCCAAAGCCATGTCCGGCAAACTCCGGCCCACGGATTCCATCTACAATCTGTCGTCTGAACTCTTTGCCATTGTCCTGCCAGAAACAGACTCATTGAATGCCAAGCGGGTCGCCGTCAGGCTTCAGGAAGAGCTTCAAGCGGTCCGCGCCAGGCACGGCTTGTCTTTTGACATCAGCGTTCACAATTATCCCGAGCATGTCCAGAGTTCACGCGAACTCGAAGACCTCGTAAAATCTTTGCTGCCCGAAAAGCAGGAATGGGAGTCGCCGGTCCAACCGCAGCTAGCGTAGAGTCCTGAATGCTTTCCGGGCTTCTTGCGGTCAAGCGAGCGCTTGCTTCAAATCCGTGACGAGGTCTTCAGCTTCCTCAAGTCCCACTGAAACCCGAACTGTACCTGGGCTTACGTTCGCATGCTGCAACTCTTCGTCGCTCATATTGTAATGCGAGCTGTAGATGGGAAGTATGACGAGCGATTCGACACCGCCAAGGCTCGCCGCCAACAGAAACAATCGCACGCGATCGCAGAACCGCCGCGCAGCCGGCAACCCGCCCTTCAAATCAAACGCCAGCATGCTGCCAAATCCCCGCATCTGCTTTTTCGCGAGTTTGTGGTCCGGGTGGGATGTTAGCCCCGGATAGTGAACTCGTGCGACCTTCGGATGCTTTTCCAGAAATTTTGCAACGGCCATCGCGTTTTGGCATTGCCGTTCGACACGCACTCCCAGCGTTCGGATGCCGCGAATCAGCAGGTATGCCGCTTCCGGATCCATCGAGCCGCCGAGATAGATCACCATGTGCTGGATCTTATCCATCCAGGCGCGGCTGCCAGCGACGGCGCCGGCGATGACATCGGAGTGGCCGGCTAGCCCTTTGGTGGCGCTGTGGACGACCATATCGAAGCCAAGCGAGAGCGGCTGTTGCAGAACCGGCGTTGCAAACGTGTTGTCGATGATGGCGACGAGATTGTGCTTTTTGGCGAAGGCGATGGCTTTCTCGAGATCGACGAG
>DATMKS010000103.1:0-31084 GCA_035571045.1 Verrucomicrobiia bacterium
AGCGCGAACTGCCCAAACGTTTTCCATTTGGCCAGCGCTATGATAAACGCCGGCAGCCAGGCCAACACAGCCCCGATGTACGGCACCATATTCAGCAAACCAGATGCAATTCCCGTGAGGACCGGAAAGTCCAGCCCCAGAAACCAGAAGAACGCGCTGCTCGCCGTAATCACTATCAAAGTCAACAACGTCATTCCCGCCAGATAGTCCCGCAGCACTTCCCGTAAATCCTCCAGCGTCTCCTTCACTTGCGTCCTCTTCGACACTGGAAACAGTTGCAGCGTTCCGTGCCAAACCTCCCGTTTTCCCGCGAGCATAAAGAACACTAGGAACGGCACAAACGTAATCTCCAGAAAAAGCGCATACAGAGAGCCAATCCCGCGGAATAACATCGCGCGCAGCGCAGCTGCTTCCGGGTGCTCGCCCCCCTGTTGTTGTGCACCAACTCCTGGCTCTGTCGGCGTAACCTGCTTTTCCAGTCCACTAATTCTTCCTTCCACTGCTCCCGCTGCTTGTCTCAACAGCGCGCTGTATTTCGGCCAGTTCGCCGCAAAATCTTCCGTTCGTGTTCCCAGTGCGTAGCCGACCGCCACCAGGACCGCGATCAACAAAAGCACCATCACCATCGCGCCCACCGTGCGCGGCAAATGCATTCTCTCCAACAACTCCACTGCGGGATCGAGAAAATACGCTAGCAAGATCGAGAGCAGCACCGTAATCACCACGCCCGCTGCGTAATAGAAGAACAACAGGATGATTGCTGCCGCAAGAATCCGCAAACTGAACGTAGAACCGGCGATTCGAACTGTGGATGTTGGCGTCTCTATCTCAGGCACGAGGTACTCCGTTCCCTTCACGTTAGCATACTCATGCAAACTCGTGACGCCGTCGCTCACTAGCGTTTCGTATCTTGAATCGCTTTCAGGAGCGCTCAACCAGGGCGCCGCGCAAGCCTCTTGCCTCGTGTTTACCCAAGCGAACCCGCGCAACCACCACTACAAGCCTCTTCCAAAGCGTATGCTAGACTTTCGTATGGTCGGTCCTTCAGGTTTTGGCCGCTAACCTCTCATGCCCAAAGAACTTTTCGGAACCGACGGTATTCGCGGCGTTCCCGGCACGCCACCTCTCGACGACGCTACTCTTTTCGCCACCGGCCGTTCCCTCGCCACCTATTTGCTCCGCGAACATTCCGCCGCCCACGTTCTCATCGGCATGGACACCCGCGAATCCGGCCCCCACATTGCCGCTCTTCTCACCGCCGGACTCACGCAAGCCGGTGCGTCCGTTGCTTTTGCCGGCGTCATTACTACGCCCGGCGTCGCCTGCCTCGTCCGCCAAAATGATTTTCAAGCCGGCGTCGTCATTTCCGCCTCGCACAATCCTTATCACGACAATGGTGTAAAGCTTTTCTCCCACGCGGGCATGAAGTTCCCTGATTCCGTCGAAGAAACCCTCGAAGCTGACATCTTCAAGCATCGCTCCGATCCCCCGCCGAAAAATCCGCCTCTCCTCGTAGCTGATGCATCTCTAGACGCCGAATATCTCGACTTTCTTCGCAGCCGCGTCATTCCTGGAGCCAAACTCTCCGGTTTCCGCATCGTCCTCGACTGCGCCAACGGCGCCGCCTACAAGCTCGGCCCCGAACTCTTTCTTTCTTTAGGCGCGAAAGTTGTCTCGATGAGTGTTTCTCCCGATGGCCGCAACATCAACGCTGGCTGCGGCTCGCTCCATCTCGATGGGCTGCAAAAACGCATGCTTTCCGAGCGCGCTCAGCTCGGTGTCGCTTTTGACGGCGACGCCGACCGCGCACTCTTCGTCTGCGAAACAGGAAAAATTGTCAACGGCGATGGCGTTCTCCTCGCCGTCGCACGCCACCTCAAATCCCAAAACAAGCTCAAAGGCGACCGTGTCGTCGCCACGTCCATGTCCAATCTCGGTCTCGAACTCGTCCTCGCCCGCGAAGGCATCTCTCTCGCCCGCGCTTCCGTAGGCGATCGCTACGTCCTCGAAGAAATGCTTCGCAGCGGCAACGTCATCGGCGGCGAACAATCCGGCCACGTCATTTTTCTGGAAGACAGCCCCGCCGGCGACGGCCTTCTCACCGCCCTAAAAATCGCCTCGCTCGTTTCCATGCACGGCAAAATCGAATCGCTCGTCGAAGGCCTAAAGGATTACCCGCAAATCATCGTCAACGTCAAAGTGAAATCCAAGCCCCCGCTCGAAACTCTCCCCGAAGTTTCCCGCGCCCTGGCCGAAGCCCAATCCGCTCTCGGCGAAAATGGCCGCGTCGTCCTCCGCTATTCCGGCACCGAGCAGCTTGCCCGCGTCATGGTCGAAGCCGAGCACGACGCCGACGTCCAGCGCTTCTCCCAGTCTCTGGCCAACGCCCTCCGCTCCTCCATCGGCGCCTGATGTTTTTTCGAACGTTGCGAAAAAAACGCGGCGGCTCACTCTAGCTTTCGCCCGAGCAAACCGCCGTTTTCTTCGCACTTACTCTGTCCTTGTTTGAATATGCGCTACAGTCCGTGGTCTGACGCGCCGCCTCTCATGTCAGCGCCTGTGCCTATGTCCTCGCTGTCTTCACTTCAACGATGTTGCTCTCCGGATATCGGTCGTGATGCCTCACCCACGACATTCCCTTGGTACCTTCGTCCCGCCCTTTCGGTACGCGGTCCAGAATTGCGTAGATGCCCATGAAGTCCTCCAAGCCGCGCCCATACACGGAGAAGGTGTGGAAGATTTTGCCATTCGCATTCTTGTAGAAAATGCTCATGCCCGGCCGTTCCTCGCTCGGAAACTTCGACACAGCGTAGTTGTAAGTGCTCTCTTTGCCCGCATCTTCCTTCTTTACCGACACTTCGTAGTCAAAATTGAAGTCGCTTTCAAACGACGAAACCCACGGCAACTTCCATCCCATCCGCTTCTTGAACTCCTCGATCTTCCTGAGCGGCGCATGCGACACGAGCACGAGCCGCACGTCCCGCTGTGCCAGATGGATCGCCATCGGATCCATCTGGTCCGTAATCAGCGAGCAGCTCGGGCACCCCGCCTCCCAATCCACTCCCAGCATGAAGTGGTAAATCGCCAGCTGGTTTTTCCCGCCGAAAAGGTCCGCCAGGGGCTTCTTCCCGGCCGGTGTGTCGAACAGATAATTCTTCTCGACCTTCAGCCACGGAAACTCGAGCCGTTCCTCGGCCAGCGCGTCCCTCTGCCGCGTCAAAGCCTTCTCTTTTGCCAGCAGTTGTTTTCGTGCCGCGATCCATTCGTCTCGGGCCACTACTTTTCGATTTTCCATGGTGCTCTGACTCATGATCTCTCCTCCTTTTGTTGTTTTCGAAATACCTTCGTCACGGTCACGATCTTTTTCCCCAGAAGCTTCTCTGCCAGCACTGCCGCCGCTCCGCCGGTTGAAACGGCCGATGCTATCAGCACTGCCGTTATCGCCATGCACGCAGGACACATCGTTTCCTCCTGAACGCCGACCGGCTAGGCCGATCGAGCCATTTGCACGAACACGGGAGGCTCGTCCCCGCTCGGTCCCCAGCTCGCCGGCACGGCCACGTCGAGCATTCGCAAGTACACGCTGAATTGGCCGCGATGCTGGTACCAGTGGCTCAGCATCAGGTCGCGCAGACACTCCGCTCGTGGTTGCTTCAAGACTTCCCGTCCGCCGGCAATCATGCGCCAGGTTTCCTTCATTGCCGCGTCATCGAACTTGGGCAATAGGCTGCGCACTGCCGTGATACTTTCGTCAAACGCCTTGAGGATCTCCTCGCGGCTCGCTGGCTGCGGAAAATGAAAAGACTCCGGAGCCTCGGCCGGATTGTTTTGCACGAATCGAATGATTCCCCCAGGCACCGCGGCGATGTGGTGGGCGAGCTGCCCTGCGGACATGGATCTCTCATGCGGCTTCCATCCCAACTTATCTTCCGGAAGCCGCTCCAGAAATCTCCGTGTGACCGGTGCTTGTACTTCAAACTCTCTGAGCATTGCTTCTGCAATCGACACGTTAGTTCTCCTGTTGTTCGGGAAATGAATCCCTATTGTCCCTAAGCGGATCTCGAAGCCGATCCCGCTGCTGGCTACTGCTTTTTCCCGCCGTCGGCTCTGAACAATCCATGCGCCTCTGCCGCTTTCCGCACCCGCTCGTTGATCGTTCCCCAGCCGCCCGTCACGCCTTTTCGATGCTCATCCAGAATCAATCCGAGCGCCGTGTGATGAAACTTGATCAACGTCCCGCCACCGGTCTCGCTCAACCGGTACTGCACATTCGAAGCCACGGGATACGACATGAACATCGGTCCGGTAAACTCCAGCAGCGTCGGTCGCTTGATGGCCTGCACATGCCCCCAGAAGTGCCCGTTCCCATCGCCCAAATCCCGGAACCACCTCCCGCCCGGCCAAGCCTCCAGCTTCATCGGCATAGCGGTTCCGTTCGACACCTCGTTCCCCGGCCCAAGCTGCTCGAGCAGCGTCTCGAACGTCACTTCGAGAGAAGCCTTCACATAAATTTCCTGCACAATATTTAACGTCAAGCTATCGAGTGCCACCACTGCCGCTGCCGTCGAACTCATCGTTCCTCCTCAAAGAGTTGATTTTTCCCAGCCCGGTTCGAAATCCATCAATCCTTCTCGACCGCTCCGCTCTTCTCCTCGGCCCGTTCCTTCACCCGGACGAGCTGATGCTCCCAATACCGCTCAAACGTCTCCGCCCAGTCATGCAGCGGCCGGATGGCTTCCCCGTTCGTCCGATAAAAGATCTGCCGCCCGTCCCGCCGTCGATGCACGAGCCCTACATCCTTTAAGACGCGCAAATGCTTTGAAACGGAAGGCTGCTCCATCTCCAAAGCATCCACAATCTCCCGCACCGGCCGCTCCTCGAGCGCCAGATAGTTGAGTATCTCTCTCCGCCGCGGTTCCGCCACAGCATTAAAAGAATCCGAAGTTGTTGCCGCTCGTGGCATGGGTCGACAATACATACCTATATGGGAATATGTCAAGCACTATTTTTCGCCTCGCTGCGCTATCTTTTGTCTTTCTCCGAGGGAACTTTTCCCCCGCTCGCGACATTACCCTTAGTGGAGGCCGAAGCCGCCCTTCATGCAAGACGCGCTCCCAGCTCTCGTTCTAAACTTGGAGGCTATCCCGAGCACCGCCATGAACGACACGCTGCCCACCCCCGCTTCGGCAGCCAGTCCCTCGAGCGACGAGCACCTCATGCTCGACTTCTTGAAAGGTTCCGCCGAATCCTTCAACGAACTCTTCCTCCGCTACAAACAATCCATCTACGGCTTCTTTCGCCGCCGCGTCGCCGATCCCCATCACGCCGAAGAACTCTCTCAAGAGACCTTCCTCGTCCTCCTCCGCGCCGCCTCTCGCTACGAACCCCGCGCCCTCTTCCGCACCTACCTCTACGCCATCGCCTTCAAAATCCTGCGCGCCCACCGCCGCAAAGCCGCCTTCCGCGCCACCTTCTTCGGCCAGCCCCAAAGCATCCCTGATCCCGCCAAACAAGACGCCACCGAATCCGCCCTGTGGGTCCGCCGTGCCGTCGAAAAGCTCGACCCCATCGACCGCGAAATCCTCCTCCTCCGCGAATTCGAGCAATTCAGCTACGCCGAAATCGCCGACCTCATCGAGCTCCCCATCAACACGGTCCGCTCCCGCCTCTTCCGCGCCCGCGCCGCCCTTCGCAATTTGCTCGAGCCTGGCGCGGCCCCCGCTTCACGCGCAGCCGCGTCCTCCGCCGAACAAGTCGCGCCCTCAACTCCGGCCGAAGCCACTCCGCAGAAAGGCATTCGTCTATGAGCACCACTCCGCATCCCATCGCGCCAGAAGAGATCATGGCCCATTTCGACGGCGAACTCTCTGCCAGCCGGGCCGAATCCGTCTCCTCTCACCTCGAGTCCTGCTGCGCCTGCCAGGCCGTTGTCACCACACTCCAGAACACCTCACACTCCCTCTCGAACTGGACCGTCAGCCGAGTCCCGGCGGCGCTGGATAGCAAGGTTATCTATGCCAGCTCGAAGTCCTTTTCGAATGCTCCGTTTTCGGGATCAGCCTGGTCTCTACTCAGTCACCGCTGGACTCGTAAGCAATGGATCGGAGGTCTCGCCGCCATCGCCGCGGCGTTCCTAGTTCTCGTCTTCGCTGCTACTCCGAATCGGCTGCGCTCACGCATAGCAGCCAACCAAGCGGCCGCCAGAGGGCCCCAGCGACGCGAGCTGACTGTGAAGAGTCAGCCTCAGGCTGAACCTGTCAACGTGGACGAACCGCCTGCCGCCGATACGCAAGGCAAGGTTTTTTCCAATCAGATCCCGCCCGCGGGGGCCCCGCTCGAAGGCGGTAGTTCCTCACTGAACAAGCTTGTGACGCTCGCGCCGCCCGGAGCGGTTCGGGACTCGAACGGACTCCTTCACAGCCTCGGTGATCACGTCGAGAACTCCTTTTCCGGGGATAGCCAGCCGAAGACCGATCAGCAATCTCGTGTTTTCCCGGGACCCATGATCGCCCGCACTATTTCACTCTCGATCGTCGCGAAAGGTTTCGACGCCGCTCGGGCTTCGCTCGACGCAATCCTCGTTCGCCGTAGCGGCTACTCGGCCAGCCTTGCCGTTAACACGCCGCAAGGCGCGGGGCGTTCCCTTCAGGCATCGTTGCGCATTCCCGCGCCGCAACTTCCTGCTGCGGTCATCGAATTAAAATCTCTCGGACGCGTTGAAATCGAAACGCAAAGTGGCGAGGAAGTCACTCAACCGCACGCCGACCTCGTCGCGCGGCTCAAGAACGCTCACGAAACCGAGGGCCGTATCCAGGCGATGCTCAAAGAGCGCACCGGAAATATTGGCGAAGTCCTCGCCGCGGAACAGGAAATCGCCCGCGTCCGCGGCGAAATCGAGCGAATGGAAGCCGAACAAAAAAACCTGGAGCACCGGGTTGATTTTGTCACCATTGATCTTAATCTCTTGGAGGAATACAAAGCCCAGCTCGAACCGCCGGCCCCGGCGATCTCGACGCTCATCCACAACGCGGCCGTCAATGGCTACCGCAACGTAGCTGATACTCTTCTCTCGATTCTTCTCTTCTTCGCCGAATACGGCCCAGTCCTAATCTTCTGGTTTCTCGTGCTCGCACTTCCGGCAGCGATACTCTGGCGCCGCTGGCGTCGCGCCTCCGCCGCAATCTAAGCGCTCGTTCCGGCATTTCCGTATAAGACGTTTTGGCGAAGCCCGAGTTCCCGGTTGCTAGGGAATCTCCAATATACTATACTGGAGTATAGTGTTAGCTCCCAGGAGCGCGAATGGCCCACACCACCAAAGACAAAAACAAGCTTCTCACCCGCGTTCGAAGGATTCGCGGACAAGTCGATGCCATCGAGAGGGCGCTCGACTCCGAGCAGGAATGCTCTGGCGTCCTGCAACTCATGGCTGCTTGCCGTGGAGCCCTGAACGGGCTCATGGCCGAGGTCATGGAAGGTCATATCCGTTTCCACGTCATGTCCCCGGACAGCGGCAAGAATTCTCCCCAGATGGAAGCGGCTGAGGAACTGATCGACGTAGTGCGCGCCTACTTGAAATAGCGCTGGAAGATTCAAAGATTCCGCGAGAGGTGATGCTGCCATGAGTCCATCCAACAGAAAAGCATCGGATGCGAAAAAGCTTCCGGACGCTGGCGAGCAGAACATCCCCTCGCGCCATGCCGGCGAAGAAGGCGACCATGATCACGAGCACGCGCTCAATTGGCGCGAAATGAACCGCGTCCTCTTTGTCGCCGCCGCGGCAGGCGCCATATGGTTTCTAGGCCGGTCAACGAATCCGTACATTACGGCGATCGGCGTGATTTGCGCCATTGTCGGCGGCTTCCCGATCTTCCATGAGGCCTACGAGAATATTGCTGAGCGCCGCATGACCATGGAACTCTCGATGGCCATCGCCATCGTGGCCGCTCTGGCGATTCGCGAAATTTTTACGGCTCTGGTCATTACGCTCTTCGTCCTCGTCGCCGAGATCCTCGAGGGCCTTACGGTCGGCCGAGGCCGCAAGGCGATTCAACATTTAGTGGAGCTGCTGCCCAGCACGGCGACCGTTCGTCAGAACGGACGATGGGCGGAAGTAGAGATTTCGCGGGTCTCGGCGAGTGACGAAGTGCTCGTTCGGCCTGGGGCGCGCATCCCGGTGGATGGAAAAGTGGTGGGAGGACATTCTTTCGTCGATCAGGCGCCAATCACGGGGGAGTCGATGCCCGTTGAAAAACATCCCGGAGCAATAGTTTATGCCGGCACCATCAATCAATCAGGCGCGATCGAGGTTCGCGTGGAGCGCCTCGGCCGGGACACTACGTTTGGCAAAATTATTCAAGCAGTGGAAACAGCGGAGAAGTCCCGTGCTCCGATTCAAGGAATTGCGGATCGGCTTGCAGGCTATCTTGTCTATTTTGCACTGGCCGGGGCGGCTCTGACTTTTCTGATCAGCCACAACATTCGCTCGACCATTTCCGTGGTTATCGTAGCCGGCGCTTGCGGCATCGCAGCCGGAACTCCGCTGGCAATCCTCGGATCGATTGGGCGAGCGGCCCAGCAAGGCGCCATCATCAAGGGCGGGCTTTACCTCGAAAAACTGGGCGAAGTCGACACCATTCTTCTCGACAAAACCGGCACTCTCACCTTCGGAACTCCCGAGCTTCTGGACGTGCACCCCGCGCCCGGGACATCTGCGACCGTTCTGCTAAAAACCGCGGCGATTGCGGAATCGCGTTCTGAACACTCGATCGCCAAGGCAATTCTCAGGAAAGCGGCGCAATTGGGCGTTGCCGTCGAAGATCCTGGCCAATTTCAATATACGCCGGGCAAAGGAATTGTCGCCAGCAGCGAGGGCGACGAAATCATTGTCGGAAACCAGCATTTCTTGCTCGAGCGCGGTGTGGCTCTTGATCAAACGAACTGCGCCGTAACGGGCTCGGAAATTTTTGTAGCCCGTGGCGGGCGATTCCTCGGAACGCTCGAAATCGCCGACACGCTTCGGCCCGAAGCAAAAGATGCAATTCAATCCTTGAAATCAATGCGCTTGCGGACGGTGCTGCTCACGGGCGATGCCAAGTCCGTCGCGGAAGAAGTCGGTCGAAAACTCGGCGTGGACGAAATTGCCGCGGAGCTTCTGCCGGAAGATAAATCGCTCTTCGTGAAGAAACTGACCGAAGCCGGACACAAGGTCGCGATGGTCGGAGACGGCATAAATGACGCGCCCGCCTTGATCGAGGCGTCCGTCGGCGTGGCTATGGGCTCGGGAACAGACGTCGCTCGCGAAAGCGCCGATATTGTCTTGATTGGCAGCGATCTATCGAAGCTCGTCGAGACCTTCCGGACGGCGCGGCGCTGCCGCCGCACGATCCTCGAGAACTTCGCCGGAACACTTGTGGTCGACAGCATTGGGGTCGCCCTCGCGGCTTTCGGATTTCTCAATCCACTGCTGGCGGCTTTCATTCACGTCTCCTCCGAAATGGCTTTCATCCTGAATTCCGCCAGACTGCTTCCGCGAGGTTCTTCGGCGAATCAATTCGTTCGCGGGACCCTTTCGCAATCGCCTTCGACAACAAGCTAGTTGGCGGGGGGCAACGGCCGAGTGCCTGCTATGGATAAATTCCCTCTAACCACGAACCGGCTTGTACTGGGGCACGTCAGCGTTTGCCAGGGATGCTGCTGCGGAAATACGGCAAACGGCAGACCTCCGGTGCCCGTCGAATGGCTGAAAAAGGAATGGCGCGCCAGGGGACTCTTGAAACGCATCCATCTCAGCATCAGCGGCTGCTTGGGGCCTTGCGACGTTCCTAATGTCGTTACTATTTCAAACGAAGCCGGTACGCTTTGGCTGGGGCAAATCCGGGAATTCCAGCAATACCGATCTTTGGTGGAATGGGCGCTGGCCTCGAAAGACGCAGGGGAATTGCTGCCCCTGCCAAAAGAGTTCCGCCGCCACACATTGCACCCCTTCCTGAATCTTGATTCGCGCGCCGGCCTACCGCTAGTTTCTTAACCACGCGAGATTTCCATCGAAAGAATAGAGGAACAACCAGCCGCAGAACGAAGCCGAGAGGCTGGTTTCCCTTAACTCACAAGCGGCATTCCGAACGCCCTGTTCTTCAATCTCAGATGACTCGCGTTAACGTTACCGACTTCCACTGAATCACCGAGGAATCGTCTTTCGACTACGTGGCTCTTTCGTTTCGCGTAAAAGGTGATGTGTTCGTTGCCGAGGCACCCATCCCTCATTCCGCTCGCCCCATCGTTTTTTTCGATGCAATACTCCTAAAGAATGGAGGGGATTCCGCGATTTCTGTGAGATTTTGTAGATACGTTGCGGCGTTTTTTCTGCGCTGGCGTTAACATTTCCCCTAAATTCTTTTGAATCATACACCTCTAGAAGTACGCGAACTCGTTCCCCGGCTGGCACAACTATTGCTCTCTTCCAGTGCAACTTACAAGATTGGCTTCCCGGGGTGGCCGGATCCGAACCTCGACTCGGTTCCGGTTTTTTGGGGGGTCAGTTCAAAAAGGGGGCTTGCACCAGCCCCCTTTTTCATTTCGGCCGTTCTTGCTCGTGGTGGTTGGCGAGCAAGCTACGTTTCCCGCGAGTGTGTCATCGAAGTGGTTCAGTTCCGGGGGCCTAGACCGTTAGGGCCCTCTTTTTATTTTGCGCGGCCCCATTCGGGTTCGCCTCAGTTCCGAGGGGCACGGCATACCGAGCCCGTCCGTCGCATGTCTCAACCTGCCATTTAAAACTTAAGGCACGATCCACCGCATATCTACCGCCTGGATGCGAAACAATGCGGCGCGCAGATCGCCGACACCGATCGCCGCCGGCTCTTTAACTTTGAACTTTCAACTGTCGACTGTGGACTTCTTCTAAAAAAAATGAGCGGCCGGTGGGGGGACCGGCCGCTCGGGCGTGGGGGATGGAGGGTCTTGCAACCTGAAGCCAGTTCAGTTCTTCCGACCGTTCTGCTGCGCTCGCGAGCAGCAGAACGAGATACAGGAGCAATCAGGCCCAAACCTTTTTACTCCGGAAGCCGCAACCAACTCCCGATTACAGTTACGATTCTCTGCTCCACGCTTCCGCCCGTCGATAGCCCGCCAGGTTCATTCTTCTCAGTACTTCCCGCTATCCCTTGGAGACTCTTTTTAGTACCTATGTACTTACGCAAGCTCTTCGCTCCTCTCTCTGAATCGCGCGTCCACCATTGCGTTTTAACGCATAGCGATTTGAGCCGCTAAAGCTTCGAACCCCGCGGCCGCTAAACCTAACAGGATTCTCATCATTCCAGGAGCCTAAACTGGCTTATGCAGCGAAAACGCCGAAGCGGACGCATCGCGAAGGAACTCGATATCGTCCTGCTCGGAACGGACACAACCGGAAAAGTATTTTCAGAACAAACGAAAACCGTCGTCCTCAGCCGCCACGGCGCCGGAGTTGTCACGCGACATCGATTCTCGCCGGACGAACTCCTGACGCTGCGGCTCCCCGGTTCCGCCAAGGAGGCCGCGATCCGTCTCGTCGGACAGATTGGCGGTGAATCGGGCCGCTACGTTTACGGCGTTGCGTTCGTCGATCCTGATCCAGACTTCTGGCCGATGGAGTTTCCTCCTTCGGATCCCTTCGAACCGGCCAGCCAGCGGATTGCACTCGAATGCAGTCTGTGCCAGGCGCGTCAGGAGGTGGAACAAGGTGACATCGAAGAGGACGTTTACTCCGTCAACGGAAACATCCTCCGCTTTTGTGCCGAGTGCGGCACGTCAACGCCTTGGAAAAAGGCCAGCGCGGAGCCTCCTCCTGGTCCCGCCGTACTTCCGGCGAGGCCGGCGCTCGGGTCTTCGGATCTGGGGTTTCATCCCGCTCCTGCTCACGCCGTCAGCCCAGCCAAACGAAGTTTCAACGAAGCTCCGACCTTGCCCCGGCCGGTTTCAACGAAGCCAACTTCAGGCGTGCCTGCCGCTTCGTTTACGGAGTCCTTTGAGCTCGGGATCTCCGACTCGCCCTTGAACGTCTCCGCTCCGCCGGTGTCATCGTATTCCGCGGCTTCGGCCGTTTCTGAGTTTGCCACCATGGCCGAAGTTCAGGTTTCGCCAGTCGGGGCCAGCGCCACGGCCGTGCTGCCGGCGCCCGAGACCGCGGCTGCTCCAAATGCATCGCCTATCGCGCCATCACAGGCCACGCCGTCTGCGGCGGTGTCTTCCGCTCGGACCGTTCGCGAACTGGGTGCCAACGGGCGGCCCGTTAACAAGCGGCGCCACGTTCGCATTCGAGTGAGCTTCAGCGCGTGCGTTCGCCACCAGGCGCACGCGGACGAAGTGGTCGAATGTGAAAATGTTTCGAAAGGCGGCGTTTGCTTCCACAGCCTCGAGCAATACGAGCTGGGTTCGTTGATAGAAATTGCAGCGCCGTATTCGCCAGGAGAGAAAGCTCTTTTTGTCCCGGCCCAGATCAAGCGCGTCGAACCGCTCTCTGGCGGCCTGGTTTTCCGCTACGGCGTCGAATACGTCAAGCCATCCTCCGCCAAAGCATCTTTCTG
The DNA here is from genome assembly GCA_035571045.1 of Verrucomicrobiia bacterium. GTDB lineage: Bacteria > Acidobacteriota > Terriglobia > Acidiferrales > UBA7541 > Acidiferrum. The sequence continues at coordinate 12,561 of DATMKS010000103.1, forward strand.
AATCACTCTTCTCGCTCGCCAACTCAGCGCGATTCTCCTGGGAAAGAAGGACTGCGGAACCGGCCTGCTAAAGATTTCGAATGACCTGCTGTAGCAAGGCAATGGCATCTCCGAGTTGCTGCCTTTCCTTTACCGGCAGTGCGCCTAAGGCACCAGCTAGGGATTCCACGCGGCGCTGGCGTCCTTCCCACATCAGGCTGACACCTTTCGGAGTGGCCTCGAGGCGCACGCGGCGGCCGTCTTCGGTCGAGTGCCGGCGGACCAGGCCTGAGCGTTCGAGGCTGGCGACGATGCGGCTCATGGTCGGCGGGCGAACTTGCTCGGCGCCGGCAAGTTCGCCGAGCGATTTCGGGCCGCCGAACACGAGGACGGACAGGGCGGAAAGCTGGGCGGGGCCGATGCCGCTCTCTCGATCGCGGACGCGCAGCCGGCGAAGCAGGTGTATGGCAGCGGAGTGGAGCTGATCGGCGACCGCCGTCGGTGTCGCGGCAGGCGCCAGACTCGTGGCCGCCGAATTTGCCTCGCGAAACGGCGACGGCTTGGCCTCTTTCGGGGTCGGCGAGTGAGCGGTTAGGGCGACTGCTGAAGAAAGGCCGGCTGATGCCGACAGAGCAGCGTCCACTACCGGAGGCGATTTTCGGGAAGGCGTTTTTTTGGACTTGACGTCTTTGGGCTTGACAGGAGGCATGGAAGATAGTTAGCTATGCTAACTAATCTTCTCGCGGAGGTAAAGACAAATGAGCGCTCAAGCGGAAACACTGGGAATTCAGAATATCGGGCAGATTTCGATCATCGTGAAGGATGTGGAACGCGCGACGGTGTTCTACCGCGACGTGCTGGGTTTGCGGCTGCTGTTCACGGTGCCGAGCATGGCGTTTTTTGATTGCGGCGGGGTGCGGCTGATGCTCGGGACGGCTTCGTCGCCGGAATACGACCATCCGAGTTCGATTTTCTATTTTCGCGTGCCGGAGATTCAGGCGGGATACCAGCGGCTGATGCGGCACGGCGTGGAGATTGTTGCGCCGCCTCGGCTGATTGCCCCGATGCCGACGCACGATTTGTGGATGACGGCATTCAAGGACGGCGAAGGAAACATTCACCAGCTGATGAGCGAAGTGCCGCGTGCGGCCGAGGCGTAGGAGCTCTCGCCGGCAGAGAGGCGTGCGATCGGAGGCGCGAAAAAACAGACGAAGGACCGGTTGTTCCGGATCTGGCGGTAAGATAGTAATCGCCACCGCTGCGGGGAATTCCCGAAGGCAGCGGCGGCGAATTAGCACGGCGAAAATGAGCCGCGGAGTCGTGGTTCCTCGAACCCGATCAGGAAACGTGGAGTTTGGTAGTCTGCCCAATCGTTACCGCAACCCGCTCCTGATAAAAGGTCTGGCCGTCCAGATCGCGCAATTCGATATCGTGATTGCCCGGTCGAAGCGCGAACTTCTTGGTCTCCTTGATTTGAGCCGCATAGCCGCCGTCTATATACACTTCTGCGTTCTTCAGGTGAGTTTTGAACTCGACTTCGCCGAAGTTCGCTGCCATGTAGGCCGGCGGATACGGATAGTAGCCATAGTAGGGATAGAATGGGCCAAAGAACGGTCCTGGCCCCACAATCACCACGCGACCTCTGATTCGCTGTGCTGAAGATGCCGGTGCCACACCGAGAAGAAGACCCCCAGTTATGGCACATGCTAATGCGATCGAAAGCCAGTGCATTGTTTTGCGCATGGTTTAGGTCCTCCTACTTGTGAAACACGGTTGAGGCGGGTGTGTTGCTGGAAAGTTGCCTCAGTACTAGAACGCATCACGAATCGCCAAGGGTATAACCCCAATCAAAACCCACCGCCTTTGAAGCGAAGACTGGGACAGGGCGGGCGAGGAAGAATTGGCTGCTCCCCGAAATGCGAAGGAAAAGTAAGGAATACTATGATAAGGGTTGGAGTTTGAGGACGATGGAAACGGGGTGCGAGTGACGGCAGTGCGGAAGGAAAGCGTTTTCGAAAAATACAGGGGAATCGGGACGCCGGGAATCGGAAAAGGGCGGAAGGGCATATAGAAATGGCTGCGCGAACTTCGGGGTAAATTGGACGACGAGTGACGACCGCCATAGACACAAACGTGATCTCATCGTTATGGAATGAGGACGACGCGCTGAACCGTACGGCAAGCTAAGCACTGGAAGAGGCGAAACTTTTAGGGTTAATAAAGCGGTGCCAGGGCTCACTAGCTCGCCGGAGATAAACGTGTTTCGCTCTTGGCATTCCGAAGAAGAGATAAAAGCCGCCTTCCTTTGCTAGACTACTTCGACTATGCATGACTTAAATTACTTCAGGGACCACTTGGATGTGTTTGCGGCGATGGCGGAGAAGCGGGGGACGCTGCTGCACTTGGATGCGTTTCGCGTTTTGGATGCGCAGCGGCGGGAGTTGATTACGGCGACGGAGGCGTTGAAGGCGCAGAGGAACAAGGCTAGCGAGGAAATTGCGCGGCGGAAGAAGGCGAAAGAGGACGCGGATAGCCTGATTGGAGAGATGAAGGCGGTTTCGGAGCGCATTAAGGAGGCAGACGAGCGCATTGCGCAGTTGAATGCTACGCAGAGCGAGTTGATGCTGACGATTCCGAATGTGCCGCACGCGTCGGTGCCGGTGGGGCATAGCGCGGAAGAGAATGTGGAGGTGCGGCGGTGGGGGACGCCGCCGAAGTTTGATTTTGTGGCGAAGCCGCATTGGGAAGTGGGAGAGAGGGCGGGGATTTTGGATTTGGCGGTGGCTACGAAGATTACCGGGGCGAGGTTTGCGGTTTATAAAGGCTGGGGAGCGCGGCTCGAACGCGCGCTGGCGAATTTTTTCTTGGATGTGCACACGCGGGACCACGGGTATACGGAGATTTTGCCGCCGTTTTTGGTCAATACGGCTTCGCTGACGGGGGCAGGTCAATTGCCGAAGTTTGCGGCGGATTTGTTTCGCGTGGAGGGGACGGATTTTTGGTTGACGCCGACTTCGGAAGTGGAGCTGCACAATTTGCACCGCGACGAGACGATTGCGGAAGAGAAGCTGCCGATTTACGTGACGGCCTGGACGGCGTGTTTTCGGTCGGAGGCTGGTGCGGCGGGCAAGGATACGCGCGGGATTTTGCGGCAGCACCAGTTTCAGAAGGTGGAGCTGTTTAAGTTCACGCATCCGGAAAAGAGTTACGAGGAGCACGAGAAGTTGCTGGCGAATGCGGAGACGATTCTAGAGAAGCTCGGGTTGCACTATCGGACGATGCTGCTGTCGACGGGGGATATGGGATTTGCGTCGGCGAAGACGTATGACATCGAGGTGTGGCTGCCGTCGAGCGGAGAGTTTCGCGAGATTTCGTCGTGCTCGAATTGCGAGGCGTTTCAGGCTAGGCGAGCGGGGATACGGTTTAAGCCGAAAGGCGGAGGGAAGAGCGATTTCGTGCATACGCTGAATGGGTCGGGACTAGCGGTGGGGCGGACGTGGATTGCGGTGGTCGAGAATTATCAGCAGGCGGATGGGTCGATTGTGGTCCCGGAGGTTTTGCGGCCGTATATGGGGATTGAGAGGATACCGGCAGAGGCGCAGGTTTAAAGTTATAAGGGCGCGGTTTGCGGCCAATTTACCGTAAGCCGCTGATAATAGACTGTTTAAGTCTAAAATAGTGCCAATTTAGTACCTTTCGAAGAGGCTTTTACGCCGCGCAAACTGTTGAAAGTACGTGTTTTCGTTTGACTCGGGGTTTTGGCCTTGCATACACTCGCCTCAGTGCTCTTGGGCACACGAATCGGGCAGAGCAATGTAATAGACCCTGGGGGATTTACGGGTCAGGTGAAGAGACCAACCCCGAACCGAGGAGATAGACAAGAGAGTTGGCCCCGGGGGAGTTTGGGGCCAGGTGGAAGAATTGATGGACTTTTTGGGACGCATTTTTAAGTTTTTGTTTTGGTTGCTGATCGTGTCGTGGAGCGTGGCGCTGCTGCGGCGGGTGTTGGCGCGGATGATGCGCGGCGCGATCTCTCGAGAGACGGGACACGGTGCGAAGGTTTCATCGGCTGGCGCAGGAGTCTGGACGGAGTCGGGCGACACCGAGAGTGGAGTGGCGGCGCGGCGGCTAGTGCGCGATCCGGTTTGTGGAATGCATGTGGCGGAAGTGCTGGCCGTGCCGCTGCGGGAGAGTGGGGAGCTGGTGCATTTCTGTTCGACCGCGTGCCGGGACAAATATGTGAGCAGCACCGAACGGATGGCGGCAAACGGTTAGCAGCGAGCGGTAGCGCGGATTTCAAACCCCGGGTAGTTGAAAACTTTTAATTTTTGATGGATCGAGAAGTCGAGACTAGATGTGTAGAGGAAAGGACCGACGCCGATGGCCACGGTCGTAAAGCCCACAGGGCCGCTGAGACAGATAGGTGCGCCGCCAATGGTGCCGCGCATTGCTCCGCGGGAAGATTTGAATCCGTTTCGGATTGCGCAGATCCAGTTTGATATGGCGGCGGAGTTTTTGAAATTGGAGCCGGGACTGCGGCAGATTTTGCGGACGCCGAAGCGCGTGCTGGAAGTTTCTATTCCGACGAAGATGGACAACGGACAGGTGAAAGTCCATACCGGGTTTCGCGTGCAGCACAATATTTCGCGCGGGCCGGGCAAAGGCGGGATTCGGTATCACCCCAACGTGACGCTGGATGAAGTGAAGGCGCTGGCGGCGTGGATGACGTGGAAGACCGCGGTGCTGAACGTGCCTTTTGGCGGTGCGAAGGGCGGAGTGATCTGCGACCCGAAGCGCATGTCGAAGACCGAGCTGGAGCGGATGACGCGGCGGTACGCGAGCGAGATTTTGCCGATCATCGGGCCGTCGATGGATATACCGGCGCCGGATGTGTACACGGACGCGCAGACGATGGCGTGGATTATGGACACGTACGCGATGACGGTGGGACATTCGGTGCATGGGGTGGTGACGGGGAAGCCCGTGTCGATTGGCGGGTCGGAGGGGCGGAGCGAGGCGACGGCGCGCGGGTTGCTGTTCGTCGTGGAAGAGGCCTGCAAGTTGAAGAAGATTCCGCTGCGCGGGGCGACGGTGGCGATCCAGGGATTTGGCAATGCGGGGGCCACGGCGGCGCGGTTGTTTGCGGAGAAAAAGGCGAAGATTATTGCGCTGAGCGATACCCGGGGCGCGGTGACAAACTCGCGCGGGATCGATCCGGTCAAGGCGATTCGGTATAAGGAGCGGTCGGGGACGGTGGTGGGGATGCCCGGCGCGTCGCGGATCACGAACGACGACCTGCTGACCATGAAGTGCGACATTCTGGTGCCGGCGGCGCTCGAGAATGTGATTACGCTGCACAATGCGGAAGCGATCAAGGCGCGGATTGTGGCCGAGGCCGCGAACGGGCCGACCACCCCGCACGCGGATGAGATTCTGGCGCGGCGCGGGATTACCGTGTTGCCGGACATTCTGGCGAATGCGGGCGGCGTGACGGTGAGCTACTTCGAATGGGTGCAGAACATGGAAGGGCTCATGTGGGACGCGGAGGAAGTTAACGCGCGTTTGCAGAAGAGCATGGTGAAAGCGTTCCACGAAATGGTGGAAACTATGCGGAAGCACCATGTGCCGCCGCGTGCAGGCGCGATGATATTGGCGGTTGGGCGCGTGGCGGAAGCGACTCTCGTGCGCGGGCTGTTCCCCTGATTTTACTTTGAACTGCACAAAATCCAAATGCGGCGGCGGCCTTCGCGTTTTCGTGCGCGGGCTATGTCTACCGATACTCGCTGCTTTAGCGATTTCCTCGGCCGCCGGGCAGCAGGGCGGCGAAGTCGCCATCACCGTCGACGATCTTCCTGTTCACGGCGATTTGCCTTCCACAATGACGCGCGCCGAAATCGCAAAGAAAATGATCGAGGCTTTCAAGGCCAAGGGCGTGCCGGGCGTTTACGGGTTTGTGAACGCAAAGAATATCGGCGGGGACCAAGAAAAGGCCGATGTGCTGGCGACCTGGGCCAATTCCCGATTTCCGCTTGGCAATCACACGTTCTCCCACATCGATTTGAACACCGCGAGCGTAGAAGCCTTCGAAGAAGAGATTGCCATGAATGAAGCCACGCTGCGGGGGTTCATGGGCACGCGCGACTGGCACTGGTTCCGTTATCCCTATTTGCACGAAGGCGATACGCTCGAAAAAAGACGCGCGGTTAGAAAATACCTGGGCGATCACGGATACAAAATCGCGCAGGTGACGCTGGATTTCGGGGACTACGCCTGGAACAACCCTTATGCGCGATGTGTGGCAAAGCAGGACGCGCAAGCGATCGAGTGGCTGAAATCCAGTTACCTCAGCACGGCCTCCAGTGACATCGCGCTCGACCGGAAATTGTCGGTGATGCTTTTCGGAAGAGATATCAAGCATGTGTTGCTGCTGCACATCGGCGCGCTCGACAGCATCATGCTTCCAGACCTGCTGGACCTTCTCAAGAAGCAGGGATTTGATTTTGTTTCGCTCGAAGAAGCGGAAAAGGATCCGGCCTACCAAAGCGATCCGGAGGCAGCGCTGCTAAATGGCGGCACGTTCTTGGAGCAACTGACCGAGGCCAAGCACCTGAACTATCCTCCCCACACAGATAGACCCATGGAAAAGCTCGACGCGATTTGCCGCTAACGGAGGCCGATCATTGCGGCCCTGGAGCCGTGCCGGGGATCGCTATCGGTGTCTTAATGTCTTGGAGCTCGGGTGGTATACCGAGAATGGCGTTGGTATTCTGGCCGACGACAACGAGCCAATGGCCGCCCCGCTTCTGAGCGACCAGGGTCATCATGCCGTAGCGTGGCTCGCGCGGCGTTCCATCCGGATTTTTATCACCCGCGATCTTCCAGCTCCAGTGAACCACTCCCATATTCGGACCGAGGAAACGCACAGTTGTCTCGAGTGGTGTGATCGTTGAGTCCTTAAAGCGTCCACTGAGCAGACGCACATGAAATTTCTCAAAGTCCGACTGGCCGTGCAGGTAAGTGGTGGCAACCGTCACGAAGTCGGCGTCGTCGGCCATCAGTTTTGCCAGTTCGTGGCCGTCGTGCTTGGCCCAAGCATCGCTGAAAGCTTGAGGCAGCTTGCGGACGGCTTCCTCGTCCGCTTTTGTCTGGGCCTTGGCTGGGAGGACCGTAACCGCTAGTAGAGAGAAAAATGCGATCGAGAGGCGTCTCATTTCCTGGTGGCTCCTACTTTGAAATTGTTGGCCGGAACAGAGTTCGACGATCGACGCCCCGGATTCTGACAGGTAGCCCGGTAGGCATCAAATTTTTTCTTGCATGGTGCGGTAGACGCGCGTACATTCGCAAATGCCGGTGCGCCCGTGTGGCGCGACCGGCAATTTTCTTCGAGGGGTGCTGCGGAGCGCGAAAAATGAGTACGAACGGACATGGACATGCGGCACCGCCGATTTTGCTGACGATTTCGGGATTCGATCCGTCATGTGGAGCGGGGACGGCGGCGGATTTGAAGACCTTCGCGGCGCAAGGATGTTACGGCGTGGCGGCGATTACGGCCCTGACGGTGCAGAACACCCAGGGCGTGGAAGATGTGCACAATATTCCGAGCGCGACGCTGAAGGCGCAGCTCGATGTGCTGGCGAAGGATTGCAACATTGCGGCGGTGAAGATCGGAATGCTGGGCAACCGCGGGAATGCTGTGACCGTGGCGGAATTTTTGGATGCGCACACCTTTGCGCAAGTGGTGCACGATCCGGTGATGAAATCGTCGAGCGGGCGAGAATTGCTGGACCCGGCTGGGGTGAAGTTTTTGGCGACGGAGTTGCTGAAGCGCGCGAGCGTGATTACGCCGAACGTGCCGGAAGCGGAGATTTTGAGTGGATTGACGATTAAAGATCTGGCGGACATGGAAGCGGCGGCGAGGAAGATTGCGGAGATGGGCGCGCGTGCGGTGATCGTCAAGGGCGGGCACATGGGGCGGCCGACCGACGTGCTTTTCGACGGCACGGAGATGGTGACGCTGCCTGGCGAGCGCGTGAACGAAGAGCAACTGCACGGAACAGGCTGCACGTTCGCTTCGGCGCTGGCGGCGCATCTGGCGGTTGGCCGGGGATTGCTCGAAGCGGCTACGCTTGCCAAGGCGTACGCGACAAAAGCGATTGAGAAGGCGTACCCGGTCGGGAAAGGCCGATTGCCTCTAGACCACTTTTACCGGCAGAGGATTGAGCCGCCAGCGCGCGGCATCCACGAAGTGCCACAGCACGGACTTCATCCGGCGGCGGAGCCTGCGGCGCACTGAACTTGTTGAGGCTTGCGCTACCTTCTGATATCAGGCGGAACAGAGTGGTGTCTGACTAGATTTCTGGCTTCGGCCGCGCGGGCGTGAATTTTCTTTCCTGAAGCGTTTCCTTAGGGGGCGAAAGCCTTGGAGCGAACAGCCAAGCCGGTCCCTGCGGCGCTCGGATTCCGAGTGAAGTCCGGTTGGACGATGGCGGTGTTGCTTGTTGGCCCCTCGAACGCGCCGAGACTGATCAAATGCCAGACGGTGCTGCTTTCTGATCCGAAGATTCCCCAATCGAAGCAACCTCTTCACGCGGCGCTGGAACTTCCCGAAAAGGAAGCAAAGACCGTTTCAAAAAAACTGCGGAAAATTGTGGCTGATGCTGCGAAAGAATCTGTTCGTGAGCTATTGGAGCAGGCCAAGGCAGCGGGCTACGAAGTGAGTGGAGCAGGTTTGGTGGTTGGCAGTCTGGTGGACCCCGCCACACTTCACAACGAACACATTCGCGCGCACGGGCTGGAAGGTCAGTTGTTTCGAACGGTTCTCGAGGATGCGCTTGGCGAGCATGGTATTTCGACACTGGTGCTTCTAGAAAAGGGGGCCTACCTGGCGGCGTCGCCTCGGTTGCGCAAATCCGCGGCTGTCGCAAAACGATGGATTGCGAGGCTTGGCGAAGCGCATCAAGGTTCCTGGCGAGCGGAAGAAAAGCTAGCGGCTTTGGCGGCTTGGGTGGCGCTTTCGGCAGGCAAATAGGAAGCGGCCCGACTAGCGTTTAACTTGCGCGAACGACTGCGCGATCCGGCGGTAGGCGCGGGTTTCGCCGTAGAGGCCAGGGCCGGCAGGTTCGCTTTCAAGCGTCCTCTGGCGCTCACTCGGAAAGTGGCGCTTCCTTGCTGAAGTCTGTCTGCGGGAAGCGACCAAAAACGGCCGAGCGTCCGGTTGATTCATGGCCGCGCGTTTCCTAGCTGTAGATTTGCGGGAGAAGCCTCTGCGTTTTTCGCCGTAAGTGAATTGGTACAAAACATACAAAAGAAAGTCGCATCCGAGAACGCAAAACGCCAGGAATATTGTAGCCGACATAATTAGCTCGCTCTCGGCGGATGGGCATGGGCTGTCCGCACAAAGGGCAGAGTAGGGCCGGACGGGCAAGAAAATCCTGAGGGGTTTGTTAGGAATTTATTAAAACAGGCGAAAAATGCCGGGCAGGACCCCGGCGCTTGCGTTTCCTAGATTACATTTTATAGAGGATGCGGCCGGCGACGATGGTGGCGATGGGTGCGCCTTTGAAGGTGCGGGCGTCGAAGGGGGAGTTGCGGGATTTGCTGGGGGATTGGTTTACCTTGTAGGTCCATTCGTGAGTGGTGGAGAAAATGGTTAGGTCGGCAGGCTCGTGGGGGGCGATTTTGCGTTCGATGCCGAGGATGCGGGCGGGGCCGGTGGTGAAAAGTTCGACCATGCGCATGAGCGAGAGGCGGCCGGAGTGGACGAGTTGTTCGAGCGCAAGGGCCAGGGCGGTCTCGAAGCCGAGGATGCCGAAGGGAGCTTTGTCGAACTCGACGTCCTTGAGGGCGGGCTCGTGGGGGGCGTGATCGGTGGCGATGGCATCGACGGAGCCGTCGGCCAGGCCCGTGATGAGGGCTTCGCGGTCTTCGCGCGCCGCCAGCGGCGGATTCATTTTGTAGCGCGAGTCGTATTGGACGTCTTCATCGATCAAAGTGAAATGGTGGGGTGTCGCTTCGCAGGTGACCGGCAAGCCGCGCTGTTTGGCCCAGCGGACTTGTTCGAGCGAAGCTTTTGCAGAAAGATGCGCGACGTGAAGACGCGCGCCGGTGAGTTCGGTGAGTTGAACGTCGCGGGCGACGCAGACGGATTCGGCGGCGGCGGGCATTCCGCGCAGGCCGAGACGCGATGAGGTGACGCCTTCGCGCATGACGGCTCCGGCAGCCAGCGAAACATCTTCGGAGTGCTCGATGACGGGAAGATCGAGTGAGCGGCAATATTCCATCACCTGACGAGTAAGCTTTGCCGTGGCGATGGGTTTACCGTCGTCGGATACGGCGACGATGCCGGCTTCTTTCATGGCGGCGATTTCGGCGATGGCTTCGCCTTTGCTGCCGACGCTGGCCGCGCCGATGGGCCAGACGCGAACGCCGGCGGCGGTTTTGGCGCGGTCGAGGATAAAGCGCGTGACGCTGGCGTTGTCGTTGACTGGTTTTGTGTTCGGCATGCAGCAGACGGCCGTGAATCCGCCGCGGGCCGCGGAGCGTGTACCGGTCTCGATGGTTTCCGAGGATTCCTGGCCGGGCTCGCGGAGATGCGCGTGAAGGTCGATGAAGCCAGGCGCTACGATGAGCCCGGCGGCATCGAAGACCTCGGCGTTTTTGTGATCGCTCGTGAGTTTTCCGGGCGCGGCCAGTTCGACAATTTTTTCGCCGTCCAGAAGGATGTCCTCGGCGGCATCGGTTTTCGATGCGGGGTCGAGGACGCGGCCGTTTTTAATCAGAAGCATGCGAGAGGTCCTTTTTATCAGTGGAGCGGCGGTTTCGTTCGGGCGGCGGTTCTTCTTTTGTGGCGCTAACGGGATCCGGGCCATCTTCCGGCGCGCCGGAAATCAGTAGGTAGAGAAGGGCCATGCGGACGGCGATGCCGTTGGTGACTTGTTCGAGAACACAGGACTGCGGGCCATCGGCGACTTCCGGCGTGATTTCACTGCCGCGATTCATGGGGCCGGGATGGAGAACGAGCGCATTGGGCTTCGCGCGGCGCAGGCGCTCGGCGTTGAGCTGATAACCGAGAACGTAGTCTTCGTTGGAGATCGAGGGTTCGTGCATGCGTTCGGTTTGCACGCGGAGGACCAGGATGACGTCGGCGTCTTCGAGAGCTTCTTCAAGGCGGAAAACGCGGCGAATGGAGACGCCGGGTGCGCCGATTTTTTCGAGTTCTTCGGGAACCCACATTGCCGGGCCGCACAGCGTGAAGCGGCAGCCGAATTTTCCTAGGAGATGAATGTTAGAGCGAGCGACGCGGCTGTGCTGAAGGTCGCCGAGGATGGTGACGTTGAGATTGTCTATTTTGCCGAGGCGGTCGCGGATGGTCAGCGCGTCAAGAAGGCCTTGCGAGGGATGTTCGTGCGTGCCGTCGCCGGCGTTGATGACGGGGATGTCAAGGTGACGCGCAACGAAGTCGGCGGCGCCGGAGGACGCGTGGCGCATGACCAGGCAATCGGGTTTCATGGCGTTGAGCGTTTGCACCGTGTCGAGGAGGGACTCGCCTTTTTTCAGGCTGGAAGCTTCGGCTTGGAGGTTCATGGTGTCGGCGCCCAGGCGCGAGGCAGCGGTGCCGAAGCTGATGCGTGTGCGTGTGGAGTTTTCAAAGAACGCTAGGGCTACGGTTTTGCCGCGAAGGGTGGCGAGTTTTTTGAGGGGGTTGCGCTGGATGGTCTGAAAGGGCCGGCTTTGATCGAGAAGAAAAGCGAGTTCCTCCGCGGAGAGCGGTTCAAGCGCCAGGAGATCGCGGAAGCGAAAGGTCACATTTGCACTCTTCGAGCGGACGGCGATAAATCTCTTTTCAACTACGGCTCCTGCCGGTCGACGAGAACGACGCGCTCTTCATTATCGATCTCGCGGAGCCGCACCTCGATGATTTCGGTGTCACTGGTTTGCACCGTGCGGCCGACAAACTGGGCTTCGATGGGCATTTCGCGATGGCCTCGGTCGATCAGCACGCAGAGAGAAACGCGCTTGGGCCGGCCGAGATCGAAGAGGCCGTTCATGGCGGCGCGGATGGTGCGACCGGTGTAAAGCACGTCGTCGACGAGAACGAGGTCCATCTGGTCGACGCCGAAGGTAATGTCGGAAGACTGCAGAACGGCCTGGGGCGCGACCTTCGAGAGGTCGTCGCGATAGAGGGTAATGTCCAGAGTGCCGACGGGGACGTCCACGCCATCAATGCCGCGCATGGCTTGCGAGATGCGTTGGGCCAGAGGGACGCCGCGGCGGCGGATGCCTATCAGGGCAAGATGTTTGGTGCCGCCGCTCTTTTCAACGATTTGATGGGCCAGACGGCGCAGGGTGCGATCGATCTCCGGGGCGGACATCAATTGGGCTTTTTCGACGATGCGCATGGTCGCGTAATCCTAGCACAGCCTCTTCGGGTGTGCAGGTGGGACAGACATTCTTGTCGGTCATTTTTGGGAGGAGTAGGAGGGGAGGCGGCAAGGCCAGCAGAGAAGCGAGACAGGCAAGAATGCCGGTCCCACCGGGCGGGCGCCGGGCAGCATGATAAACTGCGGCGCGACATAGACATATTGGGCGAGGTGAACATGCTTGTTAGAGACGCGTTCGGCAGGAAGCGGAGAACGGTGAGGGCGTTTTGCGGATTGTTTTTGCTCCTGTCGGCCGCTGCGGCATGCTTCGAGCGTGCCGGCGCCGAGGCACCGAAGCCTGCTGAAACGAAAGCTCCGGCGCGGCCCAAGCTGGTAGTGATGCTGGTGGTAGACCAGATGCGCGGGGATTACGTGGACAAGTTTCAAGGGCAATGGACAGGGGGATTGAAGCGGCTGGTGGAAGAAGGAGCATGGTTTCGCGACGCCGCGTATCCATACGCCGCGACCGAGACATGTGTGGGTCACTCGACAATTTCAACGGGAGCGTTTCCGGTGACGCATGGAATGGTGGCCAATGCCTGGTGGGACCGCGATGCCCAGAAAATGGTAACTTGCACGGAAGATCCCAAGGCCACGAACACGGGGTATGCGGGAGTCAGCGCGAAGGGGGGAGATTCCGCCTGGCGAATGCAGGTTCCGTCGTTTGCGGAAGAACTGAAATTCCAGACTGGCAACGCGACGCGGGTGGTGACGTTCTCCCTAAAGGCACGCGCGGCCATCACAATGGCGGGGCACAAAGCAGACGCGGCGACCTGGGTCGATGGGGGCGGACTAGTGACCTCCAGCGCTTATGGAACGATGCCGTTCATTGAAGCCTATGCAGCCGCGCAGCCGGTCAGGGCCGACTACGGAAAGACGTGGACGACGTCACTCCCGGTGAGCGCATATTGGTATGACGAGAAGGCAACCGGGGCGGTGCCGCCCCAGGGTTGGGAGCTCACTTTTCCTCATCCACTGCGAGGAAAGGCCGCGGGCACCGAGCCAGACGACGCGTTCTACCAACAATGGTCTGCGAGCCCATTTGCAGATACGTATTTGACGAATCTCGCGGAAAACGCCGTAAATTCGCTCGGACTGGGTAAAGGCGCCGGTGTGGATTATTTGGGCGTGAGCTACTCCTCCCCCGACTACGTGGGGCACGCTTTTGGGCCGCGTAGCTGGGAGATTCAAGATGTTTTGGCGCGGCTGGATCAGGATCTTGGCGAACTATTCAGGATCTTGGACAAGAAGGTCGGACGCGGGAATTACGTGGTAGCGCTGAGCGCGGACCACGGCGTTGTGCCTGTGCCGGAAGATATGCAAAGAACCGGCGCTGATGCCGGAGTTCTACACCTGCCTGACGTCCAGGAGCGGATCGAAAAAGCCCTCGAGGCTCTGAATTATCCGAAGCCGGCAGTTGCACGAATCACCGGAAGCGACATTTATTTTGCGCCAGGCGTTTACGAAAAACTGAAGGGAGAAAAGGCCGCCATGAACGCCGTGCTGGATGCGATCAAGGGCGCGCCGGGCGTTGCCGAGGTTTTTCGAGCTGAACAGCTGGCCGGCCGTCCCGCCACTCATAGCCCGCTGCTGGAGGCGATGGCAGAAAGTTATATGGCTGGGCGCAGTGGAGATTTGTTCCTTGTGCCAAAGGCCTACTGGCTGATGGATGGGACGGCGGTTGGAAAGGCGCGCTCGTACGGCACAGGGCACGGGACACCGTACAACTACGACCAGCATGTGCCGATTCTTCTGATGGGATTTGGTATTCGGCCCGGCCAGTATTACAGAGAGGTGACACCCGCGGACATCGCGCCGACTCTGGCCGCACTTTGCGGGATAACTCTAGCGCCGCGCGATGGGCACCTGCTGGGTGAAGCGCTGGCTGAGCGAATGCCAGCCGAGAGCAAGCCAAAGGGAAAATAAGGTTTTGTTACGGGTTTGTCCCGAGAGCGCGAAAACTTACCCGGATTCGGGCTTCGAATCCACAACCCCGGAAATCATGGCCCATTACAATCCGTTCATGCTATTCTTTTGCGCGAAGTGACCTCCGCAGTCGCCGTTGACCTGGCCGTAGAAGTCGGCGCGGTGCGCCTGCGGAATCCCATTCTCGCAGCGAGCGGAACCTTCGGTTACGGCGTCGAATTTGCCCACCTAGTTGATCTGAACCGCCTTGGAGGCATAGTCGTCAAAGGCCTCTCCCGCGAACCCATGGAAGGCGCCCCCGCCCCCCGGCTGTGCGAGACCCCCTCCGGAATGCTGAATGCTGTTGGGCTTCAGAATATCGGCGTCCGGGCGTTCGTACTGGAAAAACTGCCAGCACTGCGAAAATATGATACGGCGATCATAGCTAATGTCTTTGGATACAGCGTCGAGGACTACGTCGAGGTCATCCATGTCCTGGAGGACGCCGAAGGTCTGGCGGCTTATGAGCTGAACATCTCCTGCCCTAACGTCAAGAAGGGGGGGATGCAGTTTGGCGGCGATCCGGCCCTGGTAGCGGAGGTGGTGGGAGCGGCGAGGAGGGCAGCACTCAGGCGGCCTCTCTGGGTAAAGCTGACGCCGATGGTAGCAGACATTGGACTTATTGCCCGTACAGCGGAAGGTGCTGGAGCCGATGCCCTGACGGTGGCGAACACCTATCCAGCCATGGCGATTGACCCGCTGACGGGGAAGTCCTGCCTGGGGAACCAAACGGGGGGGCTCTCGGGACCTTCTATAAAGCCGATCACTCTACGATTGGTATGGGAAACGTATAAGGTGATAAAGGCTCCAATCTTAGGTGTTGGTGGTATTGAGTCGGTCGAGGACGTGCTTCAATATCTAGCCGTGGGCGCGACTGCTGTACAGGTAGGGACGGCCAGCTTTACTGACCCTACGGTCAGTCAGCGACTTGTGGAGGGGTTAGAGAGGGCTCTTTTAAGAGCTAAAACGTTTACTGTCAATGAGATAAGAGGTAAAATTTCTACAGATTTTGGTTGACATAACGACGATTTTGCGATACACTTTTTTGGATATGAGTAGCACAAAGAACACACTATGAGACGACCACTGTTTGTTTTCTGGGCCGCTTTCCGATGGGTGCTCCTAATGTTCCTCATCGTTCCAGTGATGGACGCCCCTCTGGTGGCCCACTTGAGCGCTCCGGTAAAGCCGGTGAAGACTTGGGTTGGGAACGCCAGCTGGTATGGCCCCGGCTTCAATGGAAAGAAGACCGCAAACGGGGAGCACTTCGACTGCGAGGCGCTGACCGCTGCACACCCGAACCTGCCTTTCGGGTCCATCGTAAGGGTAGTGAACCCCCGGAACGGGAAGTTTGAACTAGTACGCATCAATGACCGAGGTCCCTATCAAGAAGGACGCGAAATTGATGTATCCTATCGCGTAGCCCGGAAGATCGGGCTGATCCATTCGGGCGTGAACCAGGTTCGGCTCGAATTGATGGAATTGCCACAAAAGCACTGACCCCGCCGAAACCGGGGTCTCACATGACCTTGAGCTTCGACGCCCATCCTCGCAGCAGCTTGATCGTGGCACTGGATTTTGATTCGTTGTCCTCTGCCGCTAAATTCGCAAAACAAATTTCCGATCTGGTGGGGATGTTCAAGATCGGAAACCAGCTGTTTACGGCTGCTGGCCCGGCGGCGGTAAAGGAAATTAGCGCGCTTGGGCCGGGCATTTTTCTCGACCTAAAATTCCACGACATTCCGAACACGGTTGCAGGAGCGGTGCTTTCGGCGGCGGCGATGACCGGCGTGCAGCTCGTCAACGTCCACGCGATGGGAGGCCACGCAATGCTGGAAGCAGCGGTGCAGGCCATCAGTGCAGGCGTCCCCATGGGTGCGGACCGTCCTCGCCTGCTGGCGGTAACGCTTCTAACCAGCATGGACCACAAGGCCATGAAGGAAGTCGGCATCGGCGGCGAGCCAAAAACGCGCGTTGTGAAGCTGGCACAGCTTGCCAAAAAGTCCGGTGTAGACGGCGTCGTGGCGTCGGTGCAGGAAGCGCGAGCGATCCGCAAAGCCTGCGGGCGAGATTTTCTGATTGTTACGCCGGGCGTGCGGCCCACGGATAAGAATGGCCGAGAGGCAAAACGTGATGATCAGGCGCGGACGGCGACTCCGACGGAAGCGATCAAAGCGGGTGCGGACTTCATTGTTGTTGGCAGGCCCGTCCTTACTGCGGAAGATCCCCGCGCCGCCGCGCAAGCCATCGTCGACGAAATCGCTGATGCCAAGTAGGAATTCTTGGGAGTTCCTCCTCCTCTTCTCGAACCATTGTTTTTAATGCGCTTGAATCTTCTTGGACCAGCTGGAGAAGAATAGCTGCGCCAGGCCGCGTTCGTCTGCCCGGGTTTGCGCGGTTTCAGTTCCTCCGCTAGCATCACAATGGGATCCACGGCTTAATACATTCCAGTCTATGCAGAGTTCACTGAAAAGTGTGATTGTTGGGACCGCTGGCCACATTGATCATGGCAAGTCGGCCCTTGTGGAGGCGCTGACGGGGACGCATCCCGACCGGCTCGCGGAAGAGAAACGGCGCGGGATTACCATCGATATTGGCTTTGCGTTTCTGGAAGAAAATGGCGTCAGGTTCGGTCTTGTAGACGTGCCGGGGCATGAGCGCTTTGTGAGCAACATGCTGGCAGGCGCGGCGGGGATCGACGTCGTGCTATTGGTGATTGCTGCGGATGAGTCGATCAAGCCGCAGACGCGGGAGCACTTCGACATTTGCCGGTTACTGGGCGTCACGCGCGGCGTTGTGGCGCTAACGAAGAGCGATTTGGTCGATCCGGACATGCTCGGTCTAGTGCGGCTCGAGGTGGAAGAGTATCTGCGCGGCTCGTATCTGGAGCGGGCGCCAGTTGTTCCGGTGAGTGCAAAGACAGGAGCGGGGCTTGCCGAGTTGAAGAAGGCGCTGCACACAGTTGCCACCGAAATTCCGGGAAAAGATGCCGCCCGATACTTTCGGCTGCCGATCGACCGGGCGTTTGCGATGAAGGGTTTTGGAACGGTGGTTACGGGCACGCTGGTTTCGGGGAGCATCGGCGCGGAAGATGAAGTCGAACTTTTTCCTGGGGGCCAGCGTCTGCGCGTGCGCGGTGTGCAGTCTGGTGGAAAAGCCATGGAACGAGCGATCGCGGGGCAGCGCACGGCCGTGAATCTTGCGGGGATAGACCACGCCGAAGTGAAGCGCGGGATGACGCTGGCTGCGCCGGGACAATTGCGGACCACGCGCCGAGCGGACGTGCGGCTTACCGTGCTTCCTTCGGCGCGGAAACTGAAGCATCGCGCGCGGGTACACTTTCATGCAGGAACCGCGGAGACGATTGGAGAGATTCTTCTGTATGGCGAAAGCGTGCTTTCGCCGGGACAGAGCGCCTTGGGCCATCTGCGGCTACAGGATGAGGTGTTGCTGCTTTCCGGCGACCGGTTCATCGTGCGGCAATTTTCGCCGGTCGTGACCATTGGCGGCGGCGTGGTTTTGGATCCGCTAGCCGAGCGGCCTAGGTTGCGAGACGCGGGACGCGCGGCATTTCTCGAAGTACTCGAAAGCGGGAAACGCGAAGAGGGGCTTGCCGCCATGACGGAGCGCGCATTGCTGGGGCTGCCATTCAGGGAGATTGTGGCGCGGACGGGCTGGCTCGAAGAGGAGATTCAAGAGACGGCCCAGAGACTTGTCACCGCCAGCAGAATCAAGGTCGTCTCGTCGGAGCCGCTGATTCTGTTGGGACGAAAGGCGTTCGACGATCTGCGGCGGAAAATCGCCGAGCGGGTGGAGCGGTTTCACAAGGAGAATCCGCTGTCTCCGGCAATTGCGCGAGAAGATTTGCGCGCAAGCCTCGGAAAGCGCGTGAGAGAAGAGACGTTTCGCGCGGCGGTCGAAGAGCTGGCGCGAGAGAAGAAATTGGATGTCCAAGGTGAGCTCGTGAAGCGGGCGGGATCCGAGATTTCGCTGCAGCCGGAAGAAGTGCAAGCCAAGCGGGAGATCGAGAAGGCCTTTCTGGAAGCAGGTCTGGCCGTGCCATCGGTGAAGGAAGTGCTGGCGAGGCTTTCGGTGGAGGCCAGGCGGGCGGAAAAGCTGCTGCAAATTTTGCTGCGCGAGAAAAATCTGGTGCGAGTAAGC
>DATMKS010000104.1:0-62351 GCA_035571045.1 Verrucomicrobiia bacterium
GCTAAACTCGATGGGCTATGAGCTGCTGCGCAATGGCGACACGAAGAGCGCCGTGGAGATATTTCGCCTCAACGTGGAACAGTTCCCTATGGATGCAAATGTATACGACTCACTCGGCGAGGCGTATTTGAAGCAAGGCGAGAAGGCGCTGGCCGTTGAAAACTACAAGAAGTCACTCGATCTCAATCCTCAAAATGAAAATGCCCGTGACGTGCTGAAAAAACTGGAAGTGTCCAGCCAGTGAAGCAGGAAACTTGCTCTAATCATAAGCGAGCGTACCCGCCTCGAAAGCTATTTCACTTAACATTTAGATACAGGAATTGATTCGACGGGGGCGCAGTAGCGGATATAGCGTCCACGAACCATTTTCATCCTTCGTTGTGGTCCCCGGAGGGGGCCATGATTTACTCGTATCGCAGCGCCTGTGTCGGCACAATCCGGGATGCTCGTCGCGCGGGCACGTAAGCCGCCAGCATGGTCACCAGAAACAGCGACGGCACGACGATGATATACGCCAAAACGTCGACTCCGCCAGCGTTGAACAGCATGGAATTCATCAGCTGCTCGACGGCGAAACCCATCGCGAGCCCGATCACCGTTCCCATCCCGACCAGCACGAGGCCCTTGCCCATCACCAGCCGCAGCACGTCCGAACTTGCCGCGCCAAGGGCCATGCGTATGCCGATCTCGCGGGTCCTGCGGCTCACGTTGTACGCCACCAGTCCATACAAACCGGCGATGGCCAGCAGGAGGCCCACTGCGCCCATCGTACCTACCATCTCTATCGCAATTCGCGGCCCTTCCACAGCGTTATACCGGTACAAGTCCTCATAAGTCCTCGTCCGCAACATCGGCATGTTCGGATCGAGCGTCCGGACAATGTCCTTCACCGGTTTGACCAATTGCAGCGGATCGCCGGTCGACCGCATCAGCAAGACCATTCGTGCGACAGGGTGCTGGGCCAGAGGCATATACAGGAAATCCATCGGTCTTTCGCCGGGGGTTCGATACTTGATGGTCTGCGCGACGCCTACAATCTCCACCGGCGTGCCGGCACGGTTATAGAGCCGGATGCGTTTGCCGAGTGCATCGCTGTCCGGCCAATAGTGTTTCGCGAACTGCTCATTCACAACGGCGACGCGCGGCGCCTCCGCGGTATCGGAGGCCAGGATGGCGCGGCCACGCAAGATCGGAATCCCCATTGTCCCGAAGTACCCTTCATCAATCAAATCCATCGTTGCATAAAAATTCTCGCGATCGCGCGGCATCTGAAAACCGTCCGGGACGAAGGCAACTCCCTCAAAGGCCTCCAGTGCCAGCGGAGGGTTCTGCATGAGAGCCGCGCTCTGAACACCCGGCGTTACCCGGACACGTTCGGCCAGCAGCTTGTAAAACTGCTCCGTCTGAGCTTCGTTGTACTGCACCAGACGCGGATCGAAGCTGGCCATCAGCAGATGATCTTTCGCGAAACCGATTCCCTCCAGCAAGTTGTGCTGGAAACCCCGGGCCATCAGGAAAGATGCCGTCAGTAGCATCAGCGACGTGGAAACTTGCGCCACCACCAGCACATTCCGGCCCCACAGGCGTTTGCGTCCAGGCACGTCAGCATCGGCCGACTTGAGTCCGTTCACCAGGTCCACACGGATGCCTTGCAGCGCCGGCGCCAGGCCGCAAAGGAACGCACTCAAGACAGACAACGCCAGGCTCGCCATCAGCACACGGGTGTCTAACCGGAAAGGGATTGTAACCGGCAACTCGCTTGGAATGCTGAAAGTGCCGAGGAACTTTATGGCGCCGTAACCGACGGCGATCCCACCCAATCCCCCCAGGCAGGAGAGAATCAGGCTTTCGGTCAGGAGCAGGCGTATCAGCCGGAAACGCCCGGCGCCCAGCGCCAACCGCAACGCGATTTCCCGCATTCGCGTGCGGGCACGGCTCAAAAGAAGCCCCGCAACGTTGGTGCACGCCACCAGCAGGACCGCAAGCGAAAGGATCACAAAAACCACGATGAATTTCCAATTGCCATCGTCACCTCGAGTCCGCATTTCGAAATCCGTGCGTACGGCCGCGCCGCGGCTGCGATTGAACTTCGGATACTCGCGTTCGAAGTCATTCGCAAGCACGGCGAGTTCACTTCGCGCCTGCTGCAGCGTCGCGCTCCGTTTCAAGCGCGCCTGTACATTTAACTCGCGATCATCTCGGTCCTCGAGAAAGCTCTTTTGCGGGTTGGTCGAAAACATCTGTGCCATCGCGAGCGGCATATAGAAGTCGGGATGCCACCATATTCGCATCCCCGTAAACGTTTCTGGTGCGACGCCAATCACAGTGAAGTCCGTACCGTTCAGGCGAATCGTCCTGCCGACCACGCCAGGATCGCTCGCGAATTCGTGCTTCCAGAAGTCCGGCCCGAGCACCACTACCGCATCGCGACCCGGCACCTCATCTTCGTTTTGTCGAAAGCCGCGCCCCAGCTGTGGTTCCACGCCGAGCACATGGAAGTAGTTACCGGAAACCAGCATTCCGCCTTTGATCCGCGGCGTGGCTCCCGGCTCGGCGCTGAAGCCGACAGCCCCGAGATCTCCGCTGGCGATGACGCCGTCGTAGCTCTTCGTCTTGCCGCGGATGTCCAGGTATTCGCGGTAAGAGAAACCGTCGAAGCTGCTATCGTGTGTGGTGCTGACCAAAGTGACCACATTGCTCGGATGCGGCACGGGGCGCGGCCTAAGAATCAGCGCATCCACCATACTGAAAGGCGCCGCGGTCATCCCGATTCCCAGGGCCAGAGTGACCACCACGAACGCGGCAAGTCCGGACGTGCGGCGCAGGCTTCGGATCGCGTAGTGCACATCATCGACGAAATCCGTCAACCAATGAATGCGTTGCACCTCTCGCATCTCCTGTTTCCGTTGTTCAAGCCCGTCCATGGCGCGCATCGCCGCGTACCGCGCCTCTTTTGGGGAAAGCCCATTGGCGATGCCCTGCTCGATTTTTTGCTCCAGGTGAAACTGTAGCTCTTCGTTCAGCTCCTGCTCGACGCGGCGACGGCGAAAGAGGGAGCGCAAGCGAAGCGGGATGGTGTAGAGCCAATGTTGTGGGCGCATAGGATCTCTTCAGGCGCAGGTTGCGCTCAGGCCTCCTCGAGTCTGACGACATGGGAAATGGCGGTCGAGAGGCGGCTCCAGTTGGCGGTCTCTTTTTCCAGATGCTGGCGCCCCAGTCTGTTGAGCGAGTAAAACTTCGCACGCCGATTATTCTCCGTCTGCTTCCACTCGGCCGTGATCCAGCCTTCTTGTTCGAGCTTGTGTAAAGCGGGGTAAAGGGAGCCATCGCTGACTTGCAGGACGTCGCCGGAGAGTTGCTTTAGGCGGAGGCTGATGGCCCAGCCGTTCATGGGTTGAAGCGCGAGAATCTTTAGGAGAAGAAGGTCGAGTGTGCCTTGGACCAGGTCAGGCGGTTTGCTCATGCGTTCTCCTCGGTTACCGAGAGCATGATACACAAGCTCCCCTCGGTAAGCAAGGGGAAACTGCGCTATTTGACGCATCGCGCTATGCGCCCAAGTGGCATTGATGTCATCGCCGAAGTGAATGGAGCAGTTGATTTGTCTTGTTTTTTAACCCGATGAAATACATTACCGCGCTTAAAGTCATCTTTGGGGTTTGGCTCTTGATTATTCCCACCTGGTTGGGCATCAAAGCACGCAGTTTTCCTCGGTAAACCGGCGATAGCGTCCTTTATCAATCGCTAGTGCAAGAACTCTTTTGGCCACTCGAGCTTTACTTTATCGTTTTCACTCATAGAGCGAGCGGAACTATATCTACATTTCGTATTGTTTGTGACTGCAGGAGGCTTTAACAAGTCGCGAGCGGAGAGCATTACCTGTCACGGCAGAGGCCGCTCATTTCAATCACATGCGAGCTACTTGCGAGGAGTCTGCGGAAGGCGCAAATCATGTCTCCTCGGAAACTCCTTACTGCGTATCCAGTGTTATACTTTTGCCGAGGAGCGCAGAGATCCCTCATGGAAAGCGTGATTGTCAAAAACCCGAGGATTCTTGGCGGTACGGCCGTGTTTCGCGGTACGCGGGTGCCGCTGCAGCTTTTGTTCGACTCTTTGGAAAGAGGCCACACGCTGGAAGAGTTCCTCGCCGGATATCCCACCGTCTCGCGGGAGATGGCAATCGCTGCGCTGGAAGAAGCGCAGGACCTCTTATCAGCCAAGTCCTGAATGCGCCTTCTACTCGACGAGTGTGTAAACGAGCAGCTGAGAGAGCACTTCCCTGGCCATGAATGTCTGACGGCTCGCTACGCCGGGTTCGCTGGACTTGAGAACGGCGAACTTCTTGAAGCGGCGGAAGCGGCGAAATTCGACGTGTTGTTAACCGTAGATCGCGGATTCGAGTACCAGCAGAATCTTGCAGGGCGCAGGATTGCGCTTATCGTTTTCTGCGGCAAGTCCGTTCTTTTCGAAGACCTACTCCCACTCATGTCGGCCTGCCTCGACCGCCTAAAATCCATCCGGCCCGGTGAGGTAGCAAGAATCGGCGACTAGAGCAGAGCCGGGAACGAGAAGCTCAGCCGGCGTGTTCATGTTTCTCCAGCAGGTTTCTTCTATCGGCGAGCCTTGAGGCACCGACCTATTTAAGCGTGCTGAAAAGATCGAATTGATAGTCACTGAACACGTGCAAATCGATTGGGCTGGGCAGTTCCGACAGTGCTCGCTGCGGGATCTCGGTGGCGACCTGCTGAAGTTGACGGGTACCATTGTTTGAGCCACGGAATGTCCCACTGCAGTACCGCAGCGCGGAACTTGGTATCGGAAAACAACTGGTGAATGTAGCTGTTCCGCCGCCTTCTGTAGGTTGGCAACGACCTTGCGCGTCACTCACGCCGCCGATGAACTCCGATACTAGAATGCCATCGCTGCAAATGGCGTCACCTGGGTCTAAGGAATTCAGTAATGCGGCCAAATCTGGGTACAAAGGGGACAATAAGAAGTGACATCCGGTACCGCGGGATATCAAAGGATGTCCGCCGACACCGTTTGATAACAATCGGTTACATCGCAACGCTGCCCTGTCACGGCAGAGGCCGCGGGTTCGAGTCCCGTCCTCCCCGCTACCTTTCAAAGGACTTTTGGTTGGTTCGGTGCCAAATGTCCAAACCACAACCAAGGCCGTGGGACAACCACATGACTGTGCACGGAATACGTAGATGATAGATAATCTCGCTCGCGCCGAGGGAGGACCAATGAAGGGGCAGCATCTTGCTTGTGCAGCAATTCTCGTTTTGTTGGCGAGCAGTACCTGGGGACAAACCACAACCCCCGGAACAGGCTACACGGAGAAGGAATACAACGCCTTGCAGAGTTGTCACGCCATAACCATGACTGCCTGGATGGGCGCCATACGAAAATTGAACGGTACGAGCCTGGCGGACGCCAAGAAATATTACGACGGGCGCGTCGAAGCTGCGGAGAAGGATGTGATCTTTCGCGTTTTCGACAAGGTGTACGGCGACTCGTTCACCAATGCCTGGGACTATGCCGTCTCGTTCTTTGGCCAATGCGCTCAGGACATCGCAAATGTCGGAAAGGATCGCTCCAGTCTGGCGAGCTATTGCATGCAGAACTCCATGATCGGGGGAACTGCGTGGGACTACAAGAACTCGGGCCAGCCGGCAGAAAACGCCTACCAACATTTTGCCAACCTCGCTGGATCGGCGCCGCATACCATCATCGACCGCGTTTACGCCGGCTCCAAATCCCGCATCGACGTCGCTTGGGGTGAGTGGCAATCCTGCATGAAACCGCTCATTTCCCAATCCGGTTCCGCTCCCCCGCCTCCAGTACAAAGCATTCCGCCGCTCGGCGGGCTCACGGACAAGGAATTTGCCGCCATGCCGCCTTGCGTCGCGCTCGCAGTGAGTGTCTGGGGCATTGCGGAGAACAAGCAGCAGGGCGTGCGCCCGGAAGATGTGAAAAAGCCATACGAATCGCAGCCGGATGCAGCCTTCATGTCGGGCATTGCGGATAAGGTGTACGCGGATAAATTCGCAGTCCCTGGCCTTTATTCCCTTCGCTACCTTGATTCATGCGCCCACCAAAAGGCCGACGTTGCGCCCAATCGTATGGGAGTCGCGAATAGCTGCCTCACGCACGCCTATATCTCAGCCAAGGCCAGCGCATTCAAAAAAAACGGCGCCTCTTCTGACAAAGCATATGAGGCGTTTGCAGAAATCTACGGGACCACGGCCGGCACCATTGTTGACAAGGTCTATCGAAGCCCGGATTCCAATGAGGGCCTTGGAGTGGCGGAGTGGAAAACCTGCGTCATTTCTTCCCCTACGTTGACCACGAATGAGAAAGGGCAGGAGGTGGTCATCGCGGCCATACCATCGGGATATCAGACCGTCGAGACCAAAATGGACAAAGGGAGCATCAAGTATATTTACCCTAAAGGCCAATCGGCCAGTAACTGGACGGAGCGGCTTGGCCTCGAAGAGTTCCCTGAACTGATCGACCATACGCCTACTGCGTTCCAGAAGGCGATTCAGGGACCATCCGAGAACTGCAAAGATGGCAAGGTGACTTCCTCCAGCGTGGGCGAGCAGGATGGGTATGCTTTCGCCCTGTGGTCCGAGACCTGCGCTGGCTCGGCGGGCAAAACGGAGTTCAGGTTCCACAAGGCGATCCAGGGCTATGACAATCTCTATTTGATAACGAGATCATTCCAGTTCGCGCCCTCGGAAGCGCAGACCCAACAATTCCAGTCATATATGGCTTCAGTGAAGGTTTGCGATTCGAAGAGGAGTGGACAGCCGTGCACGACTGTCGACGTATGGCGTCCTTAACGCTTGGTGTGCGAGTTTGTGGATGCCAGGGGAGCGGGCGTTAACTGTTGGAATCGGGCGTATTACTCTGCTGCTTAGAAGGGTATGGTTGTCTAGATTCCAACCAGGAGGTTAGCTCCCGAACTCATGTTGCAGCCGTCAAGCTGTGGTTCCGAATTGTTCCTTTAGGCGCAGCTCAAGTTCCGCGGCGTAGATCTCAGCCCGCTCGTGAGTGCGTGCATTTTGAATAGCGACAGCGGCGGGAACAGCCAGTGACTTGGCAAGGCGGAGATGTTCGGGTGTAAAGACCGATGGTGCCTCCGCCCCCAGAGAAAGGATTCCGAGGACGTGACCGCCGGCAATCAGCGGGACGCCCAACCAGGAGTGGACGCCATCGAGGGGCGGAATCTCCCTCCACTCAGAGTGCTTGGCAACGTCAATCAAGAGGGTAGATTGTTTTTCGAACAGGATTCGCTCTAGAAATATGCTTTCACCTGCTTTCAAGGTGTGTCCAATTCTATGGGGTACGTTGCGAGGAGCTTCACGCGCAATCATCAGACTCGCTCCGTCCTCTGCGAAAAGAACGGTGGCACTGTCGAAGGGAACTAATTCCGAGATGAAATGCAGGAGCGTATCGAGCACCGAGTCCATAGCTAGGTTCTGACTAAGTGCTAAGGTCGCCTTCCGCAGCGCCTCGGCTTCGGCACGGGCAGCTTCCACGGCATCGAGCTGCTCGGTAATCTTCACTTCGGCTCGTTTTCGCGAAGTGATGTCCTGTACCGTGCCGACGAGCCACCGCGTCCCGCCGCCTGCGGCGACAGGAACGCCTTTGGCCCAGGCCCAGCGGACTTCTCCATCGGCGCGAATGAAACGAAACTCCTCATCAAGAATCCCAGAATCTCCCAAGTCCTGAAGTCTAGCGAGGACGCGAATGCGGTCTTCTGAGTGAATTAATTCACGGTACGAGGAAGGATTGTTGGAAAGACTTTCAACGCTGTGTCCCGTGATTGTGGCATATGCAGGATTGATGTACGTGATCTCCTGGGTTTTTGCATCCGCGACCCAGAATATTTCTTGAATGTTGTTGGCCATTTGTTGGAAACGTTCTTCACTCCTTCGAAGAGACTTCTCCGCGTGCGTG
Organism: Verrucomicrobiia bacterium; assembly: GCA_035571045.1. Lineage (GTDB taxonomy): Bacteria > Acidobacteriota > Terriglobia > Acidiferrales > UBA7541 > Acidiferrum. Next base: position 7,969 of record DATMKS010000104.1, read on the forward strand.
CGTTCTGTCACGTCGCATAGGACTAGGACATGCCGGCCTGGCAAGTAATTCGCGGAGGCAGTAAAGTCGACGAATAATTTTGTTCCATCACCTGCGATCAGTTCTGCGCGACCTCTTTGGCTTTTGTTCTGGAGGAATGCGGTCCACCCCCGGGTAAATGCGTCACGATCCGCAAAGAAATAACTAATGCTTTGGCCGATCAATTTGTTAGTGGAAAATCGCAAGATGCCCGCTGCCGCTGGATTGGCATCCAAGCAATCGCCCTCGTTATCCACGATCAGGATTCCGTCGAGTACATTCTCGAAGATGGACGAGAATTCACAATCTGTGTAACGAAAAGCCTGGTCGGCGTCACGATGCTCTTTGCGAAGATTCCAGAATGAATAGATGTTTAGGAAGATTACGAAGGTCAAGGCCACCACGAGTGAAGGAACTAGACTGGCAGCAAATATTGCGCGGTGGTTGTAAGCAGAAAGAGATATACAAAGAAAGCCGATGGAGGCCGCCAGCATTGCTGTGGAACACCATCTAAGCCAGCGGGGGAAAGAAGGGCAAAACGTGATCGACGGTTGCGAGAGAGAAGAGGTTTTCATATGGAATGCAATCAAGACTAAAGTTTCTCAGGTTACGGAGGCTAACACGCGAGCGCGGAACCGCGACTTTTGACTTTTGTGATGTCTGTAATTAAGGACAGGACGGCATGAAAAGTGGGAAGAAGAGACTGTTACTTGGAATACGCTTCCAAGCTTACTAGGATTAGCCTGTAGATCTTCCGGAGCGTAGCAACATCTTGCGAAGCAAGCACATAAGAGATGTTTTCGCGTAACTGTTCGGCATTTTGGTCTAAGCCCTCTCCGAAAAACAGCTCGACTACCTCTAAATTAAGTTCGTGAGCAATTCTATCTATCACTTCGAACGGAGGAGTCTCAATCCCACCTGTTTCAATTCGGCTGATGTATCCAGCTTCCGTCTCTAGTTTTCCAATTCTTCTTTCGAGTTCTTGCTGCGTAAGGCCCTTGGCCTTCCGTAGCAAAGCCAACCTCTCCCGGAACAACTTCCCTGCATTCAGAGTCATGAGGAATCAACAGTACGAAGAACGGGCTACAGGCTATAGGTCGCCAAATGTTGAATAACTATTGCCATATTCAACATTTAATGTATATATTAGGGAGAAAGATGGTCGGCCGGTTTCGGAGTGCCACAGAATGCGAGCAGTCTCAGAGCGCCGAAGGTATATTCAAAAAAACTCGGACTCTTCAATTTGCTTCGTCAATTGCGAAAGAGAAAGCTTCAGCAATCTGCACAATCGTACCATCGTCCTCAAAGTTGGGCTCAACAGGCCTCGCTCCATTAAGCTAATGGTAGTGCGATCGAATCCGGCTTCGAAAGCTAGCTGCTCCTGTGAAAGCCCGATCTTCTTCCGCCTGAATCGTAGAACATTTCCAAAAGCCCTTTCCGGCCCTGAGCGAGGCTGAACTTGTTTCTTCTTTGCCCGCATTACGCAGGCTATCGTGACGCCATGACGAGTATGTTCCTACGGAGGATACTCGCCATTTTCTTCGAGGTGTCCTTACGACCTGGCGAGAGGCAAGTCCTGTGAGTTCCTCTGTTACAGCAGGATTTCCCTCCGTGAGGTTAACTCCACAGACGCCGTCTGATTTGTCGGTCGTCCCGGAGATTCATTCCGCGACAGCAGAATTTTCCGACGAATCTCTTCTGTCCAATATCTGCGCGGGCGACCGTGAGTCCCTTGCTCTGCTCTTCCGACGTTATGCTCATCTTGTGCGAAATGTCGGTCAGAGGGTTCTCCGGGACAAAGCCGAGGCTGACGATCTCGTCCAAGAGGTGTTTCTTTATATCCACCGGAAAAGCTCTCTGTTCGATAGCTCAAAAGGGGCGGCCAGTTCTTGGATTGTCCAGGTTGCTTACACACAAGCCCTGTTGCGCAGGAGGCGATTGAAGTCCCAGGGATTCTATGTGTCCGGTATCACAGACAAACCGGACGGATGTGACCGGGCGGACAATAAAGGAGCAGACTACGACCATAGCGTCGAAGGGCTTTTCGGCAGGAATGGATGGAAGAAAATCTTCGAAGACCTCACACAGGATCAGAGAGAGACGTTTCGGCTGCACTTCTTTGAAGGCTACACATTCACAGAGATTGCTGAGAAGTTGGGTCAGTCCTTCGCCAACGTCAGGAACCATCATTATCGAGGTCTTGAAAAGCTCCGCAGACACCTAGCCGAGGACGAATTGAACCGGCGCTAGTCTGTGTGTTATGAACTGTATTCCGATGAGAAGTCGAGGCATTTGAGCAATGGGTCCGCATGAGGAATTCCTTGAGCTTTGCGCTGCTGCAACCGCTGGAGAGCTGAGCGTCGACGAACAAGCGAGACTTGACGCGCACTTAGCCGGTTGCCCGGATTGTCGCCGGGCGATGAGTGAGTACGAAGCTGCACGGCAGGCCGCAGTGACAGTCATGGCGCAAGAATTGACACCTGTAGATGAATCTACTGCCGACTCCTGGTCCGCCAAAGAGGCGGAGAAAACCTTTTTCAAACGGCTGGACCGAGAGCAGAAGCATGCGCACTTGGCCACTTCAAAACTGGGCCATACGGATCAACTGAAGTCAGGCCGGCGCTTTACTTACCGTCCGTCACAAATCCGTTGGCGGGAAGTTTGGATGACCTTCGCCGCGGCGGTGCTGCTGGCACTGGCGCTTGGCATCGCCTCGTATCGAACAGGCGTGAAGCGGGGTGAGGATGCCGCGCGAACGATTCCCGCCGCGCCCAACGAGTCCACAGGTTCACTCGAAGAGCAAGCCAGCGATGCGGGTTACGAGCGAGCACAATTGGTGGCAAAGCTCGCGGAGAACGCGAAAATCATCGATGACTTGAAGCGCCAATTGTCGGAACAAATTAAAGTCGTCAACTCCTTGAAATCCGTGGAGGCAGCTCCGGCACGCTCTTCGGGAAACGGCCAACAAAGCGTACAAGCCGCCAGCGATGCCAAAACCAAGCGAGATGAAGAACTTGGGGCCGCACAGGCACAACTGGCGGAGATTCAAAAGACGGTCGAAACAGCGACAGCGCAGCGTGATGAAAATGCGCGCCAAGCAGCTGCTTTTGAGGCAAAGGTCAACGAGTTGACTCAGCTAGTGAGAGTGCGCGAGCAAGCGCTCGATCAGAGAGATGCGGAAGTTGCAAAGGGCCAAGAGTTGCTTGAGCATGATCGCGACATTCGTGAGCTGATGGGCGCTCGTGATCTGTATATGGCAGACGTTCATGATGTTTCCGGGAAGGGGACGGACAAGACGTATGGTCGCGTGTTCTACACAAAGGGAAAGTCGCTGATTTTCTATGCTTTCGATTTGGACGCGCAACCGGGTCTTCAGAACGCGAGCTCTTTCCAAGCCTGGGGACGAAAAGGGCCGGACAAACAGCAGGCCCGGAGTCTCGGAATCTTTTACGAAGACAGCGTCAGCAAAAAAAGGTGGGTTTTGAAAGCCAGCGATCCCAAGACGCTCGAAGACATTGACGCCGTGTTCGTGACGGTCGAACCAAACGGCGGAAGCCACCATCCAAGTGGCAAGCAATTGCTTTTTGCTTACCTTCGTGTAAACCCAAACCATCCCTGAGATCTCGAATAGCATCCTTTTCGAACAGTCCTGATTACAGGACAAGGAACGATTGAGACAAAAATACGCGCCATTCGCATAGACCTTGTTAGTGAGGAGAAATCCCTCACTTCCGGGAGGGTCCTTTGCGACTGCGCGTTCTCTTTTCTCTTACTTTTCTCCTATTTCTTCTCTCTCACTCATCCCACGCGCAGTCCCCCACCGGAACCATCAGCGGAATCGTGACTGATCCAACGGGCGCGCCCATCGTTGGGGCCGAAATTCTCGTCGTGAACGATCTCACTCGCGTGCAATATCCAGGCAAGACAAACAACGAAGGGATTTATATGGTCTCGAATTTGCCGCCGGGCCCGTATCTCTTGCAGGTTTCGAAGTTCGGTTTCAAGACCATCATCAAGCCGGACATCACACTGAACGTTCAAGACGCCTTGGCTCTAAACTTCGCACTTCCCCTCGGGTCGGTGTCGGAGGTGGTGACGATCCAAGGAGGCGCTCCGCTCATTAACACTCAGGATGCAAGCGTAAGCACTGTGATCGACCGGCAATTTGCCGAGAATCTTCCCCTAAACGGAAGAAGCTTCCAGAGTCTCATTGAACTCACACCGGGAGTCGTAATTACTCCGAGCACGAACTATGATGCCGGCCAATTCAGCGTAAATGGCCAAAGGCCAAGCTCCACTTATTGGACGATCGACGGCGTGAGCGCGAACATTGGGACCAGCACGAGTTTTCCTCCGGGGAACGGCATGGGAGGGTCCCTCGGATCGTTCAGCGCGCTGGGAGGAACCAATAGTCTTGTGTCTGTCGATGCCCTGCAGGAATTTCGAATTCAAACTTCGACGTTTGCTCCTGAATTCGGACGTACACCCGGCGGACAGATTTCAATTGTGACGCGCTCGGGCACCAACCAATTGCATGGGACGGTGTTCGACTATCTCCGAAACGACGCCATGGACGCCAACGACTGGTTTGCGAATAACGCAGGCCTGCCAAAACCCGAGGAGCGCCAAAACGATTTCGGTGGGACCGTAGGCGGGACGCTTAAGAAAGACCGCAGTTTTTATTTCTTCTCTTACGAAGGTTTGCGGCTGCGTCTGCCGCAAGTAGCGCTCGACAGCGTTCCGGATTTGAATGCCCGGGAGTCTGCATCTCCCGCGGTCCAACCCTTTCTGAACGCCTATCCGCTGCCCAATGGGCCGGAACTTGGAAATGGAATAGCGACATTCAATGCTTCGTTCTCGAACAAAGCAACTCTCGACGCATACAGCCTGCGGCTAGATCACCGTCTCACCAGCCGAGTGAGTCTGTTCGGGCGTTATAACTACTCACCTTCAGAAATTGATCAGCGCGTTTCGTCGTTAAGCACGGTCGAGGCTCTTCGCATTACCACCTCAACAGCCACGGTCGGAGCAACCTGGGTCTTTTCGCCAGCGGCAAGCAACGACTTGCGATTCAACTACAGCCACGTAAACGCGGTGAGCAGCAACAGTCTGGATAACTTCGAAGGTGCCATTCCGCTGTCCTCTTCGCCATTTCCGAGCCCATTCGACAATCAGAACGCGTTGCTGTTCTACGAGATCGCTAGTCTAAGTGGGACTGCCCTCGAGACTGGCAAGAACGTGCAGAACTTCCAACGGCAGACAAACGTGGTCGACACTCTCTCGACACAGAAAGGCGCGCACATCTTAAAGTTCGGGATTGATCTTCGACGCCTTACTCCGACATTCATGCCAAGGTCCTACAGCCAGTTTGCTGCGTTCACAGACGTTCCATCCGCGGAGACTGGAAGCTTGCTGTTCAGTTTCGTCGGGGCACTCAAGGGGACGGGCCTCCTGTTTCGGAATCTGGGGACCTTCGCGCAGGATACGTGGCGCGTGTTTCCTCGCTTCACGGTGACGTATGGGATTCGCTGGGACGTGGATTGGGCTCCGTCCACCGAGCAAGGGCCGAGCCTGCTTGCGGTGACAAATTTCAACGACCCAGCGAATCTTGGGCTGGCTCCATCGGGAACCACTCCTTTTAAGACGGATTATCGAGGCGTTGCACCGCGAATCGGAGCCGCGTATGAGTTCTCGGACAGTCAAAACTGGCGAACGGTCATCCGATCGGGTTTCGGCGTCTTCTATGATTTGGCTACATCAGAAGTGGGCAGTGCTCTTGGGAGCTCCTATCCCTTTGCAGCATCAACACTCGCATTCGGAGGAACCTTTCCACTTAGCGGGGCGAGTGCGGCGCCTCCGCCCATTACGCTGGCCGAGTTGAGCGTACCCGGAGCTACCCTATATGGATTCAACCCAAACTTACGACTTCCGTACACACTGCAGTGGAACCTTGCGGTTCAACAGTCACTGGGTAAGGAGCAGATGCTATCAGCCTCGTATATCGGCGCGTCCGGCAAAAGATTGTTGCAATCTGCATTTCTGTATTCACCCAATGCCAATTTTTGGTCGGCAAATCTGGTCGGCAATACGGCGACGTCGAGCTACAACTCACTGCAAGTCCAATTTGAAAGACGTTTGACAAAAGGAATTCAGGCGCTGGCCTCCTACACCTTGTCGCATTCGCTCGACGATGCTTCCGCTGGTTCCTATGGCAACGCCTCAAATACACTCATTTCGGCGTTGAGCCCAGCTGCAGACTGGGGGCCCTCTGACTTTGACATCCGCAATGCGTTTTCCGCGGCGATAACGTATGACATCCCAGAGCGTAAGCTCAATCGTTTGGCAGATGCCGTGCTCCACGGGTGGTCACTGCAAAGCATCGTCCAGGCACGTTCGGCTCCTCCCCTTAACGTATACGAGGGATTATTCTCTGAACTTTTCAATTCGATGACAAATGTTCGACCGGACATCGTTCCCAACCAACCGTTGTACCTGCGAGGTGCTGCGTGCCAGGCCCTGCCAGGTGGCGAGTGTCCTGGCGGGAAGGGGTTGAACCCTGCAGCGTTTGTTGCGCCCCCCACGGATGCGAGCGGCAACCCCTTGCGCCAGGGCGATCTCGGCCGAAACGCCCTCCGCGGATTTGGCGCAGCGCAATGGGATTTTGCGCTACACCGGGAGTTTCCAATACGGGAGTCGTTCAAACTGCAATTCCGCGCCGAGGTCTTCAACGTCTTGAATCATCCTAACTTTGGTCCTCCGGATGGAAATCTCTTCGACGCGAAGTTCGGGGTAGCAACGCAGATGCTCGGGGAAAGCCTGGGTGGCAGTAATCTCGGCGGAGGCGGGTTCGAACCATTGTATCAATTCGGCGGCCCGCGATCGGTACAAGTAGCTTTGAAGTTGGCTTTCTAACCCAAGCTCGTTGGCGAGCGGCAAGGCTTCGAAATAGCCATTGCTCTAGGTGTCTCAATTTATTCGGGAGATGGAATGCCAGTGAATGGAGACCAGTCCGTTGATCTAGGCACTAGGCTGCGCAGGTGGACAAAGGCAGCATTACTTGTTTTTGGTCTGGTGGCAAGCGGCGCCGTCCCCGCTCAGCAGACGCAGGTGCTGAACGTTGAGGACGCTTTGCGCGTAAAGTCTTTTGGAGACTATTCGTCGTGCGAATTTTCGCCGGACGGAAGATGGCTGGCAATTGTGGTGCGTGACCGTGGCAACATCTCAACAAGAACCCTCGAGTCGTGGACAAAACTGGGAGTACCTAGTTGGAGTGCAGGAAGCGAGATTCGGGTGGTGAGCCTCGCAACCGGGACGAGCACCGTAGTGACCAAAGGGGTGGGTGCGGGTTGGTCGCCGTCATGGTCACCGAACGGAGCGTATCTCGCATTTCTCTCAAGCGGAGGCGAAGAACAGGCTCATCTTTGGACTTGGGAGGTTGCAACCAACCAGGCAAAGAAGGCCTCAGACATTGCGATTCGAGGAATCCAAATGCAGTGGATGGAGGACTCACGTCGGGTCCTTCTCACAGTCCTGCCAAAAGAGCGGGACCCATCTGAATACGCTCCGGAGCCCCCGGAGGGCGGGGACGCGAAGCTGAGGGGTTCTGAAGATTCAACCGTTCGGGTCTATCGTGCGCATGCCGTCTCAAACCCGAAGGAGACTCCGTCGCCGGCGGATCCGTGGAACTTGGATCGCTCGCTTCGCGATCTGGCAATAGTGAACATTGTGAATGGCCAGGTGCAAATCGTGGCACACGGAAACCGAATCGCGACGTTTCGATTGGCTCCCGACCATTCGCATGTGGCATTTACGATTCCCAAACGTTTTGCCATGCCAGGGTCCCAGCAGATCCTGTTCGATCTGGTGGCAGTGGATCTTGAACGGAAGGCGACGCGTGTCGTTGCTTCGGACCTGAGACTCGACTACGACGGCGGACAGTTCGCGTGGTCACCCGACAGCCGGCTGTTGAGTTTCCGGTCTGCGGAAACGGAGGAACAGCGCCGTGACTATTTTGTGGCGGATCTCGCGAAGGAACTGATCCGAAATGTCAGCTCGCTTCCGGCGGCGAAGACTTCGGCCCGTCCGCGCGGGGTGCTTCCATTGTGGGACCGTCAGGCGCACCTCTATTTTGTTTACGATGGTGCCTTGTGGAGGGCGTCGGCAACAGGAACCAAGGCTGCCGAGGTCGCTCGAATCCCACACCGCCAAGTGACCCATTTGATTCAAGATTCGGCGGGTCTGCTATGGAATCCGGAGGGCGGCAACTCAACTGTGCTCATGACTCACGATGACAGCGAGGAGCAGGATGGCCTATATAAAGTTGCACTGGACACCGGCACTACAAAGAGTCTCGTGGAAGGGCATGAATGCTATACCTGTGAGAACGTATCGGAGGAACAGCTGACGACAGTATTGCCCGGAGATGCCGCTGTTGCGTATTTCGCGCAAGACGGAGCGCACCCCGGCGACCTCTGGTCCTTGGACATCCCGAGCCAAAAAACGAGAAAGTTGACCCGGCTGAATCCGCAGCTGGAGCAATACGCCTCAAGTTCACCCCAAATGATTCGGTGGCTGAGCGATGATGGCGAAGAGTTGCGCGGAGCATTGCTACCTCCAGCCGACTACAAGACCGGTACACGGTATCCACTGGTTGTCTATGTCTATGGAGGGAGTCGGCTCTCAGAAGACATAAATCGCTTTGGTCTTGCGGGTGGCGGACCGTTCAACATGCAGTTGCTTGCTTCGCGCGGCTTTGCGGTGCTCCTCCCGGATTCGCCTTTGCACCTGGGCACACCGATGGCGGATATCGCCAAGACCATCTTGCCCGGCATAAACAAAGCCGTCGAAATAGGACTCGCCGATCCATCGCGAATCGGCGTAATGGGAGTCAGCAACGGCGGCTACACTACTCTGGCCTTGATCACCCAGACCAAGCGGTTCCGGGCGGCGATCGAAGTGTCGGGAACATCCGACTTGATCGGACACTACGGGCAAATGGATCAAAGCGGAACGTCCTTCGGGACCTCCCTCGAACGAGGTTACGATGCTATGGGAGGGTCGCCGTGGGAATACCGGGACCGTTATGTTGAGAACTCACCCTTCTTTTATTTGGATCGCGTCGAGACACCCCTTCTGATTGTCCATGGTTCATCCGATCCAACTGTGTCGGCATTCTTGGGAGATCAGATCTTCGTCGCGCTTCGAAGATTGGGCAAAGAGGTAGAGTTTGCGCGATACGACGGTGAGGAGCACTCGGCGCCAAACTGGCGCTATACGAATCAGGTTGATCTGACAACGCGGATGCTCCAGTGGCTCGATCGATTTCTCAAGGACAGATAGCAGTTCGGCAGCCACGGAAGACCGGCGAGCCTCCATAAGATTTGCGGGGACGCCCGCTAGGAGGGCGTCCCCACGTTCGGCTGTTATTCTTCCGCCAGGTACGCGGCCGGCGTTCTGGGTAGGTCCTGAGCGTCCGGAGGCGTGATGGTGTCCTTGGAGAGTTCTCCCTTAACTGAGGCGAGAGCTGTGCCGAGGATTTCGATCACGGGCTTTTCGTATTTCATCTGGATTCACCTCCTTTCCGTTTAAAGTTCAGCTAGCTGAAATTGCTTGGCAGGAGCCTCGAGGTCCGCGACGTCGCAGCGCGAGACCGCCGATACTTCCCTCTATAGCGGTTCCGGAATTTGTCATTCCATGTCCACGGAGGCTTCGGAGCCAAAATTCGACCATCAGGGTGCGCACGATGGGGAGGATCGGGACTTCTTTGCCGTGTTGGGCGGCGTGCACGGCTCGCCATAATGGTTCAGGATCAACCAGCTCAAGCGTGGCTGTGACCATAGAGGGGATCAGGGAAGACAAGCGATCGCACTGCCTGTAGAGGCCGAGCAGGGGACCTCGGGAGACATACGCTTTCCGTTTCCGTTCCAAAACAAGCTCCGGAATGATGCCTCTAAGCGCTCGCCTCATCAAAGATCTGCGCTGGCCAGGCCGCACGAGTTGCTCGCGGGGAATCGCACAGACGAATGCGACTAGATCGCGGTCGAGGAACGGATACCGTTTTTCAAGGGGCAGATGCGCGACTAAAGGACTGCAGGTCAACTGGCGCTGGAGTGCCGCGAAAGCCCGCAGATTCTCTTGAACGCTCGGTAGCGGGCCGAGTAATTTGAGTCTTTTCTCGTAGCGGCGGAATGCGGCTCGATTCTTCCGAACAAATGCGGGATTCAGCCATGGAATGGCGGCTGGCTCTCCAAACGGGGAGTGGCTCCAGTAAGGAAGGAAGAGGCGGCAGGTTTTCGAGAGAACATGGATTAAAGGGGTGCGATCCCTTACGGCGGATAGCCAAGCCTTCCTAATAAAACGGACGAAGTGTCCACGCGCGAGCAAATCCGCAAGTTCCGGAACAAGGGTTGGCACGCCTCCCATGGTTTCGTCGCCGCCGATGCCGGAAAGGAGGATGCGGCTGCCGGAATCTCGAAGATAGGACTCGCATCGTCTACTAGCTTCAGACGACTTCATGATTGATACAGGCGTTGGTGCGAACGCGTCTTCATCGAATTCAAATGCATAGGCCGTTTCGGATCCAATATCGATGTGAAAGCCCTCTCGATGGCGCTGTTTCTCGACGGCCGTGAAATACGGCCGTTCGTCCCAGTTAGGCTCACGATCGTCGTAATAGGAAACCGTGGAGACGGGTTCCGCCTGCGCGCTTGCGGAAAGCGTATCCGCCATACATACGATGGCCGCGGAGTCCATGCCACCACTGAGTTCCGCGGCAACTCTGCCATTGGACCGGAGGCGCCGCCGAACAGCTTCACGGAATACGCAGCGGAAATGCTCTTCATATTCTTGATCCCGGCGATAACGAATCTCTCGCTCGTTTCCGAAGGTCCAGTGATCCCGGATAGAAACAGTCGTTCCGCGGATGACCACGCGACACGACGGGGGTACCGAGCGGATTTCGTTGTAGGGGGTTCTGTCTGCCGCGGGGAAGGAGGCAAACCATCCGGCCAGATATTCTTCGTCGAGGGTAAAGTTCCTTCGGAGAGAGAAAAACACGTCGAGAATCGTGCTCCAAATGACCTCCGTCTGCGTCACGAGGTAGTAAAGATGACGCGATCCGAAGGGGTCTCTTGCAAGGAGAAGAGAACGATCGACGGGGTTCCAAACGGAGAGAGCCCATTCGCCGATTAGTCTACTCAGGAAATCTACGCCGTCGCGCTCGTAAGTGGCGGCCACAATCTCAACGTCACTGGATTGCGGTGTCACCGAAGGACTCAAATCCGCAATGAGCGCAAGGCGGTTGTCGAGCCGGCCGTCCCAGGTAAGGACGACGCCTGAAGAGAGCGCAAACGGCTGGTTTTCGCCTATCGCTTCTGGCGTCGTGTGCATTGCCCCATACAACAGGGCGGCGTTTCGAGCCGCATGCAAATTCATTCCATCGGGAGCGTAGCAAGATAGTATTCGCTCGACCGAACTCAATTGGGTGAGATCCATCGGCCTGGCATCGAAGTTCCATTGTCCAAACTGAACGCTCATTGAGAGGTTCTCCTACTCATGGTCAACGATCAGCATCGTTCGAGGACGGTGTACGGCTCACATACAGAAACCTTGTCGTTGATAACTCGGCCGCCCACTTCTACCCAGGCGTGAGACTTGAATGGCAGCTGTTGGACTCCGATGACGAGTTCTGCAGGTATTCCGCACGCACGGAGAAGAACGGTGGTAGCAGCCGACCTTTGGAGGCACCAGATCTGCCTGGGATAAAGAGCGCAGGCAAGATCAATCGCGTGGCAAACTCGTTCAGAGACATCCATTCCGTTCCGTTTCCCTGGCAAAGATTCCCTTACGGCCCTGTGCAATCGGGCAAAATCGTCGCGAGTGAGATAGAACTCAAAACGCAAGAGAGCGAGGTAGGCCCGGCAGAATAGCCAAATCATTTTTAACTCCTTGATCGAACTCTCGGGGCCCCTGAAATCAGGACGAGGAATGAAATGACTGTCGAGAGCTCAATTCCCGCTTCAATCTTCGGATCAGGCTCGCCATGTACTTCCCTGCAACAAAATCGGATGGTCCTGACTGGCGCACCCAAGGGAGAAGAGAAACGGCATAAGCAAAAACTGCGACTACGCGTACCAGAGAAAACGCTTCTCTGACTTTGTCGGGAGACAGCAATTGTCGCCAGGGAATGGCGTACGCCTTGGTGATGTTTTCGTCGACAACGGAATCGTTCAAAAAGGAGCGCCGGGCGTATTGACGAAAATATTCAAAGCTGAGAAAGGGATGCCCGACGGCGGCTTCGGCCCAGTCCAAAAACATGCATCGCTGGCTGCTTAGGATGATGTTCCCGGGATTGAAGTCAAGATGCACCAGAGTCTCGGGAACCCCCAAATCCTCGAGCGACCGCAGTGTGTCGCGAAGCTCACTCCCGAGTCCGTCGGTCCTTTCCCCGGGCAGGGTCTGAAGTTCCGCGGCGATCCGTTCCGCCTCAGCACAAAAGGGATCAACCTGCAGAAGCAACTGCCGGAACCCCACGCGCCGCGAGCCGCTGGCGACCAAGTCGCTGATGTGTGGAACCGAGGCTATCTGCAAAGCTGCGAATGCAGTGGCGGCGCGTTCCCATGCGGTTGCTTCGCAGATATCCCACAGCGGTTCACCCGGTGCTTCGGCGGACAGCCAACCGCTCCATCGCGGTTCAACGGCAAGGATTTGAGGAATGCAATCCGGAAACCATGCGGCTAGCTTTGTTGTAATCGAAAACTCCCTGAGATTCGGCTCACCCACGGCTTTGAACCAGACGCCGCCATGATTCGTTTCAAAGCGAACAAGGCTGAAACCTCGGCTCGCATTGATCTGGAGAAACTTGTCCAGAAGTTTTGTGTCCGATGATCCAAGCATTTCCTCTACCCAAGCACGGACTCGCGTGAAGCTGCCGGCAAGACCTACAGGCGAGCCGCTACCGCTCAGGGTAGTGTTACCCGTCTGGTTAAGATATCTGCGGATGACAGCTTCGTCGTCCTGGAGGAAGCTCTGATCTGCAAAAGCAGTAATGGGGAGCCATCGCGCCGTTTCGGGAGCCGTCCCGTCTCGACTAACGGTTTCCGCGACATAGCACCCTGGAACGGAAAGGCTATCTCTAGAATCCTCCGACCTGAGCGGATGAAGACAGAAGGTATCGAGATTCCACGCAGCCTTGAGCTGAGCATTCAACTTGGCGGTGACGCGGCCGCCCCGAGGGATTTCGACCGAGGGAAGGAATGAGTGCTTCCCGTCCCCGAATACGAGCAGCCGGGGTGCATCCGAATGGAGAACGATCAGGCGCCAGGTTTGTTTTTCGGTGTCGACCATACACACGGACTACTCCTTCGAGAAATGCCGGCCCCGGGCGAGCAGAGAAAGCTTCTCGAGCGATCTATGAAACTCGGCCAGGTCGGCCCTGGCCACGTCGGCGGTGACAGCGAAGCGTTCGACGAGCTGGAGTACGATCTCATCGTCCTCAAGCCCTTGTTCGAGGAATTGAAAGATCAGAGAGCCGGAAACATTCAGAGAGAACATCCGGCCGCCATCGATATCCAGAACAATGCCGCCATTGGCACTGTGAATGCTGCGTGGGCGCTCGGGTGTTGGCGACATAACGTACCCAGTAATGACCCCTTGGCGATACCTCTGAAAGCTGACAGCTGGCGGGGCAAGTTACCAGAAGCTGTTGAGAATGTTCGCGAATACGAACCGATCACCTGGAAACGCAGGATTGGAGGCGGCTTCGCCCTTTCGTGCCACAGCTTTCCGTGCACCTGGTCGTTCGCCTTAGCGACTCCGGAAGTGAAAGAGAAATTACATGGTGGTCTTGTGGACTCCAGCCCTATGAAACCCAACCCGGCGTACCATCGCCACTACCTTCCCAACAACCTCTGCATCGACCCGGTGGCGCAGCCGAAGAAGATCACCGGAACCCGTGTATGGCCGGGCAAATAGAATTCCGTTGTGAAGGCTGCAGCCGGCGCACAGGCGCTTCCCACTCCTTAGTTCTAGGACGTACAGAGGCTGCGCCCAAACTGGCGTGGAGAGGGATGGGACTGGGAGCTTGCTTTTACGGTTGACCGCAAGAAAGGCGGCACCTTTTAAGTAGGGATGCACTAGGTGTGTTGTAAAGCCAGCCCAAAACAGATCGCGGATAGACAGATTCGGCAATCCGAGAATAGAAGGCAAGGCTCTTCCGAGAAAGAACGGGATCTCTTGAAACTCATCCTGGACGGAGCTCAAGAAAGGCGAAGGCTGAAATGTTGTGTCAGCCGCCTTGTGACCTGACGGATATTTCCATTGGGCCGGCATCGGTTGTTGACCAGCGTCCTCCAAGTACAGCCCCGCGCGACTGGCCAAGTCGGTGATGGAAACGCAATACACGGCACTCAAAGAGATGAGTTTATGGATGTGACGCGGGAGAGAATCGCGGGCCTCCAGGTCAGACAGAGTGCCCGATGCGCAAAAGTAGCCCGGATGATGGAGCACGCGAGCGATTTCTGCGGTACGTTTCGACGCCTCACGGAAGGAAAGGCCCGAACGAAGGCGAGCCCAGCGGACCAGCTCCCCCACGCGCCCGGAGCGTGCGAGGGGCGCTGGCGCGCGGCGCTTTCCGAAACGACGCCAGCTGGCCGCAACTTCGGGAGTCTCAACAGATTCGAGCTGACGGATCTCAAGGTCGACGCGCCCGAGAATTCTCGCTTCGGTTCCCAACTTCAGTTCGACCGGAGCGTATGGGAGATGTCTCGAGCAGAGGACAATTCGGCCGTGGCGCATGGAACGCACTCTTCCGCAGAAGATGCCACGTTCGTGTTCGATCGCCAAAATGAGATTCCCGCCGTCTTCCGCGGTTGGCTCATCAAGTGGCAGCGCGTCGTTGATGCGAACAATGCTTCCAGGCAGCAGATCGGGGAAAGCATAGACGTCGCGGGATCCTATCTTCAGATAGCGAAAGGAAGAATTCATCCTGTCGGACAGAGAATCGAGCGGTCGAATGGTTCCTCCGTGCAGCCATTGGCTCAAAGGAGTTAATTCCATTCCGAACGGCGCCGCGGGCGTGTCTCGGAACCAAGAGATGCGCGCACCTGGGTCATACACACGCGCGTCCAATTCAACAGTCTGGTATCGCGGCCAAGAAGCCTGAAAGCGAACTGCCTCGTCGAACGAAAGTCCAAAGACGTGCATCCAGTCGGCAAGTCGGTATCCGGTCAGTACGCTCAGGGCATAAAGCTGATGGAGACTCGGGCTAAAGGAAACATGACGCAATGCGTCGTAAAAATTAGTCGGAATCTGAAAACGGGTCTCTCCAGCGAAACGGATGCGCGACTTTCGGGATATTTCGGCCAGGGAGAGGCCTCGTGCTGCCAGGATTGCCCGCACTGTTTCAGGAGATGCCAGGCGGATACTCGAAAAGGGGCCACGCATAGGTCCGCTTAGTGCAAATCGAGCGGGACAGCGGCGGGAGAAAAAGAAGAAGCTGACCTTGTTTCAGGACAGCTGCTTTGTCTGGAATCCGAGACGCCAGGAAAAATTGATTCGGTATTGGCGAGGCCAGCATGGTAAGGTGGCTGCACGTGCAGTTATAGTAATGGGGTGAAATTGAAAGAAGCGATATGGACGGAACCGGCTCAACCAGCGGAGCGGGACTCAGATTGAAGCAGCTGCGGGAGCAGCGTGGCCTAACGCTGCGAGAAGTGGAAGCGCACAGCCAGCGGCTTGCTAATCAAAAGCAGAATCAGGATTTCTTCATTTCGCGCGGGTGGCTGAATAATGTCGAAAATGGGACCAACACCCCGAGCTTTTTTAAGCTCTACGCGACCGCAGCAATTTACGGAGTGCACTGGTCCAGCATCTTTTCGCTCTTTGGCTGCAATTTGAGAGACTTTGGCCGGGACCAGGCCATGTTCGCTCCTCCCAAGACACAACTTGCCTCGGATTCCGCGCAGGCCGACGACACCATCTTGGTTCCGCTCGGATCTCGCGAAGACCTCCGGCTCGACAAGACAAATCTTTTCTCGCGGCTCGCGGAGATCTGGGGAGAGATTCCCATTCGCCTCATCCAGCACCTTGACCTTCGCAATGGCGTGTATGGTTTTGTAGGAATGTCCGACCGAACAATGTATCCGATTATCCGGCCAGGTTCCATCGTGCAAATTGACCAGAATCAATGCAAAATCACGCCCACCAGGTGGCAGAACGAACACGAACGGCCGATCTACTTCATCGAGCTCCGCGGCGAATACATTTGCAGCTGGTGTGAAATGCGTGATGGTTATCTTTCAGCGGTCCCCCATCCAAACTCCGAATGTGTGGTGCGCCGTTTCTCCTATCCGCGGGAAGCGGAAATCGTTGGCCGCGTGATCGGAGTCACCATGCGTCTTGCCGAAGCTGCCTAGCTGGCTTCCGCGGCCGCAGAAGCACCGGCGACATGCTCATAGATTCGGCTAGCTCACAAAGCCACTCAATTCTTGAAACCGAGGGGAACTCAACCGTCCGACCGGAGCCTCAGCATAGAAACTGCGAAGCTCCGCAACCTCTCAACGCATATTATTCATATCGCAGCGCCACCAGCGGGTCCACGCGCATGCCCCGCCACGCAGGAAGATAGCATGCAGCCAGGGCAACGATAGCAAATAGAAGCGGCACGCCGATAAACGTCAGGGGATCGGTTGGCGTAACCTGGTATAGCTGCGTGGCGAGCAGCCGCGTCGCTCCGAGCGCAGCAAGCACCCCCGCAGCAACTCCGCCCAATGCCAGCTTCAGGCCTTGGCCGAGGACCATGCTCATCACGTGTACCGGACTTGCTCCGAGCGCCATGCGGATTCCAATCTCGTGGATGCGTTGCGAAACTAGATGAGCCATCACGCCGTAGATTCCGATCGCCCCAAGAAACATGGCTAGAAAGCTAAAGAAGACCATCAGGTCGGCTACCAGGCGGTCCCCGGTGTTAACCACAGCTATCAGATTCTCGAGCGGCTCGACCGAAGAGATAGGCTGGTCGCGGTCCACAGCCCAGATCGCGTCGCGGACAGCTGCGGCCATTATCGTGGGGTCACCGGACGAGCGTACGACGAATCCGAAAGTCCTCGAGGGAAATTGCGCCAAAGGAACATAGATGTGCCACCCCGGACGTTCGCGCAAGTAGTTCATCTTAATGTCATTCACTATCCCAACGATCGTGCCGACGGAGTGCTGCTCGCCTAAACTAAGCGTCTTCCCGATGGGGTCTTCGCCCGAGAAAGCCTGTCGGGCCATGGTTTGACTGATAATTATGGAAGGAGAAGTTCCATACGCGTCGGAGGAATCGAAAAAGCGGCCTTCGACCAACCCAATCTGCATCGTCGAGAAATAATCCGCCGACACTGCAGTGAAGGGTGCCCCGGGTCTCTCACCGGGTTGAAGCGGCTTTCCGACCACTTGGAATTCGATGCCCTGGCCGAAGCCGCCAAATGGGACATGACTTGCAACGCCCGTCGAAGCAGCTCCAGGCAGGGCGCGAATACGGGACAGCACTTCATCGCTGAAATTTCGAAGTTGCGAGTCCTCGGTGTACTTCGTCTTCGGGAGCGCCAGTTGCGCCACCAGGACGTTGGCCGGATTGTAGCCAGGACTGGAGCGCACAGAAATGATGAAGCTCTTCACAAGCAACGTCGCCGAGATGAGCACCACTACCGCCAGAGCAATCTCCGCGGCTACAAAGATCCGGCGGAGCCGCGCGCCGCGTTTGCTGCCCGACGTCTGGCCGGATGTTTCCTTGAGCGTGTGATTTACATCAAGCTGCGAATTCTCGAATGCCGGTGCGAAGCCGAAGACCAATCCACAAAGCAACGTAATTCCTAGGGTGAACATCAGCATGGAGAAATCCAGCTCGACGTGGCCATAATTCACAATGTATCCACGGATATGACCGGGAGTCTGTGACTCAATCCAGTGCATGCCCCATGAGGCAAAGAGCAGGCTCGCCGCGCCGCCTACCAAAAACAGCAACAACGATTCTGTCAGGAGCTGCCCCGCCAAACGCTTGCGCGTCGCGCCAAGGGCTCCACGCACAGCGAACTCCCTCGTGCGGCTTGTCGCGCGAGCCAGCATCAGATTCGCCACGTTTGCACACGCGATGAGCAGAACCAGGCCGACAACTACGAAGCAGATCATGACTTCGGGCCCGCCTTCTTCCTTACGGATTTTGTGCGTCACGGAGCTGACGAGCCAAGTCAGATTGGTATTAGTTTTCGGAAACTCCTTCTCGAGATGGGCAAAGAACGTTGCCGTTTCCGCCCGAGCTTGTTCTAGCGTTACGCCTGGCTTTAGTCGGCCAAAGGCAGGAAGCCAAACGTTGCCGCGGTCCGCGCGTTGCATTTCGGTCAACGCAAGGGGCGTCCACAAATTGGCGATGCCCATAAGCGGGAATTGAAAAGTTCCGGGCATAACCCCGACTACTGTGTACGCTTCGCCGCCGACGGCGATGTTGCGTCCGATGATTTTTGGGTCCCCGGCGTAGCGGCCTTGCCACAGCCCCTGGCTTAGAATAGCCACGTGCGGCGCGCCCGAGCGGTCATCCTCCGCCGTGAAGGTTCGCCCCAAGATGGGCTTGGCGCCCAACATGTCAAAAAAATTCCAACTCACTCGGCCGCCGTCGATTAGTTCAGGAGGGCCATCCCCAGTTAGATTGAGACTCGCACCGCCCCAAGCTGCGGTTTGCTCAAACGAAGTGTTTTGCTTCTGAAAATCGAAAAAGTCTGCTGCCGAAGTAACTCCCCCGCTTGTCCATCCATGTTTCTTGTCCTGCGTCTCGAAGCTCACCAGCCGGTCTGGTTGTGGGTAGGGCAGCGGCTTGATAAACCAAGCGTCAATGTAGCTGAATATTGCTGCATTTGCGCCAATCCCGAGCGCGAGAGTGAGGACAGCGACTGTAGTAAAGCCAGGGGCCTTGCGCAGCAGGCGCTGGCCGAAGCGCAGGTCTTGGAAAAGAGTTTCGAGGAAGTTCACCCCGCGCGCCTCCCGGCATTCCTCTTTCGCGCGCTCGATGCCGCCGAACTCAATACGCGCAAGCCGCAGCGCCTCCGCGCGAGGCACGCCGCTGCGCACCAAATCTTCGGCGAACGCCTCGATATGGAAACGCAGCTCCGCATCCATCTCGCTTTCCATCCGAGTGCGCCTCAGTACGGCTAGCAGCCAAGACCGAAACCGACTCCCGGGTGTCATACTTCCTCAGGCGTCGTTTGCAGGATTCCCGCGATCACCTTGGCCATGCGGTTCCACTTTTCCGATTCCGCTTGCAATCTGCGTTTGCCCGCCGCACTCAGCCGGTAGTATTTTGCCTTTCGCTTGTTTTCGGACTCGCCCCACTCGCTGGCGATCCAACCCTGATGTTCCAAGCGGTACAGCGCGGGGTACAGAGAGCCTTGCTGAATCTCCAACCGGTCTTTCGAGATCTGCTGGATGCGCAGCAAAATCCCGTAGCCGTGAAGTGCCCCGAGCGAAACGGCTTTGAGAATGAGCATGTCCAGCGTGCCTTGCAAAAGGTCCAATTGCTTGTCCACGAAAGCAATCTCTCCTAGATGAACTAGGAATATAAACCTGCTCTCCTAGGCTGTCAAGGGGGGAAGGTTCGGGGAAGGTTCCTGTTCCCTCGCCGACTCACTGGCGTCTTCCTCCACTCGGATCTAATCGCTCCGCTTAGGCGCGTCGCAGGCCGCGTTCCGGGAGACACAAGTGACGTAATTTTTCGGAACGCCCGATTTTCGCGGCGAGAGTTTCGACGGTGTAGGCTTCCGGTTGCTACTGCACAAGCGTGGCGTAACCCAGCGCTTCGCCCAGTTCGTTCAAGTCGGCGCGTTAGAAGTTTTCGATCTATCTGCAGTTGGCAAAGCTTTACTGCACTACTAGGGGCTGCTTACGTCGTTTACATGTAAACGACGTGCTAGTGTCACGAGTGCGCCCAGCCTTCCAAACGAGCTAATCGGACTCTGATTCTTGAATCTGTTGCGGCAGGAGAATCTGCCGAGGCGGCGACGGGCGGCTCAGTGAAGAGTAAGCGGATTTGTCAGTTCTTTTCTTGCTTTCGCAACCGGACACGAAGTCGGCGGCCTTTCTCGCCGCTTCCTGGGCGCTGGCCCCATAAAAGATTTTGCTCTCACAATCGGCGGAAGCCGCAAGTCTCAACCTGAATCTTTCGGGCCAGCTTGGCAGGATCGCCACCAACTCCTCAACGACAAATAAATGGGTTTCAGCGCCAATGGTGAACCTGAAGTCATGCTCTTTTACCAACATCGAATTAAGTCCATCCGCTCGCATCCGGTCCGTCTCCTTGTAGGATTTAAGCCGTTCAATGTAATTTTTCGATGAAAGTCCAAAAACGTCAAGTTCGAAAACGGTTATCCGAATCCCCCGAGTTTGCTCGTATTTTTACGGGCTTGACACGGGGGAGGACCAGACGCCGCGATGCCCTCGCTGGGCTACCGGGGACAGAATTTAGGCATGACCGACATTCGCATCGGCGCCAGCGCCTTCACCCCCGATCCAAAAGTATTTCCTAATTTGACCCTGGTACCTCGCCGAAGCCAGCAGAGCATTTTCCTCGTCACTGTTCCAGGTTGGGGCGCTCAGGGAGATTCCATTGGGCAACCTTAACATTTTCTCGGACTTGCACCGGCCCCATTCACAATCCCATTCAGCATCGTGCTTCGAGCCGGAGGCCAGCGTGGCATCGCAAAATGGGACTCGTTCCTGAGTGGCTTCCCAGGGCGGGAATCTTCTAAAGCTGGTAGGTTCTCCCGGCTTGGCTAACCCGTAGGGTAGTCATTCTAATAGCTATTTACTCTTCAGTTCTCGACGATTCGTGGGCATTGACATGCTAGTTCCTTCTCCGAGCTCGCAGGTGGAAACGCTCCAGCCCTCGGGGGGACTGATGAAAATGATTTTGATAGTCCTTGCGATGATGCTCTTGGCAGCGACGGAGGTTCGCGCCCAATCAGAAATACAGGAGCTCCCACTTCCTAATATTAAAGCATCCCAACTCAACCTGCTCGAGGTGGTCCCACAACGGCCGAGCCGGTTCCTCCCAGATGACCCGATACCTGTTCTCCCGAGCCTTCAGGATGGGCCGGCCCCTTGTCCGTCCGGCGAGGGAAAATCTTGCCCCTTACTCGGCGGACAAGCCTATTTTTCTGACCCCATTCACATGACCCAGCACGACCTGACGTGGGGAAAAGCTGCCAGGAATCCAGCCATGCTGATTGCCGACGCGCTCAACCTCGCGGCGACGGTCGCTGACATAGAAGGCACCCAGGCGTGTCTCCATTCAGGCACATGCAGGGAAGCGAATCCGCTTTTTGGATCAAAGCCGAGCCGCGCACGGGCTTACGGCACTGCCATACCGATCGCCTTCGTAACTTATGCGTTCGCTGCTCGCTTGAAAAAGGACGGCAACGGAAACTTCGCCTTCGCAACTCTGTGGGCGGCGACGGCAGTGCATATCTATTTTGCGGCGGGTGGCTTTGCGGCCGCCAGTGATGGGCCCACACCAAACGCGAGCGCTGCCAACCGTCAGAAGTTCGCCATCGCACTCAGGTTTTAACGGAGCTGCCGTTCGCAGTTGGAGAGAAAGGCCTGGAGACAAATCATGAACGCCTCGATCAAACGCTCCGCGATCCTCATCTCGGGATTATTCCTTGCTTTTGGCGCGCCCCGCGCAAATTCGGACGGTACATCGCCCCCTCCAGGAAGGCCTCGGCAGATCGTCGTGCTGGTCTATGAGACTGACAAGGGTCTCCGGTTCAAGCTTCAATCTGGCATCTACCGGGATGCTGAGTACAAAAAGTCAGATGCGAACTATTTTCTGGCCGAGCTAAAACTGCACGAAGGAGATTGCCAGCTCATCGAGGTGGTCGATGACAGGGCTCAGCTGTCAGCGATAACAGAAGTCTCGGAGATGGCGATCAATGCAGGCTTCAAAGATATCCGGCCTTTCATTTACTGGCACAAGACAGGACGCATGGCGCAGGTTCAGTTTGGGTCGCCGATAAAATTCACCATGACTGCCGATAAGATCGAGCAAAGGGAGGAAAAGGCGAAGTGAGACGCAACGGGCCGGGTCGTGCCGCACTGAAGGCGTGTCTCATACTCGCCGCTATTGTCGCATCTTCGCTTTTGGGAACCGTCGAGGCACGAGAAACTCGCCGACTCGGAATACCCAGGCTAAACGAGGACCAACTCGGCGAGTCCCTCAGCAGGTTTCGGTCGCTTCACAAGCAAGCAAGCTGTATCCGGCGACCGAACGAAAGCTCTGACGAGCGCAGTTTGAAGCGGGACTGGTTGAAATGGGTGGATTGCAGTTTGGAAGAAGGCGTCACTTTTGAAGGGCATGAGCTAGTAGCGGAAGTCTATCCAACCCGGCCATTCGGAGTATTCGCGTCATTCAATAGGAAGAGACTGGTCGAACTGACTTATACGCTCTCAATTACATCAATAAATGCTTTGCTTCCGAGCCTGGACAAGCGGTATGGCGAGGCGTTCCGCATGACCTACGACAGAAAAGGACTGGTGGATTCAGCCACCTGGTCCGGCCAGGAAGCGAGCTTGGACGTGGAGCTTGTGCCGATCTATGGCGCAGTGGCTGATCGAGACTTCCTGCGGCTTGGCGCGGGCTTACCGGGCAGCGCCGTAAGAGTTCGAATTCGTTTCAATACCCTGCCCTCCAGCGGCCCATGATCTTCGGCTGCAAGTGTTACCCGGCGCAAGGACTCCGATGGAGGAACGCGACATGATTGTCTGCAGGATTATTTGTTTGTTGTTCTGGCCATCTTTTGCATTGGCGCAAGCTCCGCCAACTCCGACAGAACCTAGCCCGCCAAACCCTGCTCCACCAGCCCGCCACTTCGATTCCGCACCTACGGCGAGAAAACCCGTTTTCGTAGGGAGGGGTATGTCAGTCAGGGTCAGCGCTGGATACGCGTACACGAGCCTCGGTATGCCTTCGTCGGGCAGAATGAACCTATCGGGTCCAGATGCGACGGTCACCGCAGACTTCTCGCCGCGGTTCGGCGCGTCTATCGATTTGAGCTATGCCCGAGCCTCCAATGTGCTGGATACCGGACGGCACGCCGACGTTCTGAGCTATCTTGCTGGTCCTGTTTTCTATCCTTTGAGAACCGCGAAACTGACGACGTACGTTCACGCGCTGGCGGGCGGTGCCCGGGTCACTGGTGTCATCCCTCAGAGCGACGGTGGCTTCGAAAGGGGCTATGCCAATAAGGTCTCCTGGGCAGTCGGCGGCGGTGTCGAGTACCAGATCTCTGCTTCAGTATCCTTCCGGGGCGGAGGAGACTACCAGCACACATCCTTTTTCAACTCGGATGAAGCGATTCGCGGCCAAAACGACTTCCGGGCCGTGTGCAGCGTCGTCTATACGCTTTGGCAACACCCGGGGAGAAGACGTTAAATTGGTCCGCATTGATCACAAGAGGACGCCCTTCATTCGCAAGTAGGAGGACCTATGGGAGTTTCCGACTTCCGCCTGCGGCTGTTTTCAGGGGACCTGGGCCGCAACAATTCAGATCAGATCTTGAGGCCCTTGTTTAGGAATTTCGGCGTGTGTCCGCATTGCCAGAAGAAAGGCGGACCGTTCCGGCTTGAGCGGCTAAACGATAATGGCTCCATGATCTCGCGCTCCGATGGAGAATCGTTTCATTTGGTTTCAGGAGGCCGGCCGATTTCCTTCCCTGGGGATAAGTCCTCGGCGAGGACCGCAACGATGACGGTGGGGTTTTGGTACGTAAGTGAACGCAGAGCTGAATCTCCGGGAACCGGCGGATTTACGGAAACTGTCGTCGTGATGTTGAGAAAACCTCCCAAGAGCGAGGTGCCTCTCCTCGGT
This sequence comes from Verrucomicrobiia bacterium, assembly GCA_035571045.1. Lineage (GTDB taxonomy): Bacteria > Acidobacteriota > Terriglobia > Acidiferrales > UBA7541 > Acidiferrum. The sequence goes on from DATMKS010000104.1 coordinate 31,877, forward strand.
CATCTTGAGCTTCTTGCGGATGCACTGGCTGAGAAAATCGCTCTGGAAGGACGGCTCTCGACCTTTTACGAATTTGACGGCAGGCAACTTCGCCGAAACCGGTAGTCATCTTCCGCAGTAATCGGCGTCAGGCCACTCACTCTATGTGGCGCTTCCCGCGCAGTCCAATTGGGGAAAATCTTCGGAAAGGCGCTGCCGAAGAACTGGAGCTTATCCCTGACTCGGCCCTTCCGTTCGTAAAGCTGATCTAGCAGCAGGTCTAGCCTCGCACGATCTCCACCGAACCACTCGGCAGGGATACTGCTCGCGGCTTCGCTGAGCACGTCTCTGCCGATCTGGGCCAGAACGTTAAGCCAGGGATCGAACGCGCTAATTCCCTGGACATGTTCATAGACTCGTTTATCGAGATGCAAGCTCCGCCGCGGCGCATCCGTAAACTGCCAGAGCTGCCCGTCGAAGCACGAACCGTGGTCGATCATCACCGCGTGATAAGCATTCGACTCGTCCGGCACGAATACGGCCTGTCTCGTGTCGGCGTTTGAAACCCAGATGTCGAAGACCAAGATTCCGCAAAAATCCCGGAGATTGGGCACCTGCGTAAGTATGTTGCCCGGCAGAAGGTCAAAGATTGCTTTCCTGCGCGGATCGGCCGCGAATAGGGAGCCAAAGCAGCGACCGTGCCCGCACGGAGTCCGGCCATAGCCATGCTGAATGCATAACTCGGCCGAGAGACTCACCAGCTCTTCGCTCACGAAAACAACGGCTCCATGAGCGACCGGAAGCAGCAGGAGTTCCGCGAGGGCGGTACAGAGGAGTTCGTTGGCGAGGACTCGTCTGCCTTGCGGATTGTTCGGGAACTTCACAACGTAATAGCGGCCATCGGAGCAGCGCATCAGATGAGATTGGCAGCCGCCACGCATCCGCCGAATTTCCTCGACGGCCCGCAAAGGGCCAGCGGACAGCTGTACCAGTGCATCGACCAGATTGGTCATTGCCCCACTCCCACCCCTGGATGATAGCTATTCGATACACGGTACGCATGAGTATGTCTAGTCGGTTTAATCGTGTCACTAAACGCGCTACAGAATCTTCAAAACTTCGACACAGACAATGAAGGCGTTTGATTATTTGGACAGTACTTGTCACGGCGTTTGGTCAGCCTGTGACAGGTTAAGGAGACCCCAATCGCTTTCGGACGGCGTAGAGCGCTACTTCGAGGGGCGAATGAAGATGTAATTTTCTTTCTAATCTGGTTCGGTACGTAGCTACGCTGCTTATGGATATTCCTAAATTCGTGGCGATCTCTTTAGTAGTTTTGCCAGCTCCCGAGAGGGCCAACACTTCTCGCTCTCTCTCAGAAAGTGAGTCCATTTCGGTGGGCTCGGGCGAGGCCGACACTAGTTCGCTCGCCAACTCCGACTGACCAACGGCTCCCGGTTCGTGTGGAGGGCCAGCGGGCCCATCTTGCAGCATCGCCGACACGCTTCGGACCTCTTCTGAAACAGCGTCCAAGAGATCTATTTCCTCGGCAAATGGCCGTACAAGCTTGCGGCGGTCTTCGACAGTTCCCGGGTCTTTTCTGACGTGATCCCGAATCGAACCGATGTCTGCCATCAAAGTCAGAAAATACTGCTCTATTCTTTTTTGATGGCTAGTTTCGATAGCAATTGCGATCACCTGGTTGGAGCCCGCGGCCTGGTCCTTGATGGGAATCAGGTTGAAAAGCCAATGGGTTGACTGACCGGAATGGGGCACCCTTTTCAGAACCTCGACACTGGACTCTATTTGCCCCGTCTCCCACACCAGTTTGATCGCGTGCTCAAGCTCTTCTGCTCCGTTGCCTAGAATTTTCTGGATTGTTTTCCCGATACAGGTTGATGGTGACGAATTGGCGACCGTGAATGCAAACGTAGGATTGGAAATTACGAGGCGAGCTTGCGTATCGAACACGGCGATGCCGACCGATGTCGCGTTGAATATCCCGGTGAGTAGATAGTTGAGCTGTTCGAAATTTGGAGAGTGACCTGATCTTGGTGCGGGCTCGTCAGCCAATTTTTCCCCCAATCACGGCTGAGAGTCGGGGGCGAAACCGAGCAGCGCGTTGCCGTTGACCTAATGGCAGCAGACTTTCTTCGAGACAGACACTATTCGAACACAAATGCTTCCCTGGCGGGGTCGGGAGCATCCTGGATTCCCCTCACGTGCCTGCAAAAACTTAGAACACACTCGTATATAAACGCACTGGTAAACACTTGTCAACTATTTTTTCATGTTTTTGGAAGACTGTGCAGTTTTGAACAGTACACTTCCGTCCGGTTTCCCGGAATGGGAATCGTCAACGTTCGACGGCACGCAGAAAGCGTCACTCCCATCGGCTAACGAGCCAATCCTCGACACTGGTCCTCCGCCACACCTTGTCGCTAACGATCACTGCAAGGGCCAGGAGTGAAATCGTCTACGCGCTCGATGGAACGGGGAGGTCCTATGCTCCAACGCTTTCTAATTGAACACAGATAAAGGCGGCCTTTTTTAGACTCTGGTATAGTTTTCTTGAGGTCAACGGATTCAGATTTCCCACAAATGTTTTTGCGGAGGCGCGATGCCAACTATGAGGAGACTTCTTGTCCTCGTCTTGTGTTCGGCTGTGGCATCCTGGGCGCAGGGCAATTCATTCGATAAGGTTCGGTACAACGGCGGTTCGGTGGACTCCAAAGTCGACCCAAAGGATTGGCACAATCAGCTGACCGTCACTCCCGACATGGTTACGCTGGCCTTGAAGGACGGCAAAAAGCTTGAAATCCCGCCCAAAACCGTCACTTCGCTGAGCTACGGGCAAGAGGCGCATCGGCGGGTCGGAACGATGATCGCTCTGGCTATACTCGTCGCCCCCGTTGCTTTGTTCGGGCTGCTACACAAGACACGGCTCCACTACATCGGGATCCAGTACACTCTCCCAGACAACAAAACAGGTGGAATTCTGCTCCAGGGTGATAAAGACAACTACCGAGCAATCCTCGTTGCACTCCAGGGTGTAACGGCCGTGCCCGTTTCTGTTGGCGAAAAAGACCGCGAATTCGTACCCGTTAGCGTTCGAACGGAAGTGACCAAGGGAGAAGAAAAGGAAGCGAACGAAAAGACCTCTGAGAGCAACCCAACGGGCAGCAAGCCGGCCGAAAGCTCACCGGCAGAACCTGCAAAAGGAACCGTAAATGTCTCATCCAACCCGACCGGAGCGGATGTGGTGGTGGATGGCAATTTTGTCGGAGACTCCCCGGCTGCGCTCAAGCTCACACCCGGGAAGCACACCATCGCCGTAAACCTGAGCGGCTATAGAGAATGGTCAAAAGAAATCACGGTACAGAGCGGATCGGAAGTCCAGCTTACGGCGAATTTGGAAAAGCAGCCTCCGCCGCAGGCCATCGCGCTTAACTACTCCTCGATGGGACCGTGGTGGGTGCCTCAACGACGGTAAGCCCAAGCAGAAGGGAGACGCCTATGCGCTCGACATTGAAGATAGGCCTGGCAGTTACGCTTTTAAGTGCACTCTCACTAGTTGCGCTGGCACAGAAACGGCTCTCCTCTGCTGAGGCGAAAGAGCACTATGGAGAGAACGCGACCGTCTGTGGCGACGTCGTCAGCACGCGGTACGCCGCATCGTCAAAGGGACAACCCACGTTCCTGAACCTGGACAAAGCATATCCGAATCAGATCTTTACGGTTGTGATCTGGGGCAGCAACCGGAGCAAGTTCAAGACTCCCGAGGAAGACTACAAGGACAAAAGGATTTGTGTGAGTGGAAGGATCACCGCCTATGACGGCTTGCCGGAGATCATCGCGGAGGATCCGAAGCAGATTCGAATCGAATTAGAAAAGTAGTTGCAGGCCTAACCGCATCGTCGCGGGAGACGCCAGCTGCGAGGAAGCTGAGAGTCCTTTCGTCCTGAATCTTGTGGATGAGGCGCCAACCCCGGAAGAAACTGTGGCCACCTACGAACTAAGTGCCGCCCTTCGAACCGTCGTTCAACTCCGCGAATTTCAAGGATTCACGAGCGAGGAGACCGCTTGACGTCTCGGTTTGACCGTTGCCGCCGTCAAAGCGGGTTTTTCATGCAAGACGCTGGCTTCGGCGGCGACTTGAAGGAAAACTCAAGCCGACAAGAAATGGCTCTCTGATTGAGGTGTAAAATACGCAGTCAGCGAGGTGGCTTTCACGAGCAAACTCACACTTCGTGCGTCCCATCGAAGCGATGAAGCTTGATGGACACGGGATTCGTCTTGCTTTGAACCTTTTCCATGACCACACCCTACGTGCCTCCGAGTATTGATGAATACCTGCGCGAGCGACTTATGCCCGTTGAGGGTGCGATTCCGCATGTGCAGGGTATCGAGATGTACGGCAGTTCTATTCCCGCGGGAACGGTCGGCGGCGATCTGTTTGAGTACATAAACTTTCAACAACGCTACGACATCGATGCGCGCATTCAGCGGGCCTTGAAGCGATCGCAAGAGTTTCTCGAGCCACTGCCGGCAGGAGCGCTGCCGCGCAATTCAGTGGACGATCATGTGGGATGGCTGAAATCAAGGCCGGGCAACAAATCCGAGCTCGAGAGAGAGTACAGAGAGGCACGAAGCTCGGAGCAGGTGCGGGTCGCCGAAGATCTGCACGAGTTGTACAGCACGGCGGGCGTGCTGCTGGTGGACGCTCAAGGACATGGCATCATTTCAGCGAAAATCGCCTCTACGGTCCACGACACTTTTCACGCACTCATGCTTTCAGAACTCGATCATCGGGGGAAAACGACGCCAGAGCTATTTGAGAGGATCAATCTGCGGCTGGCGCTCTCGGTCACGGCCCGCAATGCGCTCGGCAGGAGTGAGCAGGCGAACGCCCAGGAGATCGCGACTATGCTTTACGGTGAGGTGCGCCCTTATGGGCATTTTCGATTCGTGAATTTCGGTCATCCACCTCCGCTGGTCTTTTCCGCCGAATACCGCAGGTTTATGGAGATTGACAAAAATCGGATGGTGCAATTCCTTCCGCTCGGTGTGCAGATCCCAGAAGATCACCCGGATCGCAACAAGTATTTGTCGCTGGATTTCCGGAGGACGCCAGTCAAATCCTCCGATCTATCCGAGCTAACACTGATGAGTCCGGGGGACATATTCTTTCTCTATACAGACGGAGTTTATGACGGCAGCGACAAAGAAGTACGCCAGGCGCTCGAGGAAGTCATGCGGGAGCACTGCCAGCGGCCAGCAAAGGACATCTGCAAGGCGTTGCTCGAACGCGCTCAAGGAGAAGACGATCGTCTCCGCCAAATTGGAGAACAAGATCGCATCGACGACAAGACAGTTTTTATCATCAAACGGAACTGAGCGGCAGGGCATGCCGACGGAGGTGGTTAGTTGATAGCGAGTAGTGGGTAGCGCGAAGAGGCCGGCCCGAAACGGCGAGAGCGCCGGGCTCGGGTGGCCCCCTTTCGGGTGCATATGGCAGCGCATCTTGCCCGGTTGTCCCCGGCTTGAGCCCGCTGGTCACAAGTTTGTTGTCTGGCCGCGGCTTCAGAGTGTATTTCTGTCTGCATGAAAAATTCCAAGTTAACCTCGGGATTCTGGCTAGCCGTATGAACCGAAGAGAGTTTTTGAAAGCATCCGGGGCGGCATCACTTTTCGGGCTGCAGCCGCGTCGCCTCTTTGCTAGAACCGCAATTCGGCGAGTACGTCCTTCCGACCCTGGCTGGCCCTCGAAGGAAGCATGGAAGCGACTCAACGACGCAGTTGACGGCAACCTGATTCCGGTCGAGTTCCCAATAAACGCATGCCGGTCCTCGTCACAGAGCGCGGACTGCAAAGCTCTCTTTGCGAATGTTAAAAACCCCTACTACATTGGCGACAACCCCGGTATAACCCAAACCCTCGGCTGGGTCGACGCCTGGGAGACCAAGCCCAGCGTTTACGCCGTCGCTGCCAGAAACGCTGATGACATCGCCGCCGCGGTGAATTTCGCCCGCGAAAACAATTTGCGCCTGGTCGTCAAAGGGGGTGGTCACAGCTATCAAGGCACATCGAACGCGCCCGATTCTCTGCTGATTTGGACGCGCCCTATGCACGACGTCACCATCCAGAATGATTTCGTTGCGCGTGGGTGCAAGTCAACTTTCGCTCCTCAGCGAGCTGTCACTGTCGGCTCTGGAACAATCTGGTTGCAAGCCTACGACGCCGTCACCACTAAGGCCGGCGCCTACGTTCAAGGCGGCGGCTGCACCACGGTCGGCGTCGCTGGACTCATTCAAAGCGGCGGGTTCGGCAGCTTCTCGAAGCATTACGGCATGGCCGCCGCTGGCCTCTTGGAAGCCGAAGTCGTTACCGCCGACGGCAAAGTACGAATCGCAAACGCTTGCACCAATTCGGATCTGTTCTGGGCTTTGAAAGGAGGCGGAGGTGGCACCTTCGGTGTGGTCAGCAAACTAACCCTGCGCGTACGAGATCTTCCAGAGCTTGCCGGCGGCGCCAGTTTCACCGTCAAAGCTTCCTCAGACGACTCCTATCGCCGCCTGATTCGCCATTTCGTTGGCTTCTACCGTGAAGCTCTCTTCAACGATCATTGGGGCGAACAAGCGCACTTCTCTCGAGACAACAAGCTCGAAATCAGGATGGTTCATCTTGGACTGGATACGGAGGAATCGCGAAGAGTCTGGCAGCCGTTCGTAAACTGGCTGGCGCAGTCTTCCACGGCCTACACGATCGAAGCCGAGCCCGAAATCGGCAGCATGCCCTTCCGGCATTGGTGGGACGTGGACTGGAGCAAAGAACATCATCGTGACGTTTTCAAAGCAGACTCCCGTTCCAGCGCCAGCCCAATCAACGTTTGGTGGAACGGCGACGCCGGCCAGGTCGGCTGGGTCGTCTGGGGTTTCGAGTCGCTTTGGATGCCCGCCTCACTGCTGCAAGACGATTCTCAGGAAAAATTGGCCAACGCCTTGTTCTCAGCTTCTCGTTTCAGCAGGGTGGAGCTTCACTTTAGTAAGGGGCTCGCAGGTGCGCCTTCGGAAGCCATCGAGGCTGCAAAAGGCACGGCTATAAATCCCTCGCTGTGCACTGCCTTTGCGCTCGCCATTGTCGCCAACGGGCAAGGCCCGGCGTATCCCGGAATTCCCAATCACGAGCCCGACGCCGCGAACGGCCGCAAAGCAGCGGACGCCGTGCACCGCTGCATGAACGAACTCCGCACCGTCGCCTCCAACAGCGGAGCCTACGTCTCCGAAAGCAACTTCTTCGAGTCCGACTTTGAGCAATCCTACTGGGGCACCAACCACGCACGACTCGCACAGATCAAAAAGAAATACGACCCCGACGGACTCTTCTTCGTCCACAACGGAGTCGGCTCAGAACAGTGGACTCCCGACGGCTTTACCAGGCTTTGAACTTGGGCCGTGTTCAAATCGGCTGGGAATTCGCTCGAAGCTGATAGAGACGGCGAGGCTGTTCACCAACCGCCGCGCTTTCCCCTTGTCAAACTAGGAGAGTATCCGCTACACTCCTAGCTGGACTAGGAGACCAACACAGTGGACAAAGCCGCGGAACTACTCCCAGGCACACTCGATATGCTGATTCTCAAAGCGGTGTCCTTGAAACCGCTGCACGGCTACGGTGTCTTGTTGCGCATACGACAGATTTCCAACGACGCGCTTGAGATTCCCCAAGGGTCCTTATATCCGGCCCTCTACCGCCTGGAGCATCACGGTCTCATCACTGCCGAGTGGGGGCAAAGCGAGAACAACCGTCGGGCGAAGTATTACACCTTGACCGCTGCGGGGCGTCGCCGCTTGCGGGAGGAAACGGCCGGCTGGAACCGGTTGGCGTCTGCGATTGCCGCGGCGTTAAACGCAAGGTCGGAGGAGGTGTGACATGATCCAGCGCCTTCGTTCTTTGTTTCGCGTGCTCACGCGGCGGCGGGATTTCGAAAAGGGAATGTCCGAGGAGCTGCGCTTCCATATCGAGCAGTACACCGATGAACTGGTCCGCTCCGGCATTTCGCCGGAAAAGGCGGCTCGCCGCGCACGGATAGAACTCGGCAACCCCATCAACATCAAAGCGGATTGCCGGGAAGCCTTTGGCGTGCAGTTCTTTGACGAGTTTCGCAGGCAGCTGAATTACGCCGCCCGGTTGCTGCGAAAGACCCCGGCATTTACAGCTACCGCCCTTCTGACACTCGCCCTTTGCTTCGGCGCGAATCTGACGATTTTTGCCGTGATCGATTCGGTGCTGCTCCGTCCCTTGCCATTTCCCGAGCCCGACCGGCTGATGACGATATTCAATGCTTATCCGAAAGCTGGAGTCGAGCGGGACGGCTCCTCGGTAACCAACTATTACGAGCGCCGCGGTCGGATTCCTGCCTTCGCCTCGCTCTCGATCTATGCCTATGGAACGGAGATTGTCGGTGAGCCCGGCTCTACGGAGCGCCTCCAGACCATGCGCGTGTCTCCGGATTTCTTCTCTACTCTCGCACTCGGCCCCGCGATGGGACGCACTTTCACGGACGAGGAAACCACTTCCGAAACCGACCACGTTGCCATTCTTTCCGACCTGTTTTGGCGGCAGCGATACAACGCCGACCCGGCGGTGCTTGGAAAGCAGATTCGCGTAAACAGCGTTCCCAGAACGGTGATCGGCGTGTTGCCTCCCAGCTTCCGCTTTCTCTCTTCCGATCCCCGGGTGTTCTTGCCCCTTGCATCGCGCCCGGAAGATCGCGCGCCATCGCAGCGGCATTCCGGCGGAAATGTGATCCAAATGATTGCGCGCCTCCGACCGGACACCACGCTCGCACAAGCCCAGTCGGAGCTCGACGCGCAGAACGCGGCGCTCGAAGTCGACGACCCGCAGGCCAAGATGATTGCCGATGCCGGCTTTCGTTCATTGGTGGTGCCATTGCGCGCGGACCATGTCGCCGCTGTGCGTCCCACGCTGCTGCTGCTGGAGGCAGGCGTACTCGTTCTTCTCTTGATTGGCGCGGTCAACCTGGTGAACCTGCTTCTTATCCGTGCCAGCGGCCGAGTTAAGGAATTGGCCGTTCGCCAGGCGCTCGGCGCAGGTTGGCGGCACCTGGTGAGCGAAGTGATCGTCGAGACTACCTTGCTCACGCTCGCCGGAGGAGTACTCGGACTCGCCCTCGGCGCTGGCGGAATCCAGCTGCTGCGCGGGTTGGGCGCTGATCGTCTACCCTTGGGAAGTCGCATCGTTTTCGACGCGCGATTAGCACTGGTTGGCTTGCTCGCAGCGATCGTTATGGGCATAGTGTTCGCGATACCCGTCGCCTGGCTCCATCTTCGACGGCATCCCGGCAATGCGCTTCACTCGGAGAGCCGTGGCGGCACGAGCGGGCACGGCGCTCAAATCCTGCGTCACAGTTTCATCGTCTCCCAGATTGCCCTGGCGTTTATTCTGCTGGCCGGCGCCGGCCTCCTCGGCCTCAGCCTTCAGCGTGCGATAGCCGTTTCTCCCGGCTTCCAGTCCGACCACATCCTGACCGGGCAAATCCTGCTGCCATGGGCAGACTACCCGGATGGCACGGCTCGTCTCAAATTTGTTGAAAGCTTGATGGACAGAATCAGCCACCTGCCGGGAGTTTTGACCGCGGGCGTGGTCAACAACGTGCCCTTCAGTGGCAAGAGCGGCAAAAGCGCCGCCACGGTGATGGGTCATGTTCGCCGCCCTGGCGAATCGGTGCGAGGGAATTATTCTTACGGCGTCGCGGGCGACTACTTTCGCGCTATGGGCTTCTCCCTGCGCTCAGGACGTTTCCTGACCGCCGACGATTCACGTCGCTCCGAGCGCGTCTGCGTTGTGGATGAAGACTTCGCGCGATTCTACTGGCCGAACGCCAGCGCTATTGGCCAACGCCTGTGGGATGGAATATCCATCGGCTCCGAAGCGAGAAAGGAGGCCGAGGCGTTTACCGTCGTCGGCGTTGTTGGCGGCGTGAAACAAGCTGGTCTCACCGAAGAGGAAGCCCAGGGCGCGATTTATTATCCGTATATCTTCCGTTTCGAGGATAGCGTCTTCGTCGCCCTACGCACGAGCCTGCCACCGGAATCGTTCGCGTTGACACTGCAGAAAGTGGTCCGACAAATCGACGCCGACGTGCCCGTCAGTGATCTTCGGTCGATGGACACTCGCATTTCCGACAGCCTAGTCGCCCGTCGCTCACCCGCGTTGCTGGCCGGCCTGTTCTCAGCGATAGCTCTGTTGCTCACCTCCATCGGCACTTATGGAGTGCTGAGTTACGCCGTGGCACAGCGACGCCGCGAAATCGGAGTGCGGATAGCCCTCGGGGCGCAACCCGGGCAGATTCGAATCCAGTTTCTCTCACTCTCACTACGCCTGCTCATCGCGGGAACCGTGTTGGGCTTGATCGGAGCATGGCAGGCGGGCCGGGCGATGCGGTCGCTGCTCTTCCAAGTACCGCCGCTTGACGTCGCGGTCCTCGCGGCGGCTGCGTGCGTGACGGCAGCAGTGTGCTTCGCTGCCTGCCTCCTGCCATCGCAACGCGCCGCGCAAATATCCCCGATGGAGGCTCTCGCCGAGGAGTAGAGAGCCCGTAGAACCCGTTGCGCTGCCGACCATTCGTCCAGAAGCCGTCTTTCGTCTCCCTGAAGGTCTTTCTTAGAGTCGGCAAAGCATGGCCCCGATGCCCCTTGACAGAGACTGCTAACCATTCGACACTGGCATAGTCTAACTATGTCATGAGGTCGCGATTTGAAACGAGACGAGATACCCCCGGGAACACTCTATCTGTTGATTTTGAAAACTCTCGCGCGTTCCGGCGAAATGCATGGATATGAGATCGCCAATTTCATTCAGCGGATATCGGATGACATTCTCCAAGTCGAAGAAGGATCGCTGTACCCGGCGCTGCAGCGGATGCTCATTAAGGGATGGGTTACCGCGAAGTGGGGCACGACGGCCGGCAACCGCCGGGCCAGGTATTACCAGCTGACTGCGGCGGGCCGCAAACAACTGACGGTCGAGATGTCGCAGTTCGAACGCGTCATCGGCGCGATCACACGAGTGATTGAGGCGGTCTGAAAGGGGCTCTGGCATGAACTGGCTGCGCGAACTCGCAAGGCGACTCGGCATGCTGATGCATCGCCGCCAATTCGACACGGACCTGGAAGAGGAGATGCGCTTGCATCTGGAGTTACGCCAGCAGCAACAGATCGAATGCGGCATGGCCCCAGACGATGCTCGGGCTGCTGCGCGGCGCGGGTTTGGCAACGTAACCTCGCTGAAGGAAAAAAGCCATATGACGTGGGGCTGGGAGTGGTTTGAGCAACTTGTGGAGGACATACGTTACGGCCTGCGCATGCTGGGCAAATCCCCCGGCTTCACCGCCGTCGCTGTACTCACTCTGGCCCTCGGCATCGGTGCGAACACCGCACTATTTTCCGTAGTGAACGGCGTGCTCCTCAATCCACTGCCCTACCCGCATCCGGATCAAATCGTCACCATGGCTGGCTGGTTCCCTGGATATGGCGAAAGCTCGATTTCCTATCCGGATTTCCGCGATTGGGTGCGCCTCAACCATGTATTTTCCTCGCTCGCTGCGTATCGGCAGGACAGCTTCAATTTGACTGGCCAGGGCGAAGCCGAGCAGATCACCACCATGGACGTCTCCGCCAGTTTTTTCGCTCTCCTCGGAGTGAATCCTATCCTCGGCCGCGATTTCTCTTCTGCTGAAGATCAATTGGGCGGCCCGCCTGCCGTCATTCTCAGCGGCGGCTTTTGGAAAATGAAATTCGGCTCCTCTCAGGAAATCATTGGCAAGACATTGAATCTGGATGGCACGGATTATACGGTCGTGGGCGTCGTTCCGGAGAATTTCTACTTCTGTTGCTCCTCGACCGGTTTCCGCTTGAGCGACGTTTACGTGCCCATTGGCGCGTCGAAGGACCCTCCGGTGCGTGACCGGCGAATGATCTCGGCCTGGGCCGTGGGAAGAATGAAGCAGGGGGTGACGCTGGCACAGGCGCGCGCGGATATGGATGGCGTAGCGCGCAGTCTGGGTGTGGCCTATCCGGATACCGACAAAGATACGGGGATTGTGGTTACGCCGCTCGAGCAAGTTATGGTGCGCTATATCCGGCCATACCTTCTCGTGTTGTTAGCGGCAGTAGGTTTCGTGCTGCTGATTGCCTGCGTGAACGTAGCCAATTTGCTTCTCGCGCGCTCTGCAGGACGCGGACGCGAATTTGCCATTCGTGCCGCGCTGGGCGCAAGCCAGGGCCGCGTCATCCGGCAGCTATTGACCGAAAGCGTGCTCCTGGCGATGACTGGCGGCGCGGTCGGCTTGCTTTTGGCTTCTTGGGGAACGCGCGCCGCGTTGGCCGCGCTTCCCAGCGTGCTGCCGCGCACTAGCGACGTGCGATTGGATCCGCGCGTGCTTCTTTTTACGCTCGTCATCTCGCTCGCTGCCGGCGTGCTCTTTGGACTGGCACCGGCGCTCAAAACTGCGCATCCTGATTTGCACGAGACGCTCAAGGAAGGCGGACGCGGCGCAAGCGGTGCGCGCTACCGCGCGCAAAACATCTTCGTAGTTGTAGAAATGGCTCTCGCCGTTGTGTTGCTCATCGGCGCCGGCCTTACGATCCGCACTCTCGTCGGTCTCTGGAGCGTCAGTCCCGGATTCGATCCGCACAACGTACTCTCCTTCCGCGTCGGCTTCCCGCCGTCCATCAGCAATGCCGACGCCAGTACAATTCGCGCAAGTCTCCGGCAGTTCACCGAGAAGATCGCTTCTGTTCCCGGCGTCAGCGCCGTTTCCCTGACGACCGGCGCAAAGCCCTTGGACCACGAGTCGGGACTGATTTTTTGGCGCGAAGGCCAGCCGAAGCCGCCAAACGAAGTCAGCATGCCCTATGCGCTTTGGTATCGCGTCGGCCCGGATTACCTCAAAGTCATGAAAATTCCTCTTCTTCGCGGGCGCTTCCTCACCGCGCAGGATGACGCCAATTCGCCTGGCGTTTGCGTCATTGACGAAAATTTCGCGCAGAAATTTTTTGGCAATGAAGATCCAATCGGCAAGCGGCTGAATTTCAGCCTCGTGTACACACAGCCGCTCCAGATCGTCGGTGTGGTTGGCCATGTCAAGCAGTACGGCCTCGACGAAACTGCGAACTCGCCCATGCAGGCGCAGTTCTATATGTCGCCTTTGCAACTGCCCGACGACCAGCTCAAGACTTGGGCCGTCTCCGCCACCGGCTACGTGATTCGCACACAAGATTCGCCGAGCGCGTTCGCTGGCGCCGTTCGCGATGCCTTGCTCGAATTCGACAGCAAAGCTGCTTTGTATCAGCCGGAAACCATGGACACCATCATCGCGCGCTCTCTCGCCGCGCGCCGCTTCGCCATGATTCTGCTTGCTGTCTTCGCCGCGTTGGCGCTTGTGCTTGCAAGTATCGGAATTTACGGCGTGATTTCCTATATCGCCGGCCAACGCACGCATGAGATCGGCCTGCGCATGGCGCTGGGCGCACAAAGAAGCCACGTGCTCAAGATCGTTCTGGGACAGGGCGCGCGCCTTGCGCTCCTCGGCGTTGTGATCGGTCTGGCCGCCGCCGCCGGTCTAACGCGCCTGATGACCACGATTCTCTACGGCGTCAGCGCCACCGATCCCCTCACGTTTTCTGCCGTCGCCATCGTGCTGACGCTTGTCGCGCTGGTCGCCTGCTACATCCCCGCGCGCCGCGCTATGCGCGTCGACCCGGTTGTCGCGCTGCGTTACGGCTAGCCTTGGCAGATCGCGCGTAACTCTTCCTCGGAACAATCAGGAAACAGCAATGACCAGGACGGTGGCGTCGTCCTCAAACTTGCCGCCGCAGAAATCGGTGACACGGTCCAGCAGGCAATGGTGGAGCGCCTCCGCTGACAGTTGACGGTTGCCGCGCGCGGCCTCGGCCAAGCGCTTTTCGCCAAACTCCTCGCCGTTTCCGTCCACCGCCTCGCTCAGGCCATCGGTAAACATCACCAGACGGTCTCCGGGCCGCAGGTCGATCTCGCCCTGATCGTAAATACACTCCTCGAAAGCACCCAAGATCAGGCCGCCCTGTTCCAGGCGTACCTGAACCCCGTCTTCCCGGGTCAGAACGGGTGCGTTGTGTCCGGCGTTGGCGTACTGCAGGGTTTTGCGGTTGCCATCCAGCAGGCCGTAAAAGAGGGTGATGAACTTGGCCTCCGTAGTGTTGCGCCACATCACGCGGTTGACCTTCTCCAACAGTTCCTTGGGCGATGTGTTCTCGGCCGCCAGCCCTTTGACGACTGCCTGGAGGTTGGACATCAGCAAAGCAGCTGGCATTCCCTTGCCGGACACGTCGGCGATGCAGAGCCCTAGCCGGCTAGCGCCAAATTCGAGGACATCAAAATAGTCGCCTCCGACGATGCGCGCCGGCCGCCAACTACCGGAAATTTCCAGACCGGGCATCTGCGGAATTTCCTTGGGCATGAGCGCTTGCTGGATTTGTTTGGCCTCCTCGTACTCCTGAGCCTGTTTGCGAAGACGCAAACTGGGCGTTTCAATACCGAATTGCTGGGCGTACTCAGAGTTGAGCCGAGGCCAATCGAACTTCATGGCCTCGGCGCCGACGATGCGGCCGATGGGAGTTCCGATGAGAAGGCGATCCAGAACATCGAAACAAATGTGCCACCCGGCGGCACCCATGGCGATGAAGCCGCGATCGATGTTGTGCCATAGCGTCAGGCGCGTGCCGCCACCAAAGGCTTCGAGTTCCCACCGGATATCCTTGTCACCCCAGTTGTACTCCAGCACGTTGGGAGCTTCAGCCCGGGTCACTTTTGTTTCGGAAACCTGCGGGTTGTGCGCTCGCACCGTGGTGAGCTTCACCCTGGTTCCAACCGCACCCAGGCTCCCGTCGGCATCGAAGGGCGCCCACTCATGCAGATGCGCCGGGTCGGTGAGCGCCTGCCAGACTTTTTCCGGCGAGTGGCGCAGTTCTCTGACGAGAATGAGCGTCCACTTCTCTCCGTCCTTTTGTACCTGCGCTCCACTGGCCGGACCCGGCGCGTACTGCTCGCGATAGTTCACCGTCTTCTCCTTAGCGTGAATGGCGCGCCAGCTGGGTGAGCTGAATCAGGTTGCCGCAAGTGTCCTTCAGCATGGCAATGGTCGAGCCGGTCACGTCGCTGGGCGGCATCGTGAACTCGGCGCCGCGGGCCTTCATCCGCTCGTAGTCGCCCTTGACGTCGTCGGTGAAGAACATGGCCGCGGGCTGGCCCTGTTGAAAAATCGCCTGCTGATATGTTTTGGCTGCCGGGTTGTTGTTCAGCGCCAGCTGCAGCTCCGTGCCCTCCGGCTCCTCGGGCGAAGCCACCGTCAGCCAGCGATATGGGCCCTGGCTGAAATCGGTCTTCTTGGCAAAGCCCAGCACCTCCGTATAGAAGCGCAGGGCCTTTTCTTGGTCGTCCACGTATATGCTTGTCACTTTGATTTTCATTTCTTTTTTCCTTTGTCGCGTTCGCGGTTTGAGCCGCGTCGTATTCTACTTATTTTCGTTTTCGTTGGTGTCGATTGATCCATGCGGTCGAGGTGCCGTTCGAGAGCATCCACGTGAGCGGACCAGAACCGGCGGAACCGAGCCAGCCAGTCATCCAGCTCCTGAAACGGTCCTGGTTTCAGCCGGTAGAGACGGCGCTGCGCGTCCACGGTGGACTCCACGAAACCGGCATCGCGCAGCACTCGCAGGTGCTTTGACACGGTTGGCTGCGTCATACGAAGCTGACGCTCGATCTCGCCAACCGACTGTTCGGACGAGACGAGCAGGCCCAGTATCGCGCGGCGGTTCGGCTCCGCAATGATTTCGAACACAGATTCCATGCTCTTCGTATACTCCATAGAGCATATACGTGTCAAGGTATGTTCAGGGTGGGCCAACGGCAGGGGTTTCCGTCGGCGTGCGGGGCAGTAGCTTTTGTATAACGGTGGGGCTCAGGCGCCGCCGAAGGCGGTGGGCTCGGTGCGATTTGTCGGGACAGGAATCATAGTTGCCACAGCCCGTGATTCACACCTCCCTGGATGTAGATCGCGAACGTACCCTTTCCTGGAATCCCCAGCGGGGGGTGCGCAACCAGAGCGCCCTGCTTTGATGCCGCATTCAACGCTGCTTCGATGTCGCGAACGAGCCAGTACGGTCGAACGACGGGCTCCTCCGTATCCCGCAAGGGACCGCGCACGCCAATGCTGCCCCCATCCGGCAACGGAGCCGTCCGCGCACCTCCAAGAAGCGCATCAGCTGATCCAAACTTGATACCGTGTGCAGCCTCATAGGCGGCACACACAGCTTCTACATCCGAAGCGACAATCTCTAGGTAGTGAACCTTCATCCCAAACTCGCTCGTTTTTGCGGCCTATCTTATGTTTAGGCCGACCTGGCTTCCACCGCGCAGTCGTAGAGACTTGGTGCCGGCTGAGCAGGAAATAATCCCAGTGGTGAGCGACGATCGGTGGAGGAATGGCTCATGACGCTCCGGCTCCAGTTGGCACGCTACAACGCGCGAGCATATCACACCTAAGAGGGCCGCCCGCAGCGGGGTCCGACGCTTCAACGATGTGGCCGGGGCAAGGACGGAATCAGACGATTGACGCGGGCCGTTTTCTATATCCGAGATTCGACCGAACGGTAAAGTGAAACGTAGAGCCGTGTCCAACTTCGCTTTCGACCCAAATTTGCCCACCCATGAGGTTGACCAGTCTATGTGAAATGGCGAGGCCGAGTCCGGTACCTCCAAACTTGCGTGTGGTTGAAGAATCCGCTTGGGAAAATGCATCGAAGATCAGCCGCTGTTTTTCGAGGGGAATTCCGATCCCGCTATCGCGGACACTAAAATGGCAAATGGTGCAGTTATCTCCTTCCGTTTCTTTTTTCACTTCGACCACAATTTCTCCCCGCTCGGTGAACTTCAGCGCGTTCCCCACCAAATTGATGAGAATCTGTCGTAATCGAGCGGGATCATTTACGACCGAAGTTGGCACACTTGGGTGAACTATCAAGCGGAGCTCAAGGTCTTTGCAATGGGCCCTGATCACAAATACCTTCATCACCTCCTCAACGCACCTTCGTACGTCGAAAGTGATGACCTCCATTTCCAATCTGCCAGCCTCGATCTTTGAAAAATCCAGAATGTCGTTGATAATCGTTAGCAGCGATTCAGCCGAGATTCTTACCATTTGAAGGTATTCGGCCTGTTCTGTTGTCAACTGCGTGTCGAGCAGGAGGCCGGTCATCCCGATAATCCCATTCATGGGCGTTCGGATTTCGTGACTCATGTTGGCGAGGAATTCGCTCTTCGCTCGATTTGCCCACTCTGCGGCTGCCCTGGCGAGTTCCATCTCTGCCAGTGCGCTCTTATGGTCAGTAATGTCTTCAGCAATCCCTACACTTCGAGCAAAGTTGCCGTGTGAGTCTCGAACGGGATAGCTTCGTGCACTAATCCAGCGGACCGATCCATCGGGCCGAACTAAACGGTACTCCATAGCTGTCGCTACACCTTGCATGGATCGTTCAAAGACACCTAGCACACGATGGCGATCTTCTGGATGAACCGAGTCAACCCAGGCATTGGCCCTGTCATAGAGTTCCAGACACGGCCTTTCAAAAATTTCCTCATAAGCTCGGCTAACATAGACCATTGTTGGTGGATTTGGCGTCAGAATGTAAAAGATCTCCCGGATGTTCTCCGCCAACTGGCGAAACATTTCCTCACTTTGCTCCAGGGCGTGCTGTGCCCTTCTGCGCTCCGTGATGTCGACGAAAGTTACTACCGCACCAATCAAGATGTTCTTCTCACGTATTGGATAGGACCAATATTCAACCGGGAAGCTCGTTTCGTCCGCACGCCAGACAACTTCGTCGTCCACGTGGCTACCCTCGCCTCGGCGAAAAGCTGAGTAAATACGACATTCGTTGGTCGGGTAAGGAGTTCCATCCGCGCGCGAGTGATGCATCACGTTGTGCATGTTCTTACCAATTAGCTCAACTGGGTCCTTGTACCCGAGGAGTCGCAGACACGCGGAATTGCAAAACGTACAGTTACCCACCATGTCTAGCACATAGATCGCCTCTCCCGTGGAGTCCAGCAAGATCCCGGCCAGTTCTCCGCTCATAAGCCAAGCCTTGTCTGGGGCGCGCTTCCTAGGTCCGCTTGCCATTACCTACTGCTCCTTTCCCGGTTGCCGGTCTGCTGGCTTGGGAGTTGTGGCGTACTCCTTTAGCTTGCGATATAGGGTAGTCTTGCCAATGCCTAAGAGGCGCGCAGCAGCGAACTTATCTCCTCCGTTTTCTCGTAGAGCGCGCAAGATCGCGCGACGCTCGATTTCCTCCAGAGGGACGAGTTCGTTGCCATCGGGGGGACTCACGGCCGATGCACGATGGGGGACCGAAACCAAGTCCTCTGCGGTCAGGACACTGCCAGAACTTAAAGCCACAGCACATTCGATAGCGTTTTCCAATTCGCGTACATTGCCTGGCCAGTCGTAGGTCATTAATCGCCGCAATGCGTCATCTGAGATCGCATGAACTGGCTGCAGCGGGTCTGAGTATTTCTCGAGAAAGTGGGCTACTAACAACGGAATATCCACCTTATGCTCGCGCAGCGTGGGCAGTTTGATTTGTACAACGTTCAATCGGAAATACAGGTCCTGACGGAACGTGCCCGCCCGGACTCCCGCTTCGAGATCTCGGTTTGTTGCGGCAATGATCCGCCCGTCAATTGGAATCCTATCCGTGGACCCGACCGGCCTTATCTCTTTCTCTTGCAGAGCGCGTAACAACTTGGCTTGCAAGAACAGTGGAAATTCGCCGATCTCATCGAGAAAGATCGTTCCCTTGTTAGCGGCCTGGAGCAGGCCCAGCTTGGAATGGTCTGCACCGGTGAAGGAGCCTTTCACGTGTCCGAACAACTCGGACTCGACCAACGTGGGAGTCAGCGCCGAACAGTCAACAGGGATAAGCGACTGCTCACGGCGCAATCCCGTGAAGTGAATGGCTCGTGCAACCAGTTCCTTACCCGTACCGGTTTCACCCAACAGGAGAACCGGCGAATTGATCTGGCTAATCTTTACGATCAGCTCAGAGAGACGAAGCATCGGAGCTGATTCACCGATCAAGCCGTTGAGGCTGCTCCTGCCGAACAGCGCGCGGGAGGGGACCGCGTGGTCTTCCATTCTTTCAACTTTCTGTTCTCAGGATGGGTCCTAGCGCTATGGTTACGGTTACAGCTATGTCAGTTCAATACCGCAGAATGGCTAGTTCGAATCATTAGGAGACTTTCCCGGGATCCGGTTTTTTGCCGATACACGTAGTTATGTACGTAAATCTACGAATAATAACGATTACTCACTTTCGTTATTCTGGTAGTTGCTGAAGTCATCTAAATGTCCCAGTCGCGGTGACCGGCCGGTGTGCACCCCGTGCACTATCTGGAGGAGGGCACCATGAGCCAGATCGGGACCCCTCTTGTAGGTTCCTACGATTATGGCGAGGTCGCTCGCTCGATATTAATCGCCATCGCCGCTTCCTACGCGGCACTCGATCTTGGGGGACGGGTAACCGCCGCGCGCGGCTGGGCTCGTGCTGCCTGGCTGACCGGCGGCGCCATCGCGATGGGCATCGGAATCTGGGCGATGCACTTCAAGGGAATGTTAGCGTTCCACTTGCCGGTCGAAGTGGATTACCACTGGCCCACAGTTCTGGGGTCTCTCGTGATAGGTGTCCTTTCGTCGGCAATAGCACTCTATGTAGCGAGCCGACAAGAAATGGGGCCGGCGGAGGCGTGGGCTGGCAGCCTCATCATGGGCGGCGGCATCGCCGCCATGCATTACGTTGGCATGGCTGCCATGCGAATGGCGGCGGTATCCCGCTTTGACCCCCTACTCGTGGCCCTGTCCGTTGTGCTTGCGATCTTGTTTTCCCGTATCGCGCTGATGTTCACCTTCGACTACCGCGGAGAATTCAGAGGAACCACTTTGGCCAAGAGCGTCAGCGCAGCGGTGATGGGTGTCGCCATTTCCTTGATGCATTACACCGGCATGGCCTCGGTCAGCTTCATGCCCGCTGCCCTCGTCCCCAACCTGTCGCACACTGTGAACATCTCCCCGCTCAGCAACAATGGAATTGCTATTGTTACCCTCCTTGTCTTAGGCACAGCCGTCCTGACGTCATCGGTGGATAGGCAGACGCAGGCGGAAGTCCGGCGACGTAACGAAAGCCTCGAGCAGCGTGTGGTCGAGCGCACCAGACAACTCACAACCGCCAACGAGGAGCTGCGCAGGGAAATTGCGGAACGGAGAAGCGCTGAGGCGCATCTGGCCATGGCCCAGAGGATGGCTCGAATGGGTGTCTGGTCGTGGAGTCCTTCTTCTGGTGACATGTTTGGATCGGAGGAGTTTTACCGCATCTTCGGGATCGATCCTGACAAGACCAGGTTGACTCGCGAGGTCTTTCTACAAACGATTCACCCCGAGGACCGGACCAGGTACGAATCGGAAGTCAATACAGCCGTCGCCGAAAGAAGGAATTGGGAGTTGGATCATCGAATAGTTCTACCAGACTCTTCCTTTAGAGACGTCCATGCCATTGGTAGGCCGGTCTTTAGCAAATCCGGTGACGTCCTTGAGTTTGTTGGCACCACGTTGGACATCACGGAGCGCAAGCGTCTTGAAGAAGCACGCCGGCGCAGCG
Organism: Verrucomicrobiia bacterium; assembly: GCA_035571045.1. Lineage (GTDB taxonomy): Bacteria > Acidobacteriota > Terriglobia > Acidiferrales > UBA7541 > Acidiferrum. The sequence continues at coordinate 52,624 of DATMKS010000104.1, forward strand.
AAGAACTGTACCGCACAGTTGTCGAGACGGCGACCGACGCGGTCGTGAGCATCGACGAAGACGGCAAAATCCTTTTTGTAAATCCGGCGACAACTCAGATTTTCGGTTACCACTCGTCTGAATTGATCGGAAGCCCACTAACGATGCTGATGCCGAAATCCTTGCGCGAGCAGCATAAAGCGGGCGTGCGGCGGTTTCTCGCCACTGGTCACCGACATATGAACTGGCAGGGGGTGGAGCTGACCGGGCTAAGAAAAAACGGAAAAGAGTTGCCCGTGGAGGTCTCCTTTGGAGAAATCACGAGCGAGGGCCGCCATATCTTCACGGGCTTCATTCGGGACATCACCGAGCGCAAGGGAGCGGACGAAGCCCTCAGATCGAGCGCGCGGGAACAGCGCCAGATGGTCGCACTACTCGAACGAGAGCGCGCTCGCCTGGTTGAGGCTCAGGAAGTGGCGAAAATGGGAAGTTGGGAAATGGAGCTGCGGAACTTGAACGTGATTTGGTCAGAGCAGACCCACCGCATCTTTGAGACTGATCCGTCTCGTTTCCACCCCACGCGTCCAAACTTCGTCGAATTCCTTCATCCGGACGACCGCGCAAAAGTGGATGCAGCGTTTCGAACGTCCCTCGACAAGCGCTCGCCTTCCACGGTCGAATATCGGATCGTCATGCCGGATGGCCGTATCAAATTCATCGAGGAGCGCTGGCGAGCATTTCATGATGAAGAAGGAAAGCCCGTCCGTCTCGCGGGCACTTGCCGTGACATGACCGAGCGTGTGCGAGCCGAGGAGGAACTCCAGCGCCTTTCCGGCAAGCTTCTGCGGTGGCAGGACGAAGAACGACGAAGGATCGCCAGGGATTTGCACGACTCCACAGGCCAAGACCTTGTCGCGTTAGCAACAATGCTAGGTCAGCTCAGCGGCTTGACTCCTTCGACGGAGCGAAAGAAACGCTGGCTTATTTCCGAGTGTAACGCATTGGCAGAAAAGTGCGTCCGTGAGGTCCGCACGCTTTCTTACGTGTTGCACCCCCCCGTGCTCGATCACGCCGGATTAGAGGACGCGATTCGCGACTATGTGAAAGGCTTCATCAATCGAACTGGAATCCGGGTGGAATTGGAGCTGTCGCCGCGTGTCGGACGGATGGCACGAGAGATCGAGCTAGCGTTATTCCGGGTAGTACAAGAAAGCCTCACCAACATCCACCGCCACTCAGGAAGCAACCGAGCCAAAATACGAATGTATCGCGACTCGGAACTCCAGTTGGAAATTAGCGACATTGGCCACGGCCTCTCTAGCAGTGAACAAAGAGGGAAAGAAGAGCCTGGGTTTGAACTTGGTGTCGGCATCCGCAGTATGCAGGAGCGGGTGAAACTGATCGGCGGCCGGCTGGAGATTGATTCCAGTAGTCAGGGCACTACGGTACGGGCAATGGTACCTCACAGGGAGAACGAACATGAAAAAGCTGCGCATTCTGATAGCTGACGACCATGGGTTGGTAAGGCGTGGTGCGCGGGCGGTCTTGAGTTCCCGACGCGGCTGGCGAGTCGTCGGCGAGGCGGCGAATGGCCGAGAGGCGGTACAAAAGGCTGTAGAGCTGAAACCGGACGTGGCCGTAGTCGATATCAGCATGCCCGAACTGAGTGGAGTCGAGGCCGTATGTCAAATCCGAGAGGCGGTTCCGGACACCAAGGTTCTTGTACTCACGATGCACGAGTCAGACCAGATGGTGCAGCGGGCATTGGATGCAGGGGCTCACGGATACATATTGAAATCCGATCTCACGGACTCTCTTCCGAAAGCCGTGAAAGCCGTCGCAGAGGGTAAGCGCTTCCTGACGCCCAAAGTATCCGAAATCGTTCTCGATGGTTTTCTGAGTAAGAGAAGCCGGCACCGGCAAGAGGAGCGGGCAGGCGCCCGAGTGACTACTCGCGAGGTAGAAATCATCCGTCTCCTGGCCGAGGGGAAGACGAATAAAGAGATCGCTGCATTGCTGGGAATCGCCGTCAGGACTGTCGAGACACACCGATCAAAGATAATGCTGAAGCTCGGCCTCCATTCCCTGGCCGAGGTCATTCACTATGCTATGCGCAACGGAATAGCCACAGTCCAAGAAGGCTAGATATAAAAGCTTGATGCCCTTCCACTTCGCAGACTTTGAGACGTCGGTTTGGGATCAGGACCTATCGTGTTCCGCGTTTGCGTCGCCGACTGCGGACGCGTGCTAGTGCGCATCGAGAACCGCACGGACTTGTTCCTCTTCGATGGACTGCTCTGGCTGCGGCTTCGTGGTCATGTCTGCCCACCTTTTGGAATGAAACCTGGAACGCCGGTTTTCACCACTGGATTCATCCTCTGTCTGGTCTGAATTCGATTGATTTCGTCAAGCGCGTCTTCCGGAAGGCTGGAGATGTCGAAATTCTCCCTCGCGCGGGCCGCAGTCCTGGGCGTGGTAAGCAAAGCCGTGCCGCGCTGCACCGCCCAAGCCAGCAACACCTGTGCCGGTGTCTTTCTAACTCGTGCGGCAATAGCCGAAATGACGGGATCTTCTAGCGGCCCCGGCCTCATCCCGTGACCCAATGGCGCAAAAGCCAAAAACACAACGCCCTTCTCCTTGCAGAATTCCAATAACTCCGTTTCCGGCAGATACGGATGTGCCTCCACTTGCACCACGGCTGGCTTGACCCTTGCTGATTCATAGAGGGGCTTCAGTTCGCTTAAACCGATGTCCGAAAGTCCGATGGCCCGGCACTTGCCATGATCCACGAGACTTTCCATCGCTTTCCAGGTCTCGAGCAAAGTTACGTCGTGGTCGTAAAGGACATTTCCGTTTTGATCCCGCGGATCCTGGTCGTCCCCGGGCTGAAATGCAAATGGAGTGTGCATGAGATAGAGATCCAGATACTTGAGCCCGAGTCTATCCAGACTCGCCTCGGAGGCCGGTTCGACGCGTTCGGGCCGGTGATTGGTATTCCACAGCTTTGTAGTAACAAAAATGTCTTCGCGCGCAAGCCGTCCACCGGCAAGTCCCGCCTGCAACGCCTCGCCTACTTCGCGCTCATTCCCGTATCGTTCCGCGCAATCGAAGTGTCGAAATCCGGCTTCCAGTGCGTCTCTGGTCGCAGTTATTGTCACGACTGCGTCCGGAATTAGGGTGCCAAAACCGAGTGCGGGCATATGGCCAGTACCGTGCTTCAGTGGGATTTTTGTCATCCGCAGATCAGAAGAGGCATTCATTGGTTGCACCTCGAAGCTATTTTTGCGCCTGGAAGGTTCGCCCGATGCAATCATATGCCAAGTGTCCGAGGCTTGGCGCATCTGATTAGTTCGGGTTAATCAGTTGGCCCGCGTTGGTCTTGCGTCTTGTTAGCAGGGGTCTACCTCAGTCTGGACTTCCGGCGGACACTGATGCTCCTCTTCCGGTCCCAACTCGCTCAGCGACACTGGCTCCTGGGGGGTTTCCTCTCCGCATTTCGGACAGTGATACAAGAATTTGCCAACATATATCTGCCTGAGTTCCATGTTTCCACCTATATCCAGCCGCCAGCCTGTGCCTATTGTTTAGATTTCTTCAGGTCTTCTGTCAGAGGATTCCACACCACGTCTTCGCTCTTGATAGCTTTCTTGCTGGCGCTTGAAGTTTCGTCCGTCATAGTGAACTCCACTTCCACTATCTGGATTATTTCGCCGCTAGATAGGCCAGAGTGCCTCGCTGCCTGAATCGCGGTTTTTATCGCTTCCTTATGATCTGTCATCGATCCTCCTGATGCCTAAGTTCATTTCGATGAGATAAAGCTTGGGCTGTGACGGGAAAGCAAGTGCCCGTGTTCGGAGCAACACCTGTTCTGGCAGGGGGTGCTTTCAGAAGCCCTGGTGGATGCTCTTTGCAAACGCCTTTATTCCGTTCGCGTCCAGTTGTCAGCGCTGGCGTAGCTTCACAATTTGCTCGGCCGTTAGCTTGAAAACCATTACTTCGAAAATAAAAACGTTTTCTCCAACTGCACTTCGCCTAACCGAGATTCCTTGATGGGTGAGCCCCGTTAAACCGCTAATTAATTGGTGGAGGGGCATACGGCGAAAACCGGTATCGAATCAAACGGCGAGATGAGAGATAGTGTCCGGTCCCAGCCCTGCTTTCCGGTCAGTATCGCCCAGTCTCGCCATCTGGTCCCATCTTAGAGGCTGTCAACGCGATTCGCAGTCCAATTTTGGACAGATTTGGTAACTGCGGTTGGGCAGTGCAGTTTATGTTGCCTGCGGCCTTGGGGAGTCTGCGTGCTTTGCGCAAACATGGGCAGCGAACTCTTTGTCGCGCTCGGCTTCGTATTTTCTTTTCATTTCACCGAGCGAATCGGCCCCAGGCTCACCCGAGGGCTTAAACTTCCAGTTACACTCGGAGCAACCAAAGCCCAGGAAATTCTGGCTCTCCACCCATTTCAGGCTGCGTGGCATTTTTCGATTGTAACGTTACTATGTGCAAAAGTGAACAGTGTCATTTTGCCTGGGGCCTGCTCAATCTTCAGCGCTGTTCAGGTATTTCGAGCCTTAGCTCGAACCAATCGTGTAGCGCGGGGACATCACGAAAAGTCCGGGACTTTAAATCCCCAGGAACGGTCATCCAGTAGATCGTGGCGCTTTTTGTTAGGCTGTCGATGCACATGCGCTGATACGTCTCCCTGGCAGTGTCCGGTGCTCTTCTCCCGAGCCACACGACAGTACCTCCGCCAGATTTATTTATCTCGGTGAAACCGCGCTGGCGTGCGAGTACTTGAAATGATTGGAGTGTCCCCATGTCCCTTTCCTTCCTATGCTGGCTTGTAGTTGTCCTGCCGAACGTGAAAAGAATCACTCTGCAATCGGCGTGCTGATGTGCATTAAGGAACATAGGTACTAAATTGGTATCGAAGGGGAATGAATTCTACTTCGCCTTCTGACTTTGTGAATTCTCGATTGTGCAAACATGCTCAGCAAATTCCTTATCTCGCTGCGCTATGTAATCGCGCTTCATTTTATCCAGCGAAGCGCCAATGAGTGGACCGGAGTGGCGAAACACCCATACGCACTGGGAGCAGCCGTAGCCGTGGAACTCTTGGCTCTCGATCCATACGAGCTTGCGAGGCATTATTGTCCTTCGCCGTACGCGGACAAGAATTTCGTTTAGGGGGTAAACGGGGACGATTCTCAACTCACTTCATCATACGCTCGGCCCATGTGCTTCGCTCGACGATCTGAGACTTCTCAAGCTTCCATATGAGAAATATCGTTGAGCCGGCTGGACGGCTCTTTGCTCTTTTCCTCTAATTCAGCTGTGGCAACTCAACCTTCACTAGCCAGAAATCATTGATGCTTTTGACGAGACTCTCGAAGGCCTCAAGTTGCGTGGGTTTACACAGGTAGCAGTTCGCTCGCAGTTGATAGCTTCTTGCGATGTCCTGCTTGGCCTTGGATGTGGTCAGGATAACCGTGGGAATTGTACTCAGGGCGGCATCATCTTTAATTCTTGCCAGAACCTCGCGGCCATCCATTTTTGGGAGATTCAGGTCCAGCAAAATGAGTTTCGGGCGGGGAGCATGTGCGTAGCTTCCCTTGCGCCGCAGAAACTCCATTGCCTCTGCTCCGTCAATGGCCACGTTCAGATGGATGGAAGGGTTGACATCACGGAAGGCTTCTTGGGTTAGCCGGACGTCGCCAGGACTATCGTCGACCAATAGAATCTCTATGGGCATGCGGGTTTCTCCTGTTCGCCAAAACCGGCGGTCGGTTCCCAGAGGAATCGGTTGGAAGGGATCTTCAACGTAGCACGGTGGCCAGCGAACACAATCGCGGCGAGCAAATCTCGGACGGTCTAGTAACTCCTAACGCGGAATCTGCCTCAGCCCTCCCGCATAATCAGGAGCTCTGCGGTTGCCCGGGGCTTAGAAAATCGCTCAATGGAGAACGCGCCGCAATCGAAGCGAGCAAGGATGGCTCCCGACTTGCGAGCGGAAGCTAGTCATCATCGGGGTCGGTGGGAGGACGCTTGTCGTTGATGAAAAAGGCAGCCTTGAGCGCCGCGGGGATGGTGTGGAAGGTGACGGGTGGAAGTGTAAGGTTGAAACAATCAGAAAGGTCGTCCGCTGGAGTGTCTGCATACCCCAGCGAGGGTAGGTCGTAGGTGGTCTCGATGAACTTTAGGATGCTGCCAAAATCGTGGGTGTTGTGAGAAATGTAGGCCGTCTTGGCATACGGTGAAACGACAATCAGAGGAACGCGGAACCCGTAGACATATCCCGATCCCCAGCTCACGCCGTCGTTGACGACTTTTGGCGCAACGTGATCGTACCAGCCTCCCCAATCGTCCCAGGTAATGATGATGGCGGTGTTCGCCCAATACGGGCTATTCCCAATTGCGTTGACAATCGCGGATACCCACGAGGGTCCGCTGCCGTCGTTAGCGACGGCGTGATCGGAACTGAGTCCGTTGGGAATAATCCAGCTCACTTGTGGGAGTTGGCCGTTGGCGATGTCCACCAGCACTTGCGATTGCGGGATGATTACGTTGTTCATCCAGTCCGGGCCCGTGCAGGTGAGCGTACCGTTTACCGTCTGCTGCTGGCAGATATGCTGAATGGCGTCGGGGCCGGTCCAAATGGAACCGGCGGAAGGCGCGTAGTAGCGCCAGGTGACGCCCTTGGTATTGAGGAGATCGGTCAATGTGGGATGGTCGAAGCAAGGATACTGGGGCGCCGGCTTGGTTTCGCTTCCCGTGGGATCGATCATCCTGACCCTGTTCGTCAGTGCAGCGATGCATCCGGCGGGGCTAAGCGTCGGGTTTTCGGCGGCAAAAAGATTGCTGCCCGTGGTTGGGGCAGAAGTGCCAGAAATAATGAATTGGTGAGCGGGAAAGCTTGGACCCTCGTTCGTCTGAAACATGCGGTCGCCAAACGTGTACTGCTCGGCCAACGCGAAGTAGGGCTGGACGTCGGCGGGCTTGACGTACATGTATTGCGGGTTGGTATGAGCGTTGGGAGGACAATTGGCGGCTGGAGAGCAGGGGATCAGGTTCGCTCCGTCCATCTTGCCGCCGTCATACATGGAAACGAACGCCGCGTTGGCGTGGCTGAGATCGTAATTTTGCGGACTCGAGCCGGTTGTGCCCAGATCGATGGGGCTGAGCGGAATGGTCTGACCCGTCGAATTCAAGCCGCTGCTGGCTATATCGGCACCGCGGGATATCAGAATGGGATCTTGAAACAAATTGTCAGGAGTGCGGTTTTCTTGAAAGATGACCACGACGTGCTGAAACACAGCCGCTGTTGTCAGTGTCAGCGACTGAGGGCCGTTGCTGGCAGCCACATTCCTGGCGTCGCTTCCGTTGACGGTGAGGGTATAGTTACCGCCGGGGGTGCCGGTCGAAGTAGACACCGTCAGCGTGGAAGTGCCTGGAGCGGTGCCGCTGATCGTCACCGCAGGCCCGCTGAAGGAACAGGTGGGGGCAGGCGTGCCGCCACTAATCATGCCGCACGAAAGGCTAACGCTGCCCGTATAGCCATTTGCAGGAGTCACCGTGATGGCGGATGTAGATGAATTTCCGGCGGTGACGGACTCGGGGTTCAACGGTGTAGCGCTAAGAGTGTAGCCAGGCTGGCCCGTCGGTCCTGTCGACGAGCCCGAGTTGCAACCGCCTGAACCGAGCAGAAGCGCGCTCAGACCGAGGAATGCACCGGAGACAAAGAATGGGCGAACGGGACGCATCGAAGGACCTCCTCGCAACTGTCGGATAGTACTTGCCCAATATCAACACGGCTCGCGAGAAATCGACTCGGACAAAGTGCATTTTTCCTGGGTCCCATCTCGCCAAATCAGATAGCCAGGGCTTGAGACCATTGGGGGCTAGTTTCCGGTAACGAATCTCGTCATCGATTTCGACATTACAGAATGAGCTTTGCCGTTATTGACCTTAGGACGATCCCCGTGTCATCAGGGGGTTACATCGATTTCTTGGTCCCGTCTGAGCGCGACGAGACTCGCAGAATACGATCAGAACTTTCTGTTACGGTCTGGACTGAGTCCGTCAATCAGTGAGAAACGAGGTGGCTTCCCAACTCCTTACCGTAGATGAAGTAGTGCTTCACTTGGATGGTTAGCGCGTTTACGAGGCTCTGAGGTCAAGCTGCTCAAGAAGGTCATTCAGTCGAGATACCTTCGCTTGCACGACTTCATGTTCGGTACCTGCGAGATTTAGCCTCGGCAAAAAATGTAGCGCACTCTCATAGGCTTTTCGAGCATTGCGACGATTCCGTTCTTTCATTCCCGGGTCATAAGCGCACAGTGCTACGTCGCAGAACGTCGTCCCTAGGTCCAATTCCTCCAAGACAAAATCAAGAACCATCGCATTGAATATTTCTGTCGGGTTGGCGTTTCCCATCACCGGTGCCCCTAAATCCCCTCACCGACGGTCGGCGCGTAATGCGCAGCTTCCCATGGCGACTTGACCCCTACCGGAAGGGCGGTGCCCAGTAAGCTGGGGCGATAGGCATAATCCTCTGACCACCAGCCGATCAATACAGTCTTTGCTGTATTTCCAAACTAAAACAGTTTGTCTTTATTTCTTTGAGACATCCGGAACCACCAAGCTTCAGCCGAAAGTGCAGACAAAAGGCAGTGTCTACGCTTGCGTATGTACCCTGGTGATGCGGGCACTTTTCCTCTTAATTGACGAGTGATTCTAGCTTGTCCAACCAGGCAGCAAAGTGAGGGCACTCTGTGCGAATTATGTCCCCTGCATTACGGAGTTGCGCGCATGAGCCTCCGCATTCATATGCCACTTCAGCACGACCAAGGATTCCGGCTCCTGCACCGGCAGAGCCCGCAGCAGCAACGAATCCATAAAGCTAAAAATCGCTGTGTTCGCTCTAATACCCAGAGCCAGCGAAACGATCGCCAGCGCGCTGAACGTCTTGTTCGCCGCCATCGTGCGAAACGCATACCGTGCGTCCTGAAAAAATTGCTCGACAAGCGTCCAACCCCACGCCACCCGCGTATCCTCTTTTACTAGGGTCAAGTTCCCTAAGTCCCGCCGGGCCGCATACCGCGCCTCTTTTTCAGTCAGTCCTCGCGCCTGCTGCTCCTCCGCTTCCTCCTCCAAGTGAAACTCCAGCTCCTCTCGCAGCTCCTCGTCTTTGCCGCGGCGCTTTGTCAACCAACTCAACTTTCTGAAAAACGGACTCATCGCGCCTCCTCCTCGCGTGGATTCAGAATCAATCCCATTGCGCGAGAGAATGCTTTCCACTTCGAGTGCTCGCTCGCCAGCTGTTTCCGTCCCCGTGCCGTCAGCCGGTAGTACTTCGCGCGTTTCCCTTTGTCCGACGTATCCCACGTCGCCTCAATCCAGCCCTGCGCTTCCAGCCTGTGCAGCGCGGGATACAGCGATCCCGTCTCCACCTGCAACAAGTCTTCTGATGTTCGTTGAATGTGCTTCGCGATGGCGTGCCCGTGCGCTCGTCCCCTTAGTAACGTGCGCAGGATGAGGAGGTCCAGTGTCCCTTGCAAAAGCTCCACGCGCGATGGCGCTTTGTCGCTCATAGCGTAGACATCCTACTATTTATTCTGTAGAGTGTCTACTAAAACAGACCCACCGCCCATCCGGGCCGCGCCCGACGACGCGTTCTAATACCATTCACCGCAGACTTGCCAAGGTCCCGATAAACGCTAGTTACCACCCATGTGAAATCGGGCCGACATTGT